>JAFXIS010000088.1 GCA_017532885.1 Alistipes sp. | reverse complement strand
GAGATAGTTCCTCTTCCATTTATTTAGGTATTCCACTTTGGTATTAGTGCGCTTAACTGCTCTGTGAAACAGAGAACGGTTGTGCAAGCCGAGGGCAGAGCAGATATTATACCTTATATTATATATGCTATGCCGAGGCGTAGCCAACCGAAGCCGAGAACAGATTGCCTCCGGCAATCCTCGGCAAGTTAAGCGTAATAACCAAACTGATAGATTATAAGAAAATGGCTGATGAATGATGTTCACCAGCCAAATGTTATTCGGAATTGATTATCTAACCTTATCTTTTTTCTTTGATTCGATGTAATCCTCCTCGTTGCAGTATTTACATTTTCTACGGGTGTGGAATGTAGTTACCTTATATGTCTCATTTTGGGCATTTTGTTCAAAATCAGTATCTATTTTTTGTTTGTTTTGCTTAACCATAGCATACTTCTTTCTGCAATGAGGGCAGCGTGTACAATATCCGTGTACCCAAATTGCTCCGGCTATTGATAAAATACATACAACAATAGAGATGGTCGTTGCTGCCCATATAGGCATCTCAACATTCATGTCGATATCAGGGTTTAGGAATCCATATGTAATGACTCCTGCAAAAATAGTTACACCAATGAATAAGTCTCTTAAAAGAGATGACCATAGATTTTTAGTTTGTACCATAATGTTAAATGTTATAAGGTTTATTATACTCGTTTAGTCCTCTTAAAAAATAGACAAACAAAAAGCGCGGACTAATACTTAATCTACGCCTTCAGAGGTATCGCCAAACACCATGCAGTCATAAACGAGTAAAAGCCCACGCAGAAATGCGTGAGCATCAACTTTTACTCCTGACTGCTTCAATTTAATTGGCGATTTTCTGAAAGCAGGAAATAAAGCTAACGCCTTCTATTTATATGTCTTTTTGTTGTGATGCTACATAGGCTAAGGGGTTTGTTGATACACAAATTTACGATTTTTTCGCAGAAAATAGATAAGTGTGATAAAAAATATCATTTCGGGCTATCGTTTTGGGCTAAAACTGCTATTTTTTCGTAACTTTGTGTAAGGATTGTGTGAGAAATACATTATTCCAAAGCGAATATGTGGCGAATTAATCTATTGATTTTGATAATTGGAATGTTACTGGCAACGCCTGCGTGTCGCTCATTTGATGAGCCGACGCTAAAGCATAGCGAGCGTAGTGCCAATATCACGCTGCAATCCTTTGTCGAAAAGGTGGGCGATAGGTCATTGGTCATAAATGAGCCGCTTGTCGTCGGAGGTTATGTCATATCGTCGGATGAGGAGTCCAATTTCTATAAAAGTTTAGTCATTGACGATGACACTGCTGCCATAGAGATTATGGTGGGGCTTTACGACTCGTTCAATCTATACCCTTTGGGTTACTATCTTGAGATTGATTTGCAGGGTTGTGGCGCCGGGCGTCATTATGGCGTGGTGCAGGTAGGGCGGCCCGCAAAGGAGTATGGCAGTTTCCCGGCGGAGTATTTTGCGTCGCGTGTTTTATTGGATAAGCATATTGTGATATTTGATGATTATCAAGAGGTTAAGCCCTCGGTATGCGAGATTGGGGCTCTTGAAGAGTCGCTTTGCGGGCGGCTTGTGACAATCGAAGGGTTGCAATTGGTATCTGCGAAGTACCCTGATGCGTGGGAGGTAAATCTTGAGGGTGAGTGGCATGGTTATAACTTCTTTGAGGACAAAGAGGGCCACACCATTGTGGTTTACACCTCGGAGTATGCTACATATGGTGAGCATCTAATCCCCGAAGGAGAACTCTCGATAACGGGTGTGTTACAATGGGGTGCAGTTGCCGGTGAGGAGCGTTTTATGTTAAAGATGCGTTATGAAGAGGATTGTCAGCAGGTGTAATGTCTTGATTGAAAGAGTGATGCTATTCGCAGCCTTTGTTTTATTATCGGTTGCATGTAGCGATGTGACTTCCGAGAATCAAGAGGAACTCCCAAGTGGAAAAATCTCTATTGCACATCTGAAAACACTTGCGCGAGATATATCCACAACGATTGTGCATGATGTTGCAATCGAAGGTTATGTCGTGGCAAATGATCTCTATGGCGAGTATTACAAGAGCATAGTGCTTTGTGACGAGAGCGGAGGCATTGAGATAAGTGTCGATGCGGATGATACGGCGCTGCAATTTCCTATTTCGGCGCGCGTTACGGTGCAATGTAACTCGTTGGCGTTGGGCGATTATGGCGGAGCATTGGTTTTGGGCGCGCAACCTACTGGTGAGTACTTGGTCGATAGAGTTGCCGAACGGGATTTTGAGCGATATTTCTCGGTGGATGTGGCAAATCCCCGACAGGTGGAGCCTGTGAAAATTACGATTGCAGAGCTCTCTGCGCAACATATTCATAATTTTGTATTCATCGAAGATGTCACTTTTGGCGAGCAGGCAGGGTTAGCGTGGTGCGAAAAAGATGCTGAAACGGATGAATTTATCACTACCGAGCGCTGCTTGTGGGAGCACAGTGGACAGAGTGTTAAGCTACGCATCTTGGGCAGCTGCGATTATGCGTCGGAGCCTATTCCGTCGGGATATGGGGCTGTTGCGGCGATGGTGGAATACTTCGGCGGGGAATATGTGCTTAGGATTATTAACCGAAACATAGTTTTTTGATAAAAGATTTTTAGTAAATAGTATAAAATAAACAAAAAGTGTTATATTTGCGCCGGTTTTAAGCAGAAAATATAAACAATAAACATAGAACTCCGTATGAGAAAGTTTTTTTATCTGTTGCTTGTTGCAGGCTTGAGCGTTATATCGACCTCGGCATTTGCGCAAGATGATGAGCGTCAGTCGATTAATGTGCTGGCAGAGGCGCGTGTGGATTATCAGGGTAATTATCTCGATGGCCATCACATCTGCGATGAATCGGGTTTCAAGGGCAAGTATATCAACTTGATTGTTTTTGGCGATATTAGCAACTCTTTCTCATACTCTTATCGTCAGCGTTTGAACAAGGCTCATGCCGATGCTACATTCTTCGATGCTACCGATTGGATTTACCTTACCTATACCACCCCCAATCGTCATTGGGCTTTGTCGGCAGGTAAGCAGGTTGTGGGTATTGGTGGCTATGAGTACGACCGCGCACCTATCGACCTCTATTTTTGCTCGGAGTATTGGAATAATATCGGTTGCTATCAGTTTGGCGCGAGTGTGACCTATGCAAACAAGAGCGGCAACGATAAGATTATGTTCCAGGCGTGCGAGAGCCCCTTTAAGCAGAAAGGTTCGGATATGTATGCCTATAACCTTATGTGGTATGGTTCGCATGGCTGGTTTAACTCTATCTATTCGGTGAATATGATGGAGTATATGCCGGGTGAGTATATCTACTACATCGCCTTGGGTAATGAGTTCCGCTTTGGCGATTGCGGTAAGTTGCAACTCGATGTCATGAATCGCGCGTCGAAGGGGGAGCCTTTCTTCTTTAAGGATTTTTCTATCATGAGCGAACTTTCGTTCAACCTTGGTCAGAAGGTGGGCGTATTCGGCAAGGCAACTTACGATACAAACAAGAGCGGGGTTATGGCGGATTACTGCGTAATGCCCGGAACAGATATTACTCGCGTAGGTGCCGGTATAGAGTTCTATCCCTTGCCAAAGGGTAATCGCTCGGTGCGCTTGCACGCTAACTATTGCTATACATTTGGCGTGAATGGCAATGCTACGGCTCCTGTGCTTATGGATAATCAGTCGCTCTTCTCGGTGGGATTGAAGTGGAAGATTGATATTGCATCGCTAACCAAGAAAATCGTAAAATAATATGGCTAAGAAAAAAAGTAGCGTGAAGAGCGGAATAATCTGCTTGCTTATAGTCTTTGCTCTATTTGGGTATTTAGGCTATGTAATGGGTATGGCGCCAATGTTGAAGACCGTAATGGCTACGGCTCATGATTTGTTGCTCAATACCGTATTCTTCCTTATGGCGGTGTGTGTTGTTACAGGCGCCTTGGGTCGCATTTTCGTTGAGTTTGGCGTTGTAAACCTCTTGGAGAAGGGTTTGCGTCCTTTGATGAAGCCTCTGTTTAATCTCCCGGGTGTTGCATCGTTGGGCGCTGTTATGACATTCCTCTCGGATAATCCAGCCATTATTTCGTTGGCGCAGGATAAGCGATTCAGCAGCTACTTTAAGAAGTATCAGTTCATCTCGCTGACAAACTTCGGTACAGCCTTCGGTATGGGCCTTTTGGTTATCATCTTTATGATGGGCTTGGGTTACTTTGCCGCTCCTTTGATTGGTTTCTTCGGTGCAATGGTTGGCTGCGTGGTATCTACTCGCCTTATGCAGCGTTTTATCATTAAGTCTTATCCCGCATATGTTGAGGAGAATGCCTGCGATGAGATTCTTGAGGACGAGAAGGAGGAGGACGAGAAGGAGGTATCACTCTTCGTTCGTATTTTGAACTCATTGCTTGACGGTGGTCGTACGGGTGTGGATGTAGGTTTGGCAATCATCCCCGGCGTGTTGATTATCTCAACCTTCGTTATGATTCTTACCTTCGGTGCTTCGGCTGATGGTACCTATACAGGTGCAGCTTACGAGGGTGTAGAGCTTTTGCCTTGGTTGGCCGGTAAGATTAATATCGTATTTGAGTGGTTGTTCGGCTTTACCGACCCCCATTTGGTGGCATTCCCTATCACTGCGTTGGGTGCTGTGGGTGCTGCGTTGAGCCTTGTTCCGACATTCGTCGCTGAGGGTTGGGCAGATGGTAATGCAATTGCTGTATTTACTGCTATCGGAATGTGCTGGAGCGGTTATTTGAGTACTCACACCGCAATGCTCGATTCGCTCGGTTATCGTGAGCTCACCTCAAAGGCTATCTTGGCACACACTATTGGCGGTTTGGTTGCAGCGATTGTTGCACACTGGGGCTTTGTACTCTTCTCGCTGATTTAATTTTTACATCATATACAACGAAGGGTGGCAATCATTCGAGATTGCCACCCTTAGTTTTTGCTGCGCTTGCCAATTTAATAGGCCACCTTATCCTCCTTCTCGGCCCATTTGCGGAATGCACCCAAAGCCTCGTCACGCAGGAAATTCTCGCAACGAATCTTGCGCTTGTCGTAATCGACCTCCAGCTCGTCGTAGATGAACGAGTCGTCGAAGTTTATAGCTTTGGCATCGTCCTTTGTATTGCCGTAGCAGATGCGCTCCACGCCAGCCCAGTATAGTGCACTCAAACACATCGGGCATGGCTCACACGAACTATATACGGTACAACCCTCCAGCTTGAAGGTCCCCAACTTTTGGCATGCCTCCCTGATGGCCGACACCTCGGCGTGTGCCGTAGGGTCGCAGGTTGGAACAACGCGATTTGCCCCCGTAGATAAGACTTCGCCATTGCGAACGACGACAGCACCAAACGGACCTCCGCCGCAATCGACATTCTTCTCGGCAATGCCAATCGCCATACGCATAAAGCGGGCATCCTCCGCCGAAAAGTCCTTACGCTCAGATAGTGGCTTGGGGTGGGACTTAAAAGCTCTGGCAAGTCGATATCCCACCCATATAAGTGTGGCGACGATTAATATCCAAAATAGCGTTACGCCACAGATAATGATAAAGTCTACCGTTTTTTCGTCCATTTTTCTAAAATTAAAAAGTGCCACAATCGAGTGAGTAACACACCGCGATTGTAGCACTTTGGTTTGTTGTTCGCCTAATGTATTACTTATCCTGATAGAGGAATCGCTTAATGCTTCGTTTCGGGGTCTTCTCAAACTCCGAGGCCATTAGCTCATAGCGGCCGACCTTCTCATAAGAGGCAACCTGCGTATTGAGTTCCTTGATGTTGGCGGCCATAATCTCCTCCAACGCCTCCTTGTCGATACCCTCATTCTTCGCCTGGTCGTAGTCGGGCACGATAAGTGCGGTGAGTACGCCCTTACGCTCAACGATGAGCGACTCCAATACAAGTGACATGTTGTTGAGCTTATCCTCAATCTCCTCGGGGTAGATATTCTGACCTGTGCCTGTAAGAATCATGGTCTTGCAACGACCCTTGATGAAGATGTTACCCTTCTCGTCGATAATACCCATATCGCCTGTGTGTAACCAGCCATCCTTCTCCAAAACCGCATTTGTCGCCTCCTCGTTCTTGTAGTAGCCCATCATCACATTCTCGCCCTTAACCAAAATCTCGCCGGCGATGCGCTGTGGGTCTGCGGAGTCAATCTTTACAGTCATAAGCCCCGGCAACTCGCGACCGCACGACGAACCTGCAAACTCGCAGGGAGGAGCAAAGCTGATAAGCGGAGCGCACTCGGTCATACCATAACCAATAGTTATGGGGAAGCCAATCTTACGCAGGAATGACTCGGTCTCCTGATTCATAGGTGCGCCACCGATGATAAAGATGCCTACCTCGCCACCAAACGAAGCCATCAACTTCGACTTGATGATTGAGTAAAGGGCTGTATTTAACAAAGGTATCTTCATAGCTATGCTCATCGGGCCCTTCTCCAACATCGGCATAATCATCTTGCGGTATACCTTCTCCAAAATCAAAGGTACGCTACATACGATTGTGGGCTTTACCTCCTGCATAGCGTCAATCAGAATCTTGGGCGACGGCATACGCCCCAACAAGGTGATATGGCCACCTACAACCAACTGCACCAAGAAGTCGAATGCGCAACCGTAGGCGTGAGCCAAAGGCAGGAACGAGAGCGTACGACCGCCCTTATAGATGTAGTTCTTGCCGGTTTCGGGATTCTTGACATACTTTCCGAATACCATATTACCCGTAAGGTTGTTCACCGACAACATTACACCCTTTGAAGAACCTGTCGTACCTGATGTGTAGTTCAACAGAATCATATTCTCGTTGGGGACATCCTTGAACTTGATATCCTCGACCTTGAATCCTGCGGGATACTTTTTCTTAAACTCCGCATCAAGAACCTTTGCCACTTCTGCCGCCTTCTTTGAGCCCTCCTTCTCGTAAACCAACTTGAAGTCATCAACGATATATGCTGCCTCCAACTCCGGCATACGGTCGGTATCCAAAGTCTGCCAATGAGCACTTCCGGCGAAGAGCAAGCGGCTCTCCGAGTGAGTGACGATATTTTCCACATCGGCGGGGTTGAAATCCTGCAAAATAGGTACAATTACTACGCCATAGGTGATTGTTGCGATATAAGTGACACACCAATTGATGTTGTTGCGACCAATAAGTGCAACCTTATCACCAGCCTTGATACCATATTTCTCGAACAATAGGTGCAGGCGAGCCATGCGCTCGGCCATCTCCAAATAGGTTATGGTCTCTTTGCTGAAATAGTCCGACAAGGCGGGGCAATCGTGATGCTCACGAAAGCTCTCCTCGTACATTTTGATTAAATTCTCTTGTAACATATTGTATCTTGGAATGTTAATTTACTCTTTCGGACGGGGTTTTCCCCAAATATAAATCTTCGATTCGGTACCCTCTTTTAATCGCTGTATATTCTTGCGATGTGACCACAATAGCAATATCGCCACAGCGAATGAGAATATTATGAATGTGATAGAAATTTCGTTATTACGCGACCACTCTGAAGTTGAATAGAATAGCACCAATGCGGGGAAACAGCAACCTGCGGTCATTGAGGCTAATGATACATAGTGTGTAAAGAGGAACACCAACGACCATACCGCAAAGCACAACAAGACGATTTGTGGATAGATACCCGTAACGGCACCAACCAATGTTGCAACGCCCTTACCGCCCTTGAAATTGGCGAAAATCGGGAATATATGACCCAGGACGGCTGCAAATACGCCTAAAATCTTCAGGTTAATCATCCATGCAGCGTTAATGTCGGCATCGTAACGCAAAATGCTGAAGAGAGATACTGCGGCGAAACCTTTGAAGAAGTCGAGGATAAATACCGGAATGGCTGCTCGCTTACCTAATACGCGCAACATATTTGTTGTTCCGGCATTCTTTGAGCCGTGTTCGCGAATGTCGATTCCGTAATACTTTTTGCCAATCCATACTGCGCTTGGTATTGAGCCCAAGACATAGGCCAAAAGCAACATTGTAATTGCGCAATAGTATGTAATAAAACCCCAATTTTCCATAAATAATGCTTTTAAGGCGCACGAAAAAACAGGCCAAAATAGTTCCTGCTTTTTGCCGCATAATTCGTTAAATTATATTATACTTTACAAATATATGTAAAATATTTCTCTTTTCCCAATATGTTTTGTTAAAAAGTAACAAAAGTACCTTGTTGTGGGCGCTCTATTCCCATTTAATTCAGCTGCAAAAATCAGTTATTTTATTGGATTGGCAAAATATATGTGATTAACATGGTGCAAATGTTACAAACCTATCCCGTGAGTGATAAAATGTGCTATTTAGTGGTGAATTTATCGCTTTTTGGCGATTTTTATCACTATATTTGTGTTGGACTTACAAATTTAAGCATGGGGGATTTAAGCAAAATAACCATTGCGGCAGACTCTTTTAAGGGCTCGCTCTCGTCACTTGAAGTGGCGGATGCTGTCGGGCGAGGTTTTAGAAGAGTATTCCCGGAATGCGAGATTCGCAAGGTGTGTATCGCTGATGGAGGCGAGGGTACGGTTGAGGCGTTGGTTCGGACTCTCGGTGGAAAGTATGTCGATTTGGAGGTCGCAAATCCGCTGATGCACCCTGTTGTGGCGCGCTATGGTATAGTCGATGGTGGCGCTACGGCTGTGGTTGAGATGTCGGCGGCGAGTGGCTTGCCGTTACTTGCGGTTGAGGAGCGCAACCCGCTTAAAACCTCGACTTATGGCACAGGCGAGATGATTGCAGATGCGTTGCGTCGCGGATGTCGCAAAGTCCTGGTCGGCATAGGAGGTAGCGCGACATGCGACGCCGGAGTGGGTATGTTGCGAGCTTTGGGCTTCCGTTTTCTTGGGGCTAAGGGCGAGGTGCTTGCAGGAGGAGGAGAGATTTTGGAGCGTATAGCCATAATCGACGATAGTGGCGTGATGTCGCAAGTGCGCGAGGCGGAGTTTGTTGTTGCGTGTGATGTTACAAATCCTCTTTATGGCGAGCAGGGTGCCGCTTATGTTTTTGCTCCGCAGAAGGGTGCCGACGCAGCGATGGTTGAACGCTTGGACCTGGGCCTGCGCAACTTTGCCGAGGTGGTAAAGCGTTATAACGGAGTGGATATAGCCTCGCTTGTAGGTGCAGGTGCTGCCGGAGGTTTGGGCGGAGGATTTGTCGGCATTCTAAATGCTCGTTTGGAGCGAGGTGTGGATATGGTGCTTGGAGCGATACGCTTCGATGAAATTATAAAAGATTGCGATTTGGTGATTACGGGCGAGGGGCGCTTGGATGCTCAAACCCTCATGGGTAAGGCCCCGAGTGGCGTTCTGCGGTTTGCACAGATGTACGATATTCCAGTCATTGCGATTGGCGGAGCAGTTGTTGAGTGTGACTCCTTAAGACAAAGCGGATTTGCGGATATAGTTGCCGTGGAGAGTGGCGATATCTCACTGCAAGAGGCTATGCGGCCTGATATTGCGACAAGGAACCTTGAGCGTACGGCTGCGATGATAGCTGAAAAAATTAATCGCGATTGGGTGTAAACGGTTCGGTATAGGGCAAAAAAAATCGAGGTCCTCGGAGGTATTCGACACAAGAGCGAGCACCGCTCCTTGTCTTAGTAACCTTGCGCCACAGAAACGCATCTTTTTGGGTTACAACCTTCCGATAGCCTCTACCAACCTAAAACTACTAACCTAAATGAACCTTAAAAACTTCGTTGCAAAGATAAGGCGGAAAAATGTTCCGTGCAAGTATTATTAAAAAAATTTTGCATTTTATTAAGAAAATTTAACATTGGCTTAACATTCACCCCGTTTTTTCTCGGATTTCAGGCTCTTTTTGGGGACGGAGTAGGGCGCTTGAAGTAGCTTTTGAGGGTGTAATATTGCCCTATTTTCGGATATATGCGACCACTGCGTCGGCGATTCTTTCGCCGTCGAGGGCTGCCGAGATAATACCTCCGGCGTAACCTGCACCTTCGCCCGAGGGGAACAAACCTTCGATTTCGGGGTGCATAAGCGTAACTTTGTCACGCGGGATGCGCACGGGCGTTGAGGTGCGCGATTCGACACCCACAACAATTGCTTCGGGGGTTACATATCCGCGCATTTTCCTATCGAACGAAGCTATGCCCTTTCTTAACGCCGAAGCCATAAAGTCGGGCATCCACTTATCAAGGCGCGAAGTTACCAATCCCGGAACATACGAGGTCGAGGGTAGCGATGTGGATGCGCGCCCTGAAACAAAGTCCGAAACTCGCTGTGCTGGAGCAATTTGCCTGTCGCCACCATTCAGTCGCGCCGCCTCCTCCAACTGTTGCTGGAATACCAAGCCCGCCAAAGCTCCATGCTCCGCCTCAAGATGTGCAAAATCCTCTACGCGCACCTCCGTTACAAGTCCCGAATTTGCCCAACGCGAGTTACGCGAGCTGGGTGACATGCCGTTTACTACCGACTGCTTGGCGTCGGTCATTGCCGGCACGATAAAACCTCCGGGGCACATGCAGAACGAATATACTCCGCGGCCTTCAATTTGATTTACAAGCGTATAGGCTGCCGCAGGGAGATATTCACCCCTCTCGGGCATGTGGTATTGTATAGAGTCTATTAATCGCTGCGGGTGCTCGATTCTTACGCCCATAGCAAAGGCTTTTGCCTCCAATCTTACGCCATCGCGATGTAGCGTGTGATAGATATCTTTTGCCGAGTGTCCCGTAGCCAAGATGACGGCAGCACCCTCGATGCGCTCATCGCCGACCTCCACGCCGCACATGCGGCCATTGCGAATAATGAATCCCGACACCTTGCTGTTGAAGTGAATCTCTCCGCCGGCTGCGGTTATCGCCTCGCAAATGTTGCTGATGATACGCGGCAGACGGTCTGTGCCGATGTGGGGGTGTGCTTCGTAGAGTATTTCGGGCGTTGCGCCATGGAAAACCAAGGTCTGCAACGCTTTGTTGTAATCGCCACGCTTCTTGCTACGCGTGAAGAGCTTTCCGTCGGAGAATGTGCCTGCGCCACCGGCTCCAAAGGCGTAGTTCGAATCGGGGTTAATATCCTGATTGCGATTTATTTGTGCAATATCCTGCTTGCGGGGAAGTACCTCCTTGCCTCGCTCCAACAATATGGGCTTGTAGCCCAGCTCGATAAGGCGTAGGGCTGCAAATAATCCCGCAGGACCCGAGCCGACAACCACAACCTCTGTGGCATGACTTACATCGGGATAGTCGAAATGTATGGGTGCGGGCTGTGGCTCTTTATCCTCAAATATCTCGAGCGACAGATTAACCTTTACGGGTGCGCGACGCGCATCTATCGAACGCTTCACCACTCGAATCAAAGCCACATCCTCACGGCGCAATCCCACCTGTCGCGCAGCTTGTGAGGTGTAGAACTCGACCTCTTGAGCCTGCCGAGGCGAAAGGGTAAGGGTAATGACTTTGGACATACTTATAAATTGTATTTAAGTGCAAAATTAGAGAAAAAAGCCGAAAAAACTAATTTTTTGTAAATTCGTGGTGTAGATAAAATAATTTTACTACCTTTGCACAGCAAAACAGCAAAAAGCTGTAAGCGCCTGCGGATATGGTGTAATTGGTAGCCACGTCAGACTTAGGATCTGATGCCGAGAGGCGTGGGGGTTCGAGTCCCTTTATCCGCACAATTTCAAGGCGAGCAACGGTTTTACCGTTGTTCGTTTTTTTGTGCCTGTGAGTGTGCAAGCACTCTCCCTGCCACACAAAAAATCGAAGCCCTCGGCTTACTCGCCTTGTGTGCTGATAAGGAGTGTTGTATAGGGGTTGCGGGAATATAAGATGTTTATTTTCAAAGGTATTCCCGCTTCACCTCGCTAAAGCTCGGCGGTCGAGTTCCTTTATCCGCACAATTTCAAGGCGAGCAACGGTTTTACCGTTGTTCGTTTTTTTTGTGCCTGTGAGTGTGCAAGCACTCTCCCTGCCACACAAAAAAATCGAAGCCCTCGGCTTACTCGCCTTGCGTGCTGATAAGGAGTGTTGTATAGGGGTTGCGGGAATATAAGATGTTTATTTTCAGAGGTATTCCCGCTTCACCACGCTAAAGCTCGGCGGTCGAGTCCCTTTATCCGCACATCTTAAAATTTGAGGAGACATTTTCGGATTTCTCCTCATTTTTATTTTTATAACCGCTTGATATTCTATGGATTATATTGAGTGCTTGGTTAGGGTTCAAGGTTCGATAATTGCCATTTCCCTTGTCCCAAAAAATTCCGCTCTTATTTGGTAGATGATACTTCTATGCCTGCTTTTTATAGGTGAGGGCGGCGAGGGTGTTGAAGATGATGGCGAAGATGCCGAGGGCTGCGTAGTTTGTCCACAGCTCGGCAATGGTGGTTCCCTTCAAATATACCGAGCGCAGAATCTCTACATAGTATCGTGGCGG
>JAFXIS010000087.1 GCA_017532885.1 Alistipes sp. | reverse complement strand
GAGATAGTTCCTCTTCCATTTATTTAGGTATTCCACTTTGGTATTAGTGCGCTTAACTGCTCTGTGAAACAGAGAACGGTTGTGCAAGCCGAGGGCAGAGCAGATATTATACCTTATATTATATATGCTATGCCGAGGCGTGGCCAATCGAAGCCGAGAACAGATTGCCTCCGGCAATCCTCGGCAAGTTAAGCGAATATAGTCTGGACTTGTAAGGAGTTTTCACAAAGGTAGATTCCAATCAATTTACACATAGACTCTAATGGTGGTTGAGAGGTCAAGGGTGCATAAATTGTGGAGTGACGCAGGGCTTACGCCCATGTCGCTGTTTATATTTGACAAATTACTTTCTGAAATGAAATAACGAAAGGACCTGCCTAACCGATATACTTGTTAGACAGGTCCTTTAGTGTGTTGTATGGTAAATATTAGAAATAATACTTGAATCCGATAGTTGGACTTGCAGAAATATTAAGACCTACATTATTTATTGTTACACCATAGCGTGATAACATTACATAATTTACAGAAAGTATGCTTGCCGAAAAACCAAAATGCTTGGATGGTCGGAACTCCAGGCCGAAACATGATAAGCCTAACCCAAAACCCGACATATTCAAGCCTGCGCTACTTCCATAAGCAAAGGCTACCTCCAGTGATGGAGTGTAATATAAATTATCACATATCGGTGCGTAATAGCTGAATTTAGGACCAATTGTAAAGGTGTGTGTTGCTGCATCCCCTGAAGCTATATTGTAGCTTAATCCTAATCCTAACATAAATCTATCTGTTACGAAATATCCGATTTCTGGCGCGATACCGAACTCTGCGGCAGAAGCACTCTCTCCTGAAACCGATACAGATGTAACATTGACTCCTAAGTTACCACCTAAATAGAAATCTCCTTTTTGCTGTGCTGAGGCGTGATTCATATATAACCCTACAATTGCAAGCAAACAAATGATAAGTTTTTTCATTATTTCGATATTAAAAGTTTGGTAATGGTTTTGTTTGTACCTATATATAATATAAATCCCTTTTACTTATTCATCTTGGCCCATGAGTCTTTAAGCGTTACGGTGCGGTTAAAGACAAGGTGGTCGGGGGTAGAGTCCTTATCGACATTGAAGTAGCCGATGCGCTGGAACTGCAAGTAATCGAGGGGTTTGGCGTCGGCCAGATACTGCTCGACATAGCACTCCTTAAGCACTGTGAGTGAGTCGGGGTTAATCATCTGCTGCATAGCCTCCAGAGCCTCGCAGCCCTGCTCCTTGCGAATAGCGGCCATCTCGTCGCGGGGATTCTCAACCTTCCACAAGCGGTCGTAGAGGCGTACCTCGGCCTTCAGGCAGTGGTTGCAGCTCACCCAGTGGAGTGTACCCTTAACCTTGCGGTTGCTGCCCGGCATACCGGTCTTGGTGTCGGGGTCGTACTCGGCATAAACCGTAGTAACCTTGCCATTCTCGTCCTTCTCGCAGCCTGTACACTTAACGATATAGGCATTCTTCAGGCGCACCTCCTGGCCCGGAGTCATACGGAAATACTTCTTCGGAGCATCCTCCATAAAGTCGTCGCGCTCCATCCACAGCTCGCGGCTGAACTCGATGGTATGAGTGCCTGCCTCGGGGTCCTCGGGGTTATTAACGGCCTCCATAGACTCAACCTGACCCTCGGGGTAGTTGGTGATAATGAGCTTTACGGGGTCGAGAACGGCACTTACGCGTGTAGCACGCTTATTCAAGTCATCACGCACGGCACTCTCCAACAATGCAAAGTCGTTGAGAGCATCGTAAGTTGTGTAGCCAATCTTATCGACAAAGTTGCGGATTGACTCGGGTGAGTAGCCGCGACGGCGGAAACCGCACAAAGTCGGCATTCGGGGGTCATCCCAGCCGCTTACCAAGCCCTCCTTAACCAAAATAAGCAGGTTACGCTTACTCATCAGCGTATAGTTAAGGTTTAGCTTATTGAACTCATACTGACGAGGGCGGTAGTTGCCCAAGTTGTCGCCCTCCTTTACCCAATCAACGAACAAATCGTAAAGTGGGCGGTGAGGAACGAACTCGAGGGTACACAACGAGTGTGTCACGCCCTCGAAATAGTCGCTCTGGCCGTGCGCAAAGTCGTACATCGGGTATGCCTTCCACTTATTGCCCGTACGATGGTGGGGATGATTCACAACGCGATAGATAATCGGGTCGCGGAAGTGCATATTTGAGCTTGCCATATCAATCTTGGCACGAAGTACCATCTTGCCCTCCTCAATCTCGCCACGATTCATCTTCTCGAACAATTCGAGGCTCTCCTCGATGGGGCGGTTGCGGTAGGGGCTCTCGAC
Source organism: Alistipes sp. (assembly GCA_017532885.1). The sequence goes on along the minus strand of JAFXIS010000087.1, from coordinate 22,370 downwards.
GCCTGCCTGAGTGGGTGTTCCCTTCTGGGCTGCAATCTCCTCGGCCGACTGTTCGTCGATATAGGCCTTGCCCTCCTTGATTAGACGGATAGCAAAGTCCCACAACTGCTGGAAATAATCCGAAGCATAATACTCATTTCCCCACTGGAAACCGAGCCACTGGATATCCTCCTTGATAGCCTCTACATACTCCATATCCTCCTTGGTGGGGTTGGTATCGTCGAAACGAAGATTACATACACCACCATAGCGAGCCGCTACGCCAAAGTCCAAGCAAATAGCCTTGGCGTGACCAATGTGAAGGTAGCCGTTAGGCTCGGGCGGGAAGCGTGTCTGTACGCGTGTTTCACCCTTTGCTATCGCCTCCTCGATAACCTCCTCTACAAAATTTAATCTCTCTTTCGGCTCTGCCGTTTCGATGTTATTCATATTCATAACTCTCGCTGTATTATATTGTTATCTTATTATCGTCTTTTACCTAATGCAAACTGATTGAACAGATTGACCTTCAACTCCACCATTTGGCGTGTGCCTGCTCCGCCGTTGTAATACATGGCTATAAAAGCATTGAGGCTGACCGTATCGTTGAAGAACTGCTTTGAATAACCTATGCGTGTATCGCTGAGCAACTCTCCGCCCGCGGCAAATACGCTGTCGCCATAATATAGGTCGGCGCCATAGCCTTGAGGGAAGGTCTGGGTATTTGAACTGTAATAGTAGGGCATAAGATTATCCCCGAGGTAGAACCTCTCCTCGATATATAACCCCCATTTTGCCATGCGAGCTTGCAACATCACGCTTTGAGGCCGCTGCATCGAGCTTTCAACAGCGCGGTCGCGTTGCATCGTGAGGATATAGTGGAGCTTGATGTCAAAATCGAAAAATGCGTTAAATCGTGTGCCTATATAGGGGTTTACGATTATGTTATCGACTACATTACCGGAGATTTGCTCACTCCCGGCGTAGTGGAATACCTGTAAAGCGTAACCGCCATAGAAGTGCTTGCCCTTATCGAAAGAGTACTCTCCAGCCGAGAGGATGCGGAACTTTTCGCGTGCCTCCTGAGCATACATGCCGCACCAATCGAACGATAGCTCGGCATATCCTCGCTCACCGAGATACTGACCCATGAAGCCTTGTACGCGGTTTTCGTAAAAGCGCGAAACATCGCTTAGGAAGAGGTCGGAATAGTAGCCACGCATCTCCTTGCGGTCAAAAACACCTGCAAAGGCTCGAACTCTGGGCGAAGCGAAGCGGTAATAAATTTGAGGTCTAACCTTTGAGGCGAAGGTATCCTGCTCGCCAAAATTTGCGAATAGGTCGATACCGAACATAAGGGCGTTCTTCTCGTTCCACTCTATTCCGATTTTTGGCGAGAAACGCGCTGCAAAGGTGGTTTCGGAGCGTCCGAATTGGGTGTCGGTATACTCCGTATTGTTGAAAAATGTATCAAAACCGATGTCGGTGAGTAACTTATAATTCTCCTGCGCCGAGGCTGCATTCAAACTGAGCACGGCAACTATAAGAAAATAAATATGTCGCAGAAAACGATTCATCGGATAATACACCATTTAATTAGATGCAAAGATAATTTATTTCCGCGATTTGTGCTATATTTGTGGAGTATAATTGTTTTAATGATGAGAAAAATTACAAATGAGGAGCTTAATCGCCCGTCGGTAGAGGAGTTTTCTGCGATGAAGCGTATTCCGGTAAGAGTTGTGTTGGATAATGTTCGCTCGGCACAGAATGTCGGTGCGTTTTTCCGTACGGCAGATGCTTTTGCCATAGAGCATATTGCTCTATGTGGTATTACGGCGACACCTCCTTCGAAAGAGATTCATAAAACAGCCCTCGGGGCAGAACTTACCGTTGCGTGGAGTTATCATAGCTCAACAGCGGAGTGTGTGGCTGCGCTGAAGGCTGAAGGTTATACCGTATTGGCTATCGAGCAGGTCGAGGGGGCGACGATGCTCGATGAACTGAAGGTCGATGCCTCGACGCGCTATGCACTTGTCTTCGGTAATGAGGTTGCGGGCGTAGAGCAGGAGGTTGTCGATATGTGCGATGGCGCGATAGAGATTCCGCAGGTGGGCACGAAACACTCTATAAATGTGTCGGTTGCCGGTGGCGTGGTATTATGGCCATTCTTTGCGGCATTGCGAAATCTCTTGTAGAATCGGAACGGAGAACCGATAAAATGGAAAAGATTTCATTCCCATATATTTTTTACATACATTTGCATTTGGAAATAATTTAATAGAATATACCGAAACAATTTAATTTTTAGATATGTCTGTTGCAGGATCAGTCAGAGCCGTTACGACTCTGCGTTTAACCGAAATGAAGCAGCGTGGCGAGAAAATTGCTATGCTCACGACTTATGATTATTCTACCGCAAAAATCGTTGATGCCGCAGGTGTCGATGTGATTTTGGTGGGTGACTCGGCGGCTAATGTTATGGCGGGATATGAGACAACATTGCCCATTACGCTCGATATGATGATTTATCATGCCCGCTCTGTAACGCGTGGCGCGAAGCGTGCTTTGGTTGTTGTGGATTTACCTTTTGGTACATATCAGGGTAACTCAAAGGTCGCTTTGGATTCAGCTATCCGAATTATGAAGGAGACCGAGGCGGATGCCGTTAAAATGGAGGGCGGTGAGGAGATTCTGGAATCTGTTCAGCGTATTTTGTCGGCAGGTATCCCCGTTATGGCACATTTGGGCCTTACTCCGCAGTCGATTCATAAGTTCGGCACATATAATGTGAGAGCCAAGGAGGATGCCGAGGCCGAGAAACTCATTCGCGATGCACATCTTTTGGAAGAGGCTGGCTGCTTTGCCGTTGTGCTGGAGAAGATTCCCGCAGCTTTGGCCGAGCGCGTGACCAATGAACTAAAGATGCCTACAATCGGTATCGGTGCGGGCGGTAAGGTCGATGGTCAGGTGCTGGTAATCCACGATATGTTGGGTATTACCAACGACTTCTCACCCCGTTTCCTGCGTCGCTATGCTAATCTTCACGATGTTATGAGCGAGGCAATCTCTCACTATGTCGATGATGTGAAGAACGAGGACTTCCCCAACGAAAAGGAGCAATATTAAGAAAAAAGCATACGATAGTGCGAAAACTTGTAATCATACCGACTTACAACGAGATTGAGAATATATCTCGAATGATTGATACCGTGATGTCACTCGCGGGCAATTTCGATATGCTTGTCATCGACGATGGCTCTCCCGACGGCACTGCCGAGGTGGTGGAGCGTCGCCGTAAGGAGTTTACCGAGAGGCTCTTCTTGATTCGTCGCGTTGGCAAATTGGGCTTGGGTACTGCTTACCTTGCCGGCTTTAAGTGGGCTTTGGAGCATGGCTACGACTATATCTTCGAGATGGATTGTGATTTCTCGCATAATCCCGACGATTTGCAGCGCTTGTATGAGGCCGCTGAGGCGGGTGCGGATGTTGTTGTCGGCTCGCGATATGTCTGCGGCGTGAATATCGTCAATTGGCCCATGTCGCGCCTGCTGATGTCGTATTTCGCCTCGAAGTATGTGCGTATCGTTACGCGCATGCCGGTGCACGATGCTACGGCGGGCTTTGTCTGTTACTCGCGTCGGGCGTTGCAGACTATCGACCTTGATAGGGTTCAGATGAAGGGCTACGGCTTCCAGATAGAGATGAAGTACTCGGCGTGGCGCCTGGGTCTGAAGATTCAGGAGGTGTCAATTATCTTTACCGAACGCCGCGAGGGCGCCTCAAAGATGTCGGGCGGCATCTTCGGCGAAGCCTTCTTTGGCGTACTGAAACTACCTTTCAGGAAAATCCGCAGAGCATAAAGAGAAGTTGTCTAACAAGGAGCTTTCGGCGTTACGCTCGCCCTCAAAATGCTCATTTACGCTTTAGTAAACTCCGCTTTTTCGGGCTTCGCAAGCCTTGAAATCCCTCTTGTTATGCAACTTCTGATAAAATAAGGGCCTGTCTAACACTGTTTGGACAGACCTTTTTTACATCATCCCTTCAAACCGTTTTTTGCCGAGGGCGTAGCGGAGGATAATTGAGCCGCGGTAGATTTGGCGGGATTCGGCTTTGCGTGAGGTGCGGATGGTGTGGCGTTTCTTTGAGAGCGGGCCGTGCAGGCGCAGAAAATCCCAATAGGCGCGCAGGGTAGCCTGTGTTAATGAAAATTGCCCCTTCAAAAGATATATCACAGCCGAGAGCATATCGGCCGCAGGGCGCGCGACAGCCACAACGCAGCGTTGCCACGCAGGGGCGCACTTAAAGAGCATCGAGAGGTTGTTGCGGTAGTTTAGATATAGCTTGCGGGGCGACTCGTTGGGTAGTGTGCCACCGCCCAAGTGATATACCACCGAGCGAGGCTCGCACATAACCTTATATCCCGCGAGCTGCATACGCCAGCAGAGGTCAATCTCCTCCATATGAGCAAAGAAATCGCCGTCGAAACCTCCCAAGCGATGGAACAACTCGGCACGGCAGCAGAACGCTGCGCCGCTTGCCCAAAAGACCTCGCGCGGGGTGTCGTACTGCCCGCAGTCATGCTCGGTAGTCGATAAGATACGACCACGACAGAAGGGGTAACCTAAAAAATCTATAAATCCGCCCGCAGCGCCTGCATATTCGAATCGTGTGCGGTCGTGATAGGCCAAAAGTTTGGGTGCTACGGCTGCCACCTTTTTATCCTCATCGAGCATAGCGACGAGTGGTTCAATCCATTGTGGCGTGACCTCAACATCGGAGTTGAGCAGCACATAATACTCCGCCTCGACCTCTTTCAGCGCGCGGTTATATCCTTCGGCAAAGCCGTAGTTGCGCTCCAAACGGACTATTTCAACATCGGGATAATATTGCTCAACGAATGCCAGCGAAGCGTCGGTAGAGCCGTTATCTGCCACAACTATACGCACATCGGGCGGAGTGTTTCGCATAACACTCGGCAGGAACTCTTGCAGATGTTGTAATCCATTCCAATTGAGTATGACAACGGCGGTGCGCATAGCGTTTCTTGTTACGATTTATGCTTGTTGCTCAAGTTGCTCGATAATTTTAGGCGCAGGTTTTCGCTTCCAGCGACGATGCGTCCACATCCACATTTCGGGATGAGAGATAATATCTTGTTCCAAAAGGTTGATATATCGCTTGGTAATTTCGTACTCTGCGACCTGCTCCTTGCCGTCGTATACGATGCTCATGTTAGCCTCATAGATGCCTGCCTTGATGCGTCGTGGCGAGAAATAGATAACAGGAAGATTGTATTTACGCGCCAAAACCTCGCCGCCATCAAAAAAGGCGGTCCATTGATTCAGGAACTTAAACCACTGCTGTCCGGCACGGCGCTGTGGGCTTTGGTCGGCGATAAGTCCCATGATAAGAGGCTTTTGTCTGCTGCGCTGAATGAAATAGCGCATGGTCTGCTTCATCGGAACTAGCTCGACTCGGGTATGGGTGCGGATGCGCTTCATAAGTTCATCCATAACGCGATTCTTCAAAGGGTGATATACCCCGACGGTTATATGGTTGGGCATGGATAGGCTTGTTGTAGTACCTGCCTCCCAAGGACCAAAATGTGCCGATAGGAATACGCAACTTTGCTCGCCAATAATTTTTGCTACTTCATCCACTCCGTGGATATCCATGCGGTGCAACAGCTCTTCGTTGCTGACTCCTGCTTTGCTTATTGTGTTTATAATCTGCTCGGCGAGGTTGCAATAGCTCTTGCGGCAAATCTCGCGAATCTCCTTTTCGCTCTTCTCGGGGAAGGAGTTGCGCAAATTCTCCATTGCTACCTTGCGACGATAGCGCATAACATAATACAGAATCCAATATATGGGCACTCCAAAGCCGTAATGGCGTACGATGCGGGGTAGCATTGCAAAACCTCGACAGATAATCCATAATAGCTGGGTTAGAAATTTGTGCCAGCGTGTTAATTCTTCACTATTGCTCATATATTTACCTTCTACTCTCCTTTAGCGTAACGATTTCGTTTCTCCTCCTTCTCGGGCTTAGGGCAACCGGCAACGACGATTACAAACTCGCCCTTAGGCTCATGTTCGCGGAAGTGGTCCAACACTTCGCTGATTGTACCTCTTACCGTCTGCTCAAATTTCTTTGTAAGTTCGCGCGAAACCGACACCTTGCGCTCTGCGCCGAATACCTCGGCTAACTGCTCCAGGCATTTCACTACGCGGAAGGGCGATTCATAAAAGATAATGCTGCGTGGCTCATCCTTAAGCTCCTCCAAACGCTTTGTGCGACCCTTCTTTTGGGGCAGAAAACCCTCGAAACAGAAACGGTCGCAGGGGAAACCGCTCTGCACCAACGCCGGGATGAGGGCTGTGGCTCCAGGGAGTGTTTCGACCTCGATATCTGCCTCAACGCAGGTGCGCACGAGCAAGAATCCGGGGTCCGAAATGCCCGGTGTGCCGGCATCTGACACCAGGGCTACGGTGCGTCCCTCGCCAATTGCCGAGGCAACAGATGCTGCGGTGGCGTGTTCGTTAAACTTATGATGTGAATATAATTTCTTCTCGATGCCCAAGTGCTTGAGCAGGAAAGATGTTGTGCGGGTATCTTCAGCCAAAATGTAATCAGCCTCCTTGAGGACCTTTATGGCTCGCAGGGTGATATCATCCAAATTGCCTATGGGTGTGGGTACGATATAGAGCTTCGACATATGCAGGGTATTTTATGCGTGCTTGCGCTCCAATAACTTCATCATAAATTTTGCACCCTCCGAGTCGGGATTCCATTCGAAATGCTCGACGATATATATCATGCAATCCTCGAAACTCTCCTCGGCATCCAAATCGCGAATGGCGGTGGCGTAAGCCTCATCGTCGCCGTCGAAAAGGTCGCGAATCATCAAGAACTTATCATTTATGCCCACGCCTTCCATCAATGACGAGATTTTTGCGTTTGTAATCTCCTCGGCAAGTGGGGCAGGGGTGTTTATTGTGTCGGCCAAAGTCTGTTTGTTTGCTGCAATAGTATCAGCCAAAATCGTACTCTTTTCGCTCTCGCTTGCGGGCTTCGTTGTTACGGGTGAAGGTAATGTCGCCGGCTCCATTGTGTGGTCCGTCGGTGTAGGCTCGCTGACCTCTACATTTACCTCGAAGTCGAAAATCTTTGACACATCGACACTCTTTGTCTGCTGGCGTTCGGTGTCAGTGTCGTTGTATATCGACATCATGCGCAGATGCTTCGAGCGAGTGTGCCGCTTGGGCTCTTCCATGCCGAAAAGATTACCCATAAATGCCACAGTGGGTTGTGACGCCTCGTTTCTTGCGGGCTTCTCTGTTGCCTCATCTTTTGCAGGTTCCTCCGTCGCATCATCCTTTGCCGGCACCTCTGTTGCTTCAGGCTCGGTTGGCTCGACCTCAGTAGATTGTTCCTCGGGTTGTTCCTCCGTTGGCAATTCGGGGGTAGTTTGCTCTTCGGTTTGCTCCTCCTCTGATGCCTCTGGTGCAATTTGTTCCTCGGCTTGCTCCTCTTTCTCTTCGATTAGCTCCTCACAATTCTCCTCGACCGCCTCTTCGGTTAGGAATTCTTCGCTCTCGTCATCCTCCTGCTCGTCGTCCTCTTCGGCAAAAAGAAACTCTACCTCAACCTCCTGCTCGTCGCTCTGCTGCTTGTCTATGGAGTCGTTAGCCGAAGTTGCGACCGCAGATGCGGCTGCCATAATTGAAGCGTCTGCATGCCCGATTGTAGCTGTGTCGAAACGCACTATGTCGTATAGCTTTTTCAACTTATCAAGTGCCAATTCGCGCTCGATGCTCGAAATCTCCGCCTCGCCACTCCATGAGGCTACGAGTTGCGAAAGTTTCGCTATCTCTGATTTAATAAGTTCGATATTCATGTGTTCTGCAAATATTTCTCAAAGATAATGATTTTTCGGCATATACTTCGTATAAAAGTAAAAAAAATAGCCCAATCATGGGCTATTTTGTAATAATTTAGATGTCCGGTAACTGCGGCTATTTTGTCAGCTGGTCGCTATATACCGCTGCCGGCAAGTCGTGCATGTTGTATTGCGACGCCATCGAACGGCCATAAGCACCTGCTGATTTAATCGAGAGCAAATCTCCGCGCTTACTCTTCTTGAGGCTGACATTCTCGTCGAATACATCTGTGGACTCACACGCAGTACCCACAACGGTGTACTTCTTGCAGACCTCCTCCTGCGAGGTGATGTTCTCGATGTTGTGGTATGAGCCATAAAGCATCGGGCGAATAAGCTCGGTCATCGAGGCGTCGATAATGAGCAGACGACGACCCGTAGCTGTTGTTTTGTTGAATAGTACGCGCGAAATCAACTCTCCGCACTCTCCGACGATAGCACGGCCAAACTCGAAATGCACCTCGCGGTCGCCGACATTCAGATATTCGTGAATGATGGCGAAGAGTGATGCAAAGTTGGGAATAGGCTCATTCTCGGGAACATCGTAGTTGATACCCAAGCCTCCTCCGACATCCACGATGCTGAACGAGAATCCCAAAGACTCCAACTTCTCGACAATGGCGTTCGCCTTGTTACACATATTCTCGAAAACATGCAACTCGCGAATCTGTGAGCCGATATGGATATGGATGCCGATGATGTTGATATTCTCCAGAGCCTTTATTAATTCGACATTCTCCAATATTTCGTCGTATGAAATACCGAACTTACTATCGGCCTGACCCGTATCGATGCAGTGGTTGGTCTTGGGGTCAATATCGGGGTTTACGCGCAAGCCGATATCTGCTTTTTTGCCCAGCTCGCCCGCAATTTGGTTTACAACCTGCAACTCCTCGATAGACTCGCAGTTGATAGCCAAAATGCCCTGTTCGATGGCGTAACGAATCTCCTTGTCGCGTTTGCCGACTCCGGCGTACACAATGCTTTTAGGCTCAAAACCCATTTCGATGGCTTTGCGAACCTCGTTGCCGCTGGCGCAATCAATGCCGATGCCGTACTCCTTGATAATCGAGAGCAGGTAGTCGTCGTTGTTGGCTTTTATGGCGTAGTGTACTTTGTAGTTGTATTTATTCGACTCGTAAACGACACTCTCCAAAGTTTGACGCAGGAGGTTGATGTCGTAGAGATAAAACGGTGTCTCCAACTCTTTGAGTTGTGATGCAACTTTTCTGCTGAGCATAATTATAAATCCTAACTAAACTTGTGTAAAAAATGTGTTGCTTTGCAACAAAGTGGTGCAAAAATATCTATTTTACTCCTCTTTTGCAAATAAAAAGGCCCTCAATTGATTGAGAGCCTCAAGAAATGGTTGTTTTGCATAAAAATGCAGCGCCTTTACATCAGTCCTATTGTGCGGACAAGTTCCAATGACATGTCGGCATATATCCAATACCAGAAGGCGTAAACCTGCAACAATCCGGCTACGAGATTATTACCTTCAGGGTCTTTTATCGGGATGTCGATATCTCGATTCATAACAATTTCATCTGAATAAATCTTACCGAAAAAGTCACCTTCGGGAATCATATTCTTTGCATTGGGATCTACGGGAATCCAGCCATATCCGGCGAGGAAAAATTCGGCACGCACATGGGCGGTATCGTCGGGGCGTACCATGACGACATGACGCGCCGGAATACCCTTATTGCGCAACATCGAGATAAATACCGTTGCCTGATTACCGCAGTCGCCTCCGCCATCTGCCCATATCTTGGCCAATGGGTGCAGACCTGTGTTGGGATTGAGGTATTGCATGTTTTCAGCGACATACAAGTAGCAGAGCATGGCATAGTCTACAATATCGCCATCTGCCTCCTGCCATAATTGCGCGGTTACGGCTTGCATCGGCTCAAAATTGGGGTCGATAATATTTGATTTCGCGCCCGTATAGTGCTTATATACATCCGATTCGGTATCAATGTCGGGATATGAGGTTATGGCATCAAAATCGACATCTACGCTGTAATTTGTGATGTTAAATTCTTCTCTAAGAACAGGTTGGCCCGATGCCGGCACACTGCTATTATCCAATATGCAACGCAAATATCGGGTTTCGTTGTCAGGCGCAGTTAGCAGCGTTCCGCCCTCGGTATTTAGCTCCTCGATATCCTGGTATATATTTGAAGAAGGTGCTGGCAAAACTCCGATAAAACGATGAATTTGATTCCGGTTGTAATATAAATCAAGTTGCGTAAATACCTTTCGCTCGCTGATTTTGTTACGACGAATGATATTTTGACGCTGCTTTATGGTGAGTTCGTGATTCTTGGCTCCGTTTGAAATTATAATATGCGCTTCGCGGTCTGAAGATTGAGAGTTCTTGTCGGTAGAGAGCGTAAGGCTGTTGTCGGTCTGGGTAATATGTAACCACTCGCTATCCTCTGAATCAACAACTTCGGCGGCCCACTCTAATTCGGATGTAACAGAAATAGTTGTACTACCTCCCGATGCGTAAATCAAAGAGTTGTCATCTTTTAATGCCTGAACGGTCAGGTTTTCGTTTGGCGTCGGTGGTGTATCCGGAGGTGTGGGGTTGTTGTTATTTACTTCGCTATTGTCGTCGCTGCAACTTGCGGAAAATAGTATTGCTACGCAAGTGAATAGAACTAAAAATCTCTTCATGGTTAAATCTGTTAAATGTTGTTACTGTGTTGGTTGCTCAAAAGTAGAAATATTTTCGGAAAGTTACAAATAAAAAAGGCTCCCGATTGCTGGAAGCCTTGTGAAATGCTGTATTTTGCATTAATATGCAGTTTTTCGGACTGCTGTATGCTCTCGTAAAAGCTGCCGCAATGCTCATTTGTAGTGCTGCCGCATTACTTATTTGAACACTACCACATGCTCTCGCAATACTCTGCTCGTCGCCTGATATGCTCAAACTTGTGGTCGGGGCATCTTCTTACGATATCGGCATATTGCTTGCGTCGGCAGGTTATGTTGTTTACCAATTCCGCCTTGCGGTTAGCTATGACTTTCGGAGATATGGCGCGTCCGGCTTGGGCGGTGAGGTTATTCTCGGCTATCAACTTGTTGAAATCCTCTAACGCCTTTGTAGCCTCCTTAATGGCAGATTTGGCGTTGTAGCGCTCTTCGCTAATCATGCCGTAGGCTCTGATAATCAAAATTTTTGCACCATTAAACAGTTCGCTTCGGTCGTCGGCGTAGTTGGGCAATTGCTCGAGGATGAACTCTCCCCATTCGTACTTTGCAATGGCCCTATCTATGGGGTTTATTTTACTAAGCATACCTACGCGATACTCATGATTCATACGCTCAAATGCGCGGCGATAAATCTTTACCTTGTTGCCCGAAGTTGAAGCTGCCGGAGCATAATAAACTCGGTGGTTTGAAATGGGGTTTGCTGCTACGAATGCTGAAAAATTTTCTCTTTTCATAATTATAAATTTTGGAAGTTAAACAATGAAATAATATTCGTTATTAGTTTGACAATCAGTCTGTTCGTGGACCGGATTGTCGGCTCAAACACATCAAAGAACGCCCCTGCCTGTGGAGGCCTAAGACCTCGTCGGCAAGTTTTTGTGTTTGAATATGTTTAACTTCCGCAGCCGGCTATCTTTCGGCAGCGAACCGTAGCATCATGTAGATGAGAATAAGTTTTTTGTCATAGAACATTAATCGCTATACGCTATCCGTAGCACCATGTGGCGCTGAATAGTGTAGATGAAAATAAATCACGACATGACACACCAAGTGCTGTCATGGATTTTTGCAATACGATAAATTGATTTTTCTGTTGTTTGATGGTGCAAATATAGGAATATTTCAGGGAGTTTCAAAATTTTCGGCTGAAAAATCGGGTAAGGCAATGAAATATCCTCAAAAATAACTATTTTTGTAGGCTATAATTAGAATATAAACAAAAACAGATATAAAATGGCTTTACAATGTGGTATAGTTGGTCTGCCCAATGTAGGTAAATCAACTCTTTTCAACTGCCTCTCGAATGCTAAGGCGCAGGCAGCAAACTTCCCTTTCTGTACAATCGAACCTAATGTGGGTGTTATCACCGTACCCGACGAGCGTCTGGTGAAGTTGGCAGAGATAGATAATCCGAAGAAGGTTATACCTACGACAATCGAGATTGTCGATATTGCCGGTTTGGTGAAGGGTGCATCAAAGGGTGAAGGCCTCGGAAATAAATTTTTGGGTAACATTCGCAACACCAACGCGATTATCCATGTTTTGCGTTGCTTCGAGAATGGCAACATCACCCATGTCGATGGCTCGGTAGACCCCGTGCGCGATAAGGGTATTATCGACACCGAGTTGCAACTCAAGGACCTCGAAACGGTCGAGAACAATATCGGCAAGTGTCAGAAGCAGGCGGCTGCGGGTGATAAGGTGGCGAAGCGTCGTTACGAACTCCTGGTGCAGTTCAAGGAGGCGTTGGAGCAGGGCCGCTCGGCGCGCACAGTCGAGACCGATAAGGAGGAACGCAAACTCATTGCCGACCTCAATCTCTTGACCGATAAGCCGGTGCTGTATGTATGTAATGTAGATGAGGCGAGCGCCGTATCGGGTAATGCTCATACCGAGGCTGTGAAGGCTGCGATTGCCGACGAGAATGCCGAGATGCTTATTGTTGCGGCAGCTACCGAGGCAGATATTGCCGAGTTGGAGGAGTACGAGGAGCGCCAGATGTTCCTTCAGGATATGGGCTTGGAGGAGTCGGGTGTAGCTCGCCTTATTAAGGCGGCATATAAGTTGCTCAACCTTCAGACCTTCTTCACTACGGGTGCTGACGAGAGCCGTGCGTGGACCTTTGTGAAGGGTATGAAAGCTCCGCAGACTGCCGGCATTATCCATACCGATTTCGAGCGCGGATTTATTCGTGCCGAGGTTATCAAGTATGACGATTATGTGGCCCTTGGCTCGGAGAAGGCATGCCGCGATGTAGGTAAGATTGGCATCGAGGGCAAGGAGTATATTGTGCAGGATGGAGATATAATGCATTTCCTGTTTAATGTTTAATAATTGTCTTGTGGGTTATTTTGTCGTTACGCTTGTGTGCGAAATGCTCATTTACGCTTTAGTAAACTCCGCTTTCGCCCACTTCGCAAGCCTAAAAATAACCTCACAATCCAATTATTAAGAGGGTAGTGTGGGAAAGTAAACAGCCTCACAAATTTTAGAACAAAAAGCAAAATCTGTTATTGACAGATGTTTGAACTTATGCGAAAAATTACTCTATCAGAGATTTTGACGCCATCTGTGAGGAGCAGAATATCGTTTTGGATGCAACTTGCGATGTTCTTTTTCTCAGTCGTTACAGTCGGTGCAATTGTCGTAGATTACGGCTTTGTGCTCGACGAAAGAGAGATGTTCGTTATTTCGAAAATCTACCAATATGCCTGGTGGATATATTTGGTCGCATATCTGTTCAAAATACTATTTTTCTGGCGGTCAATAATGCGTAAGACTATTTTTATGACTGCCATGATGGGAGTGTTGCTTCTCTTGACTGCTTTACCTCAATTTGTTACGCTTTCTGAAGGGTGGCATTGGCTGTCGGGCGTGTGGAGCCTGTTCAGTAGTAAATTTGTCTTTTTGGCAATACTTGCACTCTTTGCAATTCTGAATGTGTCGCAAGGAATAGTTAATTTTATCAACAAAAAGACCAACCCGGCACTCCTGATGGCGGCATGTTTTGCGGTGGTAATACTCTTTGGTGCATTACTGTTGCTGTTGCCGCGTTCGACTTTGGAGCATATTCGCCTGCCGATTGTCGATGCTCTGTTTATCTCGACAAGTGCGGTTTGCGTTACGGGCTTATCGACTGTGGATATTGCTCAAACATTCTCGTTGGAGGGGCAGATGGTCATAGCTCTGCTTATTCAAATCGGAGGTTTGGGTGTGATGACCATAACCAGCTTCTTCGCAGTGTTTTTTATGGGCGGTACGGGGCTATACAATCAATTTGCCCTGCGTGATATGGTAGGCTCCGAAACTTTCAGTTCGCTGATGTCCACACTCCTCTATATCTTGGGCTTTACCTTTGTCATTGAACTTATCGGTGCTTTTTTCATCTGGTTGAGTATCCACTCAACGATGGGTATGAGCCTTGAAGAGGAGATATTCTTTGCCATATTCCACTCTGTGTCGGCGTTTTGCAATGCCGGATTTTCTACATTGAGCGGTAATCTGGGCAACGACGCTTTGATGGGAAATAATTCGGGCTTTTATCTTATTATCACGATATTGATATTCTTGGGCAGTATAGGATTCCCGATACTTATGAATTTCTGGCGATTGGTGGAATATTATATCGGGAATGCTTTAAGGCGTCTGTTTCATCGAGGTAAGCCGAAACGATATATCCATATCTTTAATATCAATACAAAAATTGTTTTACGCACAACGCTTGTCTTGATTGTTGCGGGAACATTTCTTATTGCCCTTTTTGAATGGAATGGGGCTTTTGCCGAACTCTCTTCAAAAGAAAAGATAATACATTCGTTATTTAATGCGGTGGCACCTCGAACGGCGGGATTCAATAGCGTTGATTTAGCCCAATTTTCGATACTCACCACCATCGTCTATATATTCCTTATGTGGGTTGGTGGAGCATCGCAATCTACGGCTGGAGGTATTAAGGTTAATACCATAGCTGTTGCTTTGGCCAATTTTATATCAGTGGTCAAGGGGCGTCATGCCGTTTCGCTGTTTGGGCGTGAATTGTCGTCCGATTCGGTGCGTAGAGCCTCGGCTGTCATCTTCGGTTCTATACTGACCATCGTGTTCTTCTTCTTTATCTTGATCCTAATGGAACCAACTTTATCTGTGCGGGGACTCTTTTTTGAAACGGTATCAGCCTTCTCTACAGTAGGGTCAAGTCTTAATATTACGCCGATGTTGGGTGCTGATAGTAAGGTCGCGGTTGTAGCGTTGATGTTTATCGGTCGAGTGGGACTTATTACGGTGCTGATGAGTGTTGTACGCCACGGCGAGAATCCCAAGTACCGATTGCCACAGGATAATGTGATTATAAACTAAACATTTTGAAATATGAAATATCTGGTTATAGGATTAGGAAATTTTGGTATGACCTTGGCGAAAGAACTCACCGATATAGGACACGATGTGATAGGTGTCGATAGTAATGTACATCGTGTTGAGGAGATTAAGGATCGTATTTCGGTGGCATACATATTTGATGCTACCGAGCGCGTAGCTTTGCAAGCTTTGCCACTCGATGAGATTGATTGCGCTGTGGTGGCCATAGGTCAGAGTATGGATTACTCGCTCAGAACCGTGGCTGCATTGAAAGAGTTGTCAGTAAAGCGTATTTATGCTCGCGCACTGGATAAAACGCATAAGTCGATTTTGAAAGCGATGAATATTCAACGGATATTCATCCCCGAGAGTTATGCCGCACGGGTATTTGCTGAGAAATTTGCAGATAATGATTTCGAAGATATGATGTAGGTAGAACCCTATGATTGGGTTTGAAATATCGTAGTCCAAAATGTGCTATAATAATTTATTTTTTCGTATCTTTGTAAGATATATTTGAGTTATGAAACAGATTATTAAATTCTCGATTATCGGTGTGGCTATCATAGTCGCTGCGTGGCTTTTGGGTCATGCCTATACCTACAAGTATCGTTCACAGGATACCATAGTCGTTACAGGCTTGGGCGAGACCGAGTTCTCGTCGGATTTGATTGTCTGGAACGGCCAAATCACATTCGAAACCTACGATGTCGCTGCGGGCTATGCACAATTGGAACGCAATAAGAAGAAAGTCTTGGAGTTTATGACCTCGCGAGGCATTGCCGAGGAGAATATCGTCTTTCGTTTTGTGAATGTCGATAAGCAGTTCGAGCCTTCATATAGCGCTAACGGCAACTATATGGGTCAGCGCTTTACGGGCTATCGCTTGAGCCAAAGTTTTTCGATAGAGTCGTCGGAGGTTGATAAAGTGGAGGCTGTTTCGCGCGAGATTTCATCACTCATAGCGCAAGGTGTATCGATAGATGCTTATAGCCCAGACTACTATTATACGAAGTTGGACGATGTGAAACTCTCCCTTATTGAACGAGCTTCAGCCGATGCCAAAGCTCGTGCCGAGAAGATTGCAGAGAATGCCGGCACATCGCTTGGTCGTGTGGCGTCGGCGCGTATGGGTGTATTCCAGATTACCGGAGCAAACTCAAACGAGGAGTTTTCGGCAGGAGGTTCGTTTAACACCTCTGCTCGCCAAAAGAAAGCGCGTATAACGATGAAAGTGGAGTATCGAATAAAATAGTTATTCAATTAACCAAATTATAACCTGTTCATTACAATGGAAATTTGGCGAAAAATACAAATTGCAAATGGCATTATGGCGGCGATAGCCATCGTGCTTAGCGTTGTTGCGATATATGCTCCAAATATTATTTATTTCACAATGTGGGCATGGACTCTGACGCTGTGGTTGTTTATGTTTTTGGTGCCGATGCCCATAATTGAGCGCAATAAGAAACAGCATCAGGCTGCAATGGCATTGTCGTTCATTGTGGCGGTTGCCATTGCGGTGGCGGCTAATACTTGGCTGCAAGTCTCATATCCCGCAACGCATGGATTTAGCCGAGGGATGCTGGTCTATTCTGCCGCTTATGTCGTTGTAGCACTCGTTTTTGCTGCGTGGCTGAAGATTAAAGAGAAAAGAAACAGTAGATAAGAAACTAAAATAAAAATATAAGAAAACTATGTCACAAGAGGTTAGAGTACGCTTTGCTCCGTCACCGACGGGCCCCCTGCATATGGGTGGTGTGCGTACAGCACTTTACAACTATTTGTTTGCACGCCGTCATGGCGGAAAGATGATTCTTCGTATCGAGGATACCGACTCGCAGCGTTTCGTACCTGGAGCTGAGGAGTATATCATCGAGTCACTGAAGTGGTGCGGTATCGAGATTGACGAGGGTGTTGGCGTGGGAGGTCCTCATGCTCCATATCGTCAGAGCGAGCGTCGCGAGATATATTTGAAGTACGCCAAGCAGCTCATTGAGGCAGGATGGGCATATTATGCATTCGATACTTCGGAGGAGTTGGATACCTTGCGCAAGGAGGCGGAGGCAAAGGGCGAAACATTCGCTTACAACTACTCGGTGCGCGAGAAGTTGCCCACTTCGCTCTCACTTTCGAAAGAGGAGGTTGAGGCTCGCATCGCGCGTGGCGATATCTGGGTTGTGCGCTTTAAGATGCCCGAGAATGAGATTGTCGAGATGGATGATTTGATTCGCGGTCATGTTAAGGTTAATACCTCAACTTTGGACGATAAGGTACTCTATAAGAGCGCCGATGCGCTTCCAACCTATCACTTGGCAAATATCGTCGATGACCATTTGATGGAGATTTCACATGTCATTCGTGGCGAGGAGTGGTTGCCATCGTTGCCTTTGCACTATCTGCTCTATAAGGCTTTCGGCTGGCAGGATTCGCAGCCCAAGTTTGCACACCTTCCGCTTTTGTTGAAGCCTACGGGTGGCGGCAAGCTCTCGAAGCGCGACGGCGACAAAATGGGATTCCCTGTGTTCCCCTTGTTCTGGAAATCACCCGCGACGGGCGAAACAGCCCACGGCTATCGCGAGGATGGCTATTTTGCCGAGGCATTCGTAAATATGCTGGCTCTGCTCGGCTGGAATCCCGGTACAGAGCAGGAGTTGTTCTCAATGCAGGAGCTAATCGACGGCTTCTCATTGGATAGAGTGTCGAAGTCGGGCGCTCGTTTCCAACCCGATAAGGCAAAGTGGTTCAATGCCCAGTATATGCACCGCAAGAGCGACGAGGAGTTGGCTGCTTTGTTCCAGCCTATCTTGAAGGAGCATGGCGTTGAGGTGTCGGATGAGTTGGCAGGTAAGGCTGCCGGCATTATGAAGGAGCGTGCTACATTCATTACCGACCTTTGGGATTTGACATCGTATTTCTTCGTAGCTCCCACTGCATACGAAGAGAAGCAGACCAAGAAGTATTGGAAAGGAGAAAATCCTGCACGCCTACGCGAGGTACGCGAGGTATTGGCGTCGATTGACGACTTCTCGAAGGAGAATACCGAGGCCGTTGTAGGTGCTTGGATTCAGGAGAAGGAGTACGGCATGGGTCAGATTATGAATACTCTGCGCTTGGCGTTGGTAGGTGCCGGTAAGGGCCCAGGAATGTATGATGTTACGGCATTCATCGGCAAGGAGGAGTGCCTGAAGCGTATTGATGCGATTTTGACTAACTTAAAACCTATAGAATAATGGAAATTATGCAGCACATTTGGGGTTCTACCCCTGAGGGCGAGGCTATCGTTCTCTATACTATTCGCAATGCCAATGGTTGCGAAGTTCAACTTTGTAACATCGGTGCATGTATCGTGTCGGTAAAGGCTCCCGATAAGGATGGCAAGATGGACGACATCGTATTGGGTTACAAGGATGCGATGAGCTACTTCGGCGATGGTGCAGCCAGTGGCAAGAGCGTAGGTCGCGTAGCTAACCGTATCGCTAAGGGTAAGATGACTATCGAGGGCGTGGAGTATAACCTCGAGATTAATAACGGCCCTAACCACCTGCATGGCGGCACGAAGGGTTTTGCAAATCAGTTGTGGGAGAGCCGCGTAGAGACTAATCGCGTGGTATTTTCGCGCACATCACCCGATGGCGAGCAGAACTATCCCGGCGAGTTGTATGTTGAGGCAGGTTACTACTTCAGCGACGATAATGAGTTGGAGATTACCTATATGGCTCGTACCGATAAGACTACGGCTGTAAACCTTACAAACCATGTGTATTGGAACTTGGCAGGCGAGGGTAGTGGTCAGACAATCCTCGACCATGAACTCTATTTGAACTGCTCGCATGTTCTGGAGATGGACCCCACACAGATTCCTACGGGTGTGAAGCTCGATGTAAAGGGCACTCCCCAGGACTTTACCACTTGGCGTAAGTTTGGTGACGATATTTTGTCGGAGTACAACCATATGAAGGATTTCAAGGGTTACGACCACTACTTCGTATTGGATGGCTGGCAGCCCAATATCTTGTCGAAGGTCGGCGAGTTGCGTCACGCAGCTTCAGGCCGTAAGGTTGAGGTGTTGTCATCACAGGCAGGCGCAATGGTCTACACAGGTAACTGGTTGGAGGGTGGCTGCCCCGTAACAAAATCGGGCGGTCGTTATCAGGACTATTCGGGTGTGGCTATCGAGTGCCAGAACTATCCGAATGCCGTTAATGAGCCTTCGTTCCCTTCGGCTATCTTGAACCCCGGTGAGACATATTGCCAGAAGATTGTATTTAAGTTGGGAGTAATCGAGTAATGGAAGAAAAGGATTTTGAATTGTTAAATACCTTTACCGAGAATCTTACCAAGGCGGTCGTTAAGCAATGCTCGGACGATAAGCTGCTGGATGGTCAGATGCTTACGGTTGAGGAGTTGAATGATAAGTGGCGAGAGTCGGCAGCCGAGTATATGGCTGCCGCCGTGCCTCAAATCGCCGAATATCCCCTGGCGGCTATCGCTTGGGCATGCTATATGGGCATGGGCGCTGCGGTGCTGTGGGATAAATCGTGGGGCGAGTATAAGGATACCAAGGATTGGTATTCGCTTATGGCCGGACCTCGCGGATTCGACGAGATGGACGAATATGTCGTGGAGTGCCTGGTGGGCTATCCGCTGTCGAGCGCCGAGGCGGAGAAATTGGAAAATACTATCCGCAAATGCGCATATACGGCGCAGACCTTCATCCGCAAGGAGGGCATTGAGCCACAGAGCGTTATGGCTTTCCATGTCTTTGCTCGCACGGCAAAGGTATTCTTCGAGTTGGGCGTGTCGTTGGAGTTGCATCATCGCGGCTATAAATATGTCAAGATGAATGTCAATTTCGAGGGCGAAGCCCCCGTGTCGTAGGATAATTAGGAGAGGATATAACATCTCAAGAGTGGACATTGGTGTGAGAACATTATAATGTGCATCGGGGTGGTGTATATTTATTGGATTTGATTGAGTATTGGTAATGAAACATCTTATTTTAGAAAGATTCTGTTTTATATTAGTATTATTGGTGATTTCTTGTTCGGATAGCGAAGATGTTAATGTTGATAACTCGAAAGCTATCAACCTCACCGATAAAGTCCTAGAATCAGTGTGTTTGGCAAACTGGGATAGCAACAACGATGGAAAATTCTCAGAAAATGAAGCTGCAGCTGTCACTGATTTGGGAGATGTATTCCGTGGCTCGGATATTGAAAATTTCGATGAATTTAGACGGTTTAAGGGACTTGAATCTATTGGGAATAATGCATTCGAATCGTGTACAAAACTAAAATATATCATTTTGCCTGATAATATTACCAAAATTGGGGAGTCGGCGTTTGAAAACTGTGTCAGCATACGAACGATATCTATACCTCGGAATGTTACATCAATATGCTCGCGCTCCTTTGCCGGTTGTCAGAGCCTTAGAATGGTAAAGTGTGCTTCCGATACACCTCCAGTTGGTGGTAGTGGAATGTTTGATGGGAATGATGAAAGTCGTAAGATACAGGTTCCGATGCATTCGTTGGATACATATCGAACGATGGAGCATTGGAACGATTATAGTGCAGATATTATAGGTGATATATCTCAAAATATTCCATTCGCATCTAAGGAAATAGAGGCACTATGTGTGTTCTTATGGGATACCGATAATGATGGCAAACTCTCGTATCAAGAAGCCTTGGCGGTTACAACAACTGATTCAGATAAAGAACACCGTCCTCAAATTACTGAACCATGCACATTTGACGAACTTAAGTATTTTAGAAATCTTAAGTTTTTTAATTATGGTTTTATAAGTAACTCATGTATTAAAAGTATATCTCTTCCGCAAAGTGTTACTTCGATAGGGGAAGTGGCATTCGGCGGCTGTAATTCGCTTATAACTATAACCATCCCCGAAGGTGTTACTTCGATAGGGGAAGCGGCATTCCAAGATTGTACAAATCTTGAAAGTATAATATTTGACAATTGTAATCCGAAGATGAAATATAGTCAGTTTGAAGGATGTCATAATCTAAAAATAATAGATTTCGGAGATAAGTTCTCAAATTTTACTTGGGATAATAATGGTAGTATTCTTACAGTATTCAATGATATTCCAAATCTGTCAGAGGTGAAAGGTAAGTATGCCACTGCGGATGGGCGTTGTATTATAATGGATAATGTATTGAAAATATTTGCTCCTTTTGGCTTAACTGAATATACAATCCCAGATGGTGTTGTAAGGATTGATACAGGCTCATTCAGTCCAAGTCCAAGTACTCTTGAACGCCTATCCCTTCCCGAGAGTGTTACTGAAATAGGGTATAGAGCATTCTGGAGATGTACTCACCTCAAGTATATTAATTTGGAGAATGTTAAGAGGTTGGAATGGCTTGCTTTTGCCTATTGTACAAGCCTCGAAAGAGTTGATTTGTCGTGCTTAGAAGAGATTGAAGCGGCCGTATTCTTAGATTGTATTAATCTTAGGAGTATGTATATAGACGAGATTCCGAAATGTCTTACAAACGCTTCGCTACCTGCTAGTTTGGGTGGCAATATAGACTTGACACAATTAGAGGGCAAATATGCAACCGATAATGGCCGTTTGTTGGTGAAAGATGGGAAGGTGATAATGTCCGCTACCCATGGATTAAACGAATATGTTATACCTAATGGTATAACAGACATTATGGATAATGCGTTTATAGAGTGTAAATTGAAGAGTGTTACTATCCCCGATAGCGTAAAAACTATAGGTCGCAAAATTTTCTTGGATTGTACAGATATTGAAAGTCTATATTGTAAACCTACAACGCCGCCCCGTTTATTACATCCTTTGTCTGAACCTTTTGGCTCTATTACCATTTATGTGCCACACGAATCAGTTGAGGCATATAAGACTGCACAACACTGGTGCGATTTTGCTGATAATATTGTAGGCTACGATTTTTAATAGCGGTTATTTGTTGAATCTGTTGGATAAAAGAAATAAATACCTTATTTTTGCAGCGCAATTTGGTGATTAGCCGAATGTGTGATGGTTCCGTAGCTCAGTTGGATAGAGCAACAGCCTTCTAAGCTGTGGGTCGTGGGTTCGAATCCCGCCGGAATCACAGATTCGAGGAGCAGAGATTTCTGCTCCTTTTTCTGTATCAAGATGTTAGCTGATGTCGGAACATTAGGCACAGATCCAGCCAAATTCTGCGGGTTACGCACTTTGCAATCCGATAAAATCGGGTGAAATTCGATACAATTCTCCTTGCCCGACAATTCCAATCCCAAACGAAGAGAGCCAGGTGTGACCAACTTTTCAAATTCTCAAAAAAGGTTACGACTTTTTGCGGAATCACTTGCGTGTGTGGAATAGTGATGTTATGTT
>JAFXIS010000086.1 GCA_017532885.1 Alistipes sp. | reverse complement strand
GGCCAATTTTTTGTACATTCCGTACATATAACCAATCTCGCGGGCTCCTACGCCTACATCTCCTGCGGGTACGTCGGTGTCGGGGCCTATGTTGTTCCATAGTTCGAGCATAAAGGCTTGGCAGAAACGCATAATCTCGGCATCCGACTTGCCCTTGGGGCTGAAGTCCGAGCCACCCTTTGCGCCACCCATCGGTAACGTCGTGAGGGCATTCTTGAAGGTCTGCTCGAAGCCCAAGAATTTAAGCATTGAGGGATTTACTGCGGCGTGAAAACGTATGCCACCTTTGTAGGGTCCTATTGCGCTGTTGAACTGAACACGGTAACCGAGATTTGTCTGAATCTCGCCCTTGTCATCCACCCACGTTACGCGGAATGTGATTATGCGGTCAGGCTCAACCATACGCTCAACGATTTTGGCCTTTTCAAATTCGGGATGGTCGTTGTAAACCTCCTCGATAGACTCCAATACCTCTTGTACAGCCTGTAGATACTCGCTCTCGCCGTGGTGCTTACGCTCCAGTTCGGTCATAATATGCTTTACGTTCATAGTAGTAGATTTTAGGTTTACACATTAAGTTTATTGTTCTATACAAATATAACGATATTTTTGGAAAAATATTAGCAAAACGACGAAAAAAAATATGAATTATCAACTTTTGTGTATAAAAATATTACAAAATGACATTTTCGTATTTCTCCAAAATGTTGTTTGTGGGGCAAAAGTGAAATAATCGCGCCAAAAAAGTTGCACAGATTGAAATTATATGCGAAATTTGTAGCGTTATATCTAAATATATTAGAGGTATCGTATGGATATGAAGTATAAAAACCCGTTTGTCGATGAGAGCGCTTTTGAGGGTGACGAGGGCCCGAAGAAGAGCGAGGACGAGGTGCTGATGGAGGAGGCCAAGCAACATACAGAGGTAAAGGTTGTGCATACCTATATGACGCTGGGTATGTTGATAGGTCTGGCCGCGGGTGCTGTTGTCGGCCCGCTGTTGTTCGACAAGATTACGACAGGTATGGGTTTGGGTATGCTCGTGGGCTTTGTTGTCGGCTCCTGTATCCATAAGAAGGATAAGGAATAGGATTTCTTTTGTGTGAATTTTTCTTCCCGAAAAGTGTAGTTTTTTTAGGAAAAATGCGACTAATAATATTGTCGGGGGAGTGTGCTTAAGCAATAATTGTAAAAAGAGTATATTATGAAAAAACTTTTAGTTGTATTGTTTGCGGTGATTGGGTTGAGTGCAATGGCTCAGAATCCCAAACCGTTTATTATTCCCGAACTTACCGAGTGGACGGGTGCCGAGGGTGAACTTCAGCCTTCAGGCCGTGTTGCCGTAAAGGGCTCCGACAAGGAGTTGATGCGCATAGCGACGGTTTTTGCTGAGGATTATAAGTTACTCACAGGTCGTGACCTTACTATTGTGAAGGGTAGCGGCAAGGCTGGCGATATAGTTCTTCAGCTGGATAAAAAGGCTACTGCGCTCGGAGCAGAGGGCTATGAGCTGGATATTACCGACAAGGCTACCGCGACGGCTGCCACTACGCAGGGCGCGTTCTGGGCTACACGCACATTGTTGCAGATGGCCGAGCAGTCTAATAGCGGCCAGATGCCTAAGGGTAAGGCCATAGATATTCCGCAGTACCAGATTCGCGGATTTATGATTGACTGTGCCCGTAAGTTCATCCCGATGGACTATCTCAACAAGTTGGTGAAGATTATGTCGTACTATAAGATGAATACCTTGCAGGTGCATCTTAACGACAATGGTTTCAAGCAGTATTTCAACAACGATTGGTCGAAAACACAGTCGGCTTTCCGTCTTGAGTGCGATACGTATCCCGGCCTGACGGCCAAAGATGGTCATTACACCAAGCAGGAGTTTATCGATATGCAGATTCGTGCCGAGCAGAGTTATGTCGAGATTATTCCCGAAATCGACGTGCCTGCCCACTCGTTGGCCTTTACCCACTATAAGCCCGAGATTGGCTC
>JAFXIS010000085.1 GCA_017532885.1 Alistipes sp. | reverse complement strand
GGCCAATTTTTTGTACATTCCGTACATATAACCAATCTCGCGGGCTCCTACGCCTACATCTCCTGCGGGTACGTCGGTGTCGGGGCCTATGTTGTTCCATAGTTCGAGCATAAAGGCTTGGCAGAAACGCATAATCTCGGCGTCGGATTTGCCCTTCGGGCTGAAGTCCGAGCCACCCTTTGCGCCACCCATCGGTAGCGTCGTGAGGGCATTCTTGAAGGTCTGCTCGAAGCCCAGAAATTTAAGCATCGAAGTATTTACTGCGGCGTGAAAACGTATGCCACCTTTGTAGGGGCCTATTGCGCTGTTAAACTGAACTCGATAGCCGAGATTTGTCTGAATCTCGCCCTTGTCATCCACCCACGTTACGCGGAATGTGATTATGCGGTCAGGCTCAACCATACGCTCAACGATTTTAGCCTTTTCGAATTCGGGATGGTCGTTGTAAACCTCCTCGATAGACTCCAATACCTCTTGTACAGCCTGTAGATACTCGCTCTCGCCGTGGTGCTTGCGCTCCAAATTGGCCATTATATTCTTTACGTTCATAGTAGTAGATTTTAGGTTTACAAATTAAGTTTTTTGTTCTATACAAATATAGCATTAAATTCTGAAAAGATTTTGAAATATGGCGGTAAAAAATTACAAATTGTCAAATTATGGATACAAAAACATTGCAAAATGACGTTTCTTTGGTGGCGCGCTTGTCGGTTTGCGTGGCTAAAGTGAAATAATCGCGCCAAAAAAGTTGCACAGATTGAAATTATATGCGAAATTTGTAGCGTTATATCTAAATATATTAGAGGTATCGTATGGATATGAAGTATAAAAATCCGTTTGTCGATGAGAGCGCTTTTGAGGGTGACGAGGGCCCGAAGAAAAGCGAGGACGAAGTGCTGATGGAGGAGGCCAAGCAACATACAGAAGTAAAGGTTGTGCATACCTATATGACGCTGGGTATGTTGATAGGTCTGGCCGCGGGTGCTGTTGTCGGCCCACTGTTGTTCGATAAGATTACGACAGGTATGGGTTTGGGTATGCTCGTGGGCTTTGTTGTCGGCTCCTGTATCCATAAGAAGGATAAGGAATAAAATTTCTTTTGTGTAAAATTTTTCTTCCCGAAAAGTGTAGTTTTTTTAGGAAAAATGCGACTAATAATATTGTCGGGGGAGTGTGCTTAAGCAATAATTGTAAAAAGAGTATAATATGAAAAAACTTTTAGTTGTATTGTTTGCGGTGATTGGGTTGAGTGCAATGGCTCAGAATCCCAAACCGTTTATTATTCCCGAACTTACCGAGTGGACGGGCGCGGAGGGTGAACTTCAGCCTTCGGGCCGTGTTGCCGTAAAGGGCTCCGACACGGAGTTGATGCGCATCGCGACGGTCTTTGCTGAGGATTATAAGTTGCTTACAGGTCGTGACCTTACTATTGTAAAGGGCAGCGGTAAGGCTGGCGATATAGTTTTCCAGTTGGACAAGAAGGCAACTTCGCTCGGAGCAGAGGGCTATGAGTTGGATATTACCGACAAGGCTATAGCGACGGCTGCAACTACGCAGGGTGTGTTCTGGGCCACACGTACATTGTTGCAGATGGCCGAGCAGTCTAATAGCGGACAGATGCCTAAGGGTAAGGCCATAGATATTCCGCAGTACCAGATTCGCGGATTTATGATTGACTGCGCCCGTAAGTTCATCCCGATGGACTATCTCAACAAGTTGGTGAAGATTATGTCGTACTATAAGATGAATACCTTGCAGGTGCATCTTAACGACAATGGTTTCAAGCAGTATTTCAACAACGATTGGTCGAAGACACAGTCGGCTTTCCGTCTTGAGTGCGATACATATCCCGGCCTGACGGCTAAAGATGGTAGTTATACGAAGCAGGAGTTTATCGATATGCAGATTCGTGCCGAGCAGAGTTATGTCGAGATTATTCCCGAAATCGACGTGCCTGCCCACTCGTTGGCCTTTACCCACTATAAGCCCGAGATTGGCTCTAAGGAGTATGGTATGGACCACCTCGATTTGTTTAACCCCGAAACATATAAGTTCGTAGATGGTCTCTTCCGCGAGTACATCGAGGGTGAAAATCCCGTATTCCGTGGCAAGCGTGTGCATATCGGTACCGACGAGTACTCTAATGCCAAGCAGGATGTTGTCGAGAAGTTCCGCGAGTTTACCGACCACTACATCCGCTTTGTCGAGAGTTTCGGCAAGCAGGCGGTATGCTGGGGTGCATTGACTCACGCTGCTGGTGACACTCCCGTGAAGTCGGAGAATGTGATTATGAATTGCTGGTATAATGGTTATGCCAACCCTCGTCATATGAAGGAGCAGGGCTACCAACTCATCAGCATCCCCGACGGATTCCTCTATATCGTGCCTGCCGCAGGTTACTATTACGACTACCTGAATTGCCAATATCTCTATAATAATTGGACTCCAGCCCTAATCGGAGGTGAGCGTTTTGATGAGCAGGACCCCTCAATCTTGGGAGGTATGTTTGCTGTATGGAATGACCACCCCGGTAATGGTATCTCGGTGAAGGATATCCACCACCGTGTATATCCTGCTATGCAGACTCTTGCTGTGAAGTGCTGGACGGGTGCGCTTACGCAGTTGCCCTATGAGCAGTTCGACAAGCAGCGTAAGGAGTTGAGCGAGGCACCGGGCGTCAATGAGTTGGCTCTGTATGGTACCGAGCAGCGCGAGGTGTATGCTGCTGGCGAGGT
>JAFXIS010000084.1 GCA_017532885.1 Alistipes sp. | reverse complement strand
GAAATAAAGAGCAAAGAGGAAAGATAAAAAGAAATATTACCGCGCGAAGCCTAATCGCGGCAGATGAATTAGTTGGATTAACAAGAGTAGTAAACTAAATAAAAATTCTCCCTCTAAGATAGAGGGAGTACCCGTAGGGGGAGGGAGTGTGTGTTTAATTCAAAATTTAGAATTCAAAATTCAAAATTACAGACTCCTCCGTCGCGACAAAAGTCGCGACACCTCCTCTAACGCAAGAGGAGGAAATAAAGAGCAAAAATAAAAAGAAGAAAAATAGATAAAGAATGAAAAAAGTAGTTTTTTATATCTCACTCGTGGTGAGCATTATAACGATGGGTTGCAATAAGCCGAAGGTGATTCCCGATGATGAGTTGGCGAAAATATTCCACGACGCTATGCTTACAAACTCATACATAAACAACGTATTGGTCAAGGCCGATTCGTTGAACATCTATGAGCCCATACTGGAGAGTTACGGCTACACACCCGAAGATTTGCAGAACACGATAGTCGATTTCTCACGACGCAAAAGCGCCCGCTTGAGCGATGTGGCCGAGCATATGATTCTGCTGCTGGAGCGCGAGGCTATGGTGCTGGAGCAGCAGGTGGCTGTGCTCGACACCATAAACAACGTGGCACGACGTCGCTTCACCGATGTGCTGGTGAGTGATACACTCGTAAAGGCTACAACCGATGCCGACTCGTTGCTGATACGTTTCGAGGCTCCCGTACTCGGAACGGGCGACTACCGCATAGAGTGCCGCTACACGCTCGACTCGTTGGACAAGACCAAAGGACGACGCTACCACATCGATTGGATACACGCCGACTCGACCACACATTCGGTAGCGGCGGGTAACCTCGTGCAGGGCGTAAACCGCGACTTCAACTACGCCTACACGATAAACAAGAAGGATGAGAGAATAGGCCTTGTAATCACATTCGACCACGTGCAGGAGCGTATCTCACGCCCCGGCAAGCCCGCTATTTTGAAGAATAAACGCGACACGCCACGCATAACAATCGAGGAGATAAAGGTGACATACGTTCCCAGCGCCGAGCCCAGCGTCGAAAGACTCTACAAGGAGCAGTTGGGAGCACGTGTGCTGTCGGATACGTTGTTGCAATATATTGAGCAGAAGGCAAAGGGGAATTTATAACGTATGCGACGCATAGCAGCACATTATCTAATCAATCGTGGCGAGATAACCGCTCGGCCCGTCATCACACTCGATGACGAGGGGTGCATCACCTCTATCGGCACGTGGCAGAGACTCGACTCGTTGCCTGAGACCGAGTTCTACGCAGGTGCGTTGTGTGCAGGTTTTGTCAATGCTCACTCGCACGTCGAACTCGCATACCTGCGGGGTGCCATAGAGCGCAGTAGCGGCTTTGCAGGCTTTGCCCGCCAGATAGGGGCTGTGAGGGGTAACTTCTCGCTCGATGAGCGTGTGCAGGCACTACGCACTGCCGATGCTGTGATGTGGGCGCAAGGCATAGATGTGGTTGCCGACATAGTAAACGGAGCGACATCGATGCCGATGAAAGCAACAAGCAACATAGGTTACATCTCATTCGGTGAGGTCTTTGGACTGAACTCCACAACGGAGCCTATGCGCCAACTGCAGGCTGAGTGGCCAGAGATAATACTCACACCTCACTCAACATACTCATTGCAGGAGCAGACCTTTAGGGATGCGGTAGCAGACGGCAATGGTGGCGGAGACAAGGGAGAAGATAAGGAAAAACCGCTCTCGATACACTTTATGGAGTCGGAGGCCGAGGCGGCACTCTATCGCAAGGAGGGCTCGCTCAGCGAGTGGTATGAGAGGATGGGATGGCAGTGCGACTTCCTCGCTTATGGCTCGCCCACACGACGCATCATAGAGTCTGTGCCCGCCACACGACGAGTGTTGCTGGTACACAACTGCTACGTCAGTAGAGAGGATATAGAGCAGTTGCAGGCTCATTTCGGGGAGAGGCTTAGTTGGGTATTATGTCCCGCCTCGAATGACTATATTTCGGGTATCAGGCCACCGGTGGACCTGTTGCGCGAGATGGGTTGCCGCATCTGCATAGGTACCGACTCGCTGGCCTCGAATGAGAGTTTGTCGATGGTCGGCGAGATGAAATATTTTAGCGATGTGCCGCTACGTGAGGTGGTTAAGTGGGCCACGTGGAACGGCGCCGAGGCATTGGGGATGCAGGCCCAAGTGGGCGAGTTGGCGGTAGGTCGCAAGTCGGGTATCGTGCTTATAGAGGGCATCGAAGCCGATGCGGATGGCGAGTTGTGGCTGACCGAAAGGACCACAAGCCGACGGCTGACGGGAAAGAGCAAAGATAGAGTAAAAGAAAAATTTGAATAAAAAAATATAACTATGGAACTAAAGAAAATTCTTGATGTGCGTCGTAGCACACGCAAATTCCTTGACCGCAAGGTCGAGCAGGAGAAACTTCAGCGCATAGCCGATATGGCTCTCACTGCACCCTCGTCGCGCAACTCGCGCTCGACACGCCTGATGATGATTGACAAAAAAGAGGACCTGGAGCATATCGCAACGATGCGCGACTATGGTGCAGCCTTCGTGAAGAATGCGGCGGCGGCGATACTCGTTATGGGCGATAAGTCGAAGAGCGACCTTTGGCTGGATAACTGCGTCATAACGGCTACCATCTTGCAGTTGGCCGTAGTGGATGAGGGCCTGGCATCGTGCTGGGTACACGTCAATGACCGCCCCTGCCTGAAGGATGAGCCTGAGGGCAAGAGGGCTGAGGAGCATCTGCGCGAGAAATTCCCCATACCCGAGAACTACGGCATACTGTGCGCCATAGCGTTGGGTTACTCCGATTTTGAGCCCGCACCCCTGCCCGCATACGAGGGCGAGGAGAGGGTAATATGGATATAAAAAGATGACGCTCTATACGTCACTCCACCGAGCCTATAAGGCGAGGATTGGAGTCTCTAATGGTAAAAAATAAGGGTAGAGATACCAATCATCACTCACATTTGTTCGTGATGTGGTATGACGATACTTTTAATAAAAAAGCCTGTTTATCGAAAATGATAAACAGGCTTTTATCTTTACACTTTATTAATTCTTTGTAGCATAAATATACCAATCGTCACTATCGTATGCATCGAAATAATCATCCGTTAATGTATCAAATGTATATTCGCCCATAATTATAGAGCAATCATCTTCATCGAAGATAAATTCAATCCTATCCATCGCACTTATATGGTATGAACCTATATACTTACCACTATACTCTGAATATGTACCATCACCTTCAATATCATAATAATCTTTAGCAATACATTGACCATTTGACTTCAACTCAATAATGGTTTTCCACGAAGGGTCATCCATCGTCACAGTCCAAGTACCTACAAAAGGAGCCTGACTTCTTACATAAACATCTACATAATATTCATCATAAAGTTCGCGACCATCTAACAAAAAGATATCTTCCGATATAAATTTAACAACATAATCTTCTTGGTAATTTATATTATGAAAAATTGTCAAATTAGGAGCACTATACTCATAACCTAATTCATTTGGACCATTACCTTTATCCCAATCATATAACTTACCATCATTCTCAAAACAGTAGCCGTGAACATATTTTATATCCCCATTACGCTGCCAATAACCTATGATAGAGGTATTATCATACGACTCTTTTTGGCGTTTCCAGATGCATTCTTCTCCATCCCAGTCACTTTCGAAAATATCCTCATTGATAAAGTCAATTTTAGTATACTCCTTATCTCCTTCGTCGTAATATATAGTAAGTAATGGATAATCATATTCATACGAAATTTTTTCAGCATATCTTTCTGCTATTTCTTCGTCGAACCAATCCTCTTCAAAAAGGTATCCTTCGCCATTTTCTTCAAAAATGAAAAGGCAATAACACTCTTTACCCTCATAATTGTCGAACACATATTTCCAAGTACCAACGATAGATGCCTCTTCTGTATCGTCGTTATCAT
>JAFXIS010000083.1 GCA_017532885.1 Alistipes sp. | reverse complement strand
TTGTATGAAATAATTAAGAGGAGGAGAGCAATATGGAAGTTATTCTTATCAAAGATGTAGAGAACTTGGGTTATGCTAACGATATCGTTAATGTAAAGCCCGGTTACGCAAACAATTACTTGATTCCTCAGGGTTTTGCTAAGGCCGCTACTGCTTCTGCAAAGAAGGTATTGGCTGAGAACCTTCGCCAGCGCGCTCACAAGGACGCTAAGATTTTGGCTGATGCACAGGCTTTGGCTGAGAAGTTGGCTAACTTGCCTTTGGTTATTACCGTTAAGGCTGAGGAGGGTAAGATTTTCGGTGCTGTAACTTCAGCTGATGTTGCTGAGGCTTTGGCAGCAAAGGAGGTTGTGGTAGATCGCAAGGCTATCACTGTTGATGCAATCAAGACTGTAGGCGAGTACACTGCTACTGTTAAGCTTCACCGCGAGGTTAAGGCTACTGTGGCATTGTCAGTAGTAGCCGAGGAGTAAAAATTACCTAACGATGCTCTTTTGGCATCTGTTCGGTCGTGAAAATGCTCACATACGCCAAGTATGCTGCGCTTTTCACTCGGTCACAGCTTCAAAATAGCTATCGTTATGTGAATTTTTCGATAATAAATGCCTGACCTTTGGGTTGGGCATTTTTTGTAGCCTTGAAAAGCCACTTTAATACAAGCAAAATACCAAATAAGAAAGCAGATTCGAAAAGAGTCTGCTTTTTTGTTGGAGAAAAATATAGCCCGCGGTGAGGCGGGCTGATATGGTAAGAGAAAACGCGGTTAGATAGTCTTGGGTTTTTGGATTATGCGCACGACAAGCGAAATGAAATATACGATAGCTCCCCAGATTGGAGCAATCAGTGCCACTTTCGCGCCGCCAAGAAGCACCGAGGGCGAGATATCTCCATTTATTTGCAGTACGCCCATTGCTTGATACATTCCGACGGCCCAAGATACAAGTCCCAAAACGAGAGCCGCAATACCTAACTCCTTTACGCGCGAGGGCATCTTCCACGCCGCCAAAAAAACGCCAACCAAACAGAGTGTGATAAGCGACATAAACAGCACGCCACCTTGCTGATATAGCTCATAAAGTGATGTGTTCGGTACCGGGGATGCAACTACTTCGCCCGACGCGTAGGTGATTGTGCCTTGTGCAAATGCAGCCGCACCTGCAAAAGTAGCCATTAAGTTGATAATAATAAAAAGATACTTTTTCATAATTTTCGATTTCTTAGTTTTTAATGGTTTCAGGAATTCCTACTGCAAAGATAGCGTGCAAGAGGGTGTTTTTGCAAAGTCAAAACCCCAAAGTAGGGCGTAAAAACCCCTATTTCGGGGGTGTGGGGCTTTTGCCGAATCCCTTTTTTACTATCTTTGTGCCATGCGAATCTTGTGGACGATACTCTATTGGGGCATTTGCCTTGTAGTGCTGGCGACGATTCTCTCGTCGCTCGGCTATGATTTTTCGGCGTCGATGTTCGTCGGCTCGATGTTCCTGCCCGGGCTGTTGGCGGTAAAATACTTCGTGCCGCAAATCTCGTTTTCGAATAGGTGGCAGGGAGTAATGCACGCCGGTTTCCTTGCTGCGGCGGTGCTGGTGCTTACATATCTGCTGCTGTTTGGTGTCAATACATATATTGGTGTGGGCGTTTATCATAAAATGGATTTCCCGCCGCTACTGCTCAATCCTATATTTATATTGTTTGTTCTGGCAGCTCTGGCTCTGCCCGAATGGCTGCTGGATAACTTTTTGAAGCGTCGCGAGGCCGAGCGTCCGCAGGTCGTGGAGTTTATCTCCGACCGTCGCCATATCTCTTTGCCGGCCGAGGAGATTTTCTACATAGAGTCTTTGGATGACGAGGTAGTGGTGCATACTATCGCGGGTGAGAGTCTGCGTACGCGAACACCAATCTCGCGCTGGGAGGCTACGCTCAACGAACTCCATTTTGTCCGCATCCACCGCTCATATATCGTGCGCCGCGAACTTATTATTCGTGCGTCGCGTACCGAGGTGGAGTTGGCCGACATTACACTCCCCGTTTCGCGCAAATATGCCGATAGGGTGGTGGCGTAAAAGCAGCTAAAAGGTGGACCCGCTACCGAGTCCACCCGAAATAAAGCCTATGATTTGGTTGTGATTCTACAATCCGCCGTCAAGTAGCCAGATGTGCGATGAGTTGTCGTTGCGTAGAGCAAGCACCAATCTCTCCTTCTCTCCGTTAGCGAGGATAACCTGACACTCGACAAAGCGACCCGGGTACAATCCCGATTTCACAGCTTTCTCAATTGATCTCACTTTCAATCCTTTGTATCTTGCTTCCAATTTCGGCATTATATCGCGATAGTAGCACATCGCTGTCGAGAGAATCTCGGTATTCCAAGTGCTCATGGCATTCAAGATAACCTTGGCGGCCTCGTCGGCCGAGTGGCAAGCCAACGGTGAAGACTCTGAACCCTCGATGTTGGCTGTCTGGAATGCTACACTCTCAAACAGAGCCTTGTTGTATAGGTCATCGGCTGATATTGGCTCGTTATAGCGTATAACCTCACTTTCGATAACGGTAACGACCTGCTGGTCGGTGATAACCCCAATGCTCATTTGTAGAAGCTCGCCCGTTTGTTTGGCGAAGGTGTATTCACGAATGGTGTTGGCCTCCAAGATGGATGTGTTAAGCATGTAATCACTCTCCGAGAAGTCGCCTTGAGCGGTTGTTGCGACCTTTACAACTACGGTTGCGCCATTGTCGAAAGTCTCATATCGCGTGCCACGATTGCGCTCTGCGGTGCGTAGCTCCGCTTCGAGGAGTAGGCGTGGGTCGAGAAAAACAGCCAAATCGCTGTCGGGATAACCATCGTAGTGCTTTACCCAGCCTATACCCTTATTGAGCCATTCATATAGCTGATTGCCACCTTTGAAAAGAACGGTGCGGCCATCTTTTTTCTCTATTGACCACAACATCGGCTCGTCGTAGATAACCTTAATCGTGGCGGGGATAAAGGCGTGCGAGGGGTGGATATAGTCGATTGGCTCATCTTTTTCGGTGCGAACGCTGAGTTGCATCACCATCGTCTTAATTCCTTCGGCCATTGTCAATGCCTGTGAGAAGTATCTGCGCGCGGCATAGGCAGGTGTGTTTAGCGTCAGCGTGACGGCAATGGCTATAACTGCGGCGACCGATGCGATTGTTCCTAACCAATAGAGCGGTGTGCGGCGGCGAGGCTGCTCTGTGTGTTGCTTGGCCTGCTGCTCTGCTGTGCGGAGGATTCTGCCTCGCAAATCAGCCGATGGCTTGACCTCCACTTTTGGGGTGAGCATATCGATAATCTGCTCTGACTGCTTGTCATATTCTTGAGTCTTCATAGTTGCTGTTTTTTAGTTGATATACATCTGTTTAAGTTTTTCAATGCCACTTGTAAAGCGGCTCTTGATGGTTGTTACCGGCTCTTCCAATGTCTCGGCAATCTCGGTAAATTTCAGCCCTGCGTGAATGTGCAGGCGAATAACCTCGGCTTGTCGTGGTTGGAGCTTGTCGAGCAGGCGTGCTATGCGGCGTTGCTCCTCTTGTGCCTCCGTCTCGTCTTGGAGAGAGGGTGCCGGCATACGCTCCTCGATGGGTTGAAGATGCGAATTGCGGCGTAAAGCATCGGCACAAAGATTTGCCACGGTTCGGAATAGATAGGCCTTGGGGTTAAGGATTGAACTATTCGTAGAGGCGACCTTTAAGAAGGCATCCTGAATCACATCCTCGGCATCGGCTCTGTTGCCCACCTTGAAGAAGGCGTAGCGGTAGAGAGCATCTTGCCATAGGTCTATCCATTCGCCCAATTGTTCATTGCTTATGGTTTGGTTCGGTTTCATCTCTTTGTTTTGTTTGTTATTTCAAACGGCCGTTTGCTTATAAGACTTAAAAATAGCGAAAAAGACGAAACGAAGATGTTTTTTTTGAAAATATGTGGAGTGTTGAAGTGCGTTGGTTTAATAATTTTGAATTTTATATGGTCGTCATTCCACCGAGCCGTTGGGCGAGGACTGGAATCCCTAACGGGGTATTGCATATAGAGATGCCAATCATTTTGTCATTTCATTCCAAAATGTGGCATGACATTTTTTTTGATAATTATTTCCGTGCATCAGCCAATTTATTTGAATTTTCGAGGTACGAAGGAGGAAAAACCGACTTTATGTCAGGTTAATTTTGAATTTTGAATTTTGAATTTATCTGTATCTTTGTCAAAAATATTTCCATTATGAGCGATAAGAAGCGTACCGAGATTGCAGAGTTGGGCGAGTTTGGTTTGATTGACCATCTTACCGAGGGTTTTCAGCCGAAGAATAGATCAACATTGAAGGGTGTGGGTGACGATGCTGCCGTTATAGCCGCAGGGCGTGATGATGCTGTGGTCGTGACGACCGACACTCTGTTGGAGGGCATAGACTTCGATTTGACCTACTTCCCGCTCAAGCACTTGGGCTACAAGGCCGTAACGGTTGGCGTGAGCGATGTGCTGGCTATGAACGCCAAGCCCGAGCAGATTACAATCTCGTTGGGCGTGTCGTCGAAGATGTCGGTTGAGGCGTTGAAGGACCTCTACGAGGGCATTGAGTTCGCATGCTCGGAGTTGGGCGTAGATTTGGTTGGGGGTGACACTTCGGCATCGATGACGGGCCTTGTGATTAACATCACAGCCGTAGGTCGTGCCAAACGCAAGTCCATTGCATATCGCAGTGGCGCGCAGTTCAACGACCTTATCTGCCTGACAGGCAACTTGGGTGCGGCATATATGGGCTTGCAACTTTTGGAGCGCGAGAAGCGCGTGCTGCGCGATGTGGAGAATCCCGAGCCACAGTTCGGTGGTTATGAATATCTGTTGCAGCGTTACCTGAAGCCGCGTGCGCGTAAGGATATCATCGAGGCGTTGGCGGAGGAGAAGATTGTCCCTACTTCGATGATTGATATCTCGGACGGTCTGGCAAGCGAGGTGTTGCAGATTTGCAAGTCATCGAAGTGCGGTGCGCGAATCTACCTCGACCGCATACCCATCGCCAAGCAGACAACAGCTCTGGCCGAGGAGATGCACTTGGATCCCGTAGTCGCGGCGTTGAATGGTGGCGAGGAGTACGAGTTGATGTTCACCGTGCCGTTGGCTATGCAGGAGCAGGTTATGCGCCTCGGCTTGGTGGATATTATCGGTCATATTACCCGCGAAACGACAGGCGCATATCTCGTAACTCCCGATGGCAGCGATATAAAGTTGCGTGCACAGGGATTTAAGGAGTAGGATTGTGTGTAAATAAGTTTGACGACAGAAGAGAATGCTGTAATTTGAGGGCTTAATCGAAGAAAAAAGCCAGGAAATATTGCGTTATCGCGAAGTTTTTGTAATTTTGGCATCGGTTAGGTTAAACAAAACTACTAAACAAATGCTTAATATTATATTGTTTGGAGCCCCCGGCTGCGGTAAGGGTACGCAGGCGGCGCGAATTAAGGAGAAGTACAACATCAACCATATATCTACGGGTGAGGTTATACGCGGTGAGATTGCTCGCCAAACAGAGTTGGGTAAAAGTATGCAGGAGTATATTGCTGCCGGTCAGCTGGCTCCCGATTCAATCGTTATAGGCATGGTGCGCAACTATATGTCGGAGCATCGTGAGGCTGTGGGTAATATCTTTGACGGTTTCCCTCGTACTACGGCTCAGGCTGAGGCTTTTGATACGCTCTTGGCGGAGGATGGCTTGAGCGTTACGCTTATGATTTATATGGATGTTCCCGAGGAGGAGCTGGTGCAGCGCATCCTGTTGCGTGGCAAGGATTCGGGGCGTGCCGACGATGCTTCGGAGGATGTTATTCGTAACCGCATTGCCGTTTATCGCGAGCAGACCGAGGTTGTTGCCGAGTACTACTCAAAGCAGGGTAAGTATGTTGCCATTGACGGCGTAGGTACTATGGATGAGGTCTTTGACCGCATCTGCGCAGCTATCGATTCTTACAAGTAGCGATTTCGGAGTAGTGAAATATATGTGCGACAGAGTATTAAATTACTTTGTCGCACTTTTTTTATCCGCTTTTATTGTATATTACAATTTTTTGGTTACCTTTGCACCGCTAAAGTGTCATCCTTTGGGGTACATAATAGTGGTAAGGTCCATTCGTCTATCGGTTAGGACGCAAGATTTTCATTCTTGAAAGAGGAGTTCGACTCTCCTATGGACTACGACTTATGGTCGTAAGACCATTTGACAGCGGTAAAGATTTTTTTGGTGCCTACGAGGTGCCCGAGCCGGAGGCTCAAGGATTTCCGCCTTTTGAGGGCGGAGGAAATTAAACGGAAACAGTAAAAGTAAAAAATAAACAATTTAGAATTATGGCAAATCACAAGTCATCAAAGAAGAGAATTCGTCAGACCGTAACAAAGCGTGCGCACAACCGTCTTTATCACAAGACTGCTCGTAACGCTGTGAAGGCTCTACGCAACACAACCGAGAAGGCCGCAGCTGTTGCAGCACTTCCTAAGGTATGTTCAATGCTTGATAAGTTGGCAAAGCACGGCATTATCCACAAGAATAAGGCCGCTAACTTGAAGAGCTCTTTGGCATTGCATGTAAATGCTTTGGCATAAGCGTAGACATTTGGTCTAAACAATAAAGGCTGTCCGATTGGGCAGCCTTTGTTGTTTAGGGAGGGCATGGTTGGTGTCGGATGTCGGGCCGCAGTTGATTTCTATACCCACACCGCCCAAGCAGAAGAATCCTGTCAGGAAGTGGTTATATAAACAAAAAAGCGGTCATCTAAAAGATAACCGCCTTAAAATCAAGTGACTCCGACAGGATTCAAACCTGTAACCGCTTGATCCGTAGTCAAGTACTCTATTCAGTTGAGCTACGGAGCCATTTACTGATTGCGAGTGCAAATGTACGGCGAATTTTTGTTATGTCCAAATATTTTTTGAAAAATTTTTATTTATTTTTCGCTTTTGGCGCGCAATCTATTGATTTGTAGTGTTTTCATTGCATTCGCAATCTCCAAATATATGTTCCAATTCATGCTTCAGCATCTCGCCATGCAGGTTTCGTGCTACGATAACGCCATCGGGCGAGATTAGGAAATTTGCAGGGATAGATTGCAATCCATATATCTCGGCAGCAGGAGTTGTACCTTCGGTCGGCTCCAGGGCATTTATCCAAAGCATATCGTTTTGCTGGATGAATGCGCGCCAACGGTCTGGGTCGCGGTCGAGCGATATGCTGCATATCTCGAAGCCCTGCAAGGCATATTTCGCGTATAGCTCGCGCAGCATAGGTATCTCGCGGCAGCAGGGCTCGCACCATGTAGCCCAGAAATCGAGTAGCACCCAATCCCCATTTCCGCACACCTCGCCGAGGGTAGTGACATCGCTCGAAATGGCGTTTAGCTCCACATCGATAAACGACTTACCAATCTCGGTGCGGGCGTAAATATCTATATACTCGGCAAAATGGCGCATTGCGGATAGGGCCTGCATCTTGGGGGAGAATTGCGCAAAGCGGATGCGCATATCTTCGGCGGTCATGCCGCGTGACTCCTGACTGAGGAATAGCTCAACGCCTACTAAGTTGTCTAAATTATCGCTAATGGCGGTCGAGAGGATATCCTGATATTTGAATAGGAGTGATTCATACTCCTCCTCGGCATAATCGGTCGTGTAGTCCAATTTTGCGAGCTGCATGGCAATATCCGATAGGCGTTGCATCACGAGGTTGTATTTGTCGTTTATAGCACCTCCTTCGGCTATGTATCCTCCGGTGGGCAGCGGGCGGAGATAGAGCTGCTCCTCCTCCAGTAGTAGCACAGTGAGGACATTGCCGTTGTCATCGCATAGAAAAGCCGTTGTAGGCTCTGCCACCTCTCCACGCAGGCAGAATTTATTATCTGTACCGACCGAGGTTGTAGCAAGCGTGTCGATGGTTGTTCCTTCTACAACAAGGTAAACCCTATTTGCGGCATTCTCGACAAGAAGTCCGTCGATGTCGAACTTTATGCCGCGCGAGCATGCCCCTAACGCCAAGGTTAATAAAAGGAGTATAAGTCTATTTTTCATAATTACCGAGATACTTTTAGGCAAAGTTACTGAAAATTATTTTCCACGGGATAAAAGAAGCTGCTTAAAATTTATTCATCTTGTTCTTTTAAGTTGTTTACGACTCTTTTTTCGCCGGATTCTCGTTACATAGGGGTTGCTATGCGCCTCAAATCCGACGAAAAAATAGCCACAAAACAACCATAAAATAATTTCGTAAACAAATTTAACCAACTTCTAAACTCCTAATATTTATTTTTAGTATGTCAATTTGTTGGCAATAGAGAAATAAAACATCGCAATGTGATAGGGGGCAATCTTTATCGCCTTTCGTTTCCGCACATCATACCTAATACTTCGGCAAAGATGCCGATAAAACATAAAATACCGAATAACATAACTCTAACTTTTAAGGTTTTCGGCAAAGGTAGAGCTGCGCAGTGACAGTTCTTGACACGGTGCAAAAAAATATGGGCAACCGCAAGAAGAGTCGCCCATATATATAATAAAATGTATCGTCTTACAGCTTCTCGCCGAAGGCCAAGTCACCGGCATCACCAATGCCCGGAACGATGTAAGAGCGCGATGTGAGTTCGGCATCAACGGCACACAACCATAGAGTAGTGGTTTTGGCGGGCATATGCTTCAGAGCATAATCCACACCCTGCTCCGAGGCGATAACCGATGCTACATGAGTATGCTTCGGCTGACCACACTTCTCGACCAACGCCTCATAGACCATAACGAGTGATGCTCCCGTGGCCAACATGGGGTCTACCAAAAGCAGAGTTTTACCCTCCAAATTGCACGACGAAATATATTCCACCTTGATTGTAAACTTACCGCCTTTGCTGCTCTTGCGATAAGCCGACACGAAGGCGTTATGGGCATCGTCGAAGTAGTTCAGGAAGCCTTGATGCAGTGGCAATCCGGCACGCAGGATAGTAGCAATAACAATATCATCGCTAATCATCTCAACCGCAGCCTCTCCGAGTGGGGTAGGGATAATCTGCGTGGTGTAGTTCATGGTCTTTGAGATTTCGTAGCTCATAATTTCGCCAATGCGCTCCAAATTGCGGCGGAAACGCATAGAGTCGCCCTGCACTTCCTTGTCGCGTATTTGCGCGAGGAACTTGTTGAGGATAGTGTTCTCCTTGTTCAGAATGTGAATCATCGTGGTATCTGTTTTAGGTTAAATTTATCGAAATAAGCACTCGAATTTCTAATAAAGGAAGTTGTTAAACGGATAACGCCCTGCATGTATCTCACGAACCATACCATAAAGGTCTGTACGCAGCTTTTCGATGTTCAAACGCTCCATGGCCGAGATAAATATACAAGGAGTATTTGCCTTGGCAATCCAGCTCTTCTTCAAATCCTCGAGCGATAGATTGCGCTTGGTGGCAGGCGTTAAGTCGTCCTCTTCTTTTTTAATATAGGTGTAGGCGTCAATCTTGTTAAAGACCAAATATACGGGTTTGTCGCCTGCGCCGATATCCTGCAATGTCTGCTTAACAACGGCGATATGCTCCTCGAAATTGGGGTGCGAAATATCTACAACATGCATCAGCAAATCGGCTTCGCGAACCTCGTCGAGCGTAGATTTGAACGACTCAATAAGCTCGGTAGGCAGCTTGCGAATAAAACCTACGGTATCGGACAACAGGAATGGCAGATTGTCGAACACCACCTTGCGTACCGTAGTATCAAGCGTTGCGAAGAGTTTGTTCTCGGCAAAAACATCGCTTTTTGAGATAAGGTTCATGAGCGTAGATTTTCCCACATTGGTATAACCGACCAATGCGACGCGCACCATAGAGCCTCGGTTCGAGCGTTGTACGGCCATCTGGCGGTCAATTTTCGAAAGCTCCTCTTTGAGCTTCGAGATACGATTACGCACAATACGGCGGTCGGTCTCAATCTCGCGCTCTCCGGCTCCACCACGCGTACCTGTACCTCCTCGCTGGCGCTCAAGGTGAGTCCACATACCTGCCAAGCGGGGTAGCATATACTCATACTGCGCCAACTGCACCTGCGTTTTCGCGTAAGCTGTGCGTGCGCGCGACATGAAGATATCAAGGATAAGGCGTGTGCGGTCCAACAGACGGCACGG
Organism: Alistipes sp.; assembly: GCA_017532885.1. The sequence goes on along the minus strand of JAFXIS010000083.1, from coordinate 6,780 downwards.
CATAACCTTCTCGATATTGCGAGTCTGCGAAGGGGAGAGCTCGTCGTCGAAAATTACGACATCAATCTCGTTTTCGGCGCAGTAAGCGGCTATCTCATCCAACTTACCCGGACCGACATAGATGCGTGATGAAGGTTGGGGTAATCGCTGCGTGAAGCGTTTTACGGTGACGATATCGGCTGTTTCGGCCAAGAACTCCAACTCTGCCAAAAACTCCTCAGCCTGCTCTACGCTTTGCGAATCGCGTATAACTGCGACAACAACGGCTCGCTGACGCAAATCTTCGACTTCAACCTCTTGAGTTACAATATTTTCGCCCTTATTTTTTGCCATATGGATAAAAAAAAAGCATCCCGCCACGAATAATAGCGGGACACTCTATAACAATATTAGTTACGAATCTGGAATGCTACGGGCAAAGTATACTTTACACGAACCGGCTGGTTACGCTGCTTACCCGGCTCCCACTTAGGAGATGTCTTCAATACGCGGATAGCCTCCTCAGAGAGTGAGCGGTCAGGTGACTGCATAACCTCAATGTTGGTGAGTGAACCATCCTTCTCGATAACGAAAGACAATGTTACACGACCAGAGATACCGTTCTCCTGTGCAATCTGGGGATAGCGAAGACGCTTCTGAACCCACTCGCGGAACTTCATAAGGTCACCACCCTGGAATGTAGGCATCTTCTCAGCCTTGATGATGGGGGTATCCTCCTCGATCTCCTCCTCCTCAACGACTACATAGTTTACATCCATGTCCAAACCATCCATGAACTCCTCGAAAGAGATATCGGTCTTAACCTCGGTATCGTTAGTCACGATATCCAAGATGTCGTTGAACACCTGAATCTCAATCTTCTTGGGGGGTGCGGGTGGCTTAAGCTCGTTACGGGTAATCTCGACGATTTCCTCCTCCACAAATACAGCCTCTTGCTCTACTGCCTCAATACGATACTCATCCGGAGCATACTTGAAAGCAATAACCACAATCAACAATGAGATGACTAAGCCAATCTCAAGGAAAAGCCCCTTACGATTCTGAAGGTCAGCTTTTGGTGATTTTTTGATTTCCATACTAAAATAATTCTATTTTTCAATTTAATATATATCGTTCTCAAGGCGCATAAACAATTATAAATTGTTGTAATGCAGCATACTACATGTGCCGTCTGTAAATTCCCTCATCGGAAGAGAACTCTAAACGACACATCGAAAAGCGTTGTCAATATCTACTCAGCGAGATATACCACCGCCTATCTTTGGGCAAATATAGTCATAAATTTTCAAAAAAGAATCGCCAAGCAAGAAAAATCTACATTTTTTTTTTACTTTTGTTGCCGTAGTAAAGAAATCTATGTCACAAAACGCAAAACATACACTCTATGGAATGACGCTCGCGCAACTGCAAACGCTGTGTGAGGAGGAGCATTTGCCCCGCTTTGCAGCCAAGCAGATTGCCAATTGGCTTTATGTTAAAAGGGTGGGAAGTATCGACGAGATGACCAACCTTTCGAAGGCTTCGCGTGAGGCGTTGGCGGCGCGATATACTCTCGGCTTGGAGCCTCCATTGCGTGAGAGCGTGTCGGTGGATGGGACAAAAAAATACCTCTTCCGCACCCGACAAGGCGAATATATCGAGTCGGCATATATACCCGACGGGGAGCGTGCTACGCTCTGCGTATCGTCACAGGCGGGATGCCGTATGGGGTGTAAATTCTGCGCTACGGCACGACAGGGTTTGCAACATTCACTCTCGGCTGGCGAGATTATAAACCAAATATTCTCGATTCCCGACTCGGCGCGCCTTACAAACCTTGTGTTTATGGGCATGGGCGAGCCGCTCGATAATATGGAGAGTGTCTTGGCGGCAATCGAGATAATAACCTCGCCGTGGGGTATGGCGTGGTCGCCTACGCGCATTACGCTCTCGACGGCGGGTGTAGCGAAGGAGTTGGAGCGCTTCCTCAATTCTACGAAGGTGCATCTTGCTGTAAGTCTGCACAATCCATTCCATGACGAGCGTGCCGAGATTATGCCTATCGAGAAGGCATATCCCATTCGCGAGGTGGCAGATATCTTGCGCCGTTATGACTTTACGGGGCAGCGGCGCGTATCGTTCGAGTATATAGTTATGGAGGGGTTGAATGACTCTGCGGCGCATATCAAGGAGCTTTGTCGTCTGTTAGACGGAATAAAGTGCCGTATAAACCTTATCCGCTTCCATAAAATCCCCGATTCGCCATATTTTTCACCTTCCGACGAGAAGATGATAGCATTCCGCGATAGGCTGACAGCCAAGGGTATACAGACCACCATCAGAGCTTCGCGCGGTGAGGATATCAAGGCGGCGTGCGGCCTGCTCTCAACAGCCGAACAGAACCGAGAAAACGAGTAAAAAAATGATACAGATAATCGAAAAATATTTTCCCGACCTCACACCGCAGCAAAAGGAGCAATTTGGTGCGTTGTATGACCTCTATGCCGATTGGAATGCGAAGATAAATGTTGTTTCGCGCAAGGATTTCGACCAGCTCTATCTGCGTCACATCCTGCATTCGCTCGCCATTGCGAAGGTGTGCCGTTTTGAGGCGGGTGCGCGCATCCTCGATGTCGGTTGCGGAGGTGGCTTTCCGAGCGTTCCGCTGGCGATTATGTTCCCCGAGGCAAAGATTGTCGCAGCCGATTCGATTGGCAAGAAAATTACCGTTGTAAAAGGCGTTTGCGAGGGCGCCGGGATAAAGAATATTGATGCCCGAAATACGCGTGTGGAGCAGATTCCCGAGCGATTCGACTATGTTGTGTCGCGTGCTGTAACGGAAATGCCGACTTTTGTCAAGTGGATATGGAGCAAGATTGACCGAGGTCAGAAAGGCACGCTCCCAAATGGTATCCTCTACCTTAAGGGTGGCGACCTTACCGAGGAGCTTGCTGCCACAAAGATGTCGTGGACGGAGTTTCCAATCTCGGAGTTCTTCGACGAAGAATTTTTTGAAACCAAGAAGGTCGTATATACAAAGAAGTAATAATAATCCGCGAAAAGTAATATAAAAAATCCGCTTGGCGCAAAGGGCAAGCGGATTTTTTGATTATTATGTCTTTATTTGACTAAAATAAATTCCAAGTTATTGGTAACCAATTCACTAGGGCATTAAGGAAAATTACCAGAAAAATAGCAGTTATTGGATGATCTGATTAGATAATCTATTGATTTTGAGGTAGTTAAAAGATTTAACAGGTTAAAAAGTTTAACAGATTGGAAAGAAGTCCCAGAAGTTGTAAATGTGGGAATTATGGACCAATAAGAGCATATTAACCGATTTTTTTGTGATTAACTATTGGGGCTTGTGGCGGATATAACGGTTAGCTAAAGCCCTTTGCCAATATAGGAACGAAGCGCATCGACATATTCCGAAAAAGCGGCTGTGCCCTGCTCTGTAATGGCGCAGGTAGTGCGGGGTTTCTTGCCGTTAAATCCTTTTGTTACAGTGATATATCCGGCTTGTTGCAACTTGTCGATTTGAACGCTCAGATTTCCCGCTGTGGCTCCTGTTTGTTCGCGCAAGTAGACAAAATCGGCACTCTCGACACTGATAAGTATCGACATAACCGCTAAGCGCAGTTCTGAGTGCAGAAGTGGATTTAGTTCGCGCAACATCTTTTATCTTTTTCGGGTTTTGTAATTCAGTATGTGTCCGGGCACAACCATCATTACAAAGAATATCGCTGCAAAGATAAGAATTTCTGTCGTAACTTGCCCACTCTTAAGGAGGTGCATCAACGGAAAAATCGCAGATGCCGCCATAGCCAATGCTCCGCACCATTTGGTTGCATTTTCACGCAAAATAATGCCTGTCGTGAGTGTTCCAATGCCCATTATCAGCACGATAAGTGAAAATAGCGAGGCGTTGTAGGCAACTGCCAACAGATAGAGCCAGAGAGTCGAGATGCCTAATACACACCACAATGCCGAAATAGTGCGGTCGATATGGTTCTTTGCACCCTTCTCCTGATTGCGTATGGCAAACATCATCGCCGGCCAGCCAAGAATCGGGATTGCAAACCAAGCCCACGACAGTATTGGCGACCAACCTTGTGCTATTACAAAATACTCAAAAATAGATACCGCTACCGTAATGTAGCCCCACACCAAGAATGGCGTACCTGAGTTTTGCGCCAATCGTTTGCGCGAATCCTGAATCATCGAGGTTATGAGTTCTAAACTCTGCTCCTCAGTAAAAGTTTTGTTTTCCATAGTTTTAATAAATTGTATTAGTTAAGGTTTTCGGGGTGTCTGATGGGCTCTTTCGGCGTCTGGCTCGCTGTCAAAATCCTCACATACGCCAAGTATGCTGCGGTTTTGCCATCTTCGACCAGCCTCAAAATAGCCTCATCATCCCGTTTCCCTTTTGCAAATATAAAGTAGTTTATTTTATAAACCAAATTTTTGGAGGAAATTTTTTTGCAAAGGGGTAGTGATGAGTAGGCTTGATGTATAAATACATCAAAAATTTTGAAAATATTTTCGTGGGATATATCTAACTAAAAGTGTCTTTCGCTCTCGAAAATCCGTTTGGTTAGCTCCTCTAATTACCTAAAACGCTCTTGAGCGAGATATTTCCCGTCTTTTTGTCCTCGAATTTGGTCGTAATACTTACTATTTTATGCCAACAATCTTGAATTTTGAACAGCCAACACCTCTCTTATTTTTAATGAGTTTGCGTGAGTCTTTTTTTATTGCTATCTTTGACAAATTAAATGATAAACCATAGAACTATGAATATTGCGCGTCTTGTTTTCAATCCTTTGCAGGAGAATACCTATATCGTGTGGGATGCTACGCTTCAAGCAGTTATAATTGATGCCGGCAACTCGTCGGAGCGTGAAAACGCTATGCTCGAAAACTTTATTTCTGAAAAGGGCCTTAAGCCCGTTATGGCGATAAATACTCATGGTCATTTTGACCACTTGTTGGGAGCAGAGTTTGTCTGCCGCCGTTATGAGGTGCCTTTTGCAATGTCGTCAAAGGATAAGTTCCTGCTGGAGAATGGTGTAGCAAGTGCCGAACTCTTTGGCGTGCGTGCCGGCGATATGCCGACACTCGACATCGACTTGGAGGGCCGCGAGAGCATTCAGTTTGGCGACACTACCTTGCAGATTATCTCCACCCCGGGGCACACTCCGGGTCATGTGGCGCTCTATGAGCCGCAGTCGAAGGTGTTGTTTACGGGCGACACGCTCTTCCGCGAGAGTATCGGCCGCACCGACCTCCCGGGTGGCGACTATTCGTGGATTATGCGTTCGATTATCGACAACCTGCTGCCGTTGGGCGATGAGGTGAAGATCTACCCCGGCCACGGCGAGGATAGCAACATAGGTCACGAGTCGATGTACAACCCCTTCATTGTTGAGGTGCTGAATCAGGAGGTAAATTACAAGAACTAAACGATATGAGAATCGATATTATAACCGTTGTTCCTGAGCTGGTGCAGTCGCCGCTGAACGAGTCTATCCTAAAACGCGCGCAGGAGAGCGGCTTGGTTGAGATTGTGGTGCATAATCTGCACGACTATGCTCACGACAAACGCAAGACCACCGACGACTACCCCTTTGGTGGCGAGGCGGGTATGGTTATGAAGTGCGAGCCTGTCTTTGAACTTATCGAAAAGTTACAGGCCGAACGCCACTACGACGAGGTTATCTTCACCTCGCCCGACGGCATCACATTCAATCAGCACGAGGCAAACCGCCTCTCGATGTGCGAGAATATCATCATTCTGTGCGGCCACTATAAGGGCATCGACCACCGCATCCGCGAACATCTCATCACTCGCGAGATTTCTATCGGCGATTATGTCCTGACGGGAGGCGAGTTGGCAGCGTGTGTCATTACCGATGCTGTTGTGCGCCTTATTCCGGGTGCTATTGGCGACGAGGCCTCGGCCCTGACCGACTGCTTTCAGGATGATTTGTTGGCTCCGCCCGTATATACACGCCCGTCGGATTTCCGCGGCTGGAAGGTCCCCGATGTGCTTTTGTCGGGTAACTTCGCCGAGATTGAAAAGTGGCAGGAGGAGATGGCGTATAAGCGTACGCAGGAGCTGCGACCGGACCTACTTGATAAAATTCAAAATTCAAAATTGAGTTTTATTTTGTCGCTGCATTAGAGTATGAAGCAAGAGAATATCGTTTTGGATAAAAGTTTTGACTTTGCGGTTAGAATTGTAAAGTTATACAAGCATCTGCGTTATGCTTTAGATGAAAGGATTTTATCGGCCCAAGTACTTAAAAGCGGAACGAGCATAGGTGCAAATGTCCGTGAGGCCTTGCGAGGTCAATCGAGAAATGATTTCATGGCCAAGATGAATATTGCTCTGAAAGAGGCGTATGAGACAGAGTATTGGTTGGAATTATTATATAAGACGGATTATATTACGAAAAAGGAGTTTGATAGTATTTTCCCTGATTGTAGGGATTTGATTAATATTTTGTCGAAAATTATATTGACTACAAAAGCTGATAAGGAGTAGAATTATATTCAAGATTTTGGTTTGAAATTATATAAGGAGGGTACACTCGAAAAATAATTTTGAAATACAAGTTTTAGATATTGAGGTAGGAATTATATTTAAGATTCTGGTTTGAAATTATATAAAGAGAGGACACTCAAAAAATAATTTTGAAATACAAGTTTTGGATATTGAGGTAGGAATTATATTTAAGATTCTGGTTTGAAATTATATAAAGAGAGGACACTCAAAAAATAATTTTGAATTTTGAA
>JAFXIS010000082.1 GCA_017532885.1 Alistipes sp. | reverse complement strand
TTCGCTAAAATCTATTGCGGAATGAAAAAAAGTAGTACCTTTGCGTCACGAAACGATGCCCAGATGGTGAAATGGTAGACACGCTCGTTTCAGGTGCGAGTGCTTCGCGGCATGTAGGTTCGAGTCCTATTCTGGGCACAAAAAAAGAGCAGTAAAAACTGCTCTTTTTTTTGTGCCCGTTGGGCAACATTTATGCAGATGACGGCGATTGAGTGCCACTCAATCTTATGTTTTTTTGTTGTGAGTCAATTATGAAACATCACCACAAAAGCATAAGGCCGCTATTTTATTATCACCACATTAACCAGCTTTATGCCGAGCTTGCGATTTATCTCGGTGGCGATGGCGTCGCGACGATAGAAGAGTTCCTGGCGCACGACACTCGACACGATTCTGGCATACAAGACATGATTCTCCAGACGCAAATCCGCCGTCTGGCAACTTGCCTTCTCACCAACAACCTCGCGCCACACCTCCGGTAATCGCCCCTCAGCGACCTTTGCTGCGATATAAGGTTGCGAGAAGAACTCCTGCAACACCTCGCCTATCGTTTGGGCATTCGTGCGTTTCATCGCTTCAGGTCGCCTCCCTCGACTACAAACAAAGAATACTCCTTGCCGGCACGCTCCAAGATACCCTCCAAGCGCACCTTGTTGCAATCCGTGATGCAGATTTGCCCGAAGTCCTCGCCCGAAACCAATGAAAGCAGTTTTTCGACACGCCCCATATCCAGTTTATCGAACAAGTCATCCAACAACAGCACCGGTTTCTCGCCCGTAGCCTCGGCGACGAGGCGATATTGAGCCAACTTCAGCGCGATAAGGAACGACTTCTGCTGCCCCTGCGAGCCATACTTGCGCAACGGATAATCGCCAATGCGGAATACCACATCGTCACGATGCACGCCTACGGTGGTAAATTGGTTGATGATATCGCGCTGGCGAGCCTGCAATAAAAGTTCCGAAAGAGGTCTGTTCTCAAGTTCCGAGCGATAGCTTATATCAACCTTCTCGCGGTCATCCGACAAAGCCCGATAATACTCTGCCACAAGTGGTTGCATACGCTCGATAATAGATTTGCGGAGTTCATATACGCGCGAGCCATGCTCCGCGAGCTGCATATCGTAAATCTGCAACATCGACTCATCAGAAGAGCCCTTCAAAAAGCGATTACGCTCCAAAAGTATGGTATTATAGCGCATCATCGAGTGCAGATACGCACGGTCAATCTGTGAGATAAAACCATTGAGATAACGGCGGCGCTCCTCGGCTGCGTCGGTAATCAGCGAGCTATCCTGCGGCGATACGATAACCACCGGGAAACGACCCACATGGTCCGCCAGGCGGTCATACTCCTTGCCGTTGCATTTCAGCACCTTGCCGCCTCGATGCGAGAAGGAGCAATTTACCAACTCCGCGCTACCGCTGTCGGCGAGGTAGGAGCCTTCGACAACAAAAAAATCCTCACCATGATGCACGCTCTGTCCATCGGTCATCGTGAAGGCCGATTTCGACATCGCCAAATAGTATATTGCATCGAGGATATTGGTCTTTCCGGCACCATTATCCCCGACAAAGCAGTTGATACCATCCGACAAATCTATATCCGCCTGCGTGATATTCTTGAAATTTATGAGCAACAACTTTTTTAGTCGCATAGGCTAATGAATTCAAACCACTTTTTTGTAACTTTTCATTACAAAGTTAATGTTTTTCGGCGAGATTCTTAACTTTTCGTCGTGTCGTTTTTCATTTTCAGCGCGACTTTATGTGTTTTTTGTATTTTTTATTATATTTTTGCATTTTGAAATACTGAAAATTTAACTAAACAGAATAAAAACTTATGGCAAAACAGGTAATGACTCCACAGGAGGAGGCGCTGGCACAGGCACAGGCGCAGACCGAAAACTTCTTTGAGAAGCACAGCAAGGCGGTAGTAATCGCCATGATTGCAATTTTTGTATTGGCAGCTGCAATTTTCGGCTACAAGAAACTCGTTAGCGAGCCTCGTATGCAGGCTGCGCAGGAGATGTTGTACGAGGCACAGTATCAGTTTGAGCAGCAGAACGCAGATTTCGCGTTGGCTCTTAACGGCGACGAGAACACTCCAGGCTTCGCACAGGTTGCAGAGCAGTATGGCAACACTCCCGCAGGTAACTTGGCAAATCTTTACGCTGCAGCTTGCGCAATTCGTTTGGGCGAGTTTGATTCAGCTGAGGCTTATTTGAGCAAGTTCCACAAGGTTAAGGGTACTCCCGGTGAGATTGTAAACGCTATGGCTGCCGGTTTGAAGGGCGACATCGCAGTTGAGAAGGGCGACAACGCCGCTGCTGCTGCCGCATTTGAGGCTGCTGCAAAGGTTAGCGACAACCTCTACACTGCTCCTTTGTACTTGCGCAAGGCAGCACAGGCTTACACCGCTGCCGGCAACGAGGCTAAGGCTCAGGAGTGCTTGAGCATCATCGCTGACAAGTACGCTAACTCACCCGAGATTAACAACGCAATGAAGTTGATGAAATAATTGCGCAAAGGGAATACAAGGTGGAGAGATTCAAGGTAGGCATAATCGTCGTGGATGAGCAGTCGGCTTTTGCACACCGCAATATGGTGGCATGCGTCGAGAGCTTGAAGGCTTTGGGTTGCAGCGACCAGAATATTTTGGTAAAGCATGCTCCACGCACACAAAACATCGCCTTGGTAATACAATTCTTCGCCGAATATACCGATGTGGATGCGGTGATAATCCTTATGGAGTCCACTCCAACGCCGGAGTATAACGCGATGCTCTACGCAGTAAACAAGCTGCAAATCGCATGGAACATGCCCGTCATAATCGGCGACTGCACCACCGCAGAGGAGGCTTTCAATATGGTTGAAATGCAAAACGAAATGGAAGCCGCCGCACCGGAACATATATCCCCCGACCGCAAATCTATCAATTAACACTAAAGAGGGTGTCCAAAAATTTGGACACCCTCTTTTCTTATACAGAATTCTTACGACAGCGTCATGCCACAATTGGGCAAACTATTAGTTCGTAGGTACGCATCTGTTGCCATTACCCAATTGAATGGCAACACTGCGAGTAAGTGAGCGCATAGGGCTAATAAATTTGCCCTCTGCCGAGCAAGAAGGAGGAAACGAGGGCACGCCCTCGTAATTTTGAAATTTGAATTTTGAATTTTCCAGAGCGAGGCAGATGCCGAAATAGCTTTGGCAAGACGGTTTCTTCTTATTTTGTTAAAACTTTTATCCTTAAAATCGCTCCACCTCGTAACTTTTCGTTATATTTGTAGGGATAGATAGAAAATTTTCAACTATAAATATATCACTATGGCAGGAATACCAGAATTTAAGTATGCCCCGATGTTCCAAACGGGCAAAGACGAAACCGAATACTATCTGCTCACGAAGGAGGGTGTATCGGTTAGTGAATTTAACGGCAAGGAGATATTGGTAGTAAAGCCTGAGGCTCTTACTCGCCTTACGCAGCAGGCGTTCCACGATGTATCGTTCAATATGCGTCGTACGCATAACGAACAGGTGGCGAAGATTCTGAGCGACCCCGAGTCATCGGATAACGACAAGTATGTGGCTCTTGCAATGCTTCGCAATGCCGAGGTGGCAAGCAAGGGGCAGTTGCCCATCTGCCAGGATACGGGTACAGCCATCATTCATGGCGAGAAGGGTCAGCGTGTATGGACCGATTTCTGCGACGAGGAGGCACTTTCGCGCGGTGTATATAATGTCTATACCGAGGAGAACCTGCGTTACTCACAGAATGCTCCGCTAACGATGTACGAGGAGGTGAATACGCGTTGCAACCTGCCCGCACAGATTGATATCGAGGCAACCGAGGGTATGGAGTATAAGTTCCTCTTCATTGCCAAAGGTGGCGGCTCGGCAAACAAGACCTACCTCTACCAGGAGACCAAGGCTCTGCTTAACCCCGAGAAGTTGATACCCTTCTGCGTCGAAAAAATTAAATCGCTCGGCACAGCAGCATGCCCTCCCTATCATATCGCATTTGTTGTGGGTGGTACGAGCGTTGAGCGTAACCTTCTGACCGTAAAGTTGGCATCAACTCACTTCTATGATAACCTCCCCACAACGGGTGACGAGACGGGTCGCGCTTTCCGCGATGTGGAGTTGGAGAAGATTCTCACCGAGGAGGCTCACCGCATAGGTTTGGGCGCACAGTTCGGCGGAAAATATATCTGCCACGATATTCGCGTCATCCGCCTACCCCGCCATGGAGGCTCTTGCCCTGTAGGTATGGGTGTTAGCTGCTCGGCCGACCGTAATATCAAAGCGAAGATTAACAAAGAGGGTCTTTGGATTGAGAAGATGGATACCAAACCCTACGAGCTTATCCCCGAGGCTCTGCGTCAGGCAGGCGAGGGCGATGCCGTAAAGATTGATTTGGACCAGCCAATCCGCGAGGTGTGCAAGGAGCTTGCAAAGCACCCCGTAGCTACGCGCGTAAGCCTTAGCGGCACAATCATCGTGGCTCGCGATATCGCTCATGCCAAGTTGAAGGCTCGCCTCGATGCAGGTGAGGGATTGCCCGAATATTTTAAGAATCACCCCGTATATTATGCCGGTCCGGCAAAGACTCCGGCAGGCATGCCTTGCGGCTCGATGGGCCCCACTACGGCACAGCGCATGGACCCCTATGTAGATGCATTCCAGGCTGAGGGTGGCTCGCTTATTATGATTGCCAAGGGTAACCGCTCACAGCAGGTAACAGACGCTTGTCAGAAGCATGGAGGTTTCTACCTCGGCTCTATCGGTGGTCCGGCAGCGTTGCTCGCGCAGGAGAACATCAAGGATATTGAGTGCGTAGAGTATCCCGAGTTGGGCATGGAGGCAGTGTGGAAGATTAAAGTCGAGAAATTCCCCGCATTTATCTTGGTAGATGACAAGGGTAACGACTTTTTCAAGCAACTAAAGCCTTGGACTCCATGTTGCAAGATGTAATATTCCGCAAGATATAGTTTACGCAGATAGGGTGTTCCAAACTTGTTGGAACACCCTATCGTCTTGGCGGGAATTCGTATTAATGCGTCATGCCACATTTTGGAGCGTGAGCGAGAAAATGACTGGCATCTCTACACTCCACAATAATTAGCCGGTAGAGATTCCATTCATTAGCACAATGGTGGATAATCAATATCTGCGAGCAGATACTTTGTGCTAATGTGGAATGACGATTTGATAGTTTATAAAAATGATAGTCATCATTTTTATAAACTATCTCACAGCAAGGCAGATGCCAAAAGAGCAGCATACTGAGCGTATGTGAGCATTTCGGGAGAAAGGCAGATACAGACGGAGTCTTAGTAAGACGGATTCCTTTTATAAATATGACAACAGATGCGACATAATAACCCCGAAATGATTACCTACGGCATAGCCTATGATTCCGGCACCGAGGCCCGTGACGAGCGTTCGGCGATTCTGCATCGCAGCCGAAGCCATGGGAACAAATGGCGGAGAGTTGATGAACGCCACCGAAGAGATTACCATCGAATCGGCATCCACCCTCATCAGGCGGCACAAAACAGCATGAATAAGTAACGACAGGAATACCGCCACCGACATAAATGCAATTTGATTAACGCCACCCGCCAAATCGAGGTGTGAGAAGTCCGCCATCGAGGCTATAACCATACTAAAAATATATATAAGGTACATGCCGATATCGTAGCTACGCTGCAATTTGCGCACGCCCTTAAAGAATGAGGCCGCAACGCCCAATGTGGTGAGCATTAAGATAAACACCACCATAAACCACTCGCTCGGGAAAAGCAGGGTCGTACCTGCCGATAGCGCAATAATCACTACCGTAACCCCGACGATGCGCGCCATCTCGCGAAAACCCTCGCGTGAGCATAATCCTCGGTATGGATTCTCCTTACTTTGGGCTATTTGGCGCTCCAGCTCCTCCTTATCGCCTTGCGACAGATGACTTTCGCCCTGGCCATATGCGCGGCGGAACAGTTTTATACCAAAGCTGAACAAGAATACAAAGTAGAGGAACGAAATGATGATGTCGTATGAATTTATCAATACGAAAGTTTCACTCGGAATCTGAAAGACCGCTTGCAGAGCAGCAGCATTGAGCGTTCCTCCGGTGTACATACCCGATATAATGCCGCCCACCTTGTTGCCATACTCTATATGGCTGCCAAAGAGCAAATAGCCCACAACAACGGCACAACATACCGACAAAAAGCCACTTATCGCTACCTTGGTTTGCAGGCGTGCCTCGCTTAGCGAGAAGTTGCATCCGAACAACATCATCGGAATAGCAAGGGGAATCATCACATTGGGGATGATATCCTGCAAGGTGGCAATCTGCTCCGGAAGAGATGGCAAATTACCCAAAGCCATGCCCAAAGCATACAAAATCATAATCGGGCCCAACTTATCCAACGCCGGAAAACGACGACACAGCCAAACGACACCTGCCGGAGTCAGGCAGAAGATAAGCGTAAAAATTATATATGTAAAAATGTCCATCATAGCCTTAAGTTTGGCAGAAAACTATTACATCCGCAAAGATACAAAAAAGTGCAAAGTAGAGTTATAATTGTGCTATTTTCGTGATATATTTGATGTTAAGTAGCATAAATAGACATAAAAATAGTGTATTTGAGATTTTTTTTGGTATATTTGTGCGTGCCAATAACAAAAATGTCGCGAATCGTGAGAGAAAAGACACTTGTAAGTCGCTTTCACACTGTCATTGGCAAAGTTAACGGAGTCTTTACAACTAACAAGCAACCGGCCCTCGGTTGCTCGGTAAATTTTGTATTCAGATGAAAGAACAATTGGAAGGACTGAATAGTTTGACCATTAACTTTGGTGAGGGAGGAATGTTGATAGTAAACATTATCCTTGCGTTCGTGATGTTTGGCGTGGCTCTGGGCATTAAGCCACAAACCTTCAAAGATGTATTCAAAAAGCCCAAGTCTGTTTTAACAGGCATCTTCCTGCAATGGGTAGGTCTGCCCGCAGTAACTTTTACAATCGTTTTGCTTCTCAATAATTGGATTACACCAATGGTGGCACTCGGTATGATTTTGGTGGCATCGTGCCCGGGAGGCAATATCTCGAACTTTATCTCGTCGCTGTCGAAGGGTAATATCGAGCTCTCGGTTTCGATGACTGCTGTTACAACGGCTTTTGCTCCACTCATTACGCCATTCAATTTCTTCTTTTGGGGCTCGCTTTACAGCAGAATCATAAGCATACATAGCGACATTCCGCGACTTGTAATTCCGTTTATGCCTATGTTGGAGCAGATTCTGTTGCTCTTGGGTTTGCCCATCGTTTTGGGATTGCTCTTCGCGAATTATTTCCCCAATGCCACAAAACGCATCACGCGTCCGGCACAGATATTGTCGATTCTGCTCTTCTTGGCAATGGTTACTGTGTCATTCTCGCAAAATTGGAAGCTTTTTATCGATAACCTCTTCTATATTGTTATCATCGTCTTTATCCACAATGGATGCGCGCTGGGAACGGGTTATTTGGGCGGTACTCTAATGAAGGTTCCGGCCGCAGACCGTCGTTCACTTACGATTGAAACCGGCATTCAGAACTCCGGATTGGGACTTATTCTATTGTTTAATACCGCAATTTTCCCACCCGAAATTTGGCATGGTCACTATGGTGGTATGCTTATCATTACGGCTTGGTGGGGTATTTGGCATATTATTTCGGGACTCGCGGTCGCTTTCATGTTCCGCCGAGCACCTATCAACGATTAGCTTATGGCTCAACCAAAGAAGATTCAGGATTACAACAGGTGGTATCATCTGTTGCGCCACTATGTAGATTTCGTTCTGCGCCTATCGTATCGCAATATACGCTATGAGGGGCTTGAGAAAGTTCCACAAGATGGAGCTGTGATTTATGCGCCAAATCATACCAATGCCCTGATGGATGCCTTGGTTATCTTGGCGATGGACAAAAAAGCAAAGGTCTTTGTTGCGCGTGCCGATATCTTCCGTCGTCCGCTCTTGGCTAAGATATTCTCGTTCCTGAAGATTATGCCCATTATGCGCATGCGCGACGGCATTGACGAGGTTAAGAAGAATACCGAAACTATCGAGCGAGCCGTTGATGTTTTGCGCGATAAGGTGCCGTTTTGCATCTTCCCCGAGGGTACGCATCAGGCAAAATTCTCGTCATTGCCACTCTCAAAGGGTATCTTCCGCATCGCATTTCAGGCACAAGAACTTATGCCCGACATGCCGCTCTATATCGTTCCTGTGGGCTTGCGATATGGCAGTTTCTTCCGCTTCCGCTCAACGGTGCGTGTGCAGATAGGCGACCCTATAAATGTGGGCGAGTTTACGGCATCACATAGCGACAAAACGCCGCAGGAGCAGATGAATATAATGAAGGATGTGCTTGCCGAGCGCATGAAGCAATCTATATTCTACATCCCGAATGACGAGGACTACGATGCTACATACGACATCTGTGCCGCAGTGGTAAAACAGCGCGCAGACGGCATTCGCAAGCGAAATAAGAAGATGCACGCAATGAATGCCTATTTCGAGGCAAACAATACGACCGTACAGCAAATTGCGCAGCTCAAGGCAGAGAATCCCGAGAAGGCACAACGCTTGTTATCGCTCGGAAAGGAGGCTTCGCAGATTAGAAAAGCAAACAACATAAGCCTTTCGTCGGTGTCGATTAAATATCCATTTTGGTCACGCGTGTTGAAGACGCTTGTGCTGATTTTGAAGTTACCTTACAATATCCCGATAACGATTCTTACGCTGCCCATCAAGTTGCTGTGCGCATACCTATTTACCAAACTCAAGGATTACGCTTTCCGCAACTCTATCCGCTATTTGGCAAACCTTGTCTTGTGGCCGATTTTGATGCTTATATATTCGATTATCGCATTCATTATCCTGCCATGGCCGTGGGCACTTTTGGCTATCGCCCTGCTCCTGCCGGCACCCATCGTGGCACACGAAACATATCGTTTGGTCAGAGTTATGATTTCGGATACTAAACTATTACTAAACAAGGACTTGCGCGATAAATACGAGCAAATTAGAGAGATAATTTTTAACGAATAATACAGACATTATGAATTTACGATACATCGCAACAATTTTATTGGCGGCACTATGCTGCAATGCAGTTTTTGCACAAGCTACCGATTCGGAGAGCTCTACAAAGAAGGAGATTATAAAGACCGGTTATAACTTCGGACCGCTACCGGCTGTGGCATTCGATGCCGACAAGGGATTCCAGCTCGGAGCCCTGCTTAACATCTACGATTTTGGCGACGGCACGGTCTACCCCAACACCCGACAGCATTGGTATTTCGAGGCGTCGTTCTTCACGAAGGGTTCGCAACTCTTCGTTGTGTCGTACGACAATAAATTCACTATCCCCGGCGTGCGCTGGTCTTCGACCTTCACGCTTACAAACGACAAGGCTATGGACTTCTACGGCTTCAATGGTTATATGTCGTACTACGACCACGAGAAGGTTGCGCTGGGTAAGGATAAGCAGAATCACGACAACTACATCTACACCCCGAAGTATCGCGTAAATCGCCTTGCGATGCTCTTCAAGACCGATTTCGTGGGTAATATCTGGAACAAAAAATTCTTCTGGGAGGCAGGCTATCACCTCAGCTACATCAAGCAGGGTTACAAGGATAAGCAGGCTTTGAACCTCGATAAGATTAACAAAAACAAAGACGAGCATAAGATGTTCCCGGCTGACGAGCAACCCCTTTTCGACATGTATCGCGATTGGGGAATTATCTCCGAGGATGAGGCTTGGGGTGGCTGGAACAGCACCGTTCGCCTGGGATTGTTGTTCGACACACGCGACAAGGAGGGTGCTCCGTCACGCGGCGTTTGGGCTGAGGCTCACGCTACACTCGCTCCCAAGTGGTTGGGTACGACAAATCCATACTACCGCTACTCGCTGACTTTCCGCCAATATCTGCCGATTGTTAAGAACGATATCCTGACCTTTGCCTACCGCTTGAACTATGAGGGTACATTGGGGAAGAGCGCACCTTACTATGTGCTGCCCTACATTACAGTTATGGGCCCCTCATACGACCGCGACGGAATGGGTGGATATCGCACAATCCGAGGCTTGATGCGTAATCGCGTGCAGGGTTTGGATGTTGCATCGTATAATGCCGAGATTCGCTGGCGCTTTGTCAATTTCACGCTCTGGAAGCAGAATATCGCCTTCGGTTTGAACCTCTTCAGCGATGGTACGATGGTAACACGCAACTACGACATGTCGTTCCGTGGCGAGGAGCAGTATCGTGCAGAGTATGAAGAGTATATGGCCGCTTCGGGCAACCGCACTGCCGACCGTCCCCACATCACTGTGGGTGGAGGCTTGCGTTTCATTATGAACCAGAACTTTATCGTCGCTTTTGAGTATGGTTTGCCATTGAGCAAATTCAGCAGCGACCCCTTCATCAAGAATCAGGACGGCAACGGAGCCTTCTACATCAATACGGGTTATCTGTTCTAATCAGCAACAACTTAAAATCACACAGAGGGTGTCCAACATGTTTGGGCACCCTCGTTTTTTGTGGGATTAGCGCATCGGTGGGGTAAAAGAGATTCTCACGCAAAGCTGCGCTTTGCCCGGAATGATATAGGGAATATAAGTGGTTTTTGTGAATTTAGGGAGTTTAGGGAATTTAGAGATTACGCAAAATCAATTTTGAATTTTCGAGAACAAGACAGATGCCGAAAGAGCCTTGTTATACGGATTTTATATAGCTAAAGCTATATATTATGATAATTAATCTCATTGGTCGTAATATCATCCTATTTGGTCATTTTGATATGAAAAAGAGCTTATTTATGCAATATTATCAAATCAGAAAGCCTAAAATCAGGAGGAGCCACCAAAGTCAATTTATTGATTATCAATTCTTTCCAGGCAACGCCCATTAGCTACGCACCCTAACGCGACCAGCGAATTATTAAAAAAAATCTATATCAAAATCAAAAGTTAATAAATCAAAAGATATCATTGTAATTAGAATGAAAAGGCTTAACTTTGCTTATCATATGGGGATAGTGTGCCTATGTGCAAGATTTTTACCGGAAATATATAGTTTGACAGAGTATTTTGCCCACGATTAAAGGCTCTAAAATCAGAGGGATGTCGGGCAAAAAAAACGAGATACAAAAATACAAAAAATAAACTTTATTATTAATTAAAACTTTCTATTTATGAGGAAAACACTCTACTATGGATTTGTACTCCTACTTTGTAGTGTTATGCTGGCAAGTGCAATGCCGGCTATGGCTACAGATTTGGAGGTGAGTGTACCTATGGAGGAAGATTCTCAGCAAGACAAGAAGCGCATTGTCGGACAAGTCATTGATGAGAATGGTTATCCCTTGCCAGGTGCAACGGCCCTTATCAAAGGTCGTCCGAACGGTGCTATTACCGACAATGAAGGTCGTTTTGAGCTGAATGTGTCGGAGCGCGATGTTCTTGTGGTAAGTTACCTCGGTTATGTCGAGCAGGAGGTTGATGTTAGAGGTAAAACAAGCCTCACCATCAAGATGGAGCCTCTGGGCGAGATTGAAGAGGTGGTTGTGACCGCATTTGGTCAGCAGAAGAAGGAGTCTATCGTGGCCTCTATCGAGACCATCAGCCCGAAAGATTTGCGCGTACCATCAAGTAACTTGACAACAGCGCTTGCAGGTCGTGTTGCAGGTCTTATCTCTTATCAGCGAAGCGGTGAGCCGGGTAAGGATAACGCAGAGTTCTTTATTCGTGGTGTGACCACCTTCGGTTATGCTCAGTCACCGATGATTTTGTTGGATGGTTTCGAGGTATCGGCTAATGAGTTGGCACAGGTAGACCCCGACAACATCGAGAATTTCTCGATTATGAAGGACGCAACTGCTGCGGCTCTTTATGGTTCGAAGGGTGCAAACGGAGTTATCTCGGTAACAACAAAGATGGGTCGCGAGGGTAAATTGTCAATCTCGTTCCGCCACGAGTCTCGCTTCTCAATGCCTACCATGTTGCCTGAGACTATCGACGGTGTGTCGTACATGAAATTGTACAACGAGGCGTTGCATAACGATACTCCACTTGCTCCGCCCCGCTACTCTACCGATAAAATCAACGGAACAGCGGCAGGTTTGAACCCGATGATTTACCCCAACATCGATTGGTATGACGCTATGTTTGAGAAGTTCACCTACAACTCACACTATGCTCTTAATGCCAGCGGTGGTGGTAAGATTGCCCGTTACTACATGGCTGTTGCATGGGACCGCGATACAGGTATCTTGAAGGATAATGATATCAACAACTTCCGCAACAATATCGATATCAATCGTTATAACATCTTGGCGAAGATTAATGTTAATCTTACAAACACTACCCGTTTGGATTTGAGTCTTAACTCAATCTTCCAGGATTATCAGGGTCCGCTGGATGAGGCTACCGCTGTATTTAACTCGGTTATGGCTGGTAACCCCGTAGAGTTCCCGATGGTATGGCGTCCCGATGAGAAGTATCAGTATGTTCGCCATGTCTTGTTCGGTATCGACTCGGATGCTTCGATGACCAACCCTTATGCAAACATGGTACGCGGTTATCGTGATGGTTTTGCAAGTAACATCATCACTCAGGCTACCTTGGAGCAGGATTTGCACGCCTTGACCAAGGGTTTGATTTTCCGCGCTAAGTTCTCGATTGGTGCCGAGGGTTCTAATATGACAAGCCGTGCATACGCACCTTTCTACTATACTTTGAAGGAGTATGACAAAATCAACGATGTATATACTCTTAACTTGATGCGCGAGGGTAATGAGGCTTTGGGTGATCCTTCACAGGCTCGTTCTACCTTCTATCGTTCTTATTATGAGTTCGGCTTGCACTATAATCGTAATTTCAACGATGCACACGATGTTACAGCGCAGGTCATCTACACCATGGACGAGGACCGTAACAGTAACGATGGTCCTATCACCGTATCATTGCCCGCTCGTAACCAGGGTATCCGTGGCCGTGCAACCTATTCATACAAGGGCCGTTACATGGTTGAGGCATCTTTGACCTACAACGGTTCAGAGAAGTTCCACAAGAGCAAGCGTTGGGGTTTGTTCCCCGCAGTTGCTGCCGGTTATATGATTTCTAACGAGCAGTTCTGGCAGGACGGTGGTATCTCACGCATTATCCCTAAGTTGAAGCTCAAGTACTCTTGGGGTCGCGTAGGTAACGATGCTATGGCTGACCGTTTCCTCTTCTTGTCAAACATCTCACTTGGTGGAGGTGGTTACATCTTCGGTAACAACTTTGACAATGGTCTTGGTGGCTTCGTAATCGGTCGTGATG
The DNA here is from genome assembly GCA_017532885.1 of Alistipes sp. The sequence goes on along the minus strand of JAFXIS010000082.1, from coordinate 26,236 downwards.
CAAATAATGATATCCAGTGGGAGATTTCGGAGAAGCAGAACATCGGTTTGGAGATGAATATCGCCAGCATGATTGATTTGCAGGTTGAGTACTTCCACGAGTATCGTTCAAAGATTTATATGGAGCGTCAGAACTTGCCACCTTCAATGGGTCTTACTGCTGCCGTATTCGGTAACCTCGGAGAGGTTGAGTCTGGCGGTATCGATGGTTCTATCGACATTAAGAAGGGCTGGGCAAACGGTTTGTTCATTCAGGGTCGTTTCAACTTCACCTATGCCGGTGCAGAGATTCGAGTTGCCCCCGAGCCCATGTACGACTATCCATGGCGTTCACGCGTAGGTCACCCCGTAAATCAGACTTGGGGCTATGTTGCCGAGCGATTGTTTATCGACCAGTCGGATATTGACAACTCTCCGTCTCAAACTTGGGGTGTCGTTCGTCCCGGTGATATCAAGTACCAGGATATCAATGGCGATGGCGCTATTACCGAGGATGATATGGTTCCGATGGGTTATCCCACATCACCCGAGATTAACTACGGTGTAGGTTTCTCGTTCGGTTACAAGGGATTTGACCTCTCGGCATTCGCTCAGGGCCAGGATTTGGTATCGTTCTATATCGACGCTGCCGGCGTTGCTCCATTCGTAGGTCGTCGTAATACACTTTCTGTTGTTGCCGACAACCACTGGAGCGTAGATAATCCTATTTCGGAGACTTTCTGGCCTCGTTTGTCTACTCAGAACAACGCCAACAATATTCAGCGTTCAAGCTGGTGGTTGCGTAACGGCCGTATCTTCCGTTTGAAGACTTTGGAGCTTGGTTACACCTTCCCGCAGAAGTGGTTGAAGAAGACCGGTTTCATTGAAAGTGCCCGCATCTATTTCTCTTCTTCAAACTTGTTCAAGATTGATGATTTTGAGGAGTGGGATATCGAGATGGGTGCCAATGGTTTGGGATACCCCTTGCAGCGAGTATTCAGCGTCGGTGCTCATGTGACATTCTAAACGATTACGAGATATGAAAAAGATATTTAGAACACTTATATTTTCAGTTGCAGTCGTTTTTGCTACAGGCTGTAACTACTTGGACATCGTTCCCGATAACATCTTGAAGTTGGAGGACTTGTTCGAGACAAAGGAGAAGGCTTATAACGCCTTGGGAGATTGCTACTCGTATCTGCCTAATAATTATAAGGTACACGGCGGTTACCAGATGTTGGGTGACGAGTGGATCGAGATGCAGAGCGAGGCTGTCAAAGGTAGTCGCACAGAGTGTAGCGGTAATAAGGTTATGCGCGGTTGGAATAACTCGCAGAACCCATTGTTGGCCTATTGGTCTGGAGCCAATTGGGGTGTAGACTATTATGAGGCTACCCGCATGTGTAATATCGTACTCGGCTATTTGGAGTCAGGTGCATTCATCATCGGTTTGGAGGACAAGGAGCGTGAGAATTGGATTGCACAGATTAAGATTCTGAAGGCTTACTACCACTACTTCCTTATCCGTATGTATGGTCCTATCATCATCAACGATAAGAATGTAAACTCTCAGGATGATTTGGATGTAATTCGTCGTCGCCGTCAGCCCGTTGAGGAGTGTTTCCAATATGTTATCGGTTTGATTGACGAAGTGCTTTACAAGGAGGACGGCACAGAGCGTAATGTATTGCAGACAACCGCTTCGGTACAGTGGACAGGCCAGATTACAACCGTTATCGCCAAGGCTATTAAGGCTAAGGTGATGGTTACACGCGCCAGCCCGTTGTTCAACGGAAACTCGGAGTATTATTCGGAGTTCCGCGATGAGAATGGCAACCACTTCTTCCCACAGGAGTATGACGCCAACAAGTGGAAGGAGGCTTACGATGCAGTAAATGAGGCTATCTTGGCTGCTGAGGCAACAGGTCACCATCTGTATTATTTTGAGAATGACGCAATATACGATGTTCCTTCGTTTGATGAGGAGTATTGGAATGGTGGCTCAGATATCATTAAGTACTGCTACAACTTGCGTTATGCTATTAACCAGCCTTGGAACAAGGAGCTTATTTGGGGTAACACAAAGCCTTGTGGCGCCGATAACCTCAATGTTCACAATGCTTGTATGATTCGTTACGACTACGAGCGCGTATCGAATACATATAGCCACCAGTGGTTGGGAACATCGCTCAACATCGTGGAGCGTTTCTATTCAAAGAATGGTGTGCCCATCGAGTATGATGAGACATATTATAACAAGGACCAGTGGTATTCAGTTCGTACTATTCCTTCTGACACATATCACGCAGGATATATGCAGCCAAGCGCCAAGACCGCTACGCTTCACCTTAATCGTGAGCCTCGTTTCTATGCTTGGATTGCAACCGACCGCTGTGTATGGCGTACATGGGAGGAGAATATCGACCTTAAGTTGCGTAATGGCGAGGATCCGGGAGGTCGTACTCCGGGCTCTCTCGAGAACGACTTCTTCTGGACAGGTATTGCCGTTAAGAAGTATGTTCACCCCGAGTCTTGCGGTGTGACAGCTAATCGTACCGTACAGTTCCCCTATCCGTTTATCCGTTTGGCCGACCTCTATCTGTTGCGTGCGGAGTGCTTGAACGAGATTTCAGGTCCTTCAAAGGCTGTTTATGATGATATCAACAAGATTCGCAGTCGCGCAGGTTTGCCCGATATCGAGGATGTGTGGAACAATGCTCAGATTGTTGGCTCTAAGGCCGGTATATGGGTTAACAACAAGGCTCACCTTCGTGAGTTGATTCATACCGAGCGACTCATCGAGCTTTCATTCGAGGGACAGTCATATTTCGATATTCTTCGTTGGAAGCGTGCCGACGAGTTCTATAACAAGCCGGTTCGTGGTTGGAATGGTTTGGGCTCTACTGAATCAGCATTCTATACCGAGACTATTTGGGAGAATGACCGTCAGTGGAACACACCTCGTGACTATTTGATGCCTATTCCTTATGAGGAGATGCTGAAAAACCCGAATATGATTCAGAACCCATATTGGATTTAGTATAGTCATACCTTATATTAATAATAGAAATAATATCAAACTGAATATGAAACGATATATATCATTAATACTTATGATGGTCCTCGCTGTCGGTGTACTAAGCTGCACCAAGACAGAGACTGAGGGTGCTTATGAGAAAGTACCTCCCGGACCTGTTTCAAATGTACAGTATGAGCCCGATTACGGAGGTGGTACCCTATCGTATACTATACCGAGTGACCCAGACTTCCTCTATGTTCGTGCTGAATATGAAATCGACAATGGTGCAACTATCTCGAGAACAAGTTCTCGTTTTAACAACTCTTTGGAGCTTACCGGTATGGGTGTCGGCCCGTATGAGGTGGCACTCTACGCAGTGGATGTGAATGGTAATGAGTCGGAGCCGACTTTGTACACTGTTCAGCCCAAGGGTGCGACAGTTGATCCTATCAGCAAGACCCTTAAACTTATCCCCGGCTTCGGTCTTTTCTACATCTTGGTAGAGAATGAGTTTAATACCGTAGTTGATATCAAGTTGGATTTGTGGGTTAATAACCAGAAGGTTAAGGACCCCCCAACATTTACCACTTCAGCAACTGAGGATCGCGTAGAGGTAAAGGGTTTGGAGCGCGATGTTGAGTATACTATCGATGTCAAGATTGTAGATAACCGTTATGGATATGAGTCAGAGATGGTAACCTACTCAAATATGTCGATTCTCTATGACGACACCTTGAATATGAAGCCATTGAAGATTATCGACGACCCCCGTTTGTATGGAGATCAGTGGGATCAGTCTTTGAACTACCCCGATAATCAGAACTTGAACAACTACACGGGTGCGCCCAAGACCGTTTTGTGGCAGGATGGAGCTCCTGTTGCTCGTAACAAGATGTATAAATTTAGCGAGTTCCGCAATGCTCGTATTCGTCACAACGAGGCAAGTATCTACCTCTTCTGGGATGGTCGTCCCGACACTCACTTCGAGACAGGTGACTGGGATGTAGGTCAGGGTCCCGATTGGCCATGGTGCTACTTCATTGATATGGGTCGCGAGGTACAAATCAGCCGCTTCTGCATCTGGCAGGTTGAGCCTTGTGCATTCGGTAGAATGGCCGGAGGTTTGCGCTCGTTCGAGATGTGGGGAAGTAATGACCCAACTCCCGAGGATGGCCTTCTCGATGATTGGGAGTTGATTGGAAAGTATACTATCAAGGTTCCTGCCGACGAGATTGACAAGCAGATTGAGATTGAGGAGGGTACCGAGTTCCAAATTGACCCCGATAATCCGAAGTTCTCTCGTACATTCCGTTATTGGCGTTTCCGCGGCTTGTCAGACTGGCCCGTAACCACCAACCCGGGTGACAGATATTGGGCATCAGGCCGTTTGTCGGATATCATGCTTCTGGGTAAGGAGGTTGATGCTAATGCTGCTGTTAATCAATAAATTAGATTGAGTATATGAAGACATTGAAATATATATTATTAGCCGCCATTTGCAGCTTTGCTTTCGCCGCGTGCGAAAATATGGACTGGTTGCATAAGGAGTACCTTCAGAATCCATCTATGCACTCAGCAGAGCTTCCTTATGTAAAGGTTAATGCCGGCTTCGAGCGCGTAGAGGTTGAGTGGGCTCACCCCACTGACCAGGTTTCAACCGGCTTGCGCATCAGCTATGGCTTGGGAAATAATCTTAAGGAGATTATCCTCAGCGCTGAGGATGTACAGAATGCCGTTATTGGAACATGGAAGAATGAAAATCTATTGCCCTCAACTTCACCCGGCACCTCTGGTGACTCAAGCGAGGAAGGAGAGGAAGGTGAAGAAGGCGATTCAAGCGAAGAGGAGGATGATGGTGTAATCGTAGAGGTTAAGGAGTATCCGCTTTGCCGATATGAGATTACCGGACTAAGCGAGTTTAACACCTACTTCTTCTATGTTTGCAGTTTGGATAATTTCGGCAATCCTTCGTTGATTACCGAGACCAATGCCGAGATTTACACTAAGCAGAAGTTCGGTGGCGAGAATTTCCCGAATGTTATCCGCCCCAAGTTCTACCTCTACGATAATACAAAGACTGACCCCAACCTTAGCGGACACCGCTTGGTTATCAAGGAGTTATCGGGTATTATCAACCTCTGCTCTTCGATTGAGTGGAAGCTCAAGTCAGGCGAAACAGTCATCGCCGAGGGTGAGTATGACCGCGCAGAGAAGGATGCCGAGATAGAAAACGGCAATCAAGAGCAGACCAATAATCTCACTACACTATATTGGGACCGCCAGTATGAGCGTTCTCAGTTCGTGGAATTATCGAACGAGTGGGACGCTATCGAGGGCATAAGCAACGATGCGCGTTATACTATTGAATATACCTACAATTTCCATCCTTGCGTCTTTATGGATAAGTTTGGCGTAGGTTATTACTACCAGAGCGTATGTGTAGATTGCGTTAGCTTGGACGATACTCAAGATATTGAGGTTGAGGAGTTGGGTTGGAAGATTGAAGATCCTAATTCACATCCTATCTCTAAGAATCTATGGTCTTGGTTCTGGTGGTCACAGAACAACATCGACTACTTGAAGGACTTCTATGGTTCATTCTGGAGCGAGCTTAGAAGCGATGTTGATGTGGAGCGCATGAAGGCAAGCTATCCTATGGATGTATATCCTTACCTTTATGAGTCAGAAACTAAAAGCATAAAGCCTGCTTCGTTCTATCAGGATCCTACAACCTGGAATAAGCATAGCCCGGAACGCCTTTCAGATGACATGTTGATGGTTGATCCAGTTTCCACTCTCGAGGCTTATATGGATTCATATTGGCGTGCTGCACAATTCGGAGAGTATCCATATTCACTTATCTTCAGCACAGGTCAGGAGGTTATGCTCAACCGTATCGGTATGACTTTCGCTCGTGATTTCGAGAATATTGGTTCTCCGGGTGTTTACGAGTTGTGGATTAGCAACGATAAGACCGAGGAGGATGGTATTCTTGATGATTGGGAGTTGGTAGGTACCTTCGACCAAACTGTCGAGACTATGGGCGAGTACGCTTACACTGATAAATATATCGATGGTATTACCTTCCGTCTCTTCGAGGATCCCGAGCAGATGACAAGACGATGCCGTCATATCCGCATCCGTGTTTTGAAGGATATAAACGGTTTAACAACCTCTATCCCTGCCATTTCGGAGATTTTCCTCTATGGTATTGAGGGTAGCGAGTTGCCTCCCGCACCGGCAGATGACGATGAGCCGGGTTCTGGAGATTATACTCCGGACGAGAATCAAGAGTAATAAACATATGGTTGCGAAGTGCAGTTTTTAACAACTGTACTTCGTTGCCGTATTTACCAACAAGAGAAAACTAAATTTTACTAACACTTAAAAATTTCCTACTATGAAAAAGTTATGGTATTTATTCCTTTCGCTCTTTTTGGCGTTTGGAATCGTGGCTTGTGAGGATAAGGGTGATAAGGTTGAGCCCGGACCAGAGCCACCTACTCCGGTAGGTCCTACCGAAGCTCCGATAAGCGTGGTGTCCGATATCGAATTCGTGCGCGACGGCTATCAGGCTGTTGAATTGTTGTGGACAGAGCCCGAAGAGGAGTACCCCATCACAAAGTACGACATCGTAGTAAAGTGCGAAGGCGAGGATGACCTCAAATTCTCTTTTACAGCCGATGAACTTGATGTTGTTGATGGCAAACGAGCTGCGCTTATTGATGGATTGGTGAAGCCATTGTACAATGTGACGATTTTGGCCGGTAATGACTTTGGTGTGCAGAAGAATGGTGCGCAGTTCAGCGGAGTTGCACCCTTCACTTTGGAGACAATGTCTATGCCGACTGTTGCTATCGTTGAGCAAGAAGGCGCTATGTATTTGCGATTCAGCAATCTTAATGGTACTCGCAACATCTTCGACCATCTTACATTGGCAATGAAGGATAGTAGCGGTACTGTTATCTTTGAGGGTGAGGCGAAGGCTTCAGATGATGACCTTGCAGCAGCATTGGATGATAAGCAGGCAAAGAATGAGCCCGTAGATGTATTGATTGAGTTGGCCGAGGGTGCTACTTTGGACGACACAGATACATATTCGGTAGATTACACTATCTACGCTCACCCCGCTATTGGTGGTGTTGCCGAGGAGGGTGTTATCTACTATGAGGATGTTCTTGATATGCAGGGTGAGCCCGCATCGGCTGAGGGTTCAGCCGAAGGTTTGGGTGTAGGTGTTGAGGTACAACCTTTGTTCTTCCACTTCTACTCATTCGGCTCAGCATATTTGGAGTCTTTGAACACAGCCGTTATCACTGTTCCTCAGATTTATGAGAGCAGCGAGGAGGGCGCACCAAGGTTGCCGAAGTATCGTACATACAAGATTTATGTAGGTTCTTGCGAGGCAGACAGCCAGTTGTATATTGACGCAAATGGTCAGGAGGGTGTTTATACTCACGACGATGCTCGTTGGTATGATGTTGAGAATGTTAATCCCGACGCTATTGACGAGTTGAATCCCAACTCTGATAAGCAGAAGAATCTGTATCGCGATATTTGGGCAGGTCAGGCTATTAAGACTATCGACCTTGTACACAAGCAGTACCCCTCTTATGTACGAGTTGAGGCTTATGATGCTTACGGTCGTATGGTTGCCATGGGTCATCGTTTGTGCGCTACCTTCTCGGTAGATGCTGCACAGCCCGATATCCAGGCTCACCAGCCTAAGTTCGAGTTGTTGCCCAACAACGATGGTTTGACATTTACATTGCGTGCTTCACACCTCTCGGCTGCGCGTGCTTATGCAAAGACCGTTAAGTGGTCTATTAAGGACGAGAATGGTCAGGTTGTTGCCGAGGATATGGTTGAGGGTGGTACTTACTACTCTGACGGAGGTTATCCTCGCCACTGCGCAACCTTGATTAACAAGGATTGGAAGATTGAGGCGAAGAACTTCGTTCCCGGCGGCAAGTACACTGTGGATTATGAGATTGAGTATATCCCCGTATATACTATTCCTAACATGACCGATCGCCAGCCTTTGGATTACAATCCCGAGACAGGTAAGTTCACTGATACACCTTCAGGAAAGGTTGAGGATGCAACCGGTATGGACCATGATGTTCGTATCTTGCGCGACTACCAGCGTGATGAGAGCGGAAATGTTAAGTTCCGTACTCGTTCAACAGAGACCGTTGATGGTCAGGAGGTTACAGTTTACGCATTCAAGCACGAGTCTGGAGACTATCGTGGTTGGGTTGCATGGCCTCACGCTACCGTTACTTTGACATCTGAGCAGATGGCTACTGCAGGTGCTGCATTGCAGAACGAGATTACTGCTCCTACCGAGAATGGTGAGGCTGCAGCTTATAAGATGGATTTGAAGCTCGTAGCTGTTAAGAAGATGAAAACCATCAATGTATCTTGGAACGCATTCTCTGCAGAGGAGATTACTAAGGTTGTCGTTAATGACGGCACAAAGGATTTCGAGATTACCGAGGGTGGTGAGCATGCTTGGACTGTAACAGACGGTCGTGCTTATGTAGAGCTCGAGGGCATATCAGGTGTTGAGCCTTTGGTTACCGTTAAGGTATATGCAGGAGAGACTCTCCTGGATGAGACTGAGGAGATTATCAGCATCTTTAGCTTGGATAACTGGGAGGCTCCCGAGTTTGAGTGGCAGCGTCAGAGCGATGGCACATTTAAGTTCATTGCAAGCAATATGGCCAACATCAACTATGCGTTCTCTCATCTTATCTATGAAGATGTTGCTAATAGCGAGAAGTTGAGAAGTACCATCAAGATTTACAACACCAAGAATGGCTCTTTGATGTATACTTTGCAGGCTAACGCTCTACCCGATTGGTATACTCTTGATTGGGCTGCTTATGCTCGTTGGGGCTTGAGCATGCAGGACTCATGGAGCGAGTGGCAATGGTCTGGTAGCTATCCTACAAGCGAGCCTGTTAAGAGCGTTCCTTCATACCTCTTGCCTTCAGGCACTTACAGAATCGAGTATGAGATTGGTTATGTGGTTAATAAGGAAGGTTTCTGGTCTACAAGCGATTATCCTTATACCGAGACTTATTCTCGTCCCGATGTATCTCAATATCCTGCTGCTTGTGTAGCATTCCCGCAGACTTCTCCGGGCTTGCCACCACAGCTTACAGACCACACTAACCAGCAGAATGAGCATGTATTGTATTGCGAGAACCGACTCCAGTTGGATGCTGGTCACGCAGGCGATACAAATGTAAATAAGCGTAAGTTGGCTAAGGTTTATGTCATGACCGGTGAGTCTACCCTTTATGTAGGTTCGGCAACAGGTCCTCAGCTCTTCCTCAAGACTGAAATTGACGAGGGTAAGGCGGATATCTATGCTTCACTTACTAACTCAACAGGTAAGAGTTTGAACAGTAAGAACGGTTTGTATGAGGGTGTTAAGCTCTCTTGGACTGTTGAGAACTGCGAGTACGACAAGGTTGTTATCTCTTATAATGGTAAGAAGGTTGAGATTACTGATGGCTCAACATCAACCGTTATTAACGATATCAAGACTCCTTCTGTTACATTTGATGTTGCACTTTACAAGGGTGCATCGAAGCTCACTTCGAAGTCTATCAGCTCAGATGTCTATACATTGGCGCCTGCTGAGAATCAGGTTGATTTCACTATTAAGAGCGACGAGGGTAAGTACTGGATTTTGGTTGATCAGGGTCTTAGTGGCAAGGAGTGGTTCTTCCACGACCTCTCATTCAATGTCTATGAGAAAGAGGATACCGGCTTTGCTAATCCTATCTTCTCGAAGAATGTCACCAAGAATGGTGATGGTAGCTTGAATCCTACTATTACAGCTTGGGCTTCATTTGGTCGCGCATCTTACTTCGGCGTAAATAACAGCGACTACGATTCTCAGATGCCTGAATACAAGAAGGAGAAGATTACCGTTGATGGTACTGCTATGGAGGGTTACTTCACAGGTTTGCTCCCCGGAACTGACTATGTAATCAAGTATCGACTGAGAGCATATCCTCAAATCTTTAATTATACCGCAACTGGTGGCGAGCACTTCTTCAAGTCTATCTTGTTCGATGACAGCATGCTTGAGCATGAAATCGAGGGTGTGGTTGATGTTACTACTCCCGGCGATAAGCCAACAGATGGTGCTGCTGCATTGAACCCGATGGTTACAGTTGGTGCTGCTCAGTATCAGGCTGCTACCGTTAGCTGGAAGTCTGTTTCAAGCGCTACCGGTTATGAGATTTGGGCTGGTGGTGAGATGGTTGCTATGGCGGATGCCGGTGATACATCGGTTGAGGTCACTGACTTGAACGACGACTCAATCTATGAGTTTACCGTTAAGGCTGTCGGCACAGGCTTGGAGGCAAAGACATCGAAGGTATCTATCTTTACTATGTATCACTGGACTGAGCCTACATTTGCGTTCAATGGCCAGCGAATGGTAGTTTCAGGCTTGGCAAATCTTGATAAGGCCGGTGGTTCTGGTTATGCTTACGGTGGTGCTATCACTAATGATAACGACACTTCTAAGTCTACTATCGAGATTTATAAGGATGGCCAGTTGCTGTACACCTTGACCAACGGTACAGGTCAGGGTACTCTAAAGGAGTGGGCTGGTTATGGCCGTTGGGCTCTTAACGCACAGGAAGATCGTAAGGATTGGATTTGGACAAAGGCTGATGGCTCAGCTCTTATGGAGGGAGAAACCGATGTTCCCGCAGGTACTTTGCCCGCAGGTACTTACACCTTGAAGTGGACTATCGGTTATGTAGTAGACAAGAATGCCAACTGGGCTACAGCCAACAACGATGATGCAATTATTTCTACTCGCGAGGGAGCTTCTTGCATCTATCACGGTCCGAAGGATACAAAACCAAGTCCTAATGTACTCTATACATCAGATGCTAAGGATGCTGTTCGTATCTTCACTAAGAGTGGTGAGACTACTTTGACAGTTCAGTAATCGAAACTCTAAATATCCAATGCGGAGTGTTGCTCCGCATTGGATTACACAAGAATCCCGAAGGAAAATTCCTTCGGGATTCTTGTTTTAGGCTATCTAAAACTATTATATGGCATTATACCCCGTCAAAAACCGAATAGCCGCACGGCCTGACTCGCCAAGCGATAACGAATATTGATTTACAAATAGAGCAATGTGCTGATTTATAACCTCATCCTCCAGCTCCTGCGCATGTTGTTTGATAAAATCGCGCGAAGCATCGGGATGCTCGAAGGCATACTCAATGCTGCGTCGTAAAACCCTCTCGAAACGCACAAACACATCTTCAGGCAGCGTACGACGCACCACAATGCCGCCAAGAGGCAACGGCAAACCCGTGCGAGCCTCCCACTCCAGCCCCAAATCGGCAACCAATTCCAAATTACGACGATGATAGACAAAACGGCCCTCATGAATCAGAACGCCGGCATCGAACTCTCCGCGTTCAACGGCTGCGGCAATTTCGGAGAAGAGCATAGGTACACGCTCCTCAATTTCGGGGAATAGCCTGCCAATCAGAGCATTAGCCGTAGTATGCTCACCCGGAACTGCTATTCGTCGAATTTGACCCTGCTCGCCCTTACGCCTCACAAGCAGAGGCCCGTTTCCACGCCCCAAAGCCGCTCCGCAGTCGGTTAGACGATACTCCTGCGCAATCATGGGCAGCACAGCGCAACTTATCTTACTAAAGTCCGGAACACGCTCCACCACCCCACGATTCAACTCCTCGATATCGAGATATTCGACATCAAAGCTCAGCCCTTCGGTGTCGATACGCCCATTAATCAGCGCATCGAACATAAAAGTATCGTTCGGGCAGGGCGAAATCGCAAGCCTCAGTTTATCCTCCATGAGAATATATAATTCAGTTATTTTTTATATCGTTTACGCGCACTCGAAAAGCCTAAGACCCAGCCTATCGCCAAGGCTGCCAAAACAAACACAAGAACTGTACCTGCACGCGAAAAGCCCAAACAGATATCCTTCCAGAATATCACAATAAGAGCAACGACTATCACAACAGGGATTGCGACAAGCGCAATTTTTATCTTTCCATTCATTATTCAAGTGGATTTAATCTACTCCTTAAACAGCTGCGCAACAACAGCACCCAATGCCGTAACAGCCTCCCGGATGCGCCACTCCGACCTATCGTCACCCACGCGATTCGAAATAGCTCGGATATGGTAAAACTCAACATCCAACTCCTCGCACGCCACCGCCACGCCTGCACCCTCCATCTGCTCGATATATGGCAACGAAGCATCGGAGGCGATATATGGCAAGGAGTCACCCGTATGGCTAACCGTAAAACTGCATACCTGGGGTAATTTTCCCGTAGTTTTAGCGCCATATTGTCGGGCATACGCCGCAGGTAAGCCGGCAACAGAATCCGATACTACCTCCACAACCTGCCCCACTTCGAGCCTATCGTCACACGCTCCGGCAATACCGCACAACACGATGCGTTTGGGCCCAAAAGCGGAAATCCAGATTGCTGCCATAGCTCCCGCCGACGCCATGCCGACACCGATGTATCGAACATCGGCGTCAGGGCGTAAAGCGCGGAAAACCGTAGCCTCCTCCTCGGTGGGGAAGCAAAATATCGTATTCTCCATCCTAAAAATTACTCTTGGCCAACCATAGCCTCGACCTCCTCGACTGTAATAGGTATCTTCTTGTCGCCACCTATAACCTTCGAGCCGCTCTCGGTAACAATGAGGTCATCCTCCAAGCGAATACCGCCAAAGTCGCGATACTCCTCCAACTTATCGTAGTTCACGATACCCTGCAACTTACCTTCCGAGCGATACTTGTCGATAAGTGCCGGAACGAAGTAGATACCCGGCTCATCCGACAATACCGTACCCGGCATCAAGCGCCAATGTTGGCGAGTGATACAGCATGCCGAAGCCTTAGCGCGCTCGATGATATCCTCGAAGCTGAAGCTGCGCTCCCCGATATTCTCGCAATCATGTACATCCAGACCCATGCCATGTCCCAAGCCGTGAGGCATGAAGAGGAAGCCTGCACCTGCTGCCATAGCATCCTCCACCGAGCCACGCACCAAATCAAGTGACTTCAAGCCCTCCAACAATGTGCGCTGCGCAACATCCGAATACTCCATATACATCATACCGGGGCGCAAAGCCGCCGCAGCATCATCATGAGCCTTCAAAACGATGTTATATACATCTTTCTGTTTCTGTGTAAACTTACCATTTACGGGGAAGGTACGCGTATGGTCCGAAACATAACCATTCACATGCTCACCTCCGCAGTCGCACAACAACAAACGACCGCTCTCCATAATACCCGAGTGGTTGTGGTTATGCAAAACCTCGCCATGCTGCGACAAAATAGTGGTAAACGATGGGCCTGTACCATATGTAAACGCCTTACCATCAACGATTCCGGCAACCTCATGCTCCGAGCGACCTACGCGAGTTGAGCGCATAGCTGCGGTGTGCATCTGGTAGCCAATCTCGAAAGCCTCCTCCAAAGCTGCAATCTCCTCCGCACCCTTCTTCTCGCGCATCTCGGCTACGGCAAACAACAAATCGAGCGACTTACGAGCATGCAACATCGACGGTGCAATACCCAACAAATCACTGAGCATCAGCTTGGTCTCGCCACGATATGGGGGCAAATAGTGAACATCACGACCCTGCGAAATGGCCTTCTGGATATCAATAACCAATGCCGCCATAGGCTTCGCATTTGCAACACCAACCTCGGCAGCCAAATCGCGGATTGTAGCCTGCGGACCCATCCAGATGATATCATCCACGGTAAAGTCGTCACCATACAAAATCTCCTCGCCCGAATCGGCATCAATAGTAGCTACCAACGATGGCACATTATGGCCAAAGAAGTAGAGAAAGGTTGAATCCTGACGGAAATGATACGCATTGTTAGGATAATTGAGCGGTGACTCCACATTACCCGGCAAGAGAATAAGACCCTGCCCTACTCTGCGGCGAAGCTCCTCGCGACGCTTTGAATAAATCTCTGCTGTAAACATAATCTTTTGTATTTTATTTGTTATAACTCTCTTCGTTTTCCATCGTTATTACTGCACCATATCGTCCGATACGGGCACCATCTTATACAGTTTATCGCCACGACGCAACAGCTGCGGCACTTTTATCGAGCAATAGACGCCCTGCGGAACCTGCTCAACGACCTTTTCGTTAAGCGTCAAGCCCTCGGCACGCTGCTCCACAGCGCCTGTAGTTTCGCCCAGCCACAACAACTGCTCACCCTCGGCGATAGGTGCCGCCTCAACCAGCACCTCGGCGACGCTAATCTTCTTGAAGAAGTTGGTTACCTTACCGACATAAACCTTGCGCTCGGTAGCTGCCGAGCCATAATGGTTGCAATGCTCGGCAATATCCTTTCCGGCATAATAACCCTGCCAGAATCCACGATTAAAGACCGTCGAAAGCCTCTGCTTCAATTCCGCAGCGTATTCGGGCGAATATTCGCCGCGCTCCATAGCTCGCAAAGCCTCATCGTAGCACTCTACAACGCGTTTCACATACTCGGCACCGCGGGCGCGTCCCTCAATCTTCAGTACACGCACGCCTGCACCGATAAACTTATCCAAAAAGTCTATCGTACATAAATCCTTGGGCGAGAGGACATAGCGACCATCAACAGCCAACTCGCGACCCGTCTGCATATCGGTTATAAGGTATTTACGGCGACATATCTGGCGACACGCTCCTCGATTTGCCGAGCAATGCTCCTCGTGCTCGCTCAGGTAACACTTACCCGAAATCGACATACACAACGCACCGTGAGCAAACATCTCGATACGCACCAATTCACCCTTCGGGCCGACAATTTCATTCTCGCGAATCTCGCGAGTGATATGAGCAACCTGCTCCAAGCTCAGCTCACGCGCCAACACAACGACATCCGCCCACTGCGCATAAAACTTCACCGCCTCGGCATTCGATATGTTGCACTGCGTCGAGATATGCACCTCCATACCGATCCTGCGGGCATACATTATAGCTGCCACATCGGCTGCAATAATTGCATCTACGCCCTCCTTCAACGCGCGGTCGATGATGGCGCACATATCCTGCATCTCGTTGTCGTACAGGATGGTATTGACCGTTAAGTAGGTCTTGACGCCCGCCTCATGGGCCGTATGCACTATCGTCGCCAAATCGTCGAGTGTAAAGTTTACCGACGAGCGGGCCCTCATATTAAGTACTCCGACACCGAAGTAGACCGCATCGGCGCCCGCCTTAATGGCGGCATGCAGCGACTCCATACACCCTACGGGTGCCATAATCTCTATATCTTTTCTCGAAATATTCATCCTTTATACTATTTTTTTCTACCCATAAGGCTGCGGGCAAATACGCGCAACTGCTCGGCACTTTGAGCCGAGATGGCAACGCTGTCGAGTATCGACAACGCCCTATCGAAACGAATCGAGATTTGCTGCTCGATAAGTTTCGGTATTTCATAGCGGTCATACACCTCACGCACGCGGAAAATCTTCTCCTCATCCGAGAGCGTAGCATCCTGATATGTGTGACGCAATACCTCGCGGTCCTCCTCCGAAGCGCGGCTCATGGCATTCAACATAAGGCAGGTCTTTTTACCCTCCAGGATATCGCCGCCAATCTTCTTGCCCAAGCGCTCGTCACCATAGCTATCGAGCAGGTCGTCCTGCAACTGAAAAGCCAATCCCAGCTCCTGCGCAAAGCGATATATCCTGCGGCAATCCTCCTCCGAAGCATAACCCAACACCGCGCCAATCATAGCCGAGCCGGCAAGCAAAGCCGCCGTCTTAAGCTCTATCATCTGCATATATTCGGGCACCGAGACTTTCTGCTGCTCCTCGAAATCCATATCGTACTGCTGGCCCTCGCATACCTGCAACGCCATAGATGTAAAAATCTCCATGACGCGTGCCAATTTACACTCCGGAATCTGGCTCATCAAACGATACGAATATATCATCATGGTATCGCCCGACAAAATAGCGACATTCTCACCCCAGCGAGCCTGCACCGAGGGCTTACCACGACGCACCGCAGCATTATCCATAATATCGTCATGCAGAAGAGTGAAATTATGGAACATCTCGACAGCCGCAGCCGCAGGTAATGCCTCCTGACTATCTCCGCCAAAAGCCTCACAGCAAAGCAACAACAACACCGGGCGCAAACGCTTTCCTCCGCCCGACATCGAATATATGATTGGTTCATATAGTCGTTGCGGTTCCTCCGGCAGTTGCAATTGTGCTAAATAATGCTCAAAAAAGTATAAAATTTCATCGTTTGTTCTCATAGGAGTAGTAAATAATCACGCTTTCTGCCCCAAATTTAAGAAAAAGTTTGAAGAAAAAGAATTTTATACTAACTTTGACAAACATTCGTTATACAATTGCAACTTTTTTGCAACCTATATTAACACTATTAAAAACTTATTATAAACAACCAAAACTATGAAAAAATTAGCAATGGGTATCGACATCGGCGGAACCAATACTGCGTTCGGCTTGGTGGATGAGG
Organism: Alistipes sp.; assembly: GCA_017532885.1. Next base: position 9,676 of record JAFXIS010000082.1, on the reverse strand, counting down.
ATGGTACTGTCTTCTGCGAGTCAGCTATTTCGACTGAGAAGTATAAGAAATTTGACGATTATGAGGCTTATGTAAAGGCGCTTTGTGAGGCGATGCACGCACTCATCGACAGCGTGTCGTTCGATTTCAACCTCATAGGTATCGGTATCGGCGCTCCTAATGCAAACTATCATACCGGCATGATTGAGACTCCCGCGAACTTGTGGAAGTTCCGCGACGATGAGCCCAATCCCGACGAGTCTCGCCGCATGTTCCACTTTGTAGACGACATCAAGGCCTACTTCCCCGGAACAGATGTTGCCATTACAAACGACGCTAATGCCGCTGCCATTGGCGAAATGGTATTCGGTAACGCTAAGGGCATGAAGGACTTTGTAGTTATCACATTGGGTACAGGCTTGGGCTCAGGCATCGTAAGCAATGGTGAGCTTATCTATGGTCACGACGGTTTTGCCGGAGAGTATGGCCATATCGCTGTGGATAGCCGCGCAACAGGTCGCGATTGCGGTTGCGGTCGCAAGGGTTGCTTGGAGGCTTACGCATCGGCTACCGGTATTAAGCGTACGGCTTTTGAGTTGATGGCGAAGATGAGTTGCGACAGCGACTTGCGCGATACTCCATATTCGAAATTCGAGGCTGTAATGCTCTCAACAGCGGCGAAGAAGGGCGACGCTATTGCAAAGGAGGCATTCCGCTATACAGGTGAGATTTTGGGTAATGCTTTGGCTGATTTGGTTGCTACAACCTCTCCCGAGGCTATCATTTTGTTCGGCGGTTTGGCAAAGGCCGGAGAACTGATTTTCGAGCCTACAAAGTGGTATATGGAGGAGAATATGCTCGCGACATTTAAGAATAAGGTGAAGTTGTTGCCTTCAGGTATTGAGGGTAAGAATGCCGCTATTCTCGGCTCTTCAGCTCTTATTTGGCAGAATACTATTAAGTAATTTGCGCGAGGCTGCGTTTTCGGAATGCCCGACCTCGTAAAGCAGGTCGGGCTTTTTATTTTTCATAAACCAATTACTACATAACGATGAAGAAATTTTCAATCCTTATAATCTTGATGTTTGCGCTCCACGGCTTCGTCACAGCGCAACCCTCGGCCGTAAAACAGATTCAGCAGATGGCTTTGGAGGATAATCGCACGATGCAACACCTCGATATCCTATGTAACCGCATAGGTGGACGCCCGGCAGGCTCTGACGCATGCGAAAATGCCGAGCAATGGGCCATGAAGTGCTTCCAGGAGTGGGGTTTGGAGGTCACACTCGAAAAAGCAGGCGAAACTGCCGTCGGATTCAACCGCGGAGGCTGGTGGGGCCGCATGATGGGCGAGGAGCAGATGACCCTACACTTCGCAACACCCTCCTATACCTCAGGAACGGAGGGCCCACAAAAGGGTCATGTCGTAATCGAGCCTCGCACACAAGCGGAGTTCGATAGAATGAAGGGACGATTGAAAGGCGCATGGGTCTTGGTAAATGGCAAGAGTCGCGGCTGGGCATTAAAGCATAACGAGAAAGCTCGCGAAGAGCGACTGAAGGTGCGTGCTGCTAACGAGGAAGCGATGAGATACAATCGCGCAATGGCGGGCGAAGATGGCGAGCGCAAAGAGATTGACACAGCAACTCCGGCGCTGTTTTATGACGAGATGATTGAAGCCGGCGTTTTAGGATTTATTCAGGCGGCGCCCGTACCTATTACGGCGCTCTACGACAACGATGTAGTGAAGGGTGGCACGACATTCGAGGAGCTGCCAACCGTCCCCGATATCAAGTTAGACGAGGAGCAGTATGACCGAATCTATAAATTAGCAAAGGAGCGTCGCCAGATTGAGCTGGAGTTCGATATTCGCAACCATTTCAGTTTGGGTCCCGTACCCTTTAACAATGTTGTTGCAACCATTAAAGGCGAAAAATACCCCGACGAGTATGTTATCGTAGGAGCGCACCTCGATGCGTTCGATGTCGCTACGGGAGGTGTCGATTGCGGCTCAGGAGTCTCAGTTGTGATGGAGGCAGCACGAATGATAAAGCAATCGGGAGCAAAGCCCGACCGCACAATTATATTTATACTCTTCGCTGCCGAGGAGTTCGGTTTGTTGGGCTCGCAGGCTTGGATAGATACGCACCCCGACCTACTGCCTCGCATATCGAATATGTTTAATCGCGACGGCGGTCCCATGCCCTACACAGCCTTCTCGGCTCCGGCTTCACTGATGAACGAGTACGAGAAGATTGCCAAAAGCATACAGGAGATATATCCCGACTACAACTTTACACTCAACGAATTAAAGCCCCGCAAAATACCTACACGCACCGGAGGCAACGATGCTTCGTCGTTTGCTGTTAAGGGTGTTCCCACATTGCAGATGAACGAGTGGCGCGATGTAAAGGGTTATGGTTTCGACTATCGCGAAATTTGGCACACCGAGCGAGATACTTACCAAAAGAGTATTCCCGAATATCAGGAGCAGGCAGCAGGTGCTATGGCGTTGATGGTTTTGGGTACGGCAAACCTCAAAACGCAGTTGCCGCGCGAGGAGGTTTATATCGTCGAATAACAAGTTAGAAGAGTCCGTCAAGAGAACTCCAAACTATTAAGAAATTAAACAGAAAGAGGGCATTTTTTTATTTATTCGCCTTTTATTCGTTATTTTTTGCTTAATGATATTGGAGATTAAAAAAAACTTCGTAACTTTATAATCCGATAACCAAAAAAGAAAACCTATAAAACTTCACAGAATATGAAAAATTATTCAGCAAAAGAGATTAAGAACATCGTTCTTATTGGAGCCCCGGGCACGGGTAAGACTACCCTTGCCGAGGCAATGGCATTCGAGGGTAAAGTCATTGACCGCAGGGGTAGTATCGAAACGAATAACACGATTTCGGACAACACTGATATCGAGCACGAATATAAGCGTTCGATTTATGCCACAACCCTCTTCACAGAGTTTATGGGCCGCAAGCTCAATATTATAGATTGCCCGGGCTCAGACGACTTCTGCGGAAACCTCTTCTCGGCTTTCAAGGTCGGTGATGTTGGCGTTATGGTTATGAATGGCCAGAACGGCTGGCAGGTAGGTGATGAGATTCAGTCTCGCTATGCTCGCATTTTGAACAAACCCTTGATTGGTGTTATCAACCAGTTGGATGGCGATAAGGCAAATTTCGATGCTACTGTCGAGGGTATCCGCGCCGCATCATCTGTTAAGCCCGTTGTTGTTCAGTATCCCGTTGAGCAGGGTGCAGGATTCAACGCCTTCATCGATGTATTGATGATGAAGATGTATCGCTTCACCGACGAGAATGGTACTCGCGAGGAGTTGGAGATTCCCGAGGACCAGTTGGAGTATGCTCAGGCTTTGAACCAGGAGTTGTCGGAGGCTGCAGCAGTTTACGATGACGCATTGATGGAGCTCTACTTCGAGAAGGGCGCTTTGACACAGGACGATATCCGCTCAGGTCTTAAGTTGGGTGTTGCTAACCGTGAGGTTATGCCTATCTTCTGCGCCAGCGGTAAGCGTGACATCGGTACAAAGCGTTTGATGGAGTTCATCATTAATGTTGCTCCGGGCCCAACTACTCCTACAACAGCTCCCAAGTTTATCTCTACCGAGGGCGAGGAGTTGGTTGCAGACGAGACTTTGCCAACAGCTTTGTTCGTATTCAAGAGCCAGATTGAGCAGCATATCGGCGAGATTACCTATTTCCGCGTAGTTCGTGGTAAGGTTACCGAGGGTATGGAGTTGGTAAATAGCCGCACAGGCAACAAGGAGAAGATTTCTCAGCTCTTTGCCGTTGCAGGTAAGAATCGTATTAAGGTTACCGAGCTTTCAGCAGGTGATATTGGTTGCACCGTGAAACTTAAGGCTACACGCACAAACGACACTTTGGCGGCTGCCGGTGCTCATGTTAAGGTTGAGCCTATCGTATTCCCCGAGCCTCGCTATCGCGCAGCTGTGAAAGCTAAGGAGCAGGGCGACGAGGAGAAGTTGGGTAAGTTGTTGAATGATATCAAGTATGAGGACCCCACAATCTTGGTTGAGTACTCTAAGGAGTTGAAGCAGACCATTATTCAGGGTCAGGGTGAACATCACCTCAATATCGTTAAGAGCCGCCTGGCTAACGAGAACAAACTCGAGATTGAGTTCTTCGCACCGAAGATTCCTTATCGTGAGACTATCACAAAGGTTGCACAGGCCGACTATCGTCACAAGAAGCAGTCAGGTGGTGCAGGTCAGTTTGGCGAGGTACATATGGTTATCGAGCCTTACTACGATGGTATGCCCGAGCCTTCGAAGTACAAGGCTAACGGCAAGGATATTACCGTAAATATCAAGGGTAAAGAGGAGTACGATTTGGATTGGGGCGGCAAGCTGCAGTTCTACAACTCAATCGTTGGAGGTGCTATCGACGCACGCTTCATGCCCGCGATTTTGAAGGGTATCATGGAGAAGATGGACGAGGGTCCGCTTACAGGTTCTTATGCTCGCGATATTCGCGTTGTGATTTACGATGGTAAGATGCACCCCGTAGATTCAAACGAGATTTCGTTTAAGTTGGCAGCTCGTAACGCCTTCAAGGAGGCCTTCCGCAATGCCGGTCCGAAGATTATGGAGCCTATCTACAATGTCGAGGTTTTGACTCCGAGTGAGTATATGGGTGCTGTGATGAGCGACTTGCAGAACCGCCGCGCGATGATTATGGGTATGGAGTCTGATAAAGGCTTCGACCGCTTGAATGCTCGCGTACCTTTGGCTGAGTTGTATCGCTACTCTACATCGCTTTCATCACTTACTTCAGGTGCTGCGACCTACACTATGCAGTTCGCATCATACGAGCAGGTGCCTGCCGATGTTCAGGACAAGCTTTTGAAGGCTTACACCGATACCGACGAGGATTAATCTCTCGGCACAACATCCAGAGCCGCTTTCCCGCGTGGAAGGCGGCTTTTATTTTGGGCAGAATGGATGTTTTTTCGATGAAAAATTCATAACTTTGCACTATCAACCAATCATTTAAGACTATGACACATTTTTTCAAACTCCTCTTGTGCTTACTCGTTATTTTCGCACTACCCGCGTGCGGCGAGGATAACACCACTCCCGACCCGAGCTATACACCCGTAGGTCCGGATAACGATGATGACAACACCAACGACGATGGCAATGGTGATGACAATAACGACGACAATAACGACGACAATAACGACGACAACAACGATGACAACAACGACGATGGCAACAATGACGATGGCAGCAATGACGATGGCAACAATGATGACAACAATGACTCATCGTTGGAGCATCAGACCATAGAGATTCCCAACGGCGATTTCGAGGAGCATGTCGATTTCACCGGCTCACAAGGAGCATGGAAGAAGGGCAACGCATGGTATACAAGCCGTGCAACCTTCACCTACCAAGAGACGGGCGGCGTAAACAACTCGGCGTGTATCAAGATTTCATGCTCAAACGAAACGACCGACGCGCCTGCCGTACAGACTATTACGGGCTTGACCGTTGGTGTACCATATGAACTCTCGGCTCAAATCAAGACCGAGGGTATCAATAAAGGTCGCGGAGGAAGCGTAGGCATCTTCGAATGGAGCGGATTTATTGCCTCTGGCTCATATACGGGTAATCAAGGTTGGTCAAAGCGCAAGGTACTCTTCATTCCCGAGACCGAGAGTGTTGAGATTTGCTGCCGCTTAGGCTTCTGGGGCGGAGATTCGCAGGGCACAGCGTGGTTCGACAATGTAAAGATGGAGACTCCGGCAAATATCTACACGCGCCAAGGCGAGCATGTCGTACTATATTTCTACGACCATGTTGTAACTATCTCAAATAGCGCAATGGATGAGTGGCTCGGTGATTTGGATAAAGCCTATGAGGCTTATTGCGAGTTGTTTGACTTCTTCAAGCCCTTCGATGGCAAGAAGATGCCTATCCTCTCAAACGAGGTAGATGCTTGGGCTATTGCGGGTTACCCAATTCAGTGGCACCCCAACTACATCAAATCGACATTGGAGGATATGGTTAAACACAACGACACCGTATTCGGTATCTTGCATGAGATGGGTCACAACTTTGGTCCCGACAACTACACCTCGGGCGCACACGACCACGGCAACGGCAATTGGAACTGGAACGAGGAGCTCTTCGCCAACTTCCGTATGTATTACGCGCTGCAGAAGCACGATTTCAGAATCTATACAGACGGCAAGGTATTCGTAGGCACAGAAATAGACAACAAATATAGCAAGGATGCTGCAAATTGCTGGGCAAACAATAAGGATTTGGATGGCGCCGGCATGATGTGGCCACTGTGTCAGATGGTTGCTGATGTGGGTTGGGAGCCCTTCAAAAAGGCGTTCAAGGAGCTTTACAACATGGATCCATCAACATCGTGCGGCTCTACGAAGTGGGAGAAGATCAACTATTTCCTCTCGGTGGTATCGAAACACGCCAAAAAGGATATGCTTGAGTTCCTCACCGACGAGCAGATTGAGATGCTGAAAAAGTGGAAATAACGAGATATAAAAATAGGAAGAAATGTGAAACGGCGACCCGCGGGTTGCCGTTTTTTTATCACTTCACGCACGCTGCGATATTACAAATATACTGACAAATTTTGGTTATAATTCGTTTCTCGCGGAGAAATTCACCTCATAGCGAAATTTTATCACTCCGCAGGCAAAGATTTTGAGCCAAAAGATCGTTGCGTGAGAATCGAAAGATAGGGAATTTAGGGATTTTAAGGATTTTAATGTTGGCATAAGCGCGAATTCCCCTTATCTTTTATCTTTGCTCTCTTGTCATTCCACATAACGCAGTGAGGGTTGGAATCTCTAACGACCAATTATATCGGTAGAGATGCCAATCCTTGCCTTTGGCTCGGTGGCATGACACTAAAGCCCCTAAAAACCCTTAAACTCATCATCTTTCATCTTTGCTCTTTTATCTTTGCTCTTTTATCTATTTCAGACTCTCACGGTCGGATTTCATCCTCCCTCAGAGTGACGAAAAAAATAATTGCGTGAGAATCTCAACTCATGTTTTAGGGAGATTAGGGAGTTTAACGCTGCCTCTTCACTAATTTCCCTAATCTCGCTAATTTCCTTAATCTTTGCCCTTGCAACAAATAAGGCCCTCCCGAAATCGAGAGAGCCTTACTCTTATAGAAATCTGTAATCCTTAGAATTACATCTTCTTACCAACATTGGTCTTCTTTGCTACGGGAGCAGCCTTTGCCTTTGCAGCGGTTGCCTTGGGAGCCTTAGGAGCCTTTGCCTTCTTCTCTGCTACAACAGTAGCATCCTCGACAGCATCGGTCTTCTTGCGTGAACGGCGAGTCTTAGGCTTCGCAGCTACCTCCTCAGTTGAAGGCAACTTACCGAATGTGTAAGCCTCGTTGAAATCAACGAACTCGATGATACACATATCGGCTGCATCGCCCAAACGGAAGCCGGTCTTCAAGATGCGTGTGTAACCGCCCGGACGCTCCGAAATCTTAGGAGCGATTGTACGGAACAACTCGGTTACAGCCTCTTTCTGCTTAAGGTATGAGAAAACTACACGACGAGAGTGAGTAGTATCCTCCTTTGACTTGGTTACCAAAGGCTCGATGAAACGCTGTACAGCCTTCGCCTTAGCTACCGTAGTCTCAATGCGCTTGTGCAGAATAAGCGATGACGCCATGTTTGAAAGCATTGCCTTGCGGTGGCCTGCCTGTCTGCCAAGGTGATTAAAATTCTTATTGTGTCTCATAATTAGTCTTTATCAAGTTTGTAGATTGATACATCCATTCCGAACTTAAGATTGAGTGATGCAAGCAACTCATCCAACTCTGTAAGCGACTTCTTACCGAAGTTACGGAACTTAAGCAAGTCGTTACGATTGAGCTTAACAAGGTCACCCACGGTATCGACATCCGCAGCCTTCAAGCAGTTGAGTGCACGAACACTCAAATCCTGGTCTGAAAGCTTGGTCTTAAGAAGCTGACGCATACGCAATGCCTCATCGTCCAAAGTGTCGCTCTCCGATGTGTCGTCCATGTTAATCGTAATCTTCTCGTCTGAGAAGAGCATAAAGTGCTGGATAAGAATCTTAGCAGCCTCCTTCAACGCCTCCTTCGGGTGAATAGAACCGTCGGTAGTAATCTCCAAATTCAACTTCTCGTAGTCTGTCTTCTGCTCAACGCGGTAATCCTCGATTGAGTACTTGACATTCTTAATGGGTGTGAAAATAGAGTCAATGGGGAGAACATCCAACTCCTTATCTGCGGGAGCGTTCTCCTCCGAAGGCACATATCCTCGGCCTTTACCGATTGTGAGGGTAATCTGCATCTTGGTACCTGGTGCCAAGTGGCAAATAACCAACTCCGGATTCAAGACCTTGAACGACGAAAGGTAGTTTGAAATATATCCTGCTGTAAGCTCTGTTACACCCGCAACATTTACTGTAACCTTCTCGAACTCCTCGTTCTCAATGGTATGCAGCAAGCGAATCTGCTTGAGCTTAAGGATGATATCCATCATACCCTCCATCACACCCGGGATAGCGGCAAACTCATTGTTCACTCCGGCTACCTTTACGGTCGTAATTGCATAACCCTCCAATGATGAGAGCAAAACGCGTCGCAAAGCGTTGCCGACAGTCATACCGAAGCCAGGCTCCAACGGACGGAACTCAAACTTTCCGAACGATGCAGTAGCCTCGAGCATAATAACCTTTTCAGGCTTCTGGAATGCTAATATTGCCATAAAATATTGAATTTGTTTTAATTACTATTTAGAGTACAGGTTGACGATAAGCTGCTCCTTAATATTCTCAGGAATCTCCTCGCGCTCAGGCTTCTGGAGGAACTTACCACTCATTGTAGCTCCATCCCACTCCAACCATGCGTAACGGCTGCGTGAAGCACCTGCTACTGAAGCTGTGATTACCTCCAAGCTCTTTGACTTCTCGCGTACTGATACTACATCGCCGGCCTTAAGCTGATATGAAGGAATATTTACAACCTGACCGTTTACACAAATGTGGCGGTGTGACACCAACTGGCGTGCAGCTGCACGAGTAGGAGCGATGCCCAAACGGTAAACTACATTGTCCAAACGGCACTCGAGCAATTTCAACAAGTTCTCACCTGTGATACCACCCATACGAGCGGCTGCCTCATATGTACGAGCAAACTGCTTCTCCAAAATACCGTATGTGTACTTTGCCTTCTGCTTCTCTGAAAGCTGCTCGCCATACTCAGAGTTCTTCTTACGCTTGCGAGCAAGACCATGCTGTCCGGGAGGGTAGTTACGCTTCTCAAGCACCTTGTCCGCACCATAGATAGCTTCGCCAAACTTACGGGCGATCTTTGATTTAGGTCCTATATATCTTGCCATTGTTTTAACTTTTTTAATTCTTTGTAATAAGAGATTTGTCTATGCTTCCGCTTATCGCCTAAATTATACTCGACGACGGTTAGGAGCACGGCAGCCGTTGTGTGGCAATGGAGTAACATCGATAATCTCCATTACCTCGATACCTGCACCGTGGATTGTACGAACGGCGCTCTCACGACCCTGACCGGGACCCTTTACATAAACCTTAACCTTACGCAAGCCCATATCGTAGGCAACCTTGGCGCAATCCTGAGCGGCGGTCTGCGCTGCATAGGGA
>JAFXIS010000081.1 GCA_017532885.1 Alistipes sp. | reverse complement strand
GTGAATTTTGCACTCTCGAAGAAGGGTGAGTTGCTCGACAAGTTGTTCCTCTATCCGCAGATTAACGCCTCGTCGCTGCTGAACGAGAATTTTGGAACATTTGTCGAGGAGCACTCAGTATATAGCGAGATATATTACCATTTAGGCATTGTCTCTCAGACTCTTGAGTTATCATTGGCTGCAATGGCCGGCACCTATCCCGGTACGCCGCTTTTGCTGCAACAGTTTGTCCGCAGCCGTATTGTCTTGGGTGACTATGATCTTGCGGGTAAGTTTGTATATCGTCTCTCGAAGACCTATGCATATAAAGATTGGGCCGAAAGGCAGCAGCAGTTCCTTCACAACGATGCAGCCGTAGAGGCTGATCCGGAGTATGGGCTCAAGCGCCGCACGTTGCCCGAACTGAGTAGCGAATTCGTGTCGATGAATGGATTGCTCTACGACCTGATGAAGGCTCTGACGGCTAATCCCGACAATGAGGTTGCACGCGAATATACCATTGCGTGCGTGCTCTTGCAGAAAAACTTCGACTTTATTCGTGCCTTTGTCGAGGAGTATTACTCGACACCCGTGCTCCCCACGCTGCCTGTACGCCTGCAGGAGGCTGTGGTGACCTATTCGGAGCGCGATATGGACTACTGTCGTCGCTATGGTGTGAGTGAGGAGGTTATCTCTCGCTTTGCATCGTTCAGACAGAAGATCCTTACTCTGCGCCACCGCCAACCCTCAGCAAATCCAAAATCGCAAATGAGCGAGTTCCGCGATACGTTCTGGTATTTTATGCTTAACTAATACCGGACGCCTAATGTTTATTAATAATTAACCAACCAAATGACTATGAGAAAACTTATTTTTTTAGTGTGTATGAGCACGGTCATTTCTTTGGCTTCTTGCTCTACCCCTGATATTACTATCAGCCGAGAACTCGGCACCGAGGTCGAGATTTTTCCCGACTATAAGGATATTATCATTCCGTGCAATATTGCTCCGATGAACTTCAATGTTCTGACCGAGGGCGAGCACCACCTCATCATCGAGGGCGCCGCATCGTCATTGCAGGTAGAGGCTGAAGATGGCTTGTTTGATATTCCGATAAAGGAGTGGCGTCGCCTGTTGCGCGAGAATATGGGACAGAAGTTGCAGTTTACCGTTGCCCGCAAAGATGGTGGCGAGTGGCTTGCATATAAGCCTTTTACAATGGAGATTTCGCCCGACGAGGTGGATAGCCACATGGCCTACCGACTGCTTCCCCCTGCCGAGCAGTGGCTTAAGATCGGTATCTTCCAGCGTAACCTGGAGACTTTTGAGCAGAAGGTGATCTACGAGAATAAACTCTCCGAGCACAACTGCATCAACTGCCACACCTTCCCCGCGCGCAATCCCGATAAGATGATGTTCCACCTGCGTGCGAAGCATTATAACGGCACGGCATACGTAGAGAATGGCAAGGTGACAAAATACAACACCAAGACTCCCGAGACCATTGCGAGCCTTGTGTATCCCTTCTGGCACCCGGAGGAGCGCTATATCGTAGCCTCGACCAACATTATCTATCAGAGCTACTACTACC
>JAFXIS010000080.1 GCA_017532885.1 Alistipes sp. | reverse complement strand
TTGTGATTACATATAAATCACAATTTTGAATTTTGTATTTTGAATTTTGAATTCTCTTGTTGCTGTACCATTTCGTCAAGCAGCGCCAAATACTTATCCTCTTTGCGATGCATCTGCTTCTCGGTGCGAGGGGTTTTATCGCCTTGTCCGCAGAGGTGCAAAACACCATGCACCACTACCCTATGCATCTCCTGTCGTGCCGTAGCGCCATATATGCGGGCATTGTCTTTTACTGTTTCCACATCTATGAATATGTCGCCCGACACTACCCCACTACCCTTGCGGTCGCTGTAATCGAAGGTTATGATGTCGGTAAAGTAGTCGTGTCCCACAAAGTCGATATTCATCTTGCGGTGCACCTGCGACGAGCAGAAAATATATGTAATATCGCCAAGCGTGTAGCCCTCAGCCTCGGCAACTGCCTTTAACCATTTGGCAATCAATCGTTTATTTTTTAGATTGTATGTACAATCGTCCGTATAATAGCGTACCATATGTTTTATTTCTTTCTAAAGCAATCCGAGGCTCGCATCACCTCTTTCGGGTTGGGAGAATATATTCCAAATACTATCTTATATTCAGGTTCCATGGTTGTGAGGTTTACCGAAGCTCCCACCACTCCCAAAGTGCCGTTTTTTGCCACTTTTGAGCCCTTCTCGACGCTTACGCTCTCGAGGTTGGCATACGAGGTTATATACTCGCCATGCGCCACAAAAACATCGTATTTTCCCGATATGCGGTTGCGCCTAACATCCACAACCTTTCCCTCGTAAATCGAACGCACCGCAGCACCCTCTTTTCCGACAATTTCTGCCATATTGCCCTTGTACTTGCGCACCGTACCGCCCACCAAAGGGAGGTTCAGGTTTGAGGTCGTGCGCGAGAACGAAGCACCCTCCTTGTTGCCCTTTGTGAGCTTGCGTAGCTCGCTGATTGCGGCATCCAATCGCTCTTCGGTCTCCATTTTCTCGCGTAATGCAACTTGTTCTTTTTTCGATAGTTGCGACATTGTTCGCTTTGCCGACGATACATCTTTTTGGAGCTTCTGGCGCTGTGATTCTGCCTTTTGTTTCTCGTTATCAAGCGTTTGGCGCTGCTCGGTGAGGGCCGATTGTTGCTGCTCTATCGCCTTGCCGAGCGAGTCTATGCGCTCGATGCGTGCTACGCGTAACTCCGCCACAGCTCGAATATTGGCTATGCGTCGTGCTGCATCCGAGAAATCCTCCGAGGCGAGGATGTAGGTTATGTAATTGTTCTGTTTGTGGTTGCGATAGGCCTCGCGAACCATCTCGGCATAACGCTCCTTCTCATGCTGCATCTGCTTTTGGGTCTGCTCCAAGCGCTCCTGATTCGACAACATATCCTTTTCGATAGCCGAAATCTGCTTTCGCGTGCGGTTGAGCAGTTGATTGCGGGCATTTATCTGGCGTGTGATTGTGCGTACGCGCTGCTGTGCCGTCGATTTGTCGCGTTTTATGTTGCTCAGGGTCTTTTCATCCTCGGCAATTTGACGCTCAAGGTCGGCAATGATGCGCTTCTGCTCGGAGATGCGACTCTGCTCGGTTTTGTCGTTTTGTGCCACAGCAGCGTGGGGCATCACGCAGAGCAATGCCACACAACACGACAATATGTAGAGTAATCGTTTCATCCTTTAAGCCGTGGGGTAGGGTGGTTAGGGTTTTTTATCCTCTTTTATGGCTTTGAGCCATTGCAGGCGCTCCTCTATTTTCTCTCTATCGCCCCCCATCTCTAAAGCCTTGCGCCAATAGGTTTCTGCCATGAAATTATTACCTAACTTGAACAATATATCGCCGTAATGCAGAGGTAGTTCGGGACTCTTCGTGCGGTCAAGCGAGAGGGCTTGACGCATGTAGGTCTGCGCCTCCTGTGGGCGACCAAGCAGATAGAGAATCCACGCATAGGTGTCCAGATATGTGGAGTTGTTTCGTTCGAGGTGTATGGCCTCCGACGACATGGTCAGGGCTCGCTCCAAGTCGCGCTCCTCCTCCGAGAGGAAGTAGGCGTAATTATTCAGCACCGAGGCGTTGTGCGGGAAGTACTCTAACGCTCGCTCGTAGGCTGCATAGCAACGCTTCATGGCAGCCTTTTCGCTCATTTTTACGGGGTATTTCGTCGTCGTATCCGCCTTTATGCGCTTGAGTGCGGCGCGCTCGGCAATTTGATGATAGGTGTCACCGATGTAACCCCACAACTCGCCACGCATCGTATCATTTACGGCAAACTCCATAGCCTTCCCGAAGGTCGAGATGGCTCCATGCAGGTCGCCCTTCAGATATTGGCGATTTGCCTTGCGGATATAGAGCACAGGATTCTCAGCAAAGAGCTCCATGGCGCGAGCGACATATATATCCATCGAGTCGGGGCGCTGCAGATACTCCTCAAGGTCGATAACGGCCATGTAGTAGTCCAACTGCGGGGGCTCGTCGTCGAGGTGGCTCTTGAAGAGCTGCAACGACTGCTCGATATAACCACCTGCCAACAGATGTTCGCCATAGATATCTACCGTGCGTTTGTCGTTGGGATAGAGCATGTTAAGCGCTAATGCCATGTTGCCTATCGCGAAGTAGTTGTCGCCATAGAAATCGCGGTTTTCCATGAATCGCTCCAAGAGTTGCAACTTGTTATCCAGAGGGTACTCCCTTTGGCGGAACAGAATCTGCAACATGCTCATGTAACCCGAATAATTCTTGCGGCTGAAGAGATAATCGGCATATATGGTGATGGCCTCAATGTTTGTTGAGTCCATCTTAAATGCCTGCTGCATAGTGACTTGAGCCAATGAATCCTTACCTGCTGCGGCATATGTATTACCCAAGTCCAGAAGGCTTTGCTGGTCGTAGGGGGCTATGTCCACTGCTTGCTGAGCCTCGTCAATGGCGCGCTCATATTGTCGCGTAGCGAGCAACAGGTGGCGTTTCAGACCGGTCAGGTAGGGATTTTTACCGAAGCGCATGTCGGCAGAGTCCAAAACCGAAATTGCCGCATAGGGTTGCTGTCGTTGCTGATAAAGAATGGCAACGATACGATAATTGTCGGGATTTTTCGCGTCGATTTTCATCAGGCGACGATAGAGATGCAGAGCCTCGTCATAACGCTCGGTAAAGACCAAAGTTTGAGCATAAAGGGCTGTGTACCAGCGATTCATGCTATCTTTTTCGTAGGCCCTACGAGCATACTCCATAGCCTTTTGGCGGTCGCGACCAAGCTCTATGGTGGCCTTTTGATAGAGAGCCGGAGCGTAGGTCGAATCCAGCATCAGGCTCTCGTCAAAGAGTGCCACTGCTGCCGAAGTATCGCGCTCGATAAGGATCTTTTTCAGCGCATCGGTATAGTGGTAGCGCGCCTGCATCGTGTCGTGAATAATCAGCTTATGACGCGACAAGGAGTCCTCCTCAAATAGAAATTTATTCACCGACACGGCTGATGTTGCGATGCCCGAGAGGAACATCACCAACACCAAAAGCGAGAAAATCGCTGAATATGTGCGGCGTGAGCTCAAAATTTTATGTTCTCTTTTGTCCCGATTTGGGTCTTTTTTGTGATGCTATAAAGCGCTGTCAAATTGGTGCAGGAAGCGCACATCGTTCTCGAAGTAGAGGCGCAAATCCTTCACTCCGTACTTCAACATCGCAATACGCTCAACACCCATACCAAAGGCGAAGCCTGAATACTTCTTTGAGTCTATACCACTCGCCTCCAAGACATTAGGGTCTACCATTCCGCAGCCCATAATCTCCAACCAGCCGGTGCCCTTGCAGACATTACAGCCCTTACCGCCGCAGAGGTTGCACGATACATCAACCTCGGCTGATGGCTCGGTGAATGGGAAATATGAGGGGCGCATGCGGATTGTTGCGCTCTCGCCGAAGAGCTCCTTTGCGAAGTAGAGAATCGACTGCTTCATATCTGCAAACGACACATTTTCATCGATATACAAGCCCTCAACCTGATGGAAGATGCAGTGTGCGCGGTACGAAATAGCCTCGTTACGGAACACTCTACCCGGGCAAACGATGCGGATAGGGGGCTTCTGGTGCTCCATGGCACGCACCTGAATTGACGAGGTGTGGGTACGGAGCAATAAATCCTTGACATTCGGCTCGTTAGAGGCCTTCTCAACGAAGAATGTGTCCTGCATGTCGCGCGCGGGGTGCGAGAGAGGGAAGTTGAGAGCCGAGAAAACATGCCAATCATCCTCAATCTCAGGGCCTTCGGCTACGGTGTAACCCAAGCGAGAGAAGATTTCGACAATCTGATTCTTAACGATAGAGATTGGGTGGCGCGTACCATCTGCCGCGGCAGCTCCGGGGCGTGTCATATCGTCTACCGCCACAGACTTCTGTGCTGCGGCATCCTGCAACGCTGCCTTGAGGTCATTAACACGCTGTGTAGCAGCTTGTTTTAGGGCGTTAATCTTCTGTCCGAGTTCTCGTTTCATTTCGGGAGCTACCGTCTTGAACTCCTCCATCAGGGCGTTCAATTCACCCTTCTTACCGAGAATCTTGATGCGGAACTCTTCAACCTCCGCAGCCGCTTTGGGAGCAAACTCCTCTACGCGCTTCAATAAATCGTTAATTTTGTCAATCATCGCTATTTTGTTTTTTATTATATTTTCGATATTTTTGTGCGTTACAGTATATATAACGGACAAAGGTACTAAAAAATATGAAATCGTTTCGCATTTTTTTGCTAATAATATTCTCGTTTCTCCTTATTCCTGCGCAAAATAGCTTTGCCGAGGGTAGGGTAGGGCATGCTGCGGTGTCTAATCATGCGGAGCAGGCGTCGTCGGATGGGGCGGATTATATCCTTCCCGACTCTTTGCAACCCATCGAGGGCAAGGTGGGCCTCGTGCTGGCGGGTGGTGGTGCCCGAGGGTTATATCATATAGGCGTTATACGCGCTTTGGAGGAGAACAATATCCCGATAGATTATGTGTCGGGAACATCCATGGGTGCAATTATCGCTGCGCTCTATGCTTCGGGATATACCACCGACGAGATGACCGAGATTGTCATTTCGGGAGCTGTCGAGCGGTGGGTGTCGGGTCAGATTGACGATAAATATCGTTTCCACTTCAGCGAGCATCCCAAAACCCCGGCAATGCTTGCCGTGCATGCTGCATTTGTAAAAGATTCGGTTAAAAACCGAAGCAAAATGGAGATTCAACTGCCTCACTCGTTTGTGAATACGGCGCAGATAGATATGGCTTTAATCGAGCTTTTCTCGGCAGCGTCGGCATCGTGTGGCGGCGATTTCGATAAGTTGATGATTCCGTTTCGATGTGTTGCAACCGATATAAATGCTCACTCGGCAGTCGAGATTCGTGAGGGAGATTTACCCCTTGCCGTCAGGGCTTCGATGTCGTATCCTACGCTGTTCCGCCCCGTAACCGACTCCGAGGGCAGGGTGCTGGTCGATGGCGGTTGCTATGACAATTTCCCGTGGCAGGTACTTGATAAGGATTTCGCCCCCGACTTTATCATTGGCTCACAATGCCTTGAGGCGAATGACCCTGTGTCGCAGGATTCGCGACTTGAGAAGCAGATTATGGCGCTTGTGACTATCCCCACGAATTATTCTTTACCCGAGGGTCGAGGTCTTATAATCCATCGAAAAGTTGAGTCCGGTTTGTTGGATTTTGGCGTCGGGGAGCAGACCATTGCTCATGGTTATGAGGATGCTATGCGCCAGATGCCGGAGCTTTGTGCCCGTCTTGCTTCGCGTCGTGATGCCGAGGCTGTTACTGCTCGCCGTGTTGCATTCCGTCAGGCTTTGCCGGAGCTGTGTTTTGGTCAGGGAGAACTCTTGGGGTTGCGTCCTCGTGCCGTGCATTATGCCGCTACATTCCTCGATTTTGAGGTTTCACGCAATGAGTGCGAGCGACATCATCATGCAACCATCGAGCAGGTCAAGGACCGCTTTTATTCGCTGATGGCTACCGACGATTTCGAGATAAAATCCTTCCCCGAGGTGCGCTACGACTCGTTGCAGGAGGGTTTCCGCATTCGTTACGACCTCGCAACAAAGCCCGAGATGCGCTTTTCGATAGGTGGAAATCTCTCCTCTACGGCATATAACCAGCTCTACTTCGGCTTGAATTACCTTTCGATAGGTCACACCGCGCAGTCTGCATTTTTGGATGTGTCGTTAGGTCCCGTTTCGACCATTGCTCAGGCGGGAGGTCGCACCGTATTTTTGGGGCGTACACCTATGTATCTGGACTATTCGTTGCAGTTTACACGCCGCTCAACGCTCCATAGCTCGTTTGGCCATGTTACCCCCGCGGTGAGTGACCTGCGTGTGCGTATCACCGAGCCATTCCTCTCGTTGGCATATGGCATTGCCACTTCGCGCAAAAGCATCTTTGAGGTGGGTGTGAATACGGGATATAATTTCGTGGCATATAAGGCTGATTATGACCTCGATGCAGCACATACGCACGACCGTTTCCGCTATGTTGCGTCGCGAGTGATGTTCCAGCGCAGTTCTCTCGACAAGGTTATCTATCCCACGAAGGGAAATCGTTTTGCCGCTTCGCTTATAGGCGTTGTTGGACGCGATAAATGGGAGAATGCGTCACTTATCGAGCAGCATAAATGGGCTTCGGATGCGCGCGGATGGGTCGGCGCCAAGGTCGAGTGGGAGCACTATCCGAGCAATTGGAAGAAGGTGTGGTTTTCGGTGGGATACAGCCTCGAGGCGGTATATACCAATCACCCGACTTTCGAAAATAGCTATTCGACTATTCTCTCGGCTCCGCGTTATTCGCCTCTGCCCCATGCCAAGATGATTTTCCAGCCGCAGTTCTATGCCAACCGTTATGCTGCGGTGGGTGTTATGCCGACTTTCTCGCTCATGAAAAACTTCTATCTGCGAGGTGGTTTTTATGCTTTGCTACGCGATCCGTTGGTGGCTGACGAGTATATGTATTACATGACCGATGTGTCGTTTGTCTATCATACCCGCATCGGCGCGTTGTCGCTCTCGGTTACGAAGTATGATCTTGAGTCGTGGAACAACTGCTATGTAACATTTAATTTCGGATATCCTATATTCGGAAAACGCGGTTTGTATTTCTAAATCCGTATAACCAGGCTCTTTGGGCATCTGCCTCGCCCGAAAAATGCTCATTTACGCCGAGTAAACTGCGCTTTTTCGGACTTCGAGCAGCTTCAACCGACGCTGCGGAGTGAGCGCAGAGAAAGTTTACTTTCTTTGCCGAGCCGCAAGGAGGAAACACCACCCTTGTGGAGGGGTAAAATAGCTCTTGTTATACGAATTTATGAGGAGAAGAAGTTGTCTTGTCAAGGCTCTTTCGGCATCTGCCTGGCAGTGAAAAATTTTAGGGAAATTAGGGAGATTAAGGAAATTAGGGAAAATGAGAAAAATTTGACGCTGATGCAACAACACCCCTAAGCTCCTTAAATTCCCTAATAATATGTTTCGGATTAGAATTGGAAGTAGATAAAGGGTTGAATATCGCTCGACTTTACCTGCATCACGCACCACGCAACCACAACCAGCAGTGCCACCTGCCACCAGAAACCGGCATCGGCAATCCTCTTCGAGAGGCGCATATCCACGCTTTCGGGCAGCAGGTGCATGATATATCCTGCGACAATCATCACAAAAATCACGCTATATCCTGCCACAAACTGCGGAATAATACCTACATTAAACGAGTGGAAAATCTGATACAGCATAAGGTAGACCTCCTGCATCGATTCGGCGCGGAACAACAGCCAACCGAGGCATACGAGGTGGAATGTGAAGATGACGCCCAAAATGCGCATTACGGGATTCATGTCGCGCCCGTTGATTTTGGCTCCCGGCACAACTGCGAGCCACATTTTATGTAGCGCGAGAGCCACTCCGTGCAACGCTCCCCACAAAACAAACCTAATGGCAGCGCCGTGCCACAAACCGCCCAGGAGCATCGTGAGCATAAGGTTTACATAGGTGCGAACCTTACCCTTGCGGTTACCTCCGAGCGAGATATAGAGATAATCTCGCAACCACGACGACAGCGAAATATGCCATCTGCGCCAAAACTCGGTAATGGTTGCCGACTTATAAGGTGCATCGAAGTTTTTCGGGAAGCGGAAGCCGAGCAACAGTGCAATGCCGATAGCCATGTCGGAGTAACCCGAGAAGTCGCAGTAAATCTGCAACGCGTAGCCGTAGATTCCCATCAGACACTCAAAACCCGAATAGAGTGCGGGCGAGTCGAATATTCTATCGACAAAGTTGAGCGATATGTAATCCGAAATTATGGCTTTTTTGATGAGTCCCACCAAAATCAACCCTATGCCTCGGCCGAACATCTCGCGCGTCACCATCAGCGGTTGGCGTATCTGGGGGAGAAAATCTTTGGCGCGGACAATCGGACCTGCCACCAGCTGCGGGAAGAACGAGAGATAGAACATATAATCTATCCAACGCTCCAGGGGCTTTATCTGCCCGCGATAGACATCTATGGTGTAGCTCATCGACTGGAAGACAAAGAACGATATGCCGACGGGCAAAAAGATATTCTGAAAATCCAAAAATCCGGCGCCAAACATCGAGTTGGCAATCTCGATTAGGAAGTTGGTATATTTGAAGTAGCCCAACATGCCGAGGTTTATCGCCACCGAAGCGGCTACGAGCCATTTTTTCAGTCGAGGAGTCTTGGCGCGTGCAATCTCGTGGGCGAGGATAAAGTCACTCACCGAGGCGAAAATCAGCAACAGAAAATATATGCCGCTCGATTTGTAGTAGAAGTAAATCGAGAAGAGTATTACATAGATTATGCGCAGGAAGGTCGCCCGCCTTAGGAGCAGATACCCTCCCATGAACGCAACAAACAGAAAGAGAAAAAGCCCACTATTAAATATCAACGGCGACGCGGCATCATACTCAAGTAGTGCCCCGACCTTCTGCCAAAAACTTGGCTCCGATACGATATTTTGCGACGCCTGCTCAATCATTACAACAACGATATTGATGTGGTATCTCTTTTGATGGCAACGGTCGAGATATCCGCTTTGGGTATTTTGCTGAAATCGGGTGCCGGAGCAGCGATTTGCAACTCCGTTTTAAGTACGGGCTTTGCCGGTTTCACGCGTTTGAGAGCTGCCACCGAGTATTGCTGCGCGCCATCTAAAAGAGCATAGTAGAGCGCTGTGGCAATCTGCTTGCCTCCGGCGTAGTTTATGTGGGTGTAATCCTTACCAGCCCATCCGTTTGCAACAAAAGACTTCATGCCGCCCAACTGCTGCATCGCCTCGTAGGTATTCCAGAATGCCGCATTGCAGTTCTGCGCCGCTGTGCGTTGCCACTCGGCGAGGTTTACCGCCACGGACATCGGCTGAAAACCCTTTTCATTGCGTTGCGAGCGGTCACTCACCGCCATAACCATTACTGCCGCCGTAGGGAAGCAACTCTCAACATAGCGTATCATCTTCTCGACCTGCTGTGCATAGAGCGAGTAGTCTTTGCGCTCCGCCTGCATGATGTTCAGTCCATATTGCAAGATTACAAGGTCGTAGCTGCGCATGGTGTTTATCTGGGCATTTACCGCCGCATTCGACCAGAACATCGCCTGACCATTGTTGCTGCGAATCGAGAGGTTATCGACCGTCACACCCTGCAAATCCTCAAATTCGGCTCCATAGCCTGTGAAACCCGCTCCACCGCTTATGATGCGCATTTCGAGTGATGCAATCTGCTCGCCCTCGATAACTATTTGGCGCACAACATCGTCGCCCTTGAACGAGAAGGTGCGCTCCTCGCCGTCGTTTATCTTCACTGCGATATCGGAATCCTCTCGGCTGATGAAGAGCAGTCGCGCACGACGACACTCCTCCAAGTGCCTTCTGCGTGAGGTCATCTCCCAACGCGTTGAAGCTCCGTCGGAGCCTTGAGCCACCCAACCCGACACAAAGAAGTCGCCATTCAGCGGCTCGGGAGTGGTCTTGCGCTGCATGATATTGTAAGGAGTCCAGCCTTTGGCTGTGGTCTTGATAGTTTGACGATATGCCGTAAATGGTGACGCCATAGGCGCGAAGCCTGTACCTCCACCCGTAAAAGTATCTTGCAACAGCTCTCTTAGGTCGGCTGTGAGGATGTCGCCCTCAACAAACGAGTCGCCCATAAATGCTATGCGGATGCTTTTGCCCGAGAGCAGCTTGTCGTACAGTTTCTCCATGCCTTGATTCTCGGCACCGAAATATTCAATCGGCGTAAGCAGGGAGTCGGCAGGTATAATATTCGAAAAATCAACCTCCGGCAGACGATGCGGCGGGGTAGGGGTATATTGCTCCATTTCGGGCGATGTCGCAACCTCTCCGCCCGAAGGTTGCTCGTCGAAGATACCCTCCCATGATGCCGAAGTAGCCTCGCCTGTGGGGGATGCTGTGGCGGTGGTCTTGGCAACCTGCTCTGCCACCTGGGCCAAATCGACCTCAAACTCCTTTACATCAATTTCGGGCTGAGGCTCTTGATTTTCAGATGTTTGCTCCTTGTGATTGATGACATCTGCCACAATGCTGGCACGACGCAACTTTATGCCACCTGCCGTCAGAGGTGGAATAAAACTCACAGCAATGAGTATCGTAAGGGTAGCAGCTGCGACCAAAAAGCCGCGCGAGGTAAAATCTTCTTTGGGTTTAGTCATTTCGGCGTGATACTAACGAAACATAGTAAAGTACAGTTGCTATGGCACTCAGCGCAGCAACCAAATAGGTGCGTGCAGCCCAACGCAATGACTCGCGAGCATATTTCAGCTCGACACCCTGCAATGTGCGAGAGGATTGCAACCACTCGATAGCGCGTGCCGAGGCGTTATACTCTACGGGCAGTGTGACAATCGAGAAGATAGCCGACATCGAAATCATGGCAATGCCAATCCAGCAGACGGTGGTGCTGCCCGAGAATGCCATCATGGCGATACCAAGCAGGATAACCCAAGTTGCCATGCTTGAGGCAAACTGTACTACGGGAACCAGTGCCGAGCGTAGAACCAAAGGAGCATAGCCCTGGGCGTGCTGTATGGCGTGACCACACTCGTGGCATGCCACAGCTGCGGCAGCAATGCTACGCGACGAGTAGACGCTATCGCTCAGATTCACAGTCATATTGCGAGGGTTGAAGCGGTCGGTAAGCATACCTCCGACATGGGTGATTTTCACATTGTGGATGTTGTGGTCGCGAAGCATCTTCTCGGCAACTTCGGCACCTGTCATATTGCCCGGGAAGGGCACTTGGGAATACTTCGCAAAGACATGCTGCAAGCGCGCCTGAACGATGTAACCGATAACACCGATTACGACCATCAAAAATATTGAACCCGAGGTAGAAAAACCACCTGCAAAACCATTTTCATATCCGTAGGTACCATAGTTCTGTACCATCTGTAAAAGTTGTAACATAATCGAAAAACTTTCTACTTTTTTCTACAATAAAATATCCGTTTGTGTCATCTGTGCATGTCGCATTTGACATCAATCTAAACGCCAAATCTGCGCCTCACATTGTATAAAATGTTCGGATGACACATTTTAATAGACAAAAGTACGAAAATTTTTAGTAACTTTGTACGAATAATGTCAAAATGTAAAGGAGTGCGTGTAATTATCGACACTTTGCGTGGGGCATATGTTATGTTTTAGCCGATGAGAGTCGAGTATATGCTTGCTACACATACGGCGCGCTATGACAAGGGTTCGCGTGCTTGGGTGATGATGCGTATTGCATCGTTATCGGTTGCCATAGCTATTGTGGTGATGATAGTGTCGTTGGCTGTGATTCAGGGTTTTAGGTATGAGATACGCTCTGATCTCAGAGGCTTTGCGGCCGATGTTGTTTTGGTCGATATGGCCGCTTTGGGGCATCAGGAGGGCATTCCAATCAAGGCAAAGGAGGCTTTTGCCCAAAGGATTGCCGAGATTCAGGGCGTGGAGCATATTGCCGAGTACGCCACCATTGGAGGCATGGCAAAGTGTGGCGACAATGTCTGCGGCCTGCAACTTAAGGGCATTGGTGCGGATTACGACCTCGATTGGTGGCAATCGAAGGTTGTCGCGGGTGCGCTTCCCAATGTTGCCGACAGGGAGCGTCATAAGGGTCTGCTTCTGTCGCAAAGTACAGCGCGCGAGCTCGGTGTTACAATCGACGATAAGATTGAGGTGTTGTTTATGGATGGCAACGACCGTCCGCGTCGTGACCGCTTTAAGGTCGTTGGGTTGTATCATACGGGTTTTGAGGAGTTGGACAAGGTTACCGCTGTGGCGGATATCAGGGATGTGCAACGCCTTGCCTCATGGTCGCGAAAGGAGATTTCGGGCTACGATATAATGCTCTCGAAGGGTGCCGATGCGGAGGATCTCTCCCGTTTGATAGATGCCTATATCTTCGAGGAGTATGATGCCGGCGATGACGACATGGCATCGATGGCAACTTCGACCTTGCCGGGGCGTTATCCGGTGATGTTCGATTGGCTGAAGGCGCACGATGTGAATGCCGTGGTGATAATCGTCATTATGATGGTTGTGCTGCTCTTCAACATGTCGTCGGCGATGCTTATCATGGTGCTCGACCGCACGGGCATGATAGGTTTGTTGAAGGCGCAGGGCATGCGTAATAGCGCTGTGCGTAAAATATTCCTTTGGCGTGCCGCGTTACTCTATGTGCGAGGTGCGATGTGGGGAAATATTGTGGGCTTGGTGCTTTGCGGGGTGCAGTGGCTGTGGAGCCCCATAAAGTTAGACCCCGAAGGATATATGCTCTCGGAGCTACCCATAAACATCGAGCTTTGGTGGGTTGTGGTGCTGAATGTGGGAGTGTTTGCTGTGACGCTGC
This sequence comes from Alistipes sp., assembly GCA_017532885.1. The sequence continues at coordinate 103,554 of JAFXIS010000080.1, read as the reverse complement.
TCACGATGATGCTTCCGTCGTTTATCGTGTCGCGCATCCACCCGGTCGAGAGCCTGAAGTATAAACAATAAATTGAAAAAGAAACAGACCAAAATATGAAACCATACAATTCATCCGACAAGAGCAAAAAGGAGGAGGTGCAAGAGATGTTCGACAACATTGCTCCCACCTACGATAGGCTTAATCACCTCTTTTCGCTCTCGATAGATAAGATTTGGCGTCGTCGTACGGTGCGCATTGTGCGTCGCTTGAAGCCTCAGCGCATCTTGGATTTGGCGACGGGTACAGGCGACCTGGCAATCCAGATGGCAAAGCGTATTCCGCAGGCGCATATCATGGGAGTCGATTTGTCGGAGAAGATGCTCGCTGTGGCCGCCGAGAAGGTGCGTCGTCGTGGTTTGGAGGAGCAAATTTCTCTATATCAGGGAGATGCCGAGAATTTGGATGTCGAAGATGGAGTTGTCGATGTTGTGACGGTGGCATTTGGCGTGCGTAACTTCGGCGATATAGAGAAGGGTCTTTCGGAGATTTGGCGAGCTTTGCGCAGTGGCGGACACTTGGTTGTTTTGGAGTTTTCGATGCCTAAAAACCCGTTGGTACGCAAGGCATATGGACTCTATTCGAACCATGTCATGCGCCCGGTGGGAAGTATGGTGTCGCACGACAATAAGGCGTATGAGTACCTCCCCGATTCGATTGCGGAGTTTCACTCGCCTGAGTCATTTTTGGAGGTTATGCGCAACGCGGGCTTTGAGGAGTGCTATCGCCGCAACCAGAGCTTGGGTATTGCGCAGATATATGTTGGTCGCAAGCCGTAATTGAGTCATGGGGTTGCGCAATTTGATTTGTGTCGCACTCGGAGCCATGTTGCTGGTGGGTTGTGGCACATATAACAGCAATAGGGGCGAGATTCGCTCGGTTGGGCTCTCTTGTGTTGAGTGGGAGGCGCAGGCACAGCGAGATGGCGTAATGCCAAAGCGTATAACCCTCGCCGTAGATATGGTAAACAAAGGTGCCGCTGTGGTGCTGCGTGAGGGTCGCCTGAGGGTGAGTTATAATGGTAGTCGCGTGTTGCTCCTGTCGTTGGAGGAGCGCGTGAAGCTGCCGCGCCACTTTGAGGGTGTCGTGGAGCTGCCGCTGAGGGTTGCTGTGGCCCGTAACTCGCAGACTTTGGCACTGCGTAATGCGTTACTTCAGCATCAGAGCGAGGGTATTACCATAGATTGGGAGTTCTCTCTTCGCGCGGGAGTGGTGCGCTCGCGTGTGGTGCAAGCCGAGGAGCCCTTGCAGGAGATTTTGAGCGAGGAGAAGCTTGCCGCACTGTGGAGCATTGTGGAGGAGATGAAAGAGGAAAGATAAAAGAGCAAATATGGGTTGAAAAAACCCTGCAAAAACAGATAGCTTATGAAAAAAGTTTTATTGATATTGGTTTTGGTGGTGGCTGCAATGTGGGGTAGCGATGTGCAGGCACAGAATATCGCGGCGGTGAAGAATCGCCTTTCGTTGGGCGAGAATGCTGTGAGTGTTACCGAGCAGAGTGATGCTTCGGCTACGGTGCGAGCTGTGGAGCAGCGCCCCAAGCGCACAAAGGTGAGTGGCTACACCATCTTACTTTTGTCGGACAATTCGCATCAGGCTCGCGAGAAGGCTGTCGAGGCGCGAGATTTGTTCCTCAACACCTTCCCAAATATCGAGGTCGATATGTATTATGAGAGCCCCTCGTTTTATGTTACGGCAGGTCGTTACCTTACAAAAGAGGAGGCGATTATAGAGTTGTGGCGCTTCCGCTCAATCTTCCCGAAGGCTATTACGCAGAGCCGCGAAATGGATATTTCGGATTTTGTCATTGCGCCCAAACCTGTGGTTGAGATAAAGCAGGATAGCGTTCAAGTTCAACCACTTATGTAAATATTACAGCTATGCAGGCAGAAAAAAGTTTCCGTTCGATATACTCCGACGAGGAGTTGATACACCGCCTAAGAGGTATTCGCCATGTGGCACTCGATATGGATGGTACAATCTATATGGGAGGTCGTTTGTTTGACTTTACGAAGCCTTTTTTGGCGAGGCTCAAGCGCCTGGGTATCACCTATTCGTTCCTGACGAATAACCCCTCGAAGTCTATTGCCGACTACCTTGCGAAGTTGGCTGCTATGGGCATTGAGGCGAGTGAGGAGGAGATGTATACCACAGCTTTGGCTACGATAGACCATATCCGCAATACCTATCCCGAGGCAAAGCGTCTGTTCCTGCTCGGAACGCCGAGCATGCAGGCGGAGTTTGTGAAGGCGGGATTCGAAGTTGCTGATGATTCGGCGGCAGACAGACCCGATGTTGTGGTTGTGGCGTTCGACATGACGCTGGAGTATCGACGCCTATGTCGCGCGGCATGGTGGGCGCAGCAGGGTGTGCCTTATGTTGCAACCAATCCCGACCGCGTGTGTCCTACCGACGAGGAGGTTGTGTTGGTCGATTGCGGCTCGATATGCAAGTGCATTGAGCATGCTACGGGCCGAAAACCCGACATTACGCTGGGAAAACCCGACCCCACGATGCTCACAGGTGTAAGGCAGCGCTACGGCTTGGAACCGCACGAGATAGCAATGGTGGGTGACCGCATCTACACCGATATCGAGATGGCTCACAATGCCGGAGCCTTTGGAGTGTTGGTTCTCTCGGGCGAAACAACCGACGAGATAGCTGCCGCCGCCGAGAAGCAACCTCACCTGACTGTGGCAAACATAGGCGAGTTGGGCGAGCTGCTGGAGAATTCAGAATTCAAAATTCAAAATTCAAAATTTTCCAGTCTTCCCTAATCTCCCTAAATTCCTTAATTTCATTAAAAAAACAGAAAACACACAAACACAATACACATTAACCATTAAAAATCTTACAAAAAAGGAAACATTTTTAGATTTATTATGGATTATTTACTTTTAGTTGTCGGCCTGGCTTTACTTACTATCTGTGCCGATTGGCTCACCAAGGGATGTGTGGGCATGGCGGCACGCTTCCGTGTGCCTGAATTTGTTGTAGGACTCACCGTTATGGCGGTGGGAACATCATGCCCCGAGCTCACCGTCAGTGTTATGTCGGCGTTGAAGGGTAGTAGCGAAATGGCTATCGGAAATGTTACAGGCTCTAACCTTTTCAACACTTTTATCATCTTGGGTATCTGCGCCTTGATTAAACCTATCGCCGTATCGCGCGAAAATATCCGCCGCGATATACCTATGTGCATCGCCGCGTCGTTGTTGCTGTGGGTGACAACCGCCGATGTCTTGTTCGGCACAGGCGTCGAGGGTACCATTGGCAGAGTTGAGGGTATCATTTTACTCTTGCTTTATGTGGGTGTTATTTGGTTCTCTATCCGCTCGGCAAAGAGCGATGCTCCCGATGCGTTGGCCTCGCCCGAGGATAAGGAGGCTACGGAGAATCTTATGCCGTGGTGGAAGGTCTTTGGCTTTATCGTCGTAGGCTTGGCGGGTTTGATTTATGGTGGAAATATCTGCTTGGAGTCAGCTACCGCCATTGCTCGTGCGTGGGGCGTCAGCGAGGCTATTATCGCCATCACCATCGTCGCAGCCGGAACTTCACTTCCGGAGTTGGCATCGAGCATTTCGGCTATCGTGAGCAAGAAGCCCTCGTTGGCGTTGGGTAATATCATTGGCTCGAACATCGCCAATATTTTGCTTATCTTAGGTGCAAGTTCTACGATAAAACCCCTCACAATGGGAAATATCACTCCGCTCGATATCTATATGGTTGTCGGCTCGGCGGTCGTTTTGTTGCTCTCGGCGGTGCTTGTCGGTAAGCGCAAAATCACTCGTTTGGAGGGCCTCCTCTACATTGCGATTTATGTTGCATATGTTATTTTGTTGATGAAATAAACCTCAAATTTATGTACTACACCTTTGATCACGACCTCTTCCTATGGCTCAACTTTGATGGCGGAGCCTTTATGGACAAATTTATGGTTGCCGTTTCGACACCCGTTGTGTGGTCGTGGCTCTATGCTCTGCTCGTATTCATCATCTGGCGCCGCAAGGGCTGGCGTTCGGCTCTGTTGTTCGTGGTGTTGGTTGCTGCTGCGGTAGGTCTTACCGATTTGCTGGCAGGCATCTTCAAACATTCGGGACCCCTGAAGCATCTGTGGGAGAGTTTCCCTGCGCGCCTCAGACCCATGCACACGCCCGAGCTGGAGGGTTTGGTACATGTTGTTAAGTCGGCCGGTCGCTACGGCACCGTGTCGGCACATGCCGGAACGATGTCTGCCATAGCTCTGATGTCTGTGGCAGTACATCGTTGGATGCTTGCACCAATGCTGTTTGTGGCTCTGCTGATAAGCTATTCGCGCATATATTTGGCTTGTCACTTTCCGATGGATATAGCTTTGGGCTTTACGCTGGGTTTAATGGTCGGGGGTGTGCTATTGCTCCTCTATCGTCATATTCAGCGTCGCTACTTAACCCCTAAAATAAATAAAACCGCATAATTATGGAAAATGGTTATACCGTAGCCTTGATTTACGACTTTGACGGCACTTTGGCGCCGGGAAATATGCAGGAATATGACTTCATACCTGCTGTGGGCAAGAGTAATAAGGAGTTCTGGCATGAGGCTAACTCGCTGGCCGAAGAGCAGGATGGCGATGCTGTGCTGGCATATATGGCGCGCATGATTCAGGAGGCACAGAGCAAGGGCCTCTCGTTGCGCCGCGAGGCTTTTCAGGAGTCGGGCCGCAATGTCCGCTATTATAAGGGTGTTGAAGGGTGGTTTGCCCGCATGAACGCCTATGCTGCCGAAAAGGGTTTGCGCCTGTTGCACTATGTTAATTCTTCGGGTTTGAAGGAGATTATCGAGGGTACATCTATCGCCGGCGAGTTTAAGCATATCTACGCCTGCTCGTTCCTCTACAATGTCGATGGCATAGCCTATTGGCCCGCTGTGGCGGTAAATTATACCAATAAAACGCAGTTCATCTTCAAGATTAACAAGGGCGTGGAGTCGGTATACGATGCCCGGAAGGTAAATCAGTATATGGAGGAAAATCGTCGCCCCGTGCCGTTCAAACGCATGATTTATGTGGGCGATGGTACGACCGACATCCCTTGCATGCGATTGGTAAAGAACTTTGGAGGCCACTCCATTGCGGTTTATAATCCCGAGGAGCGAGGCAAGCGCAAGGAGATGAATACTCTTATTCGCGATAATCGTGTCAATTATGTATGTGCTGCGGATTACTCCGACGGTTCGGAGATGGATGTCATCGTGCGTGCCATTATTGACAAGATTGCCGCAGATGTACGCCTCGAAACATTGGAGGCACAGAAGTAAAAACTAAAACACTACCATTATGGCAACAATTCGTCTTACCAAGGAGTTTTCGTTCGAAGCGGCCCATTCGTTGGAGGGCTACGACGGCGCATGTCGCGAGATACATGGCCACTCGTATCGTCTGTTTGTTACGATTAAGGGCGAGCCTTCGGCTGATATTTACGACCCCAAACATGGCATGGTGATGGATTTTGGGTTGTTGAAACAGATTGTGAATGAGCAGATTATATCGCGTTTGGACCATTCGTTTATGATGCGTCGTACGGAGCAGGGAGAGGCTTTACTGGAGCTTCTTTCGCCATATTACGACAATATCGTTATGGTCGATTATCAACCCACTTGCGAGAATATGTTGGCAGATTTTGCCGAGCGATTGTTGGAGTCGCTGCCCGATGATGTGGAGCTTCACTCGCTGCGCCTGCACGAAACCGCCACATCGTTTGCCGAGTGGTACGCTGAAGACAATTTTTAAGAATCTTATCACATCACGCGAAGGGCAGTTTGGAAATTCAAAATTCAAAATTCAAAATTGCCTTCGGAGTGGTAATATTCTCAAAAAATACGGAATTATCTATTTTAGACTTGTTGCTAAAAAATAGATTCTCACGCATTTGTTTTTTGTCACTCTGAGGGAGGCTTGCCGACCGTGAGAGTCTAAAAAAATACTCAGAATGATATTACAAGCTTAAACGATATAATTCCGAAAAAATATTACAAACCGGAAAAATTTGTATTTCATAAAAACTATTCAAAATAATATTTTGGTGCGACAGCCTCAATTTTGAATTTTGAATTAAATGAAACGCCTATTCCTTATCGACGCCTATGCGCTCGTATTCAAATACTACTACGCCTTTTTTGGTCGCCCGATGCGTAACCGCTACGGCATGAATACCTCTATCCTGTTCGGTTTTACGAAGTTCTTGCGCGATATCCAAAAACGCGAGAAGCCCGACCTGTTGGGTGTGGCGTTAGACCCCAAGGGAGGCTCATTCCGATGTGAGATGTTCCCCGAATATAAGGCTAACCGCCCCGAAACGCCCGAGGATATTATCGCTTCGGTGCCATATCTGCGTCGATTGCTCAAGGCGATGCGTATCCCGGTATTTGAAATCGAGGGCTTCGAGGCCGACGATGTTATCGGAACATTGGCTCACAAGGCCTCGGCTGAGGGTTATGAGGTATATATGGTTACGCCCGATAAGGATTATGGGCAGTTGGTGGGCGAGCGTCGTTACATCTATAAGCAGAAGGGCGACGACATCGAAATTATTGACAGCAAGGCTGTTTGTGAGAAATATGGCATTTCAGACCCTCTGTTGGTGCGCGATATTTTGGCTGTGTGGGGCGACTCGTCGGATAATATTCCCGGAGTGCCGGGCATCGGCGAGAAGGGCGCCTGCAAGTTGGTAGGTGAGTGGGGTAGTTGCGAAAATATCCTCGCCAATGTTGCCAATATCAAGGGTAAGCAGGGTGAAAAGATTGCCGCATGGGGTGATAAGTTGCTCATGTCGAAGTGCTTGGCGACGATTCGTACGGATGTTCCCGTAGAGTTCGATGCCGAGGATTTGGCTATCTGTGCGCCCAATATCGACGAGCTGAAGGCTCTCTATGCCGAGTTGGACTTTTCATCTTTCCTGCGCGATGTGCAGAATATGGCACCGCAGGAGCAAAAGTCCGAGATACCCCAGCAAGCGCCGCAGCATCAGTTGGCTGATATGGCACGCGCCAAGTCGGCGGAGCTCAAGCGCAAGCGTTTGGAGGGGCAGGGAGATTTGTTTGCTGCCTTTGCGGATGTACCTGCGGCTGTTCCTGCGATGAGTGAGAGTGTGGCTGCAACGCAGGATGCCGATGTGGAAACCGCAATTTTGGCTACGGCAGCCGATACGCCGCATGACTACCATTTAATTACCGAACTTGCTGATTTGGAGCATCTCGTGGCGAAACTAAAGTGCGAACGAGAGTTCTGCTTCGATACCGAAACTACGGGCTTCGATATCTTTAACGACCGCATCGTGGGTATGTCGTTTGCCGTTAAGGCGCACGAGGCGTGGTATGTGTCGTTCACGCCCGCGAATACGCCGTCATTTGCCGAGGTTGTGCGCCCGTTGTTCGAGGATGAAAATATCGCGAAGGTGGGGCAAAACATCAAGTTCGATATCATGGTGCTTGCGCGTTTGGGCATCGAGGTGCGCGGCCGCAAGATTGATACGATGATTCTGCACTATTTGCTTGACTCGGAGTCGCGTCATAATATGAATTTCCTGGCAGAGCGCTATTTGCGTTACTCGCCCATCGCAATCGAAAGTCTAATCGGTCGAGGTGCGCGCCAACTCTCTATGGACCAAGTGAATATCGTGAGCGTCAAGGAGTATGCAGCCGAGGATGCCGACATCACTTTGCAACTCAAGCATGCACTTTGGGCGGAGGTCGAGAAGCAGGGCCTTGTGGAGCTTTATGAGCAAATCGAGGAGCCTATGATTCAGGTTTTGGCAGATATGGAGTTGGCGGGCGTAAAGATTGACAGCGATGAATTGGCGCGCTATGCCGTGGAGCTAAATGCGGAACTTGGGACTTTGGAGCGAGCCGTGCGCGAGGAGGCAGGCGAGCCTTCGCTCAATATTAACTCGGCACGACAACTCGGCGAGGTGTTGTTTGCCAAGATGCGCATTACAGATAAGCCCAAGATGACCAAGACACGCCAATTCAGCACCGAGGAGGAGTATCTCTTGACCTTTGCAGGTAAGCATCGCATCATTGACCTTATATTAAAATATCGAAGCGTGAAGAAGCTGCTTTCGACCTATGTCGAGGCGCTGCCGCAACTTGTGAACCGCACTACGGGACGCATACACACTTCGTTCAATCAGGCGGTTACGGCTACGGGTCGCTTGTCTTCGACGAATCCCAACCTGCAAAATATTCCCGTACGCGAGGAGATGGGTCGCCGCATTCGTGAGGCTTTTGTCGCTTCGGACGAGGAGCATCTGTTGCTTTCGGCCGATTATTCGCAGGTGGAGCTTCGTTTGATGGCGCACCTGAGTGGCGACGAGTCACTTATCGAGGCATTCCTCCATGGCGAGGATATCCATGCCGCCACAGCTGCAAAACTCTTCCATAAACCTCTCTCGGAGGTGACTGCCGATGAGCGTCGCAAAGCCAAGACGGCAAATTTCGGAATTATTTACGGCATTTCGGCTTTCGGCTTGGCGCAGCGATTGGAGATTTCGCGTACCGAGGCAAAGGAGCTTATCGAGGGCTATTTCCGTACCTATCCCAAGGTGAAGGCTTATATGGATAATGCCATTGTGAAGGCGCGCGACACGGGATATGTCACCACAGCTTTTGGTCGTCGCAGAATTTTGCGCGACATAGACTCGCGCAATGCCGTGGCTCGCGGTGTTGCTGAGCGCAATGCCATAAATGCTCCGATTCAGGGTAGTGCCGCCGATATTATGAAGTTGGCGATGATTGAAATTGCGCGCCGCTTTAAGGAGGAGGGTATCCGCTCGAAGATGATTCTTCAGGTACACGATGAGGTTATTGTCGATATGTTGTGCGAGGAGCGTGCGGATGTCGAGCGCATCGTACGAGAGTCAATGGAGGGCGTGGTAAAGCTCCGCGTGCCCCTTATCTCGGAGGCGGGCGTAGCAAAGAATTGGCGTGAGGCTCATTAATTCCATAATCGAGGGCGGTTAATTTCGTAAATTGAGAATATGAAAAACCTCGCTACCAAACACCTCTCGGAGCATCTTGCGCTTATGCCTATGCTCAAGGTGTTGTTGGCGGTGGTTGTCGGTGTGGTGCTTGCCGAGAGACTCACTCTGCCGCTGTGGAGTGTGGTTGCGGCTCTCTTCCTGTCGCTCGCTGCTGTGTGGAGGTTGGGCACACGCTCTTTCTCGGATATCTATCTTCTTGTGACCATATCGCTTGTTGCGGTGTTGAGTGTCGAGGTGCATCGCCGTTCAATGCCGAGTGAAGATGCGCGTATATATAAAATCAAAGTTTCGGCTCTCAATTCGCAATCCGCAGGGCGGGTTTATGGCGAGGGGCGTGTGGTTGGCGAATATCGCAACGATAGTGTCGTGGAGCGCAATTTTCCGGTGCGTATCACTTTAGATAGTGCCGCGCATGTCACCGAGGGCTCTCTATTGACCGCATTTTGCCGCATTCGACTCTTTCGTCCGACGCAGGAGAATCGCTATGCTCACTATATGTCGCGTCGCGGATTTGTCGGGCAGGTGTGGCTATCGTCCAAGAGCATCATGCGCGTTGAGGAGTTACCTGCCGATTTGGGGCAGAGGTTGCAACAACATGCCGCCACGCGCCTTGCGAGGTTGAATCTACCACCCGATGTTGAGAGTATCGCTGCGGCTATAACCATTGGCGAACGCCTGTCGCTGAGCCCGAAGTTGCGCGATGAGTATCGTCGCAGTGGAGCTTCGCATCTGTTGGCTGTGTCGGGTCTGCATGTCGGTTTTGTTGTCGTTGTGGCTAACTTTCTATTGGCGCTGCTAATCCTGTTGCCCCATGGGCAATTGCTGCGTAGTGCCTGCGTCATAATGCTTATTTGGCTATATGCCGCCGTTGTCGGTTTCTCGCCCTCGGTTGTGCGTGCTGCGGCGATGTTTTCTATTTTGCAAATCGCCTTGAGCTTAGCTTCAAATACTCTCTCGCTCAATACCTTATGCTTGGTGGCGGTGCTTATGATTCTGTCGAATCCCTTTATGATGCACGATGTGGGATTTCTGCTCTCGTTCCTTGCCGTTGCGGGTATTGTCGAGTGGGGTAGACCTTTGTTGTTCCGCTTGCGGGCGGCGATACCCTCCGCCACATTGGGGCAATCCGTACCTCTTTATCGGCGACTTTGGCGGTATGTGCTGCATTGGTTCTTGGCAGGAGTTATTGTGAGCGTTGTCGCCTCGGCAGCTACGATGCCTTTGGTGGCGTGGCAATTCGGAATCACTTCGCTGTGGGGCGTTTTCTCCTCGCCTGTGATGGTGCTGCTGTGCGGTATTGCGGTGGGTGCTACTCTCGTGTGGATTCTCTTCCCTTTTGCCGCTTTTGCGCCCCTCTTTCATTGGGTCATTCGGCTCTCGGTGTCGGCAATGAATGGCATCGCCGAATGGTGCGCCGCGCAAAGCCGGCTAATCTTCGAAGGGTATATCGGAGGCGTGGAGTGCGGCATAATATACCTTTTTTATATAGTATTTACTTTATCTATTTGGTTGCATAAAAAATCGCATTCCTAACCCTTTTGTGGCACCTTTTTTGCATAAATATCCAATTTAGACAAAGAGGGGCGGCAGAAAAAAATGAGAAAAAATTTTGCGGAACAAGAAAAAGTTACTATCTTGCACTCAGAAAAACTGATTATTAACTCTAAAAACGCAACGCCTATAGGAAATTTCTACTCTTTGAACACTACATTTTAGTAAAGAAAGGAGAAGAGTATGAACGCACAAGTGTTAAGTGACCGTGTATTGCTTAATAACTATCTTTCGGGTGATTGCAGTGCCATTTCACAGCTTATCGAACGCCATTCGCGCCGCGTGCGCGACTACATCCGTATGATGGTTAAGGATGTTGATCTCGCAGACGACATCATGCAAGAGACCTTTATTAAGGCGGTACGATTCATCGACGAAGGACGCTATACCGACAATGGTAAGTTCCTCTCATGGGTATTACGCATAGCCCATAATCGCGTTTTGGACTATTTCCGTCAGCAGAAGAGTGCCCGCACCGTGAATGAGAGCGATGCCGGATACGATGTTTTGGGTACTATGCGCTTTGCCGAGCAGAATATCGAGGATAAGATGGTTGCCGAGCAAATCGAGGCCGATGTACGCCGCATGATAGAGTTCCTGCCCGACGAGCAACGCGAGGTTGTGCAGCTGCGCTACTATTCGGGCTTGAGTTTTCAGGAGATAGCCGACCAGACCGGAGTGAGCATCAATACGGCTCTGGGTCGTATGCGCTACGCCTTGATAAACCTTCGCAAATTAATCAAGGAGCACAATGTGATTCTGTCGTAATTGAGTGCGCTACAAAGAGTTCCACCATATGCTGCGGCGTGTGGTGGAATTTTTTTCACCCCTCCACAATAAACAAAACATCGTAGCCGTTAATATATTGAATTTTCACCAACAAAACTTAAACCGGCTGCCTATGGAGGATTTAGACTGTAGAATTAATGATGATTTTATCCCCGAAGATGAGCGACTGATGAATGCAGAGGTTATATGTGGTGAGGCAGACCTATTTTATCTGGACTGCTATCTGCAAGAGTTATTTCGCGATAGGGGCGAGTGTTGAAGAGTTCTTGTAATTGGGTTACAAGTTTTAGGGTTAGTAATTAATGAGAAGAGAGGTTGCAGACACATGCAACCTCTCTTTGTGTGATATAATCTGTTTTTTGCAGACTGAATCCTTACCAGATAATGATGCGCTCCTGCTCGGGCAGGTACATCGCGCCGTCGGTGATACCGAATGCCTTGTGGAAGCTCTCGATATTGCGCAAAGTGACATTTACACGATTCTTGCCCAATGAGTGAACATCGGTCTTTGTGAGGCGTGCAGCCTCCTCGTCGCGGATGTTCTGACCCCAGATTGTAGCATATGAGAGGTAGAAACGCTGGTCTGCCGAGAAGCCGTCAATAGCCTCAGGCTCCGCGCCCTGCAAAGAGTTGCGGAAGGCGGTGTAAGCTACGCGCAAACCTCCCTGGTCGGCGATGTTCTCGCCGAGTGACAACGCACCATCTGCCATTACGGCTGCGCGCTCCTCGGTTGCGGGCAGAATCTCCACCTTGTTGAACTGCTCAACCAAAACATCGGTCTTCGCTTTGAATGCCGCAGCATCCTCCTCGGTCCACCAATTATTCATGTTGCCATCCTTGTCGAAGTGGCGACCCTGGTCGTCGAAGCCGTGAGTCATCTCGTGACCGATAACAACACCGATAGCTCCGTAATTCACCGCATCGTCAGCCGTAGAGTTATAGAACGGAGGCTGAAGAATCGCTGCAGGGAAGCAAATCTCGTTTGTTGTGGGGTTGTAGTAGGCGTTCACGGTCTGGGGTGACATAAACCACTCCGAGCGGTCTACCTCCTTGCCCATCTTCGAGATGTTGTCGGCTGTATACCAAGCCGATGCACGCTTCATATTCTCCCAATACGATACCGCGGGGTCAATCTCCAACGACGAGTAATCCTTCCACTTGTCGGGGTAGCCAATCTTCACGGTGAACGAAGCCAGCTTCTCGTGTGCCTTTGCCTTCGTTGCGTCCGACATCCAATCCAAGGCATCGATATGCTGTCCCAAAGCAGTCTGAAGGTTCTTGACCATCTCGGTCATGCGCTGCTTGTCGCTCTCGGGGAAATACTTCTTGACATAAATCTCGCCCACAGCCTCGCCAAGCAGACCGTTAGGCACAGCCATGGCGCGCTTCCAGCGGGGGCGCATCTCCTGCTGACCCGACATTGTGCGACCAAAGAACTCAAAGTGAGCCGCATAGATATCGTCGCTCAAGAAACCCGCCGCGCGTGACAAATAACCCGCCTTGAGGTAATTCTTGATATCTGAGATAGGCTCCGACTTAATCATCTCGTTCACCTTGTCCAACACCTCGGGCTGACCTACAACGAGGTTTTCGAAATCACCAAGACCCAAAGCCTTGAAGTAGATATCCCAGTCGATGGCGTCGTAGCGCTTAACAAAGTCGGCACGGCTCATGGGGTTATAGTTTGCTGCAACCTCGCGCAGCTGAACGCGTGAGCGGAAAGCCTCTGCCATCTTTGTCTCGAACGACAAAACACCCTCGGCTGCCACCTCGGGCTTCTCTACGCCTGCCAAGTCGAAGGCTGCGGTGAGCCACTTCACATAGCCACGACGCTTTGCCTCGTTCTCCTCGTCGAGGTAGTAGTCGCGGTTACCCATACCAAGACCCGACTGCTCGACATAGAGCGTATTCATTGTGCTGTTCAGCAGGTCGGCACTTACGCCCACGCTGAACAGTGAGTTGCCCACTTCGCTATGCAGGCGTGCGAGGAGCGTCGAAAGGCTCTCCTTGCCTACGATTCGTGAAATGGCGTCCAAATCCTGCTTTACGGGAGCCAGACCCTCGTCGTTGAGGCGCTTCTCATCGAGGCCCATAGTGTAGAGGTCGGCGATTTTCTGCTCCACCGAGCCCTTCTCAGCCTCCTGCTCGGTCATGGCCGAGAAGAGGTCGTTGAGGCGAATCTCGTTGTTCTCACGCAACACATCGAATGTTCCGTAGCGCGAAAACTCGGGCTTCAACGGATTCTTAGCCTGCCAGCCACCTGTGGCATACTGGTAGAAATCTTCGTTCAGAGCCACGCTCTCATCGAAATTGGCACGGTCGATAGCCGGTGCCGGTTTATTGCAACAACTTGCCATAAGCGCAAAGGTTGAAATTGCTAAAATTGTTCGTTTCATAGTATTTCGGTTGGATAGTTAATAATATTATTCTGGTTGAATAGTGTAAAATCTTATTTTCCACATTTGTTTTTATTCGTCACTCTGAGGAGAGCTTTGCTCGACGCGAGAGTCTTAAAAACAAATGTCTGATATCAAAACCATCAAAAATAAAACCTTATTCTATAATTAAAATAAAGATTGCCAATCCGGATTCATCTCCTCGATAAGTTTTATCTTTTTTTCTCTTCGCAAACCCTTAATTTGCTTTTCTCGGTCAATAGCTTGTGCCATTGAGCCAAATTCTTCAAAAAAGACCAATTTCGACAAATTGTATCTCGCGGAAAATCCACCAAAAGATTTGTCAATGTGTTGCAACATCCGCTTCGGCAGATTAGATGTTACGCCTGTGTACAAAACCCTATTACTATTATTTGTAATTATGTATACACACGGTTTAATCATCATTGATAAATTTTTAGACTCTCACGCATTTGTTTTGAGATTCTCACGGTCGGCAAGCCTCCCTCAGAATGACGAAAAACAAATGCTCGGAGCGATGAATAACGAGCGCTCGTTACTCGGATATTTAGCAACATTTATTTTTTAACCAATATAGGGCCGACCGGAGCCGACCCCATATTTTTTATAAATGTAAGACCTGCTGTAAGAAGCAGTATCCGAAAAACTCTGAGAAAAAGTTTTTACTTGCGGATAGCTGCTACGCCCGGCAACTCCTTACCCTCCATATACTCCAACAAAGCACCACCACCTGTTGAAACATACGATACCTTGTCAGCCAAGCCGAACTTATTGATGCAGGCAACTGAGTCACCACCACCGATAAGTGAGAATGCGCCGTTCTTCTCTGTTGCCTCAGCAATAGCCTCAGCCACAGCCTTCGAGCCTGTTGCGAACTTGTTAATCTCGAACACACCCACAGGGCCGTTCCAAAGGATAGTCTTGCACTCCATAATCTCGTCGCGGAAGAGTTTCTTACCCTCAGAACCGATATCAACACCCTCCCAAGCGTCGTCGATAGCCTTTACCGAAGCCTCCTGAGTGTTTGCAGTCTCGGCGAAGTCGTCGCAAGTAAGAGCGTCGGGTGACATCACAAACTTGATACCCTTCTCCTCAGCCTTCTTCAAGATATCCAATGCTACGGGGAACATATCGGGCTCGCAGATTGACTTACCTACCTTGCCACCCAAAGCAGCCGAGAATGTGTAGGTCATACCGCCACCGATGATAATCTTGTCGCACTTCTCCATCAACTTCTCGATGATGGTAATCTTTGTAGATACCTTCGAGCCACCTACGATAGCCACGAAAGGACGCTGTGGATTCTGCATAACGCCGTCGATAGCCTTCAACTCGTTCTCCATAACATAACCGAACATCTTGTCATTGGGGAAGTAGTCGGCGATAAGAGCAGTTGAAGAGTGTGCGCGGTGAGCTGTACCGAATGCGTCGTTGATGTAGCAGTCAGCATATGAAGCCAACTTCTTCACAAACTCCTTCTGAGGACCCTCCTTAAGAGCCTTCTTTGCAGCCTTCTTCTCCTCGTCGGTAGCATCCTCTGCCAAGCCGCGGGGCTTACCCTCCTCCTCAGCGTAGAAACGGAGGTTTTCAAGAAGCATAACCTCACCGGGCTTCAATGCAGCAGCCATCTCGGCAGCCTTCTCACCCATGCAGTCGCCTGCGAACTTAATCTCAACACCCAAGCGAGCCTCGATAGCGGGGATAATCTGCTCCAACGAGAACTTTGGGTCGGGATTCTTCTTAGGACGACCGAGGTGTGACATCAAAATCACTGAACCACCCTTCTCCAAAACCTTCTTGATTGTGGGGATGGCGGCACGGATACGAGTGTCGTCTGTTACCTGACCCTCGCCGTTGAGGGGTACATTGAAGTCTACACGGATAATCGCGCGCTTGCCTGTAAAATCGTAATTGTCAATTGCGAACATAATTCTACTTTTTTGTTATAGTTAAACTCTTGTTTTGAATTGTATCTTTTTTATTTTTCGTTTTTTATCTTTCTCTTTCCTTTCGCCTTACTGCGGCTTTGCCGCAAAGATAGGGAAAAAATCGTTATGAAAGTGCGTTCGTGACGCTAAGGCGTTAAAAAAGTTTGTTAAGCGCCTGACTCATTGTCCAAATGATTCGTTTTTTTATGATGTTTTGAACACTCCATGAACGATTTTGTCCTGTTTTTCGGGTAATTTCGCCACAGAATAGGGTATTCTATCCCAAAATATGAGGGTTTTATAACTTTCAAAGGTTGTTAGCCACATAATTTTTGCCGTTCGAGAAATTTAAGTGACTTTTGCAACCGAAATCAACCTCGCGATTAGGTTTTTATCGCCGCCATTTTTCGAGGTGTAGGGTCGGTTCGCATGGAGGTTTGCGTTAAGTCGTATAATAACCGCATAATAACAAAGTAAAACCAAACAGCAAAATAGAAACCAAACAAACATTAACACCGCATCGGAGTATGCTTTGTTCAAAGCAAGAGATTGCCTGACGACTACTCACCAAAGGTGCGGACAAATTAACAAAAGCATGAAAATTTTTACAAAATCAATTCTTGCCCTCGTTGGGGCAGTGTCACTTGCTTCAACAGCATTTGCAGGTGGTCCTATGACCAACACTAACCAGAGCGCACACTTCTTGCGTAGCATAGCTCGTGGTACATCACTCGACACCGATGCGGTTTACACTAACCCCGCAGGTGTGGTATTTATGGAGAACGGCTTCCACATCGGTATCAATGACCAGATGGCAGCGCAGACTCGTACAATCACTTCGACTTATGCACCTTTTGCAATGAATGGTGGCTCGCCTACCAAGGAGTATAAGGGTGAGGTATTCTCTCCCATTATCCCCAGCGTTCATTTCGCTTGGAAGCACAACCGTTGGGCTGTGATGGCAGGCTTGGGCGTAAACGGTGGTGGTGGCTCTTTGGAGTTTGCCAACGGCTTGGGCTCTTTCGAGCGCCAGTTCTCAGTTTTGCCCGGTGCTATCTCACAGTTCGGTCAGACTTATGGCATCTCAGCTAAACAATATGCTATGGATATGGCTCTTACGGGTAAGTCGATGACTTTGGCTTTCAATGTAGGTGCTGCATACCGTCTTACAGATTGGTTGTCAGTGGCTGCTCAGGTGCGTTACAGCACAACTTCAAACAGCTATGAGGGACATATTAAGAATATTCAGGTTAACCCCAATGCTCCCGCTCTTCCCGCTCTCGGTATGAATGGCCAGATGATGTCGGCTTCGACATTCTTCCAGACAGCTGCAGGTGCATTGCAGCAGATGGGCGCTCTTACTCCCGAAATGGCTACGATGTTAGGAACATATAAGGCACAGACTGCCGACCATATCCTTGATGTTAAGCAGAAGGGTCACTCTATCAGCCCCATTATTGCTTTGGCATTCCACAAGGGTCCATGGGACGCATCTGTAAAGTATGAGTTCAAGATGGCTACCGAGCTCGAGATTGAGTCGGCTCCCGTATCGGCAAAGGACCCCGTAATCAACGGCATTTTCGCTGATGGTACAAAGGTTAAGGCAGAGACTCCCGCATTGTTGGCAGCAGCTGTAAGCCGTCACTTCGGTCCCGTAAAGGTTACTGCACAGTGGCACCACTACTTCGACAAGGCAGCGAAGAACTCTTTCACAATCAACAATGCTCAGGGCGTTTACAATGGCCAGTACAGCACAATCAAGGGTAACACCAACGAGTATATGTTGGGTGTTGAGTGGTCTATCACCGACCGATTGTTGGTATCGGCAGGTACACAGCGCACACAGCTCAATATGGATGAGAACTATTACTCAGATATGAACTACTCTATCTCGTCTTGGTCGGTAGGTGTTGGTGTGGCTTACAAGATTTGCGATGCAGTACGCCTCAACCTTGGTTACATGCCTACAATCTATGATGAGGTAACTACCACAGGTATGGCTTCAGGTCTTGCCTTCAATGACCTCTATCAGCGTACTTCACACGCTTGGGGTATCGGCGTTGATCTTAAGTTCGGTAAGTAATATCGAAAACTATCGCCCTGCACTTTGATCGGAGCAGGGTGAACAAATGCTCGCCAATTGTAAGGCGGAATTTTGGGGCTGCAAGGCTCCGCGGAGAGTCCTCGTGAGGAAGCTCCCGATAGTCGCAGGAGCGTGTGGAGTAGAGGCTATCGCCGGCGCCACGCTTTGGATAGGCATAACAACCCGAATCTCGCGACAATTCGGATTGATATGACGATTCAGGCATTCGAGGTAGTATCCGCTACCACCTCGCTTCGAGCGATATAAAAGAGGTGTGCGCCGAGAAAATATTTTTCGATTGGTAAACGGTCTGCACCTCTTTTTATTCGAAAATTTTGGGCTTTGCCGTATGTTTGTCAGGCATTTGCGGCGAGCCTCGATAATAGATTTACCGCCAATGGCGGCTGTGGGGTGTTGGCAATCCTCCCCCGAAAGAGCTACTCTGTTTGTAGAACATGGTTTTTTGATTGCTGGTCGGCTGTGCCTCTTCGGGGACACAGCCGTTTTTTTTGTTTTCCCGCCAATTTCCCGTCAATTTTCCGCCAAATTTCCGTCAATCCCCCCCTCGACCCTCCGTTTTTCTATGCAAAAAGCCCTGTTCGCGTTGCATGTTTTTTGCATATATGCTAATATTTTCACTATTTTACGCATAAACTTGCAAAAATCGCACGGCAGGTGTTTTTTTGACCAAATTTTTTGTAACTTTGTGCAAATATGTTCGCGTAAAAACCGGCAATTTAACTTTTGCGCGAAATTTGAACAATCGAACAATTTGGCAAATTTTATTAACATTTAATCAGGGAAATAAGCACAGACACACCTTTTTTATTAATTAATTAAAATAAGTTTAACATGAAAAAAATTTTCTTGGCAGTTGCAGCAATGGCCATGCTTGCAACCGCATGTACCAAGGATGATTCAGCCGTGGTGGGCAACGACTCTTTGGTATCGTTTACTATCGACTCTCCGGAGTTGCAAACCCGTTATGGCGAGGGTAATGAGGCGAAAGTCTTGAATTACGCTTTCTATAACGAGGAAGGTATTCTTGAGGCAATCTCAGCTACCACAGCCGAGAAGGCCGTAACTCTCAATGCGGATAGGAAGGCAACAATCCAGGTTCCTTTGGTAGAGGGCCGTACTTATTCAGCTATTTTCTGGGCATCAGCTTCCGATGCAATCGCAGATGGTGTTTACACCGTAGATTGGACTGCAAAGACTGTTGAGATGGCAACTAATCTTACTGCCAATGACGAGGACTACGATGCTTTCTACAACTACACAATCAACATCGACCCTGCAAAGAAGACTCACAAGATTGAGCTTCGTCGTCCATTTGCGCAGATTAACATTGCAACTGCCGACAAAACTGCTGCTGCAAGCGCAGGTTTTGACGCTGCTGCAACAAAGGTTACCGTAAATGCTTACAAGAAGTTGCAGTTTGCTGTTAAGGAGATTGAGGGTGTTAATACTCCCGTAGCAGAGGTAGCCGGCGATATGGTACCTTTCACTTACGGCTGGGCTGCGAATGCAACAGGTACAGCAACCGTAGGCAGTAAGACTTACGACATGCTCTCAATGAACTATGTATTGGTAGATGCTCGCACTTTGGTAAATGTAAAGATGGAGGTTTCTGAGGATGATACCAACTTTACAGCTCCTATCACTCGCGAGTACACAACTGTTCCCGTACAGCGCAACTACCGCACTTATATCGTAGGTAACTTGCTTACAACTACCAACGAGTTCAATGTTACAACCGTTCCCGGCTTCAATCCCAATGACGAGGTTTACTATGTATGGGATGGTAGCGAGCTTACTAAGCCCGCATACGATGCTACAACTAAGACCTATACTGTTACTAAGGCATCTGATTTGGCATGGATTGGTGCATTGGTAAATGGTACTCTTCCTTCTACAATGCGTTCTACAGAGTATGCTCCTGCCGAGTCAATCGATGGCTGCACAATCGTTTTGGGCGATGACCTCGATTTCGGTGGTAATGAGTTTACTCCTATTAGCAAGGCTTACAACATCACTTTCGATGGTAATGGTAAGGCTATCCGCAATATCTCTTATGCTAATGGCGTAAGCTATTCTACAATGTTCGAGACTGTAAGCGGTACATTCAAGAACTTTACGATGGAGAATGTAAAGGCTGCTGCCGTAGACAATGGTCGTGCTGCTGCTTTGCTCGGTTATTATATGAGCGGTACAGTCGAGGAGGTACATGTTAAGAATGTAGAGATTAAGGGCTTCCAGAAGCTTGCAGGTTTGGTAGCAAATGTTGTTGCTTCTGATGGTAGCGGTATCACTATTAAGGATTGCTCTGTTGAGGATATTAAGATTTCAGCCAACGAGAAAGGTGCAGTATGGCAGGCAGGTGGTATTGTCGGTTATATCGTAACCGGTGTTAGCGCGAGCTCAACAACCGAGGTAGTATTCGAGAACTGCGAGGTTAAGGGTCAGATTGAAATCAACGATACTCCCGCAATTAATGAGTATAATGATACATATTATAGCTTCTATAGTGGTGGTTTCGTAGGCTCAATAGGTGCATCTACGACAGCAGCAAAGGTTGCTCCCGTTTATTTCAACAACTGTAAGGTAGGTACTGTAACAGCTACTCCTGCATTGTCTGTAAGTGATCGCGGTACAGAGTTGTGGGGTTCTTGCTCTGCAAATCTTGCAGGTCGTCCTAACAATGTAATTTATGTTGATGGCGTACAGTATGTTTACAAGACTGCATCGCAGAAGGCATTTGAGGCAGCTATCGCCGAGGGTGGCGAGGTTAAATTGACCGAGGATGTTGAGATTGTTGCTCCCGTAGTTATCGCTGAGGGCGCAGAGGTTACAATCGACCTTAATGGTAAGACGATCTCTGGAGGTGTTCATAAGAGCGTAGGTCCTGTTTTGAAGAACAACGGTACATTGACAATTAATGGTGGTACAATTGCATCTACTGCCAATAATGGTGGCTCTGCAATCGCAAATTATGGTACATTGACTGTTGAGGGAGCAACTATCAACGGTGCACAACGTGAAGGAGAAAGCTGGCCGGCATATCCTATCAATAACTACGGTAGCATGACACTAACTAACGCTGTAGTTGTTGGTTATCAGGGATGTGTAGCCTTAAATGCTGCAGGAACAACTGTTCTTAATAATTGTGAGTTGACAAAGAACTATGAGAAGACTTCAAGCCATGTATTCTATGTAAATCATGCTGATGCAAAAGTTGTTGTAAATGGTGGTACTTATAACCACAATGGTTTTGATGGTTCTTTGGCTTATGTTAATAAGGGTGAGGTTACAATCAATGGTGGTACATTCAATGCAAAGGATGGCGGTTATGGTTTTGCTGCCTTGTCTGCGGGTAAGGTAACGATCAATGGTGGTAACATCAATGCAGGCTTGTTGAACTGGGGTGGAAGTATTGTTGTAAATGGCGGTACTTTCAAGACTAAGCCGGCTGACAATTATATTGCAGAGGGTTACAAGGCTGTTGCAACTAATGGTAAGTATATGGTAGTTGCTGATACTGTGTCTGAGGATGCTATCGTTTCAGACGCTGCTGGTTTGGCAAACGCTATCGTGAATGGTGGCGAGGCTATTTTGACCGGCGATGTTGAGTGGAATGCCGCAATCAACAACGATGCAAATATCAACTTGAATGGTAACACTTTCGAGGCTACATATTCTTACACATTGAAAGACAACGCCGACCTTACAATGGTAGGTGGTAACTACGAGGTAAATGGTACTTATGGTCATGTTGATGTTCGTCCTTCAACTACAGAGGGTAGCGTAGTAGTATTCGAGGATGTAGATTTCTCATACAACAAGTTAGGCCCCTCCTACGGCCCCAGCACCAACCGTTTGGGCTCAGTAGTTGAGGTTTGCGCAAATGTTACTGACGCTCACACAAAGATTCTGTTTAAGAATTGTACATTCGACAATGCGCAGGTATTGTTCGAGGGTATGAGCGGTAAGACCGGTACATTCGAGGCTGAGTTTGACGGCTGTACTTTCAACGCTCTTACATCTTCTGCTCCTATCGCGGTTGATAACTATGTTGAGGGTACTATTAAGATGACAGACTGTACATTTAACCTTACTTGTACATCTTCAACTGCTTCGGCTGTATCTGTATCTTCAAGCTCATCAACAAGCGTAACTGTAACTGCAACCAACAACACTATCAATGCTGTTGCAGCTACTCCTTACACTTTCGATGCAAGCAAGGGCGAGACAGAGGTACACAATGTTAAGGTAAACGGTACCCCTGCGAATATTAAGTTCATCAGCTACTACGCGAATACAACTGTGAACGAGACCGGTACAACAAAGACTGGTATCGCTCAGTAATTGATATCTCAAACTTTTTTAACTGCGCTCTTCGGGGCGCAGTTTTTTTTGTGCCTATTTGCACGCTCCTCCCCGCTCCTCCCCGCTCCTCCCCGCTCCGCATCACTTGCATCACTTTCATTTACTTTGAGCCCCCTAACGACTTTGCCCACCCTCCACGGCCCTCAGGGTAGTATTTTTACTACCCGCACCTCCCCCGCGCTTCCTCTCCCACCTTCAGTGCCCCACCAAACAGTCCCCAGGGTAGTAATTTTACTACCCAGATGATTTTAGTGAATTTAGGGAAAACAGGGTGATGACACTGTATTCCTTAAACTCCTTAATCTCTTTGAACTTTCATCTTTAATCCTGCTACGCAGGCTTTTCCTCCTCGCGGCTCGGCATAATCCAAGCAAGACTTGGCTTCTGCTCTCGTTCCGCAGCGTCGGTTGCTCTTTCATCTTGCCACTCCCTCAGAGTGACGAAAAAAATAATTGCGTGAGAATCTCTTTACTTTTTAATCTTTGCTCTTTCATCTTTCATCTTTACTCTTTGTCGGGCGGGGGCAATATTTTGCGGTGCAGTTGCGTTTGTCGTGCGAAGCGAGTATATTTGCACCATGAGAAGAATTTTTACCCTAATAATACTCTTTTTGGCGCTCGGTGCGGGCGATATTGCGGCGCAGAAGCGTAGTCGCACACCCCTTTACATCGTAAACGGCGAGCGCATGAGTGAGGCGCAGGTGCGTGCCATACATCCTGCCGATATTGTTGATAATCAGCTCTTGACAATCGACGAGCAGGTAATCGAGCGCTATGGTGTCGAGGCGTCGAATGGTGTGGTTGTAATCACGCTGCGTTACGACACGCCGGCACGCTTTGAGGTCGGGGGCAAGGAGCAAAATTACAGTGCCTACATCGCCGAGCGGGTGAAGTGGGGCGAGACGGATGGCGTGGCGCGCGTAGTGCTTTCGTTCACGCTGGGCGAGGATGGTTCAATCGTCGCGACCGATGTTTTGGAGGCGACCGACAAGCGCCTGTTGCGCCGCATAGAGAAGGCGATGCAGGAGGCTCCGCGTTGGATTCCCGCGCAGAAAAACGGGCAGGGCATATCGACCGAGCACCTCTTGCGTATAACGCTGCCGAAGGGGCGCGAAGTGCCGCAGGAGCGCGTGTGGAGAATGGGGTAGTGTCGTGCGACCTATAACAAGCAGGTGAGTACTTCGACTAATGTCGTGTACCCACCTGCTTTATGTTTATTATGGCTTAAAATCCGATAATCAGTAACTTATCGCCGCCTGAGGAGTTCTTGCCACACTCGATGAGGGCATCTTTGTTAAGCATCGCGAGGAAATTATCGGGGCGCGCGTGGAAGATGTTGCTGGTGTAGAGTTTGGCGTTCTCATAGGAGGTGAATCCTTGGGCTCCGTCCCACGGTGTGCAGCCCTTGTTGCGGCCGACATTGCCGCTATGGCTGTCGGTGATAATCTTCTCACACTGTCTGATAATCTCGGGTAAATTCCTGTCGATAAGGATTTTACGCATCTCGGCTATATACTTTTTGTTGCGCTCCTTTGGGGCGGTGGCGTGGATATCCTCGAGGGAGATGTTGTACTCCTTGTTGCAGCGCCTCATGTATCGTTTCCATAGTTTGGGGCATCGTTTGTCGAGCAGGTTGAGAATCTCCATATCCCATTGAGCCTGCAAGTTAAAGCCCTTCAGTGCCGCCAAGACTTTGATTACAAGGTTTGTAAGCTGTGCCGGCTTGAGCAAAAGCGTGTCGATATAGTAATCCTTGTCATCCTTCGTGAGGTTTTGCTCCTTGAGTTGATTTGCAGCTATACCCAACTCGGTGTTGTAGTTGCGCAACTGCAACAGCATATTGTTTACATCGGAGTAGTTGCAGTCGTCGTTTACGAACAACTCGGGGTGGATGTTGTCAATGGGCGCTTGCGCCTTAATTAAGTGAAGCTCAGAGGGATATTTGCCATATTTGTCGGCAGATTTAGCCGGGGGTGTGCCTTTGGCTCGCCGGACGCTGCGCTGTGCCGCGTCATCTATGCGGTTGAGAATCGCCCACATAACCACCATATTACGATAGAGGTGGCGCACCAAATCATACAACGCCTGCTCCTGCGCCTTGTAGCTCAGCATGCTTGTATTTTCGGCTACCTTATTCTGCGAAACCAAAGTCAAAGCACTTACAGCAAGTGCCGCAATGGATGCCACGACAGCTGCCCAATTATATGTGCCAACGGGCGAGTCGTCGGCGATAACGACGGTTTGAGTAGACTCCTGCGCCTCTTTGCGCGCGTTATCTTTGTCAAAAAATGCGTGGCTCAATATCGCAAGCAGAAAGACCGCGATGCCGGCTCCGGCGCTCCATAGGAAGGTTTGCCAAATAGTCTTCATATCTTCATTTTTTTTAGGTTGGCTTGGGTGTTTTTTACAGATTTTTAATCATCTGCTCGGCAACTGCGCGATAGTACTCCTCGACCATGGGGTCGGTGGCTGCGGTAGGTGTTCCGCACTCTCCGCCCTCCATAATTGCCTGAATAAGAGGTATATCGCCCAAGAAAGGTACGCCTACCTCCTCGGCATAGCGGCGCGCGCCACCCTCGCCAAAGATGTAGTAACGGTTGTTGGGCAACTCCTTGGGAGTGAACCACGACATGTTCTCGATTACGCCCAAAACGGGTACTGCAACCTGCTCGTGGCGGAACATCTCCACGCCGCGCACAACATCCGCAACGGCAACCTGCTGGGGTGTGGAAACAATCACTGCGCCATCCAATTTTATCTCCGAAATTATCGTCAGGTGAATATCTCCTGTTCCCGGGGGCATATCTATCAAAAGGAAGTCCAAACCTCCCCACATAGTCTGGTGCAGAAGCTGTTTCAGCGCATTTGTAGCCATCGCTCCGCGCCACATCAGGGCATCGGTCGGGCGAATGAAAAATCCGATTGACATCAACTCGATATCCATGCTCTCGGCGGGTACGATGTAGTCCTGCCCATCCTCCTGCACAGCATCGGGAATGTAACCTTCGCAACCAAACATCTTGGGCTGCGACGGGCCATAGATGTCGGCATCGAGAATACCGACGCGATAACCCATGTTGCGCAGCGTGAGGGCGAGGTTTGCCGTCACGGTAGATTTTCCCACGCCGCCTTTGCCCGAAGCTACGGCGATGATTTTGCCGACCTTGACGGTTGTGCTCTCGCGTTTGGGTTGTGGTGCGCGGGGTGTACCCTCCTTTACGGCAATTGTAATATTCTCAGCAGCAGCGGGATAAGCCTCTTTGAGTATCTGCTCTACAAGCGTGCGGATACGCTGCGCAAAGGGGTCTTTTACCTTGGGGAAGCATAGCACGACGACGATTTTATCCTCTCGGGCAGTCACCGATTCCACGATGCCGCTTTGCACTATATTTTGCTCTGTTTCGGGGTGTATTATCCTTGATAACAGCTCTTTTACTTGTTGTTCCATGTTGTTTTTATTATTATAATTTTGTAATTCTTTTTTGATAAATGTTGTAAATTTAACTCAAAATAATGATTATATATATTTATATAAATGATATATTTATGCAACAATCTTGATTACAAGTGGGGTAATGCTGCAAAATCCTTACAAAGATAGGAAAATATCCTCAAAAATCATACTCTCGGCCATGTTTGTTGAGAATCTTTGCGATTGTTCGCCACGAGGGGAGGCGTCTATCGCCATTTGGGTGTAAATCTTGTCGAGAGCGATATTGGCACGCGATTTGATTGTGATTCGGGGTATTTGGACGGATGAGCCTCTTTGTAGGTGTAGCGTCTGCTGAAAGAGCATATTTTTGGAGAAAAAATTTTTCGTTAAGCCGCTGATTTGTAGGGTATTTGGTGCTACTATATTAAAAAGCCCCGAAAAAATGTTGAAAAAATGTTGAAATTACTTGCACATTCGAATAAAAAGCAGTACTTTTGCATTCAGTAAAACTATGTTTTGTTTCGACTGAGCCTCTATTCGGGAGGTTTGTTGAATGGATTTTTGGGAAGGAAAATGCAACAGAAAACTATCATATTGTTATTGCTGGCGATGTTGATGAGTGCCACTTGTGTCTTTGCTCAGGCACAGGATGAGGAGCATCACATCGAGGTGGGTATTGCCTTCCGTCAGGGTAAGAACAATATCGATTTGTCGTATATGGACAACCGCGCCAAGTTGGAGCACATTGTTCATGTGTTGGATTCAATCCGCAACGATAACTCTGTGGTTCTGCGCGAGGTGCAGTTCTCGGGTGCAGCATCTCCCGAGGGTAGTGCAGCCATCAACCGTTGGTTGAGCCGTACTCGTTTGGAGCAGTTGGAGAAGTATATTCGTGAAAGAGTTGATATCCCTGATTCTCTCATCGTTCGTGATGACCTTTACATTCCTTGGGAGGAGCTTGCTGAGAAGGTGCAGGCTTCGGATGCTTCGTATAAGGACGAGGTGTTGCAGATTTTGGCTACCGAGTACCCCGAGGCGAAGGATTGGAATGGTGCTATCGTGGATGGTCGCATTGTTGAGTTGAAGAAGCTCGAGGGTGGCAAAGTATGGCAGGATTTGTATGCTCGCTACTTTAGCCAGTTGCGTAATGCATACACCACAGGTGCGACTTATATCGTTCGCCATGAGCCCAGTATCAGAATTGTGGCTGTAATTCCGGCTCGTAAGCCTATGCCGGTTGCCAAGCCGCAGATGCCTGTTGAGGCAGAGTCACAGCGTCCTCCTTTGCATCTGTATCTTAAGACCAATGCTATCGGTTGGGGCATGTCGGTGTCGAATGTTGCCGTTGAGGTTGATTTTGCAAAGCGCTGGTCGGTACAGTTGCCTATCTATTATTCGGGCGTAAACTATTTCACTCAGACTATAAAGTTCCGTACATTTGCCGTTCAGCCGGAGGTTCGTTATTGGTTCTCGGGCAACATGAACGACAAGTTCTTCTTGGGTGCGCACGCGGGCGTTGCATATTATAATTATGCTGTGGATGGCCAGTACCGCATTCAGGATAAGGATGGTAAGCGCCCGGCTTTGGGTGGCGGTTTGAGCTTTGGTTATCGTATGCCTATCAGCAAGAATGGTCGTCTGAAGATGGAGTTCTCGATTGGTGGCGGCGTATACTCGTTGAAGTATGATAAATTCTACAACACGCAGAGTACCTCACAGGGTGAGCTCTCGCATAGTGTAGATAAGATATGGTATGGTGTAGACCACGCGGCTGTATCGTTCTCATATATGTTTAACCTTAAGCGTAAGAACAAGTAATGGGAGCACAGAGATACATACAGTTGGCGAAGAAGGCCTTGATGTTGTGCTGCATGCTTGTGCTTACAGCATGTGCCGTGCATGAGTGGCCGAAGGAGAAGGAGGTGAAGTATTCAACATTCATCCTTCACCTGGACTACAATACCGCGATGCCTTTGTATAAGGATATCACACACCAGATGAGCCGTGCCGGTATGGCAACAGACTATGATGTGCGCTATATCGTGGAGGTATATACCAAGCCTACGGACCGAAGTATTCCTCAGCGCCTTGTTATGCGCGATGTATTCAGCCGTGACGATGTTACCTCGTTGAATACTACACGCGAGATGACCCTCGCCGAGGGCCGCTATGAGTTCTTGGTGTGGACCGACTATGTAGACGCGAACTCATTGGAGGATAAATATTACAACACTGCAGATTTCGAGGCTATCACCTTGAAGGGTAAGCATGAGGGTAATAACGACTTCCGCGATGCCTTCTCTGGTACTTTGATTACCGAGATTTCGGAGCAGACTACTGATGTTCAGATGGTGAACGCTCGTCCTATGGCGAAGTTCAACTTTATCTCTACCGATTTGGAGCGCTTCGTAGAGCATATGTTGGAGCTCAAGGCGGAGGCTGAAGCTGAGGCAAAAGCCGAGGCGGAGGCTCAGGCGGCAGCTAATGGCGATGCAGAACCTCAGATTGGAGGCGCAGTTCCTGCCGATGGTACTGAGGAGGGCGATGCAAGTTCACAGACACCTTCGCGTGTTATTGATATCAGCGAATATACGGTTAAGTTCCGTTATGTATCGGCTATGCCAAATGAGTTCAATGTCCGCATGAACGAGCCGGTATGGGTTGCAGATCCCGGAACAATCACATTCGAGTCTACGATTAAGAAGTTGAACGAATCGGAGGCAGAGTTGGGCTTTGACTATGTATTCGTGAATGGTCGAGAGCTTACTATCCAGATGGATGTTTCGGTTTACGATAAGAATGGTGTGCAGGTTACGGCTTTGCCGCGCTCTGTTCCCGTGGATTTGATTCGCAGTAAACTTACTACTATTCGTTCGGCGTTCCTTACCGCCCAGACATCGGGAGGTATTGGTATCAATCCGGGCTTTAATCCCGACCCTGACGGCGAGTTTATATACTTCTGGCCGCCTGAATAGTGGACTATATATATAATATAAGGTATAAGCTTGCCGAGGGAGTAATATCCATGGCAGGCTTTAGCCGTCAAGGCAGGTGATGTTGCCCGCGGCGTTGGTTGAGGTGTTGTAATAGGCTGAAAATAAACAAATTAACACACAAAATACTATTAACTAATTAATTACTTAATTATGAGAAAATTGTTCGTTGCTGTCGCAGCATTGGGTATGTTGCTGACATCATGTGCGAAGGACGATGTACAGTCAGGCGGAAACGGCGCTGTCGTATCGTTCAACATCGCACAGCCGACTATCGCAAGTCGCGTGTTGGGTACTGAGGACGCAACTAAGGCGTATGGTACCGGTTATACAGTTGAGGATTTGCAGTATGCAATCTTCGAGGCTGAGGTAGATGCTGCTACCGGTGATTATTCTATCCGTGACAATGGCCAGAAGCCTATCTCTGGCGTTGTAGATGGTTTCTTCGAGGATATTTCGTTGAAGAACACTCTTAGCGATATCCGCCTTGTACGCGGTAAGCACTACATCGCGCTTTTCTTTGCGCAGGCAGATGCTGTAAATGGTCACTGGAATGTTAATTGGGACGATCAGTCTATCGAGCTTAAGAATGTTGCAGCATTGAAGGCTCAGGATGAGACTATGGATGCTTTCTTCAAGCGTGTAGACTTCAAGGTAGACCCCGTTGCAAGCACACAGACATTCGATGCTGTATTGACTCGTCCTTTCGCTCAGGTAAATGTTTTGACTGACGATGCTGTAGAGGCACAGCTTGCAGGTTTGGATGTATATCAGACATCTATCACTGTTGAGGGTGTTTACACTAAGATGAACCTTCTTGACGGTAAGGTAGAGAACGAGACATCTTTGACTTTCGGTATGGCAGAGAAGGGCAACAAGTTCATGAAGGTTAATACTACCGACTACGACCTTCTTTCAATGAACTACTTGCTCGTAAACGAATACAAGTTGGTTGATATTACTTTCAACTATAATGAGGATGCTACTGTTGCCGGCAACGACAACACTGTTTTCGAGGCAGAGTTCGACGCTGTTCCCGTTCAGCGCAACTACCGCACAAACATCATGGGTCCTATCCTCACAAGCGCTGTTAGCTTCATCATTGAGATTAATCCTATCTTCGTTGGCTCTTATGGCTATAATACCGAGAAGACTCCTGAGGAGATGCTCGTTGAGGCAGCTGCTGCCGGTGGTGAGTATATCTTGGGCGCAGATGTTGTGTTGAACCAGGCTTTGGAGATTACTAAGGATTTCAAGCTCAACCTTAACGGTAAGACAATCACTTACGCTAACCCCGATGAGAGCGCTTATACCGCTGTATTTATGGTTAGAAAGGGTACTTTGACTATCGAGGGCGAAGGTAATGTTGTAGCTAAGGGCGAGGGTAATATCGCTGTTTGGGCAGGTCGTGGTGACGCTGAGAACGATGGTAAGGTTATCATCAAGGGTGGTAACTTCTCTAACGATTCAGCTCAGGAGCTTATCTACACTAACAACAAGGGTGTTATCGAGATTTATGGCGGTACATTCCAGGTAGCTGAGGAGGATCAGACAAGCTTTGCAACTCCCCAGTACGCTGTTTTGAACCTTTATGGCAATGGTCAGACAGGTAACGATATCATTGTTTACGGTGGTACATTCCATAACTTCAATCCTTCTGACAATGTATCAGAGAATCCTAAGAAGGATTTCTGCGCTGAGGGTTACATCTCTAAGTCTACCGACGGTAAGGTTTGGACCGTTTCTAAGATGACTGCTGAGGACAAGCTCGTAGCTGAGGCTACTAAGGGTGGTTCTTACACTTTGGCTGAGGATATGGTATTGAGCCAGACTCTCGTTGTTGAGAAGGATCTTACTTTGAACCTTAACGGTAAGACTCTCTCTAACAAGGATTATACTATGCGTTCAGCTACTCCTACTACCGATGTTATCATCGTAGCTGCAGGCGCTACTCTTACTCTCGAGGGTGACGGTGTTGTTGAGGCTGTTACCGGCAACGATGGCTACGCTGTTGTAGTTGAGGGTACAGTTTACATCAAGGGCGGTACTTATAAGGCTGGTGTTGATCAGGATGGCGCTGCTAATGCTGTTATCTACGCTCGTGGCGAGGGTAAGGTATATGTTGAGGGTGGTTACTTCCCCAACGATGCTAACTCTGCTTTCGTTCTTAACAAGAAGGACGCTGACCGCAATAATACTGTTATCGAGGTTAAGGGTGGTAAGTTCGTAAACTTCGACCCCGCAAACAACGCTGCTGAGGGTGCTGGTACTAACTTCATGGCTAAGGGCTACACTACCGAGGCTGCTGAGGTTGATGGCAAGACTGTTTACACAGTTGTAGCTGCTAAGACCGTTCTTGCTACTCCTGCTGTTGAGACTGCTGTTGAGGGTAATGAAGTTACTTTGACTTGGAAGGCTGTTGAGAATGCATATCAGTATGCTGTTACTGTAGGCGAGGAGACTGACTATGTTGAGGGTACTACTTATGTGTTCCCCGGCGAGTATGAGACCGAGTATACTTTCACTGTTGTAGCTGTTGCTGCTGCTGATTCTGCATACCTCGACTCTGAGGCTGCTCAGGTTACCGCTACTACCGAGGCTGAGCCTTCTCAGGAGGTAGTTTATACTACTGTAGATGAGTTCTTGGCTGCTCAGAAGGATGAGAGCGCTACTGCTCCTATGTACACTTTGAAGGGTACAATCACTGCAGTTGCTAACACAACTTATGGTAACTTCGACTTGACAGACGATACAGGTACTGTTTATATCTACGGTTTGTGCAGCCCCGATGGTGCTACTAACAAGTATTGGGCTACATCTGGCGCTAAACTTGGTGACGATATCGTTATTAAGACAATTCGTACAGACTTTAATGGTACTCCTCAGGGTAAGAACGCATGGTTTGTAGAGCTTGTATCTCCAGGTACTCGCGCATTCTATACTGTAGACCCCGCTGCTGTTGATTTCACATCTGCAGGTGGTGAGCAGGATATCGAGGTATCTGCATACAACACAACTGCAGCTGTAACAGCTACATCTGATAACGCAGCATTTGCAGTTGAGGTTAATGGTTATGTTGTTACTGTAACAGCTGCAGCTAATGAGCTTGAGGAGGATGTTACCGGTAACATCTCTATCACGGTAGGTGATTTGGCACCGACTGTTGTTAAGGCAACTCTTGCTGCTAAGCCAGCTGCAGGTGTTGTAGAGGGTGGTTCGGATGATTTCCATACTATTTCTTCTACTAACACATCTTATGTATCAGGTAAGACAGCTGCAGGTTGGGCATATGCAAATTGTGCTATCTTCAAGGGTGGTACTTCTGATTCAAGCCCTGCTTTCAAGATGATTGGTGATGCTTCAAACCGTGCACTTTGTATGAACGGTAAGACTTCAGCTAAGGGTACTATTACCTCTCCTACATTTACAACAGGTTGCGGTACTTTGACGTTCAACTATGGTTTGCCTTTCGGTGATACTAAGATTAAGTTCCAGGTTGATATTATTCAGAATGGTGCAGTTGTAAAGACATTTACAGTTGATAAGTCATCTGCAACAAAGTATACAAAGTACTCACACGAGGAGGTTGTTAATGTTGCTGGTGAGTTCCAGATTAAGTTCTCTAACTTGTCTCCTTCAAATAGCACATCTAACAAGGATCGTACAGCTATTTGGGATGTTGAGTGGACTGGCTATGTAGCTGAGTAATCACACGAACAAATTTCTTATAAAATTCCCTCGGCAGAAATGCCGAGGGTTTTTTGTTTGCGCTAAATTCCTTAAACTCCCTAAATTCCCTTTATTTGTCATTCCACCGAACGCAGTGAGGACTGGAATCTCTACAGGCTAATTCTTGCGTTAGAGGTGCCAACCGACGCTGCGGAGGAAACGAGGGTTTGTCCCTTGTAACCACTTTTAAGTGCGAGGGCAGAAAGTATGATTTTCGAGATTCTCACGCTGCGCTCAGAATGACAATTCAAAAAGAATTTTGAATTTTGAATTTTGAATTCTGGCACCCCAACAGCCCCCAGGGTAGTATTTTTACTACCCAGACCAACTCTGCGCACACCCTCTTGTACGGGGCACCACCCCAACGGTCCTCTCCCCACTCCCGCGCCCCACTCCACGGTCTTCAGGGTAGCAATTTTACTACCCGCACCTACCTCGCACCTCCTCTCCCCGCTCCCCACTCAACGGTCTTCAGGGTAGTATTTTTACTACCCAAACCTCCCTCGCACCTCCCTCGCGCTTCCTCTCTCACCTTTCGCGCCACACTCCTCCGCCCTCACGCTCCTCCCGCTCCACGGTCCTCAGGGTAGCTTTTTTACTACCCGCGCAATAAATAAGGCGATATTTTTTTATTTGAGAATATTTTTCCCTATCTTTGAGTACACCAAAACCATACAACTATGAATTTAGAACCGCAAATTTTAGAAGAGGAGAATCCCATTCGTACACTCTTTACGAAATTCCCCGAACTTAATATTCGTCAGGTAGCTCTCGCTATGGGGATAAACGATAAATTGATGCAGAACTATGTGAGTGGTTCAAAGCGACCTTCAGTTGAAAGAAAACTGGAAGTAGAGGATTATATCCACAGATTAGGTTCTGAGTTGATGAAAGTTAAATTGTAGAATAAATTTATATCCAAAAATATTGCCCTGCGGCGACCGACGGAGCTACAAAACAAAAAATCTCCCCTTTCTGAGGGGAGATTTACTTTATATATAATACGATTTACAGTGCGGCGAGAAGTGCTTCGACATCCTCGGGGCGTGTTGCCCAGCTCGTAGCGAGGCGCACGACGGTACGCCCATCGTCGAGGTGTTCCCACTCGCTGAAGGTTGTAACTGCGCGCAGGCGTTGCAACTGCTCGGCAGAGAGCACAAAGAAGGCTTGATTGGTGGGTGAAGAGTAGTATGTCGAAAATCCCTTTGCGGTCAGGCCCTCGCGTAGGCGTGTAGCCAACTCGACGGCATGGCGCGCAATGCGAAGGTACAAATTGTCGGTAAAGAGCGTGTCGAACTGCACGCCGAGCATCCTGCCCTTTGCCAGCAGAGCGCCACTCTGCTTTATAGTGGTGAAAAAGTGCGGAATGCGACCCCTTTGCGGCACAACGACAGCCTCGCCGAACATCGCGCCGACCTTCGTGCCTCCGATATAGAAGACATCGCAGAGGCGCGCCAAATCCTTAAGTCCCACATCGGCACCCTCCGCCATAATGCCATAACCCAAGCGTGCGCCATCGGCAAAGAGCGGAATAGACCACTTGCGGCAGATAGCCGAAAGAGCCTCAAGCTCCGCCAAAGAGTATATCGTGCCGTACTCGGTAGGTTGCGAGATATAGACCATGCCGGGCCACACCATATGGTCCCACGCCTCGTCGCGGCGGAATGCCTCGATATAGGCATCGACGGCCGCAGCCGTGAGTTTACCGTTCTGGTGAGGAATAGTCAAGACCTTATGTCCTACCGCCTCGATAGCTCCCGCCTCGTGGAGCGCGATATGCCCCGTATCGGCGGCAATGACACCCTCGTAGGGGCGTAGCAGCGCACGAATAACCGTAGCATTGGTCTGCGTGCCTCCCACCAAGAAGTGCACCTCGGCTTCGGGAGCATCGCACGCCTCGCGAATCCTACGGCGTGCCGACTCGCACACCTCATCGCAGCCATAGCCGACACTCTTCATCATATTTGTGGCAACAAGGCGCTCCAAAATCAGAGGGTGCGCGCCCTCCATATAATCGTTATCGAAATGCTGCATAACTACTGCTTAATCCATGACAACAACTCCTTGAACGATGGTTTCTTGCCGTGCATGAAGATACCTACGCGGTAGACCTTGCCGGCAACCCACGCCATACCTACGACCGAGATGAACAACAGCACCAAAGAGAGCCAAATCTGCCACTCGGGGATATCGAAAGGTATACGCGCCATCATAACAACGGGCGATGTGAAGGGGATGATTGAGCCCCAGAAAGCCAACGACGAGTTGGGGTCGTTAAATACCGACATCGCCAAAATCAATGCCAAGATAATAGGCACGGTGATGGGCGTTTGCAGCTGGTTGGCATCCTGAATGGAATCGACAGCCGAGCCCACAGCGGCGAACATTGCCGAGTAGAAGAGGAAGCCTCCCAAGAGGAACAGCAACAAATAGACGAACATCATGACGAGCTTTCCGGTATTTGTAGCAAACGACAGCGCCGAGAGCATATCGGCATCTATCTCCGCCTCGGTGGTGGTCATAGTACCCGCCTGCACAGCCTCGACGGTCTGCATAACATCATCGGGCATAAGCGATGGCAATACCGCAGCACCCAAGCCGCAGACCAAAACGCCCCAAATAGCTACCTGCGTAACGGCAACCGAAGCGACGCCCAGAATCTTACCCATCATAAGCTGGAAGGGGCTGACACTCGACACCAAGACATCCAAAATACGGCTACCCTTCTCCTCGATAACCGAAGTCATGACCATAGAGCCATAGATTATGAGGAACATATAGAGCATCATGCCCAGCACCAAGCCCAACATATAGGCGATGAACGACGAAGTAGCCTCCTCGGCCTCACCCGTTTCGGTTGTGAGGTCGTTGCGATAGGTTGTGAGTGACACCTTCACCTCGATATCTTTGAGAATCTGCTCCAGATTTTCGATTTCGTAGCGGCTCAGGCGCACATCCTCGATGATATTCTCAATCTGCGAAGCGATGCCCTCCTCCAGCGACATCGACGACGATGAGTTGGTGTAAAGCTGCACCTGCTGGGGGTTATCGACAATGTTCTCGCCGACCCACAGCACTCCAAACACACTCTCATTCTCGCGTGCCTCGGCAAGTGACAAGGTCGTGGGCGAGAATTTCAGCTCCTCGCTGCTCTCCAACTGCGGAGCGACAATCTGACTATCGTCAATCACCAAAATCTCCTTTTGCTCGCCCTTTGCAAAGAGCATCATAAGCGTAGGCGCCGCCATCATCAGAAGCATAAGCAGCGGCATGAGTATTGTGGTGATTATAAATGACTTTTTGCGTACGCGCTCGTTAAACTCTCGAGCGATAATGATTTGTATCTTGTTCATAGTCTTCTCTATTTACATTTAAGTATGCCTTGTTTTCGTGACTCTACTATTTAATTTTAGTTCCCGATTTACAGCGAGCCCTCCACGGCGCGAATAAATATCTCGTTCATGCTGGGTATCACTTCGCGGAACGAGCGCAACTCCACAGCCTCATTTACGCGGGCAATAGCCTCGCGAACCTTCACTCCGTCGTTTAGGCGCACGCGGCAGTTGCGATATGGCGAGTCGGCGATATCGGTCATCGACAACACCTCGGCAACGGGAGCCAACACGCCCTGCATCTCCTGCTCCGTAGAGCCTCCATACACCAACTCAAAGACATTCTCACCAAAGCGGCGGCGTACCTCGTCTACCGAGCCCGAGAGGATGTTGTGTGACTTGTTTATCAGCGTGATATGGTCACAAATCTCCTCGACCGACGCCATATTGTGGGTAGAGAAAATCACCGTCGCACCCTCATCCCTCAGTCGCAGAATCTCCTGCTTCAAAAGATTGGCATTTATAGGGTCGAAGCCCGAGAAAGGCTCATCGAAGATTAGCAACTTGGGACGATGCAGCACGGTTGTTATGAACTGCACCTTCTGCGCCATACCTT
The DNA here is from genome assembly GCA_017532885.1 of Alistipes sp. The sequence goes on along the minus strand of JAFXIS010000080.1, from coordinate 67,242 downwards.
TCGACAAATCCTCGACCTTCTTGTCCCACCAATCCTCGATTCCGAAGCGCACAAACCACTCCTTCAACGCCTTGAGAGCCTCCTTGCGTGAGAGTCCCTTCAAACGCGCGAAGAACAGCGCCTGCTCTCCGACCTTCATTTTTTTGTATAGACCACGCTCCTCGGGCAGATATCCGATGTTGTAAATGTCGTCGGTTGTGATTGCGTGCCCATCAAACAACACACGACCCGCGTCGGGCAGCGTGATGCGATTTATAACGCGTATAAGTGTGGTTTTTCCTGCGCCATTGGGGCCCAGCAAACCATAGATTGAGCCTTGGGGCACTTCGAGTGACACATCGCTGAGTGCCGTATGTGCCGCATAGCGCTTTGTTACATTTTCAATAGTTAGCAATTTATTCATACTCATAGATTAAAATCATCTGAATTATTAGTCGCACGAAGGGCTCCATTCACTACATCGGGATAAAAAACTCTTCGCCAACAACAAAGTTATGAAAAAAAACTTGCGATTTTAAGATTAATGTCGTAATTTTGGCTAAAGAACTATTAAAATTAGGAGTATGTCGAGCGAAAAACTGTATAATATAGCCGCGCAATTTGCTTTGGAGGGCACTGTGGAGTCGATTAAACCTCTTGGTGAGGGCTTTATCAACGATACTTATGTCGTGCGTACCGAGGGCGATGCTCCCGACTATATTCTGCAACGCAAGAACCATGTGGTTTTCCCCGATGTGCCGGGCATGATGGATAATATCAAGGCCGTTACCGAGCATATCAAGGCGAAGGTCGCTGACCCCATGCGCGAAACGCTTACAGTTATCCCCGCTAAGGATGGCAAGCTCTATGTCGAGCAGGAGGGTAATTTCTGGGCTGTGTGTCTGTTTATTGCCGACACCTTGAGCTATGACCGCGCCGACAGTGCCGAGCTGGCCTATCAGGGTGGTGTGGGCATAGGTCGCTTCCAGGCGTTGCTTGCCGACTTCGACAAACCCCTAAACGAGACTATCAAGGGATTCCACAATATCCGCCACCGCTTCGAGCAGTGGGATGCAACCCTTGCCGCTGACCCTGCGGGCCGTGTCAAGGATGTGCAGGAGGAGATTTCGTGGGTGGAGGCCCGCCGCGCCGAGATGATGAATTTCTGGGCGCTGGTCGAGAATGGCACAATCCCCACACATGTGACTCATAACGACACGAAGATAAGCAATATTCTGTTCGACGCTCCTACGGGTAAGGTGCTGTGCGCCATAGACTTGGATACGGTCATGAGCTCTACATCGCTCAATGACTTCGGTGACGCCATCCGCTCCTATACCAACACAGGTGCTGAGGATGATAAGTGCCTCGACAATGTCGAAATGAGCCTCGAAATGTTCCGCGCCTATGCCGAGGGTTACCTCTCGGAGCAACGCGCGACTATGACCGAGAGCGAACTCGAGTGGTTGGCATTCTCGGCGCGCTACATCACCTTCGAGCAGGTGTTGCGCTTCCTGATGGACTACATCGACGGCGACAAGTACTACAAAACCGCCTACGATGGGCATAACCTTGTGCGTACGCGCGCACAATATAAGCTCCTGCAGAGCATGGAGCGCCAGTATGCCGCCATGCAGGATATTATTTCAAAGTTGGCAGCTCTTTAGTTGCAAGATAATTGTATTAGTTGAGGGAGGAACTGTCGGTGCGTTCTGCATCGGCAGTTCCGTTTTTTTTGAGTAGACGGTTAGGGAGTTTAGGGAAGATATGCATGTGTCAGCGTTAAATTCCTTAATTTCCCTAAATTCTCTTTTGGGAGATAGACTCTCGCGTCGGCTAAAGCCTCCTCAGAGTGACGATTTTCTGGGATAAAATCGTTTGGGTAGTAAAATTACTACCCTGGGGACTGTTGGGGAGGTATCATCGCAGGAGGGTGGGAGATATTTTAGACTCTCGCGTCGGCTAAAGCCTCCTCAGAGTGACGATTTTCTGGGATAAAATCGTTCGGGTAGTAAAAATACTACCCTGGGGACCGTTGGGGAGGTGAGGTGAAAGAGCAAAGAGGAAAGAGCAAAGAGATTCTCACGCAAAACTGCGTTTTGCTCAGAATGACGGTTTTACCCACCACATGGCGTCACTCTGAGGGAGGATGTAATCCGACCGTGAGAGTCTAAAAAATAATTGCCCAGAATGACGGCTATTCAACCCTCCTCAGTAGGGCTGGGTAGTAAAAAAGCTACCCTGAGGACTGTGGAGCGGGATGAGCGGGGTAGGGACAAAAAAACTGCGCCCCGAATGGAGCGCAGTTCGATTGATATGTAGAGGGAATAAATCTCCCTACTCAAAATCTGCAACTAATTAGTTTGCAAAAGTGTTGTTTGATGCATTAATTGTAGGATTCCAAGAGCCATCACCCTTAACATAAACAGCATCAACCAAAGTAGCAAACTTCTCAAATGTGTTACCCTTTACAACCATAGCTGCACTTGTCTTAAGACGACCAAGATAAATGGCGTTTCCTTGAATCTCAGACTTGAATGTGTTATTCTCGAAAACAAAGTTCATACCAGAATGACCAGTATAATAACCATAGATATCATAGTAACCACCCTCAGTTGCGAAAGTACAATTCTTGATAGTAACATTACCAGAGCCACCAGTTGGGCGAGAGCGGTCAGCAAATGCGATTGCAGCACCAGCGTTTACAAATGTACCTGCGAAAGTACAACCATCAACTACAAGGTTTCTTGCACCTACTGAGGGCTTGTTTGTCAAGTCGCCAGAGAAGATATTTGCATAAGAACGACGAGTGCTGTTGTCGTAAGCAGCCTTTGCAGTAGCAACATCAAATGTGATGTTGCGAAGAGTTACATTTGCAGCACCGCAAATGTTTACAGCCTCAACCTTTGCATCAGCATTTACAGCAGCGTATGTCTTACCAGCCTTAGCTACGATAGTACCATAGTCACCAGCAGTCAAATAGAGAACATCAGCAGTTGCAGATGCGAGAGTTGCGGGAGTTACATAAGTTGCGTTCTCGCCCTCAATCTTAACCCAAGCACCATTTACAACAACCTTAGAAGCGTGAGCAGCAGCGTCAGAGTCTACCCATACAGCAAACTCATCATCAGCAACAACACCAGTGATGTCGATGTTCTCTACATTAATCTCAGCACCTTCTGTAGACTTAACCAAGATGGCAGCCTTCTCCTCAGTTGCGAAAGTAGTATTTTTTACATTCAAAGTAACCTTAGCCTTTGTACTAGCATCAACATACTGCTCGTCAATCTTAATACCGCGACCATCAGAAGCGGGAGTCATGTCGATAACACAATCCTCAAGAGTTACGGTCTGACCCTCTGCAGTAATCCACAAGCCGTAAGTATCAGTGTTGTGAGTATCAGTGATAGTTACATCCTTCATAGAAGTTGATTTGCCAACATTGTCCAAAGCAACAGCCTTCTCGAAATCAACGCCCTCGAATACATAGTTACAGTTAGAGAAACGCAAATCCCAAGCATTCCAAGTACCTGCGCTGTTACCAGTGCTGGTCATAGAACCATTCTTGATAGTGAAGAGAGCGTTATCGTTCTTTGCACCGATAGCTGACCAGTAAGTAGTAGTGATGTTAAGCTTGTTGCCACCCAAGTCGATAGAAATCTTCTCAGTGTTTACACCGCCCAACTTGTACTCACCGCTACCGCCTGTCTGTTGACCGAGTGAAGTGATAGGTACATTGATATCATTTACCAAGATAACCTTAATCTCCTTCAAATCTGAAGTCAAAGCAGCAGCCAAAACCTCGGGAGTCTCTGCATAGATAGCGTCGCTAACTACATAGTAGTCACCAACCTTGCTTGAGAACAAGCCCTCAGCTACGAAGTTACCATTGTGGTAACCTGCGTTAGGATTCTCCGATACATTGTTTGCGGGGTCGAAGTTCTTGAACTTACCACCATATACATTGATATCGCAACCATCCTTACCATTGCCATGGAGGTTCAAAACAGCGTACTGGGGAGCTGCGAATGAAGTCGGATCCTCGGTTACAGCCTCGAACTCACCACCATTGATAGTAATCTGACCGTTACCACTTGCGTAGATAACCTCAGTGGTGAAGCCATTAGCACCTACATACTTACCACCGTTGATAGTAACCTTAGCACCACCATTGCCACGAGCCCATACGGCGCGAGTGTTAGCAGTTACAGTACCCTCACCGTTGATAGTAAGGTGACCGTTAGTTACGATGATACCATCACCCTCACCAAGCTCAGAGCTTGTGTTGTTTACAGTGATGTTGTGACCGTTAAGGTTAAGAATCAAGTTCTCAGTAACCTGCAAAGTCTTGCTCAACTCAACATCTGAAGTCAAAGTGTACTCACCACCTACGACACCGGCCATCCAAAGCTTCTCCTCAGCAGTTGTAGGAATAACGCCATCGAAACCGGGAAGAATCTTAACCTCGAAGCCAATGTTGTCAACGAAGAGGTTACCCAAGATGTTTGTGCGGTAGTTACGCTCAACGGGAACATTCTGGAAGAGGCGGTTTACCTTCTGACCAGCCTTAGTCTCAACATCGAAAGTAACATCAACCAACTTGCGCTCGTTTACGAGCAAGTAGTTCATTGAAAGCATCTCGTAAGTAGTGTCAATCTGACCAACAGCCTTAGGAGCAGCAGCAAAAGTTACCTCAACCTCTGAAGTCTCATCAATCTCCTCAGTCAAAAGGTTCAACTTTGTATAAAGACCTGTAACCTTAACAGCAGTCTTAGTGTCAGCATCAACTACAACACCTGCAGCCTTAGCAGCCTCGATATCAGCAGTAGCGATATTAAGCTGAGAGAAAGGACGCTCGAGAGTTACGCGCTCAACCTTAGGACCTGCAACGAGGAACTTGTGGTGACCAAAGAATGCGTCAAGATTCTCATCCTGAGCAGCCAAAGCCGAAGGATCCAAAGTTACAGTCATAGTCTGAGCATCGAAAGTGTAAGGAGCATTCTCGTCGTCAGCCCAGAAGATAGCTGTATAAGTCTGGTCATTGACCAGCTGAAGCTCAAGGCTTGTGTTTACGAGAGCATCGCCTGCGAATGCATCCTCAAGGCAATCTGTGAATACCAAAGTGTACTCAGGTGCGGCATCAGTACCCTCGGTCAAATAAACAGCATAGTGGAGGTTCTCAACAGCCTCACCTGTGCCATAAACATCGTAAGCATCAACAGCGCGTGAGCTAATCACGGGAGCTGATACCTCGAACGATACCAAAGACTCCTCTACTACAACGGGTGCAGTCTGGTCCTTAGTACATGAAGTTGCCAACATACCCAATGCGGCAACAGCTAAGAATAGCTTTTTCATAATCGTTGAATTTTTGGTTAATAAAATAAATTAATTAATATGAATAATTTTTATTTTCTGTCCCTTCATTTAGGGCGGTTGTTTGCGTCAAAAAGAGTGCCTCGATTCGCATTTCGTTGAAACAAAACACTATTTGACTGAATGCAAAAATAAATATTTTTCTCCAAAATAACAAACTTTTATCGGAGATTTGAAAATTACCCCCCCCCGAAGTGAGGCAAGTCGCAGAAAATCAGTGCATTACGAGGGGTGAAAAAATATCACAAAAATTCCCCTCTATCCCGAAAAAGCGCGAAAACTGCCATTTTCTGCCAAATTCGAGATAGAGGGGATCTATCTGATAGTGAGCAAAATTCCCTGTATGCGCAAGGAAATATTTGCCGGATATGTTTACGATTAGTAACTGCGGGCGAACAAAACGCGGCGGTGTGAGGGCTTTCCGCTGAAAATACACTTGCCCTCCTCCTCGTCTACAAGGTCGATAGGGATACAACGGATTGTTGCCTTCGTAGCATCCTTGATTGCCTGCTCGGTCTCGGGTGTGCCGTCCCAATGTGCCGACACGAAACCGCCCTTGTTGTCCAAAATGTCGATGAACTCCTCCCAGCTGTCCGCCTTGGTAATCATCGAGTTACGGAAATCCAAAGCCTTCTGGTAGATGTTGGCCTGAATCTCGTCCATAAGTGCCACGATGCGCTCAACGAGGCCCTCCTGCGGAACAACCTCCTTAGAAAGTGTATCACGGCGTGCCAGCTCGATAGTGCCGTTCTCCAAATCGCGAGGTCCGAGCGCCAAACGCACGGGAACACCCTTCAACTCGTACTCGGCGAACTTAAAGCCCGAACGCACATTGTCGCGCGCATCGACCTTGACGCTGATGCCGCGCTTGCGCAACTCCGCAGCGATTGACTCCATCTTCTCGGTCATGGTCTTGAGCTGCTCCTCACCTTTATATATAGGTACCATAGCGACCTGAATAGGTGCCAACTTCGGAGGTAAAACAAGGCCGTTGTTGTCCGAGTGAGCCATAATCAATGCGCCCATCAAGCGGGTAGAAACACCCCACGAAGTAGCCCAAACATACTCCTGCTTGCCCTCCTTGGTGGTGTAAGTCACATCGAACGCCTTGGCGAAGTTCTGACCCAAGAAATGCGATGTACCGCTCTGCAAAGCCTTGCCATCCTGCATCAAAGCCTCGATTGTGAGGGTATCCTCAGCTCCGGCGAAGCGCTCATTGGGCGACTTGTGACCCACAACAACGGGTACGCCCATCCAATTCTCGGCGAAGTCCTGATATACGCGAATCATGCGCATAGCCTCCTCCTGTGCCTCCTCGCTTGTAGCGTGAGCCGTGTGACCCTCCTGCCAGAGGAACTCGGCGGTACGCAAAAAGAGGCGGGTACGCATCTCCCAACGCACAACATTTGCCCACTGGTTGCAGAGGATTGGAAGGTCGCGGTACGAGGTAATCCAATTCTTATAGGTGTTCCAGATGATGGTCTCCGATGTGGGACGCACGATAAGTTCCTCCTCCAACTTTGCCGAGGGGTCTACAACGACACCTTCGCCTTGTGAAGAGTTCATCAAACGGTAGTGTGTCACCACGGCGCACTCCTTGGCAAAGCCCTCGACATGGCTCGCCTCGCGCGAAAAGAATGATTTCGGGATGAAGAGCGGGAAGTAAGCATTCTCGTGTCCCGTTGCCTTGAACATATCGTCAAGCGCGCGCTGCATCTTCTCCCAAATTGCATAACCATAAGGCTTTATGACCATGCAACCTCTTACTGCCGAGTTCTCGGCCAAACCGGCCTTTACCACCAACTCGTTGTACCATTTCGAGTAGTTATCCTCGACTTTGGTCAAATCTTTAAGTTCTACTGCCATATTTATAGTGTTAATTTTCGGTATGTTTGTAGCCCACAAAATAATAATGGACTGATTGTCAAGCAGGCAAAGGTAGTGATTTTTTATCGGTTTTCACCAAAAAGGGCTATTTTTTGCTAAAAATATAAAAATCAGCCCCTCTCCGAGGTCGGAAAGGGGGTGTAATTGCCGGTATTGACGATGTTAATAGAGGTCGATGTATTCGTAGGTGTTGCCCACAGCCTCGAGGTAACGATGAAACATCTCCTGCGAGATAACCACCGTGGCGGTGTTGTCGTTCGGGTGGAACGAGAGCGACGGATAGTTGCGCAGGTTGGCATCTAAAAACAGGTGTACATGATGCTCTGCATCGTTTATCATTCCAAAGGGCGACACCGAGCCGGGCCTTAAACCCAAATAACGCTCCATGCGCTGCTCCGAAGCAAACGAGAGTTTGCCTTGGTGCAGGCGATGTTCCAAATCGTGAATCGCCAACGACTGTTCGCAGTCAAAAACCACTAAATAGTGGCGGTTGCCCTTATGGTTGCGGAAGAATAGGTTTTTACAATGCTTCGAGCCATCCTGATGCCAATATTCGCGGGCAATTTCGATTGTCGGAGCCTCGGGATGCTCGTAGTAGCTATACTCTATGTTGTGAGCCGCAAGGAAGTCAAAGACTCTTTGGCGGCGCTGCATCAACTCTTCGTTCATGGTTTGTTCTGTCGCTAATAATTAAAGAATCTACTTCGACGCAATGCCTAAAACACCGCGTCTATCCTTTGCCCACTCATCTTGGGCGCGGAGTGTCTGCTCGATGATGTCGCGTACGGCACCTTTCCCACCGCAAAATTCCGACACATAACGCGAAGCCTCAATCACTTCCGAGCAAGCATCTGCCGGGCAAACGGGAATTCCCACGCGCTCCATGCACTCCAAGTCGGGGATGTCGTCACCCATATAAATTGTCGTTGTGGGGTCTATCCCGTACTCGGCAAAAAACTCCTCCATGGCGGCAATTTTATCCATGCAACTGAGGTACATTTTCGTTACTCCCAAGCGCTCTAAACGGGCGCGTAAAAGCGAACCGTGTCCACCCGAAATTACGCATACTTTATAGCCTCGGCGTAGTGCGTAAGCTATGGCGTAACCATCTTTGGCATAATATGTTCTGAAAAAATCTGTACCGCCCTCAATCGGCGTGATACCTCCGTCGGTCATCACTCCATCGACATCAAAAATGAAGGCTTTTGTCTGTGCTATATCCTCTTTGAAGTTTCCCATCTTTTCAAGAATTTATTTTCGCAATTTACTGCTGATTGTGACTCGTGCGGAAGATGTATTTATCCAGCAACTCATATAAAGTCTGTTTTTCGGGCTCGTCGTTAAGCATCGAGATATGCCGCTCGGCAACCACTTTATCGCCACGCTTTGCCGGTCCGGTCTGCACATCGCGCGGGTGTTCTGCCTCGACAGCCTTGGCGGCAGTCTCCAAAATCAGCGGGCGTAACACATCAAATGGCAGCTCCTCGCTCTTTGCGAGGCGGTCCGTAGCCATAGCGTAGAGGGCATTTACAAAGTTGCAGGCGAATACTCCCGCCAAATGAATCTCGCGACGGCGCTCCGAGTCGGCACGATATACCTGTCGGCTCAATAGATTCGCGAAATCTTCGATAAGTTGCGCAGTATACTCGTCGCTTCCCTCGATAAAGAGTGGCACCTCGGTAAAATCGACCCTGCGACCCTTCGTGAAGGTTTGGAAGGGGTAGAGTACACCGCAATTCTCTTTACCCAAAGCCTCGGTGGTGACGCTTCCCGCCGTGTGAACTACGATAGAACCCTCGGGGCGATGCAACTTTTCGGCAACATCCTCTACGGCGCGGTCACTTACGGCAATGATGTAGAGGTCGGCATCCTCCACCTCATCGAAATCGTCGCTCCACTCGCAACCTGCCATTGCGGCTATCTCGGCTGCCCGCTCCTCGTTGCGCGCTACGATTTGGCACAGTTCCACACCCCAACAATCGGCAACGGCCAAAGCAAAAGCCTCGGCAACATTTCCGCTACCGACTATAACAACACTATTTATCGAATCCACTTGTGACATTATTATCTATTAAATCTATATTATCTATTAAATCTATGAGTTTTACATTCTGTTCGCTTGAGCGCGTTATCTCTTTCAAGTCGTCTATCGTTGTGGCGCAAATATCCAAATCATCGCCCTTGAGGTCGATATTGTCGCGTCCAAAGCCTTGATTATCCACAGCCTCCAAGATATCATATATGCGCAAAGAGGATATATCTCTTGCCGGCGAGTAACGCATATCGTATTCGCTGCCTTCGCGGCGAATTTCATTCAACATACCTGCCGAAACGAGAGTGAAGAGGATGTTGCTCAAAATTCGCGTAGGCAAAGCCAAGCGGTCGCGAATCTCGGTAACGGGAACAGCCCCCTTGCCGTCGCGGAACGAGCGACCCACGATAACCATCACGCCCAACATCAATTTGCGGCGGCAATCGTAGCTCGCCAAGAGTGATTCGCGCTCCTCGTCGAAGCGTTGGATATTCTGGAAGGCAAACGACAACTCGCCTCCGAGCAACAAAATCTGCCACGATGTCTGCAACCAAATCAGGAACAACGGCAGAGCTGCGAAGCTACCATAGATGGCGTTGTACGAGGTCATCCACTTCTGCAAAAATACATATCCCCATTGGAAAAGGAGGAATGTTGAGCCGGCAATAATAGCCGAAATTACAGCCGAGCCGAAGCGCACTTTGGTATTCGGGAGTACGATGTAGAGGAATGTGAACATCACCCAAGTGATGACAAACGAGAAGAGCTTGGATGCCGCTTGCAACCATGCCGACTCGTTTACGCCGAAGATTTCGTTCATGTATGTTCCGGCGGATGATGCTACAATCCACAATATCGGAGCTATGATTACAATGGCGATGTAGTCGCTATATTTTCGGGCTATGCTGCGAGTGGATTTCACCTCCCAGATATTGTTGAAGGCATCTTCGACCGAGCCGAATACACGAATAACCGACCAGAAAAGTGTCACCAACGAAATTGCCGCAACCCAGCCTCCTTGTGTTCGGGCGAGGGTCTTTTGGGCAAACTCCACCACATAATCCACAACCTCGGGCATCTGCGGGAATATCGAGTAGAGGTTTTCGACCAATCCATCCACCAGTCCGAAGCCCTTCACCACAGCAAACACCAACGCCACGATTGGCACAATCGAGATAAGCGTATAGAAGGTCATCGCGGCACTGCGAATCATCGTGCCATGCTGCGAAAGTCCCTGTATGGTATAGAAAATCAACTTGTATTGTCGTGCAGCCCAGCGCACTACGGGATTCTTATACTCGTCGGGTTTCTTGCGAAAGATAGTGTCGGTAAAGAAAAATATTATATCCTTCAGTTTCATCCTAAAAAGTTTATTGGTTCTCCTTACAGCAAATTGTCTGCCTGCGATGCGGCGATAGCTTTGCGGCGAATCGCAGCATTCAATAGCTTAATATTCGCGAAGATACTAATTTTCGGCGAAAAAGAGCCTCTTAACAAACTTTTTTCTTATGTTTTTATTGTGAATGATAGTTGCAAAGCAAAAAATTATTATATTTGTTACGGGGGAGGATGCATTTTGGGTATCGGGCGCAACTTCACCGCATATAAAGACCGCATTAAAGGCCGCATATAAAATGGTATATTGACCGAATGCAGGGGCGCTAAAACCGAAAAAACTAACGAGAAACTAATTAAAATATGAAGAGATTTTTTAAGAGCATGATGGTCGCTGTAGCAGCGATTACTGCAGTAATGACTTTGAGTTCATTTGCATATCAGGATGACGAACTCGATGCAAAAGCTATTCTTAAAAGCGCTGTTGAAGAAATGCATAAAACATGCCCTCAGGATATAGGAGAAGGTCTGATTATGAGAGATGTCTATATTGCTTCCAATAAAATGTGCTATGATATCCAAGCTCCTGAGAATGTGGTTGATGTCTTTGAGTTAACGATGGATACAAATGCAGCCGGCACTAAAAAAACGATGGTTGAATCAATGCTCAGTGGTGGGAAAGAGGTTGTATTCTTGTTTTTGATGTGTGTTGAAGCTGGTTGTGGTATAGAGTTTCGCTTTTCGGAAAAAGATTCGGCAAAAAGTATCAGCATTGCATTGAGTAGCAATGAATTGGCAGATGTCCTTGTCTCGAAATATAGCGAAGAGGAGTTGGAGGATATTGTTGTAGAGTTGCTGGTGCAATATATGTAGTAATCGGATAAATCTCCGACCTGTAAATTTTGGATCTGATTGGTTGAAAAAACTATTTTATTAAAATACAACTATAACTATAATAACCCTAAAAACTATCAATTATGAGAAAAGGTAGTGTTATTGTCTTGATGTTGGCAGTTGTGCTCTTGGTGGGTACAGTCTATGCCTATTTGAATCGCCCACCGGCTGAGGATTTGAGCCGCACGGAGCGAGTTTTGCAAATTTTGGAGAAGGGAGGCTGTTTGGATTGCCACTCCGCAGAACCTGAGTTGCCCTTCTATTTCAAGATGCCTGTGGCGGATAAGATTATGAAGCAGGATATCGATTCGGGCTTCCGTGCCTTCGATATCGAGCCACTCGTGGAGGCGCTGGCGGAGAACAATCAACCTTCAATGGTCGATGTGGCCAAGGTTGAGCAGGTTGCAATCGAGAAGCGCATGCCTATGGCGAAGTATTATTTGGTACATTGGGGTAGTCAGATGACTTCGGCAAAGCGCGATATTATCGTTAGCTGGGCACGCGACGAGCGCGAGGCATATTATGCTGACAATGTTGTGGCAGAGCGTGCCGGTGAGCCTATTCGCCCCATTCCGCAGAGCTACGATGTAGACGCAGCAAAGGTGGAGTTGGGTCGTCTGCTCTATCACGATACACGCCTCTCGGTCGATAATACCGTGTCGTGCGCATCGTGTCACGACCTTGAGTCGGCAGGTGTCGATAACAAGCAATATTCTGAGGGTGTTGCAGGTCAGTTTGGTGGCGTAAATGCTCCCACGGTCTATAATGCCGTATATAACTTTGTGCAGTTCTGGGATGGTCGCGCCGCAACCCTTGCCGAGCAGGCTGCAGGACCTCCCTTGAATCCTGTCGAGATGGCATCGCCGTCGTTCGATGCGATTATTGCAAAACTTGCAGCCGATAAGGCTCTTACCAAGCAGTTTAAGGCGGTATATCCCGATGGCTGGTCGGAGGCTAATATCACCAACGCTATCGAGGAGTTCGAGCGCACACTCATTACGCCCAACTCTCGCTTTGATAAGTGGTTGCGTGGTGATGATTCTGCTATTACTGCCGAGGAGTTGCGGGGCTACGAACTCTTCAAGGAGAATAATTGCGCCACTTGCCATGTGGGTGTGAACTTGGGTGGCGAGTCTTATGAGTTGATGGGCTTGCGTAAGCACTATTTCGCCGATAGAGGCTTGGCATTGACCGAGGAGGATAATGGCCGTTTCAAGCAGACACAGCAGGAGCGCGACCGTCATCGCTTCAAGGTTCCCGGCTTGCGTAATGTGGAGCTTACATGGCCCTATTATCACGATGGTACGCGCGCGACTCTGGAGGAGGCTGTTCGCGATATGGCTATCTATCAGTCAGGCGTGGAGCTTACCGATGCGGAGAATGCCAATATCGTAGCATTCCTCAAGACGCTGACCGGAGAGTTTAATGGCAAACCTTTAGCAAACAAGAATCAGCAGTAAACGCTGGTAGCAAGAAGATAATGAAAGGGGTGTCCGACCGTAAGGGTTGTGACACCCTTTTTGCCTTTCATCGGGTAAAATATACCGTATGACTTTGCTATCAAGGCGTAGGTGGCTACTTTTGGGAAAACAAAAAATGCTATGAAACTTCGTCTGATAATGGCCCTAATCGCAATGATGGGCGTAACCTCATGTACCTCACTCCTCTACTCCAACCAAACTCCTTTGTCCGGCCATATGGCGGGCGTGTCGCAAAGGTTGACGCCCACCGAAGACCCCGCAACGGGTCTGTATGGCTATCTTGGTGATTTGGGCGTTTGGGTCATACAGCCGCAATTCAAATCGGCACAGCACTTCTCTAATGGTATGGCTCGTGTTAAGCATGGTAGCTACTACGGCACAATCAATCCTTTGGGGCAGTGGGTTATTAAACCGGTATTCCGCTCCACGGTGGATTGCGACGAGGCTATGACTTCAATCCGCAAAGGACGCATGGTGGGCATTGAACTATGGTATGCCGAAGACCCTGTTACTGAGCTGTACGGCTTTTTGAACCACTTTGGCGAATGGCACATCTTGCCGCAATACGAAAATGCACACAACTTCGACAGTGACGGATTTGCCGTAGTGAAGGTTGTTGGCGGAGGCTGGGGTGTTATCAATCGCCAAAATCAGATGGTCATCCAACCCAATTTCGATTACAGCCACAAGGCCGAAAGTGCTTTGGGCCGCCTGAAAAGAATGTAGGGAAGAATTTGTATAACAAGGCTCTTTCGGCATTTGCCTTATTTGCGAAAAAAATAGTGTGTTCCAAACTTGTGGAATACACTATTTTTTGTGTTGTCGTGCGTCATTCTGAGCAATTATTTTTTTAGACTCCCACGGTCGCTTGCGCTCCCTCAGAGTGACGGGTGGGGTGTTGGTCGCTCGCGTCCCTTTGGAGTGACGAAAACGGTTGTCAATCCCGTCATTCTGAGCAAAACGCAGTTTTGCGTGAGAATCTCAATTTTGTCATGCCACAATTGCTACACGACGCAGGCGTGTAAGTACGCAGTAGCAGTCATTGCCCAATTTTGTCATGACGGTATATCTTTTAGTGAGTTTAAGGAGATTAAGGAAATTAGTGAAATTAAAGAAATTAGCGCCGCCACAAAAACTCTCCCTAAACTCCCTACTATGTCCTTATCCTCGACTTCCAACAAAAAAGCGTGCCCAATAATTTAGGCACGCTCTTTTCGAATAACACCAGAAAATATTACTTCGCCTCGGTGTCATTCTCTGTTTTTGTAGCTTTTTCTGCGGTGGTTTCAGCGGCGGGCTTTGCAGCAGCCTCCTCGGCCTTCTTGTCTTTGTTGCGCTTGATGAAGAACTTCACAATCCACCAAATAATGGCGATGCCGACAACGAAGATAATCGAAAGAATAAATACTACGATACCGACAGCGCGCGCAGCATCAACGCCCAGGCCAAAGCCCGAGGCGCAAATGCGCCACCAAGTGCCAATCAAACCTAATTTGTTGCTCATATGAATAGTTTTTATGGGTTAATATTTAGTTAATAATGTGATAATCGGTTAGTAATGAATCTCTTCGTAGACTCTACCGTTGCGATATACGCGGCGACGGTAGCCCATCATCATAAAGATTAGGATTGTGCCAACGACCACAAGAATCTGGAAGATGATTTGTAAAATCAAGGTAATCATCGCAATAGCCGAGATAATGCAGCCTATAATATATACAATCGAGAAGATTGTTACCCACAATCCAGACACGGGTCCGAAGGCCTTGACATTGCGGCGGAACGAAATCATAAGACCTGTACCCAGCGTCACGAGGAAACCTCCAACGCCCAAAATGTCCATGAGGATTGTGTTTTCAAGGTCCATGGAACCTAAAATAAGGATCACGATAATTAAAACCGGAATGCAGAGTATCAAACTCCACACTGCGGGCTTGAGGCTGATTTTTCGGTTATCGTCGTCGGGGTCGTCGTTGCCCTCGAAGAGCACTTTTTCATATAGCTTGATGCTGAATATCTGCGCGGCAACCATCAGCGCGAAGGGGAATACTCGCCAAAGTGAGCCAAAGAAGCCGTAGCGGTCGTATTCGCACCACCAGAAGATATCGCCACCAAACTTTATGTAGCCGAAAATCTCTATAAGCGAGAATGCCAAAATTGCAGCCGGTATTACAGCCAAAACAATGAGGCGCAGCGACTTGAGTCCAAGTACGAAGTAGAGAAGTGCCACCGCAGCGGCTCCTCCCATTACCAAAAGCATAAGCCACAATGCCGATGATGTGCCGTAGAAACGACCTGCCGCCGAAGCCATTTTAGAACTCTTGCCGCGTATCATGAACGAATACTCCTCTCTGTCGTCTTTGTCGGCAAGCTGTATGTCGCCCATATTGGCACCATAAAACTTGCCCTCATGCTCGAAAACATAGCGGAAGTTATCGACAAAAGCAAGCGGCGTGAATTTATAGCCACGCTCGAAGAACACCTCGGGTTTATCCGAGTAGGAGACATAGCCGTTGCCCGATTTTGTGAGCTCCTTACACTCGGCACCCTCACCTCCCCATGGGTCGATAACGAGTTCTATTTTGTCAGATGCGATAGCCTTCTTAATTAAGACGCTACGCTCCTCATCAGATAAATACTCTTTCTCCTCATTCCCCTCTTTTTTCTCGGCCTCGGCTTCATTGGCCATGATGGGCGCTATTCCCACAAAGAGCAGTGCCAATAGTAGTAAAAGTCGTTTCATACATTAATGTATTTTATGCGTTTGTTATGATACAAAGTTAAAAGGCCGCCCGTGAGGCGACCTTTCAGAACATAAAAAACGACCTTTCAGCCTATCAAATACCCCGTTAAGATTGTTTTTGCGCGAGTACCTGATCGCGATAATCGACATAGGAACAACCCATCGCACGCACAAATACCCGTCGGAAGGTAGATATGGAGTTGAAACCGCACATCTCGGCCAATTCGACCATGGTAAGCGAAGTGTCGGGGTCGTCTAAGTATTCCAAAGCAGCCTTCAAGCGGAAGTTGTTGATGTAATCGTAGAAGGTTGTGTTGAGTGTATTGTTCAGATAATTCGACAGATAGGTGCGATTTGTCCCCGCGAGTGAGGCTAATTCGGGAAGTGTCAAATGTGGCTTCATCCATACCCGTTGTTCGTGTATCAGATGCTCCAAATTTCGCTCCAATAGGGTGATTACCATATTATCACCCTCTGCGGCTGCATTTGCAGGCGATATGGATGCAATCTGCGGAGCCCGCTGACGGTCAGCGAAATAGAGCGTCATTATCCATAAAAGCAGGAGCAACACCTGATAGCAGCTATCGACCACCCATGACGAATAGTAACACGAGATAATATACACAATCAGACAAACTGCCAACATCGTAGCCACACCTTGCAGCCATTGCACATGGACATACTCAATGTTGGAGAGATTTTCTTTCAACATCTGGTTGTAGCGACGCACGGCGTAGACCATATAAATGGCAAAGCAAATTGAGTATCCGGCTGCAAAGATAAATGTTGCGAGAACAATCCAGTCGGCTCCAATCCATGCGTAGGCTAAAACAGCCAACAGGAAAGGTGAAACGAGAACCAATGCTCGTCGAGGGGTAAACCATCCCGGGTTGAGCAGCTCGATAACAAAGCTACAACCTGCGGTTATGGCGGTCATGTCTATAAGAATCAATATGTTGGATAGGTAGTTGTTGCGGAATACGGGCGCCAAGTAGAAGGCTAAATCTTTAGCTTCCAGGAAGAACCAGTAGAGCAATATATAACCACAAAAATGCTCCAATCGCGAGGCATCTTTGCGGTTGATGCGATGAAGACCCGCCATCAGGAAATATATCGTGACTGCACCATGTATAAAGTAAAAAAGTCGTTCGTCGAGCATCGCACCACAAATTTGATTAGAAACAAAATTAGGGAGAATTTCCCGTCTACACAAAAAACGACCTGAAAATCGACATTTCAATGCGTACAAATGTGCCGATTGTCGGATTGAAACCAACGGATTTCCACGGCCGCTCGCGCTCCCTTTGGAGTGACGGGTTGAAAATTCAAATTTGATTTTTGCATCAGCGCTAAATTCCCTTAATCTCTTAAATTTCCGCCGTCTTTCTGAGCAAAACGCAGTTTTGCGTGAGAATCTCAATTTTGTCATTCCACAATTACTGCACGACGCAAGCGTGTAAGTACGCAGTAGCATACATGCAGTAATTGGCTTCTGCCCTCGCTATTATGGTTAAGGTTACGAGAGATAAACCCTCGTTTCCTCCGCAGGGTCGGTTGCTCTTTGCTCTTTCATCTTCTTCCACCACAATACCGCGCCTCATCATTCCGTTGTTTTTATGTGTTGGGGTGGAAATATTGTGCAAATAAAATAGGTTTATAGCGAAATAATTTGTATCTTTGCTTTTTAGGAGAAGTGTGCTTCCGAATAGCAGTGTGTATGCCGAAACGGAGGCGAGAAAGCGAGTGAACGGAAATTTATTAATTAACCAAATAAAGAATAAATTATGTTGAAAAAATCTTTGCTTGTTATTGCTGCAACTTTGGTTGCCGTAACAGTTTATGGCCAGCGTTGGCAGTTGGAGAGCGATGGTCCGGGTATCGTATGGGAGGTTGGAGATAACATTCCTCACGATGACCACATCGAGATGACCGGAGAGATGATGTCGTTTGTTATGCGTTGGGGCGTAGACGAGAAGGGTGCATTCCATGGCGAGCGCTCTTTGGTTTTCCCCTTGATGCGTACAATACCTAACAACACCCACGCCAGCTTGATGTATCGCGTTGCTACCGATATACCTTCACTTTTGGGAGTGAATGGTCTGGTTTTGCAGGCCGAGAAGGTCGAGAAGGTGAAATTGGATGGCGCGCTTGTAGTTGAGAGCCTTTGGCACATCGGTAAGAAGAATACCGGCTCGGCTCGCAAGTCGGCTCCCACCCCTGTGTTGAAGATGACTCGCACTATTTTCCCATCACGCCGCATGCCTATGATGTGTGAGCGTTATACGCTGCGTAACATCACCTCAAAGCCTATCGCTGTGTCAGTTCCTACATTGGAGCAGACTGCACAGACCGACCCCAAGAAAGGCGTTGATGGCGCTTATTACATCCACACATCTATCATGAACCCCGGGTTCTATAATATCGAGCCTAATGCCGAGATTACTTTTGATGTGGTTTGTCAGGCATATTACGAGGGCGACCGTCCTTTGAAGGTGGATGTGGCTGCCGAGTTGGATGCCCGCATGGAGTTTGTTCATGGCATTATCGACAATTGCCTCGTTTTGGATACTCCCGACGATGTTATCGACCGTGAGTTCCGCTTCTCGAAGATTCGCGCTGCGGAGTCAATCATCAACACTCGTGGCGGATATATGCACGCTCCGGGTGGCGAGTCATACTACGCTGCTATCTGGGCTAACGACCAGGCGGAGTATGTCAATCCTTTCTTCCCGTTCTTGGGTTACGATGTAGGTAACAAGTCGGCTATCAACTCGTTCAAGCACTTCGCACGCTTCATGAACGATAAGGGCGAACCTATCCCCAGCTCTATTATCGCCGAGGGTGACGATATCTGGAATGGCGCAGGCGACCGTGGCGACGCTGCGATGATTGCACATGGTGCTACACGCTTCGCTATGGCTTATGGCGATATGAAGACCAGCAAGGAGTTGTGGCCACTTATTAAGTGGTGCTTGAACTACTGCCACAGCAAACTTACACCCGAGGGCGTTGTCGCTTCGGATACTGATGAGTTGGAGGGCCGCTTCCCTGATGGCGATGCTAACCTCTGCACCTCTACACTCTACTACGATGCTTTGGTTTTGGCCGAGAAGTTGGGTGAGGAGATTGGTGTTTCGAATGCCGAGCTTGATACCTATTTGGCACGCCACCGTGCATTGCGCGTAGCTATCGAGAAGTACTTCGGTGCTGATGTAAGTGGCTTCCATACATATCGTTACTACGACGGCAACGATGTTTTGCGTTCGTGGATTTGTATGCCTTTGGTTGTTGGTATCTTTGACCGTAAGGAGGGTACCGTAGATGCTTTGATGAGTCCTAAGTTGATGACCGAGGATGGCTTGCTCACAGCTGAGGGCAGCACAACATTCTGGGATCGCTCTACACTCTATGCTTTGCGCGGTATCTATAATGCCGGCTATGCTGATAAGGCTACTGATTTCTTGGCACAGTACTCTCGTCGTCGTCTTTTGGGCGACCATGTTCCTTATCCTATCGAGGCATGGCCCGAGGGTTCACAGCGCCACCTCTCAGCCGAGAGCGGCCTCTATTGCCGTATTATCACCGAGGGCTTGTTCGGAATCTGCCCCGATGGTATGCGTTCATTCACATTGACACCTCATATGCCCGCTGCATGGCCCGAAATGAGCCTCAATAAGATGCGCGCATTTGGAATGACCGTAGATATTAAGGTTACTCGCGCCGGCAAGGGTAAGCTTACCGTCGTTGTTTCTCCTCAGGGTAAGGCCGCTAAGACCTACCGCATTAAGGAGGGCGCAACTGTTTTGGTTGATTTGATTAACTAAGCCGCGTAATCTGGCTAATTGTAGGTTGTTTTGCGTGTGAGATATCCTAAAGGTCGAGGCTCTCGTCCAAGTGAGTGATTCTAATTCGCGCAATATATGATAAACAGCTCCGAATGTGTTTTCGGGGCTGTTTTTGCATTTTTTTTGGATTACCCCCCCCCGTTTTGGGAATAAGACTTTCACGGCCGTTATCGCTCCCTCAGAGTGACGCAGGGATGATATGTGCTTCCTGTAGCAACGGAAGAGATGGCCTATATTCCCTCATTGAAGAGTTTTTGAGGGGTTCAATGGGTTTTATTATGTTTGATAGGATTTTCTTTTCATGCTTTGCTTATTTCCCTTGCTTTGGATTTTGGATTGATTTGTTGTGGGCGCTGTTTTGCTTTTTGCTTCTTGGATAATAGATCCAATACGGGAGAGAATATATGTTATATGAATGGCTCGAGCAGCGAGGGCATGAGCGTATGTATATATTATATAGGTACGAACTAACAGGATTTAATTGTCACATGGCGAAACTCCTTTACCTCTCCCTCACTCCTCACTCCTCACTCTTCATTCTTCATTCTCCCATTCCTCATTTCTCATTCCCCCAATCCTCATTCTCCGCTTCATGGCTGCTGTTTTGTATGAAATGTTATCACCGCAATTATGGACGGTATGATTTGGTGGCTCAGTGAGTAGAAAGAACAAGGAGATAATTATTAAAAATTTTAATTATTTGGTGTTTTTTCTGCCATTGTCCGTCTTGTTATAGAAGGTGCTATTGCCTGGTAGCGCTGAATAGTGCTTTTTGCTCGTTGAATTGTGTTATTTGTAGGATGAATGGTGTTCCTATTGTTTTGTGTGGTAAATGGATATTAAAAATTTTTAGTAGTTGCTATAGATGTTGCATTTGTTCTCCTTTTTTCTCCTCGAAAATCGATAACTCTCTGGTTCGGCAATAATTATTCATGTAGAGTTTAGTTTTTAGCTTTTATGACTTTGTGAATATATAAAATGATACAATTTGCACTTGATTTAGGATAAAATCGTACATATAAGGATAAAAATTGACATATAACACATTCTTGCACCCGTGGCGAATAACTATTTATAAAAATAAAGGGAATTTTACACTGAAAATAAATAAAAAACCACCAAATTTTACTTATTTTATTTTTTTATTTAACTCCCAATTAATTTAAAACTTTAAAATTATGGGTATGAACCAAACTATTAATCGCTTTCTTAAGAAAGCACTTTTGCTGGTAGCGACCGTCGTATGTTCAGTGTCGCTGTCATGGGCGCAATCGTCCACTGTGTCTGGCTTGGTGCTCGATGAAGCAGGACAACCGGTTGTCGGTGCTGTCGTGATGGTCAAGGGTACCACTCAGGCAGTTGTTACCAACATCGATGGTCGCTTCACCGTTAAGGCTGACCAGAATGTTACGCTCGTTGTTGAGTTTATCGGCTACGAGACGCAGCAAGTTCCTGCAATGCCAGGTAAGCCTGCAAACATCGTTTTGAAGAGTGCAGCTACTGACATCGAGCAGGTTGAAGTCGTTGCCGTAGGTTACGGTACGCAGAAAAAGGAGTCAGTCGTAGGTGCTATCTCGACTGTAAGTCCACAGTCATTGCGCGTTCCGGTGCGTTCACTCAGCCAGTCTTTGGCAGGTAATGTTGCCGGTCTTGTTGCATTGCAGTCTTCAGGTGAGCCCGGTAAGGATGATGCTCAGTTCTGGATTCGTGGTATCGCTACATTTACCGGTGACCCCAACCCATTGGTTTTGGTCGATGGTATCGAGCGTCCTTTGGAGAATGTGGATCCCCTTGAAATTGAGTCATTCAGCGTGTTGAAGGATGCGTCTGCAACTGCTGTATACGGTGTGCGTGGTGCGAACGGTGTTATCTTGATTAACACTCGTCGTGGTTTCGACGGTCCCGCAAAGATCGACCTCCGTTATGAGCAGGGCTTCTCATTCGCTTCAAAGCGTCTTGAGTTCGTAGATGCAGCTACTCGTTCTATGTTGTATAACGAGGCTATCGACGCTACTCCCGGTGCTTCTGTTGCTAACAAGTTCTCTGAGGCAGAGATTGAGGCTATGCGTACACAGTCTGACCCTGAGCTTTATCCCGATGTTGATTGGCAGAAGCTCTTGATGAAGGATGTATCTTTGTCTGAGAAGGTAAGTGCAAACATCTCTGGTGGTGGTAAGTTTGCTCGTTACTTTACAGCTCTCTCTTTCTACAACCAGGAGGGTCAGTATAAGGTAAATCCCGGTGAGTATGATTGGGTTCCTTCAGAGGTTGGTCGTTTTGGTAAGAACATTAACTACAAGCGTTACAACTTCCGTACCAATGTTGATATGGATATTACAACTACTACAGTTGTTAGCGTAGGTTTGCAGGGTAATGTTATCGAGAACACTACTCCGTTTGGTGATGGTGGTGAGGTAGCTAACGGTTCTAACAACATCTACCGTGATATCATCAATGCCGCTCCTAACGCAATGCCTGTTCGCTATCGTGACGGTAAGTTGGCTGGTGTTGATGGTTTGAACAACCCTTACAACGACCTTACTCAGCGTGGTTTCTCTAAGACTATGGGTAACTCATTGCGTGCCAACATTACAATCAACCAGGATTTGAAGTTCATCACTGAAGGTCTTTCTGCTAAGTTGATCTACGCTTATGACTACCATAGCACAACTTTGGAGGAGCGTTCTCGCGGTATCAACTACTTCCAGGCAACAAGCCGTGATGAGGCTTCAGGTGAGTTGATTTTGACCGAGTGGCAGGCTGACCAGGCACAGGATTACCTCGGTTACAAGCAGTCAAGTTCAGGTTCTCGTGATCAGTATGCTGAGCTTACCATTAATTACGCGCGTAAGTTCGGTAAGCACGATGTTGGTGCTTTGGTAATGGGATTTGCTAAGGATCACCGCGTAATGAACGCTGGTTTGACATATGTAACAGCACTTCCTAACCGTTCAATCGGTTTGGCAGGTCGTATAACTTACGGTTACGATAACCGCTACTTGGTTGAGGCTAACATCGGTTTCAACGGTTCTGAGAACTTTGCTAAGGGTAACCGAATGGGTATCTTCCCCGCTATCGCGTTGGGTTGGGTTGCTTCTGAGGAGGCATTCTTGCGCGACAGCCGCGTAGTTACATGGGCTAAGATCCGTGCATCTGTTGGTCAGGTAGGTAACGACAATGTGGGTTCACAGCGTTTCGTATATCTTTCAACTGTTAATCAGAATGCGTCAGGTTTCAACAGCCTTGGTGAGAAGTATGACTACTATATGAGCGGTATCGGTGAGGGTCGTATGGCTAACCCCGATATCACATGGGAGGTTGCTACAAAGTATAACCTCGGTCTTGAGTTGGGCTTCTGGGATGCTCTTAAGTTGAATGGTGATATCTTCTATGAGAAGCGTGAGAATATCTTCTTGACTCCTCAGGTATCAGAGATCACAGGTATTCCTATGGGTCAGACTATGTACGCTAACATGGGTGTTATGGAGAACCGCGGTTTCGAGGTATCTGCAGAGTATGGTAAGCAGATCAACAAGGACTGGTTCGTTTCAGTTCGTGGTAACTTCACTTTCACTCGTAACGAGATCGTAGAGGATGGTATGTACTATGCATATCCTTGGCAGGATCGTAAGGGCGTTCGCTACGGCTTGCGTTCAGGTTATAAGGCAATGCACCTCTTCTCTCAGGAGGAGTTGGACGCAATGCCTGACTACTACACTCAGTTCTCTATGGATAAGGAGCAGTTGCGTGCCGGTGATATCCGCTACGAGGATTTGAACGATGATGGTAAGATTACCGAGGCTGATAAGACTTGGATTGGTCACCCATCAATGCCTGAGGTAGTTTACGGTTTCGGTGCTTCAGCTAAGTGGAAGAACCTTGACTTCTCTTTCTTGTTCCAGGGTGCAACTAATCGCTCAACATATTTGTCAGGTGGTTGGTACTTCCAGCCTTTCCAGGCAGACCGTGGTCCTAAGTGGATGGGTAATGTAATGTCAATTTTCTTGGATCGTTGGACTCCTGAGAACCAGGATGCACACGCATTCTCACCTCGTTTGCATGAGGGTGCAAATGCTAACAACTATCAGACATCAACTTGGTGGTTGCGCGATAGCGGTTACCTCCGTTTGAAGAACCTTGAGATTGGTTATACATTGCCTCAGAAGTGGGCTAACAAGATTCACTGTGGTTCAATGCGTTTCTATGTTCAGGGTGTAAACCTCTTCACTATCAGTCCGTTTATCTCAGAGTTCTGGGATCCTGAGACAGGTGTAGATACATATCCTATGCAGCGTCAGGTATTCGTAGGTGTTAACTTAACATTCTAATAATAAGTATCAGATATGAAAAATAAGATTATATATTTATTGTTTGCGTCGCTGATGGTTCTTCCTGGATGTGCTGATTATTTGGATCAGAATCCCGAGGAGTTGAACTCAATTGACAAGATCTTTACATCTGATGTCGATACCCGTAAGTGGTACGCTCGTATGTACAGCGACGACTTTTTGGTACAGGAGATGCACTCTTCTGGACAGATTCCTTATTTCTGGTGTACTGATGAGGCTGCTTATATTCAGGAGAGTTTCATCCGTAATGTGTCAGAGGGTAAGATGAGCCCCGATAACTACTATGGTTATGGTGAGGGTTCTTCAGGCTACAACTACTATTTCTTTGTTCGCTACTATCAGGCAATTCGCCATATCAACCTTTTCCTCGAGAATGTTGATCGTTGTAAGGAGATTGGTGAGTCAGAGCGTCGTAAGTTCATTGCTGAGGCTCGTTTCATGCGTGCTTACTACCACTGGTGCTTGGTTCGCCTTTATGGTCCGGTGCCCATCGTAGATCGTAGCCGTACAGGTAACGAGTTGGCAACACCTCAGGCTCGTAACACTTTCAATGAGTGTATCGAGTGGATTGACAAAGAGATCAACTTCGCTTGCGAGAATGGTTTGCCCGAGGCTCGTACAGCTAACGACCTTGGTTTGCCCGATGTAGGTGCAGCTCGCGCTCTTCAGTCTCGTATCTATTTGTATGCTGCCAGCCCATTGTATAACGGTAATCCCGTATATGCAAACTGGAAGAACAACGATGGTACAGTTCTTATGCCTCAGACCTACAACAAGGAGTTGTGGAAGAAGGCTGCTGACGCTGCTAAGGATATTATCGATATGGGTCGTTACTCATTGAAGCAGGCAGAGGATCCAACCGATTTCGAGAGCCTTGTTGAGAATATCCGTACAATTACTACCACTTGGGGCTCTGAGAATCCTGAGACTATTTGGGGTAAGATCAACTCTATGCAGTGGTATGGTATGTGTGCACTTCCCGCTCGTTGGTTTGGCTGGAATGGTCGTTACTCATTGCCTTTGGACTTCATCAATGAGTTCCATATGGCAGATGGTAGCCGTGCACCTGAGACTGATACTTGGTTCGAGAACAGACAGTTCTCTGAGGAGGCAGGTAATGGTACTATCGCAGGTACATTCCATATGTTCGTAGGTCGTGAGCCTCGTTTCTATGCAAACATCCACTTCCCCAACCAGCGTGTAAGCTATCAGAAGCCTAATGAGACTGATAATGCTCAGGATGCTGAGGGTTACGGTATCGTAGATTTCTGGTACAGCGGTTTGTCTGGTGATAAGTTCACTACCGGTGATAAGAACACTACAGGTTTCTCAGTTCGTAAGAACATTCCATTGGGATACTGGTCATCAAAACAGAATTCTAATGCTAACCGTATGATGAACTGTCCATTCCCTCTTATCCGTTTGGGTGAGATCTACTTGAACTATGCTGAGGCATTGAACGAGTACTATGGTCCAGAGAAGAAGGCTGAGATTCTTGAGTATGTAAACGCTATTCGTGAGCGTGCGGGTATCCCCGGCCACGACACTGCTAAGTCATACACTCAGGAGGAGTTGCGTCAGTTGATTCGTCACGAGCGCAAGATTGAGCTTTGCTACGAGTGCCACCGTTTCTTCGATGCTCGTCGTTGGTTCATCGCTCACGGTCCTGAGGGCGTATTCAACCACAATGAGCGTGGTTTGGATAAGAGCCGCGGTGCAAGTGCTACTAACGATGCAGGTGGTTCAACTTGTACAGATCCTGAGTTCTTCACACCGGTTGAGGCTGCTGTTAAGCGTTTCGACTTGAAGCACTACTTCTTGCCTATCAAGGCTTCTGAGGTTATGTTGAACACCGCTTTGGTACAGGCTCCTTTCTATTAGTAGATAGGTTTGATATTGAAATATTCAAACAAAACCAAAAAAGAATTTATTAAGTATGAAAAAAGTATTTAATATTTTGGCAGGCGTAGCACTTATGGCTTCTGTTGTAGCTTGTGATGTGGAGTACGATCCTATCGTGATTGTTCCTAATCCTGAGCTCAGCAAGA
The DNA here is from genome assembly GCA_017532885.1 of Alistipes sp. Next base: position 41,273 of record JAFXIS010000080.1, on the reverse strand, counting down.
CCGGTATGCAGACTGTCAATACCATTTCAATCTATGACGAGCAGGAGACTGTTATCAATATTGCGCGTACAGCCGGCTTGTCAAAAGAGATGAATATAAATGTTGTCGTTGATGAGACTCTCCTCGACGAGTACAACCTTCAGAACTCTACTTCATTCGAGGTATTGCCTTCTGAGTATTATATTATTCCCGAGGAGGTTATCCTCGCTAAGGAAACTTTGGATATAGATTTCACAGTTGTTACTAAGCCCGCAGCTATGGTTGCAGGTTTGGGCCGCACTGAGGCTTCTAACTATGTTCTTCCTTTGCGCATAGAGTCTCCTGAGACAGGCATTGATAGCAAGCAGGATGTTGTATCTGTATTGCTCCGTCCTTCAATCGACGAGCCTAAGGTTACAGTTGATATTCCTAAGACTATGCCCGCTTTGGACTTCATTTCTATCGTACAGCTTCCTCAGACTGTTGATTTGACAGCTGCTGCTAACTTCAACACTTTGGATGTAAAGAAGATTGAGTTCAAGGCTTTGGGTCAGGCAGAGGTTGATGCTTACAACGCTGCAAACAGCACATCTTATGTATTGCTCGACAGCGAGTACTACAAGATGACTGAGTCTTTTGATGCAGAGGCTATGGTTTACAAGACTGCTATCGAGTTCTCTTGTTGGATGTTGAGCGATGCTAATGTTTATCTTTTGCCTATCGAGGCTAAGTCTTCAGCTTACGGCGTAGTGCAGAAGGAGACTATCTATATCGCTGTCCAGATGTCTCAGTTGAAGGTATGGCTTTCAACTACTGAGATGAACGCAAACAAGAAGCAGGTTGAGGTAGGTGTTGAGATTAACACTGCAATGCCCGATGACTTGGAGTTTGACCTTGTATTCGATGCTTCATTGGTTGATACTTACAACACTGCAAACAGCACATCACATGCAGCTCTTGACTCCGAGTTGGTAACTATCGGTAAGGCAGTTGTTGCGGCTGGTAGCAAGGTTGGTAAGGCTGTTATTGATTTGGATTTGGGTGCTGTTCCTTATGATGAGGGTAAGTTCTTGGCTCCTTTGTCAATCGATGCAAACAGCCTCGTTGAGGGTACTATCGTATTGGATGATAAGAAGACTACTTATTTGGTTGCTTACAACACTGTTGTAGGTAACTATACTAAGGAGGATTGGAAGAGCTCAATTTATCTTGCTGATAGAGATGTTGCTCGCTACATGGGTTACTATACAAATAAGTTCTATGTAGATTTGGCAGTTAATCTTGCAACCTCAACAGAGATGCCTAAGGATGGTCAGAAGTATGGTACCGACTATATGTATGGTATGAATGTATACTATGATATTGATTTCTCTAAGGAGATTGATCCTACAAGTGGAGTAATTGCTGATCCATCAGTAAGTTCTCAAGCAACCTTTACAGAGAAACCTGGTTCAGGTTGTTATGCGATTATTAATATGATTGACCGTTATGCTGGATGGGATCCTATCCTTGCTAACTACTCATATTTTGATAGCAATACAGGAAATATCTACTGGACATTCGATATGCAGTCTTCTCGTGGTCCTGAGTACCACTCGGCTCGCTACTACGATCGCGTAGACTTCTAGTAATATCTAATTTGAATCGTATGTCGGGGGAGGGGTCTCCCTCCCTCCGGCAACGGTTCTTTTTTATTAAATTTTAGATGTAGGTATAGTGTTAATACCTATACCTTATAATATAGAAGTTTATGGCAGATATGCGTCATAAACTTTTAGCGTAAAAAATACGCAGTGTAATACTTTGTGCTCGAGGCACACACCAAAATTGAAAGTAATCAGCAACTTACGGGTTGTGACAAGATATATACCAACGATTATAAAACCAAAAATGATTAATAAAACCATGAAAAGAGTACTTTATCTGATTTTCGCACTATTTGTTGTTGTGGCATTGATGCCCTCATGTGAGGCAGAGCCGAATAATCCTGAGTCAAACCAGGAGCCTATCGTAGGTGGTGGCGGCAACAACGATGATAATGGTGATGATAACACCGGAGGCAGTGATGAGCCCGATGCTCCGGATGACCGCGAAATGCTAACCGTTGATATTCCAAACTGGGATTTTGAGGAGGAGGTTGATTTCACCGGCAAGCAGGGTGCTTGGATTAAGCAGAATGGATGGCATGGCGAAAATGCCGAGGTAACTTATGTGACTGATGAAGGTTATCAGAAGTCTGGATGTGTAAAGATTAAGTGCGTCAAAGAGACCACAGATATGTCGGTTGCGCAGACTGTTTCGGGTTTGCAGGTGGGTAAGCTGTATGAGCTTTCTGCTATGATTAAGACCGCCAGTGTTACAAAAGGCTGGGGCGGTAGCGTTTATCATGGACTTTGGGGTCGTTCAGACAAGTATGCCGGTACAAATGGCTGGCAGAAGCGTAGTGTGTTGTTCGTTGCAGAGCAGGAGTCCATTACTCTCGGTGTGCGCCTTGGTTTCTCGGCAGCCGATTCAAATGGTACGGCTTGGTTCGATAATGTAAAGCTGCAATCTCCTACGGGCTTATATCACCGCGAGAGCGAGCATGTCGAGCTCTATTTGGACGAGAACTTGGTAACCATTCCTAACAGTAATATTGATGCGTGGATGGCAAAACTCGACCTTGCATATGAGGCTTACTGCGAGTTATTCGACTTCTTCGTACCATTTGGTGGCAAGAAGATGATTATCCTTAACGACGATATCGATGCGTGGGCTTATGCGGGTTATCCAATCCTCTGGAACCGCAACTATGTGAAATCTACCTTGTTGGAGGTGAAGAATTATAACAATACAGCCTTCGGTATCTTGCATGAGATGGGTCACAACTTTGCTCCGGGTAACTATCGCGATGGTGCGTTTGCCGAGACTGGTGGTAACTACAACTGCTGGAACTGGAATGAGGAGTTGTTCGCAAACTTCCGCATGTATTATGCGTTGGGTAAGCACAACTTCCCCATCTACCTCGATGGCAAGACTTATATGGGCCGTGGCATTGACTCTTATTACAAGGCATCAGCCGACAGATGTTGGGCAAACAATGAGGACTTGGATGGCGCAGGTATGATGTGGCCGTTGTGTCAGATGGTCGATAAGTATGGCTGGGAGCCCTTCAAGAAGGCTTTCAAGGAGCTTTATAACCTCCCACAGAATCAGTCGGCAGGCGAGAGCCGTTGGTCAAAGATTCGCTATTTCTGCGATGTGTTGTCAAAGCACGCAGGTGTAGAGGATATCTTGGCTGAGTTCCTTACACAGGAGCAGATTGAGAGATTGTCATCGTGGATGTAATAAGTGAAATCATAAATAAAATTATAGCTATGAAAAAGAATTTGTTTTTTGCATTTTTGTGCGCCGGAGCATTGAGTCTTTGTGCTTGTGGCGGTGATGAGGGAGGTAAGAAGGAGCCTTGGACTCCTCCTATCATTGAGAATCCTAATAAGATAGATATTGCTAATTCGGGATTCGAAGATGGCTTGGAAGGTTGGACTATCAAGAATTTCTCAAATGGAGAGAAGACTACCGTTGAGATTGTAGAAGGTGAAGGTTTGGGCGGCAGCAAGGCTGCGAAGATTCAGCAGTGGCCCGAGGATGGTAAGTGCTGTGTGGCTTTGGAGCGTAAATTGACAGACTTGGAGCCTGATATGGTGTATCGCGCATCGGCAAGTATCCGTTACTCTGACCTCTATGATGGTTGCGGTGCTATTCTCTTTGCGGGTGACGATCGTCAGCATTGGAACTCTTCAAAGTTCAACTCAGGAACAAAGTTGGATAACTGGACCACAATCCATTTTGATTTCGTAACCGATGATAATGGCGAGGCTTTGATATATTTGGCGCTTGGTTTCAAGTGGGATAGCTATCCTAATATCGGCGGCCGTTCAACAGGTACAGTATTTTATGACAACTTTAGCGTTGTGAAACTTTCGAGTGAGATGCTTCAGCGCGAGAGTGAGCATATCCGTTTCTATTGCTATACCAATAAGGTGACAACAAGCAACATTAATATTGATAACTGGCTCAAAGAGGTAGATGGCATGTATGAGGCTTATCATGACTTGGTGGGTACTACTCCTCATCAGGGTCGTAAACTTATAATTTTGACGACTCAGGGAATGTACTCTGGTTATTGGGCATTGGCAGGCTATCCTATCCTTTGGGGTGCCAATACTCAGGCTCCTGAGCAGCATTTCAACGAGTTGGCCGAGAAGGGTACTATCAGCTTCGGTTTGATGCACGAGATTGGCCATGTGTTCAATGTGAATGGTAATAAGGTTGATGCCGAGGGTGGTAAGCAGTATTACAGCAACTGGAACTGGAATGATGAGATGTTCGCTAACTTCCGCATGCACTACGGCTTGGAGAAGGTTGGCGCAAAGGTGTTTATGACTCCTGAGGGCGAATCAGCGTCACAGCTCTTCACCGGCGGTGAGATTCTTAACTTCTATAAGTACTCTTATGATATGACACTTCCTTCGGGTAAGTTGAATGATAATGGTATTCACTATTTGTTGGCAAACCTTACAAAGTCTATCGGCTGGGAGCCTTTCAAGCGTACTTTCCGTGAGATTACTACAAAGTCTTGTCCTTACAGCAACAAATACGATAAGTTTAAGTATTTCGTAAATACCTTGTCGAAACATGCTTCAGATGTTCATGGAACTTCTTACGATATCTTGAACGATATGATTTCGGAGTCTGAGCGTAAGGCTGTTGAGGCTCAGTTGAAATAATAAGTTATGAAATTATATCCTCGTTCCGATTATTGATTGGGACGAGGATATAGTTAGAAGCGGTTTATAATAATTTTGCAAATAAATCAAACTGCTTCTTATGCGGCGGGACGGATTTGTTTCACGAAGCCCTATGCGACAATAATAGAAAAAACCAATAAAAAACTAACCTATGAAAAAAAGTATACTTATAGCCCTTGCGGCATTGGCTTGCGCGTGTGCAGGTCAGAATAAGGTCATCTTTGCTGATGATTTCAACTCTCAGGAGCAGTATGAGGCTGCTTGGCAGTTGCCGGAGCGTGGCCGTGGTGAGGTTACATACCTCGCAGAGGGTGGAATCGACAACTCTGGTTGCATTCAGATTTCAGGTGAGGAGACTTCATATGCCATTAAGCACACAATCTCTGGCTTGGAGGCAGGTAAGCTCTATCGTGCTTCGGCAATGATTAAGTTGGAGGATGTGAAGGGCGGTCGTGGTGCCGTTATGTATGTTAAGTATGACGACGATACTCAGGGCTGGAACGCTTCGAAGTTCCTCTATGACACTCAGGATTGGCAGGAGGTTTATATCGACTTCATCGCCAGCTCGACAGGTGACGCTACACTCTGCTGCTCACTTGGTTTCCCCTGGGGTACTTACCTCGGCAACAAAACTACCGGTAAGGTGTGGTATGACAATGTTCGCGTAGAGCCCACTCCTATGGAGGAGATTTACTATCGCGAGGGCGAGCATATCATCCTCAGCCTTTATAAGGAGAAGGTGACAATCACCGACGAGCAGGTAGATACATGGCTCAAGAACTTGGATAAGGTCTACGAGGCATACCTCGACTTGGTAGGCGAGGCTCCCTATGGTGGTGCAAAGATTATGATTCTCAATACTCCGGGTATCGAGCCGGGTTATTGGGCATTGGCAGGAAACCCTATCCTTTGGAACAGCAATGTGAAGGTTGAGGAGGTTATCAGCCGCACTGCGGAGTTTGACGATTGGGGCTTCGGTGTTATGCACGAGATTGGTCACGACTTCTCGCACGCAAACATCAAGGGCGATGGCGCATGGAACTGGAACGATGAGATTTTCGCCAACTTCCGCATGTCATACGCTTTGGAGGCTTGCGATGGTACAGCTTCACAGCGCAATGTATGCTACAAGGGTGCCGATATTATCAACTACTATAAGATTTTCTACGACGAGACTATCGGTGCCGGTCTTGCAAAGAACAATGGCGACGCTTTGCACTACACCTTCTTGCGCATAAAGGAGAAGTATGGTTGGGATGTATACAAGAAGGCTTTCCGCACATTGTATGCTACAACAAACGCTGAGCTTCCGAAGTTTGAGGGTGCTTACGATAAGTTCCTCTACTTCCTCTCGCATGTATCGGCTGCAGCCGGTGAGGATGTAACCAAGACATGCTACACTGAGCAGGAGTTGAAGCTCATCGAGGAGTCACTCAAGAACTAATTGCGATAAGAAGTATAACCTTTAGCGTCGAAAGATAGATGAAGCGTTTAGTAAAGATTTTGCTGCTCTCAACCGTGATGGCATGTGCCATTGCGGTTGCTGAGGCGCAGCCCGTACATAGTTTTTCGGTAAAAATCGGTATCGACTGTGAGTCGGTAGACTCTTTGGGCGGTAGAGAGCGCGTTGAGTACCTTATTAAGGATATGTTCCGCAAGGTGAATAAGGCGTTTAACTACGATGCTCGTTTTAAGGCTATTTACCACTTCGAGGTGGATTGGGATGCCTTCTATATCTATAACGGAATCTCTACCGAGGAGGTTTTCAAGCCACACCCCGACCACGACTATTTGGTTGTGATGGATGGCTATAAGTCAAACCCGAAGGAGCAGGGTGGTGGCTGGTATGGCGATAAGATTCAGACCGTATATCACGCCCGCACCCACAACGACCGCTTCAACTCACCTTTTGAGCCGGGTGCTATCGATGGCATTATCCATGAGTTTGGTCATGCGCGTGGTATCCCCGATATCTATGCTATGAAGGTTGATGCCGACAAGAATCCCGTAAATGGTCAGCCTTTCTTGGGTACTCGTTGCATTATGGACTATCCCTATGGCGAGACTTTCTGGAGCGACTATGCTGTGAATATGATAAATTTGGCGGGAGGTCGCAATATCGATATCGACGATGTTGTGATGAAGGCCGTACCGGAGAATATCACCATAAAGGCTTGTTGGGCAAATGGCGAGCAGATGAAGGATGCCGAGGTTAAGTTCTATCCCGTGGGATGGTACAGCTATACCGTGCAGTCGGAGCCTGTTTACACTACCGCAGCTAAGCAAGGCAAGGTAACAATCCCCACCGAGAAGGTCTTTTCGCGCGAGAAGGAGTTTGGCGTGAAGTACAGCAACTGCCTCGTGGAGGTTGAGTCGGAGGGTAAGAAGGGTTATGCGTGGATTCCGCTCTACTACCTTCAGAATTGCTGGTTCGAGGGCAAGGATTGTTGCGAGCTGGAGGTAACTTTGAAACGCGACATCAAGCTTACGCGCGAGATCTAATGGCGTGAGCCCTACCAATATTTGAAAACTAAAACTAAAAGATAAAACTCTATTATGAAATTTGTAAAACTAACCCTTTTGGCTACTGCTCTCTTGGCATCATCATGCTGTGCAGAGCGTGGTACAGAGTTTCAGGTAACATCACCTGACGGAACACTTGTTGTTGAGGTTTCAACTGCCGAGAACCTCTCTTATAAGGTTACACGCCATGGTACTCCCCTGTTGGAGTCATCTGCAATTGCTATGCATCTTGAGGATGGCACCGAGATTGGCGTTGGCGCATGCGAGGCTACAGCGAAGCGTTCTACAATGCACCGTACGGTAGAGGCTCCCTTCTATCGTCAGAGCACCGTTACAGAGCATTACAACCAGCTCCGTTTGGACTTGGGAGGTGATGCTGCCGTTACATTCCGCGTATTTAATGAGGGCTGCGCATATCGTTTTGAGACAGCTTTCGATGGTGACATCGTCGTTAAGGATGAGACTTCGGAATTCAACTTTGCCGGTGACCCAGCAATGTGGATTCCTTATACCAATGGTATCGCAAATGCTTTCCAGTTCCCTTATACACTTACCAAGCAGAGCGAGGTAGATGGCTCAAAACCCATTATCTTGCCTTTGGCGGTAGATTGCGGTGCAGCAGGTAAGGTGCTTATCATGGAGGCAGATATGGAGTCTTACCCCGGTATGTTCATCGAGCCTAAAGAGGGTGGTTTGTCAGGATATTTCGTAGAGGTTCCCGATAGCGTATACCTTCACGAGCGTCGTCATCAGGAGAAGGTTGTAACACGCCACGATTATATCGCCGCTACGAAGGGTGAGCGCACATTCCCATGGCGCGTGTTGGCGGTAGCTGATGAGGATAATGACCTTCCTACCAACAACATGGTTTATATGTTGGCAGCCGAGAACCGCATTGGTGATTACTCTTGGGTAAAGACCGGTAAGGTTGCTTGGGATTGGTGGAATGATTGGGGCATCGACGAGGGCGTAGATTTCGAGCCCGGTGTAAATAATGCTACCTATAAGTACTACATCGACTTCGCATCGGAGTTCGGCTTGGAGTATGTTGTTTTGGATGAGGGTTGGTATGTTCCCCAGTCAGGCGACTTGTATAACATCGTTGAGGAGATTGACCTCGAGGAGTTAATCGCTTATGCAAATGAGAAGAATGTGAAACTTATCTTGTGGGCTGTTGCTACCATTATCGAGGATGAGCACTGCAAGCACTATGCCGATATGGGTATCGCAGGTTTCAAGGTTGATTTCATCGACCGTGACGACCAGAAGGCGGTAGATGTAGTCTACAACCTTGCCGAGATGACCGCTCGCCATAAGTTGGTGTTGGATATCCATGGTGTTTATAAGCCTACGGGACTTAACCGTACATATCCTAATGTTATCAACTTCGAGGGCGTATATGGCTTGGAGGAGTTGAAGTGGAGCAACCCCAATATGCCTGAGTATGATGTTACATTCCCATATATCCGTATGGTACAGGGCCCCGCAGATTATACTCCGGGAGCTATGCGTAACGCCACACGCGAGGGCTTCAAGATTGAGTACTATACTCCTATGAGCCAGGGTACACGCGCACACCAGGTAGGTTTGTATGTTGTTTGCGACGCTCCTATCGTAATGTTGTGCGACGCTCCTACTCGTTATGAGGCGGAGCCCGAGTGTACAAAGTTCATCGCTCAGATGCCTACCATTACAGAGAAGACCGAGATTTTGTCGGGTAAGATGGGCGAGTGGATTGTATCGGCTCGTAAGTCTGGCGAGAAGTGGTTTGTCGGAGGTCTTACAAACTGGACAGCTCGCGATGTAGAGGTAGACTTTGCATTCCTCGACGAGGGCAAGGAGTACAAGGCTACAATCTTGGCAGATGCTGCTGATGCAAACGAGAATCCTACACATCACACCATCACCGAGCAGGTTGTGAAGGCTGACAGCAAGCTCACAATCGCTATGGCACAGGGTGGAGGCTTCGGAATCATTTTGGAGGAGGTGAAGTAATCTCCGCATTAGGTGAGTTATAATTAATTTTAGAGAGTTTTGTTGTGGGGCTCTTCGTTCTGCGCGAAACTCTCTTTATAAAGATAGCATTATAAGGATAGCGTTGTAAAGATGGTGCTTAAATATAGCATGGAAGATATCATTAAAAGCGGCGCTCTTCAAATGGGTAAAAACTACTAAATAAAGAATAAAAATTATGAAAAGAATCTTATTGGCCGCGCTTGTACTCCTGATGGCTATGGATGTTGCGGCAAAGGTAAAGTTGCCTGCAGTATTGGGTAGCAATATGGTGTTGCAGCGTAACACAGAGGTTAATTTTTGGGGAGAGGCAGAGCCTAATGCAAAGGTTCGCATCACAACATCATGGGACAATGCCAAGTATAGCACTACGGCTAACGATGAGGGTAAGTGGAGCGTGAAGCTTGCAACAGGCGAGGCAGGTGGACCTTACACTATCACTGTAAACGATGGCGACAGGGTCGTTTTGGATAATATTCTCTTGGGAGAGGTTTGGATTTGCGGTGGTCAGTCAAATATGGAGATGCCCGTAAATGGCTTTATCAACCAGCCGGTTGAGAACTCTGCCGAGTATGTTATGAATGCTGCCAGCTACCCCGGTATCCGTATGTTTACCGTAGCTCGTAACTCAACTTTGGAGCCTCAGTCGGATTGTAAGGGTGAGTGGCTTTGCTCAAACCCTGCAAGCGTAGCTTCGTTCAGCGCTACGGGTTATTTCTTTGGTTTGCACCTCTATAAGGCTTTGGGTATTCCTGTAGGTTTGCTTACCTCGAATTGGGGAGGTTCTACAATCGAGACATGGATGTCAAAGGAGTCTGTTGCCGAGATTGAGAACATCAACCACGATGTTTGCAACGCTTGGCGTGGTGACGCTTCAGAGACAGGTCGTCTTTTCAATGGTATGATTTTGCCTATCGCAGGCTATACAGCAAAGGGCTTTATCTGGTATCAGGGATGCTCAAACCGCAAGAACTGGTACGATTACAAGGAGTTGCAGAAGGGCCTTATCAACCTTTGGCGTAAGATGTGGGGCGATGACAATATGTCATTCTATATCACACAGTTGGCTCCATATTCATACGAGGGTAATCACCTTCGCTCACTTCCTTTGGTTATCGAGGCTCAGTATCAGGCAGCTGCCGAGTTGGAGAATGTAGCTGTGGCTGCTACTACCGACCTTGGTCATCCTACATGTATCCACCCGGCGAAGAAGAAGCAGGTGGGTGAGCGTTTGGCTTGGTTGGCTTTGGCTCGCGACTATAAGTTGGCAGGTGTTCCCGCAGCAGCTCCAACCTATAAGTCTATGGAGGTTAAGGATAAGGAGATTATCATCTCGATGAATAACCTTTCAGATGGCTCGGCTAACGAGCCCAACTCACTCGTAGGCTTCAGCAAGACTCACACTTTGCGTTTGGAGGGCTTTGAGGTTGCCGGTGAGGATAAGGTGTTCTATCCTGCACGCGCACGCATGCTCTGGTGGCAGAATAAGATTGCTGTAAGCTCTGACAAGGTTGAGAAGCCTGTGGCTGTACGCTATGCGTTCAAGAACTACTGCCCCGAGGCAAATGTTAAGACCACTTACGATTTGCCTTTGGTACCATTCCGTACCGATTCGTGGGAGATTCCTGCTGAGGAGATTGGTGAAATTCGCTAAAAAAGAATTTCCATGAATATTAAATCACTTATATTGACAGCCGCTCTGTGCCTTGCACTCTGCGGCTGTCAAACAAAAGGCGGTGAAGTAAATGTAGCCGACTACCTTGAGCAGTATACCTTTGGTGACGACAACACCATGGCATTCCGCCGTGCCGTAGAGCAGGCGCGCAAGCAGAAAGCCGAGCGTTTGATTGTACCCGAGGGAACATATCACTTCTATCCCGAATTGGCATTCGAGAAGTATGCCTATGTTACGAACAACTCGGCAGGTTTGAAGCGTTTTGTCTTCGATTTAACCGATATGGAGGATTTTACTGTCGAGGGAAATGGCGCGAAGTTTATACTTCACGGCTTTGTGTCGGCATTTACTATCGACAGTTGCCGCAATGTAACCATCAAGGACTTTACGATGGACTATGCCCGTACATTCCATTCCGAGGGTAAGGTTGAGCGTGTGGGCGACGGTTGGGTTGATTTGCGCTTCCCGGCGGATTATCGTTATGCGATACGCAACGGCAACCTCTATTTCTCGGACGAGCGAGGCAATAATTATCCCTTCTCGCACCTCTTGGAGATGAACTCGGAGCGCCGTGAGCCTGAGTTTATGGCCAGCGATTATTGGCTCACCGACAACACCATTCCTGCCGAGAAACGCGAAGATGGTACGGTGCGTATCTTCAAGCAGAAACTCACCGCCAAGGTCGGAAATGTCTTGTTCTTGGGCCCCGGACATCGTCTTTGTCCCGCTATTGCCATTGACGAGAGCGCTGGCGTAAATATCCACGATGTAACGATTCGTCACGCCGGAGGTATGGGTGTTGTGGCACAACATAGCCGCGATATTGAGTTGCTGCGTGTATATATCGAGCCGGAGGAGGGTAGTGAGCGCATGATTAGCATCACGGCCGACGCTACACACTTTACCCATTGTGAGGGTTACCTTCGTATGATTGATTGTCACTTCTTCAACCAGATTGACGATGCGACCAACATCCACGGTATGTATGGCATTGTGAAGCAGATTTTGGAGCCTAACCGCATCCTTGTATTCTTCCCCCATGAGCAGCAATATGGCTTGGATGTATTGCGCGAGGGCCGTACGGTCGAGATGTTGAAGCAGATGAGCCTTACGACTTACGACGAAATTAAGGTTGAGGAGGTCATCCGCCTTAACAAAGAGTGGTATGAGGTTGCTTTTGCGAAAAATATTGCCGAGGAGGCTGCGGTGGGCGACCTTATTACCGACATAAGCTATCCCGAGGTGTTGATTAAGGGTTGCCGCATGGGTAACAATCGCGCGCGTGGTTTGCTTTTAGGCTCACGCAAGCAGACCATCATCGAGGATTGCTACTTCCATATTCCCGGTTCGGCTATCTACTTCGAGGGCGACGGATATTATTGGTATGAGCAGGCGGGTGTGCGCGATGTTATCATTCGTAACAACACCTTCGACAACTGCAACTATGGCTACTACCGCTGGGGTACGGCCTGCATCGCTGTGGGCTCGGGACCAAAGGAGGATAGAGCTGCGAGCCGTTATAATCGTAACATCCTGATAGAGAACAATAAGTTCATAATCTCGGATCCCCGAATTTTGAACCTTTATAGTGTGGATGGCTGCACCTTCCGCAATAACGAGATTATCGAGTCGGACGCCTATCCCTATACTCTGGGTGAGGAGCGAGCATTTGTTATCGAGGATTGTGTAAATGTTGATATACAAACCAAATAACCCTAAAAACCTATGAAGAAGATTTTAATTGCACTGGTTTTGTTGTCTATGCTGGCTATGCAGGCTGCATCGGCAAAGAGTTATAGCCTCACAAGCCCCAATGGGAAACTTGAGGTTAAGGTGGATGTTGCCGCGCAGACATCATATACGCTGGCTGTAAGCGGCAAGCAGATTCTTGCTCCGTCGCGCATCGCTATGGAGTTGGAGGGCGGCGTAGTTCTGGGTGATGCTATGCGTATTCGCAAGGTTACCGAGGGCAATAAGTCGGAGCATATCATAGCTCCGCTGTATCGTCAGGCGGAGTTTGATGCGGAGTATAACTATCTGACTATCGTAGGCCGCGACGGCTACTCGTTGGAGTTCCGCGCCTATGACGATGGTGTTGCATATCGTTTTGTAACGGCAAAGAATGAGGATTTGACAATCAAGAACGAGGTCGTGGAGTTCAACTTCGTGGAGGACTATAACCTCGTTATTCCCTATGCCGACAAGCGCAACGACCCCTACTACACTTCGTTCGAGAGCCAATATACGCTGGAGAAGTTGTCGGATGTGAAGTCGCATACCGACCGCCTGGCATTTATGCCCGTTATGGTCGATGCCGGAGAGGCAGGTAAGCTCCTGCTCACTGAGTCGGATGTGGAGGATTATCCCGGCCTGTTTGTGACATTTGCCGAGGAGAAGATTGGTCTTAAGGCCTTCCCCACACCACTGCCTTCGGAGTGGAAGATTACCGGTAGCGGCTCGAAGCGCCCTACGGCTTATCACGATATCGTGGCAAAGACAACGGGTAGCCGTACATTCCCGTGGCGTGTTGTGGGCTATGCTCAGGACGACACACAGCTCCCCGTAAACAACATGGTTTATCAGTTGGCTGCGCCCAGCCGTGTTGAGGATACCTCATGGATTAAGGGAGGAAAATCTACTTGGGATTGGTGGAACGGCGTGCGCCTCTATGGCGTTGATTTCCGTGCCGGCATTAACACCGAAACATATAAATACCATATCGACTTCGCTGCGAAGTATGGCATCGAGTATGTTATGCTGGACGATGGCTGGTATCCCTTCCATGAGCGTAACTTGTTGAAGCCCTACGAGTCGATGAATATCCCCGAGTTGGTAGAGTATGCCCGTGAGCGAGGCGTGAAGCTCTTGCTGTGGGCGGTAGGTCAGACCCTGCTTGAGCAGGCCGAGGAGGCGTGCGCACACTACTCAAAGATGGGTATCGCAGGCTTCAAGGTCGATTTCTTCGATGCTCAGGACCAACTTTTGGTGCAGGACATCTATCGTTTGTCGGAGGTTACTGCAAAGCATAAGCTCTTGATTGACTTCCACGGAATGTACAAGCCTACGGGTTTGAGCCGCACATACCCCAATGTCATCAACTATGAGGGCGTCTTTGGCTTGGAGCAGATGAAGTGGACCGACCGCGACCGCGCCGACATGCCTTTGAACGATGTTTTGATTCCTTATATCCGTATGGCTGCCGGCCCGATGGACTATACGCAGGGTGCAATGCTCAACGCCGCAAAGGGTGATTTCCGCTCTATCGACAAGCGCCCCATGAGTCAAGGTACACGCGCGCATCAGGTTGCGATGTATGTTGTTTATGACTCTCCGTTTGTGATGCTGTGCGACACTCCGTCGAACTACTTGCGCGAGGATGAAACAACACGCTATATTGCCTCTATCCCTACCGTTTTCGACTCATCGAAGGTGTTGTCGGGTAAGGTTGGCGAGCATATTGTTATGGCACGCCGAAAGGATGGTGTTTGGTATGTTGGCGGTCTTACATCGTGGGTAGCTCGCGATGTGGAGGTAGATTTCTCATTCCTCGGCGAGGGGGAGTGGGAGGTAGCTCTGTTCCGCGATGGTATCAATGCCGACCTCACCGGTTTGGATTATAAGACCGAAAATCTGACCGTGAAATCGGGCGACAAGCTGCCGATTCATATGGCTCCGGGTGGTGGCTTTGCAATGATTATCAAGCAGAAGTAACCCTTTGGTAAAATATCACAATACACCTCTTCCCTTGATTGGGGAGAGGTGTTTTTTTGTGATAAAAATCGACAGAGAGATACAACGAAAGCGAAAAGTTTGTATATTTGCCGCGAGAAAAGGAAAGATGCCGGAGTGGTCGATCGGGCCGCACTCGAAATGCGGTGAACGGGCAACTGTTCCGAGGGTTCGAATCCCTCTCTTTCCGCCTTCCATGAGAATGCAGAGCAGACGACATTTGGGTCGTCTGTTTTTGTTTTGTGATACAATAAGGACCTGTCCAAAATATTAGACAGGTCCCTAAATCTTGTTTATGGTTTGCAATTAGAACATCGCAGCTGCCTGAATCTGCATAACATTGTTGTGACCCTTGCCCTGAATATAGTCCTCATATACATAATTCAACTGTAATTTGAAGTGCTTAATGGGCTTCCAAGCGATACCTGCTGTATAGTTCTCTTGGGTCATCTCTTTGCGAGCATCATCATTGAAACAGAATGAATCGTAGCGTGCCACAACCATCCAATCTTTGCAGAAACGATAACCTGCTGTTATATAAAGACCATCAGATTTTACATTATCGGTTTTTCCGCCAATCCACTCCGAACGAGCCATCCAAGCTCCCTTGTCATAGCATATACCGGCGCCCCAACGATTGCGTGCGAAGTAGTTAGAGCCACCCTCACTCCACAAGAATGAGCCTGACAGAAGCAGACCATCTACGGGACGAATAAAGAGGCGCGCAGCAATATCCTTTGATTTGTTGTTGTCTTTACAGTTGATGCCGGCACCATTGAATACGCCCAAATCGTAGCTAACAACCTTGTTGAAGAGGTCGCCATAAAGTTTGACACCGATATCACGGCCATTGGCCTTATCTTTTGCGTTGGCTGCTTCACTGTTTCCTACCAGATATGATATCGCCATCGGGTAGTCGATAAGTTCGAGCTTGGTGGGGCCATATTCGGTATTCTCAATAGAGAAAGGTACCTTATATTGTCCTACGCGCAACTTCAAACCCGCCATTGGCTTGTATGAAAAATAGGCATCAACGATTTTCGGTGAGGTCAATTCAAGCTGCAATTTATAATCCATTTTGGGTGAAATATTACCATCGAAAGTCAAACGCACGCGACGCAACTGGAATGTCGATGAGCCATTGCCGTCGTTATAGTCGTAGCGAATCTGTGCATAACCTGAAATCTTGGGCAGGGCCTTTGTGATTTTATCCCATGTTTTTCCCTTCTCTTGGAGTGTTGCAACCTCCTCTTGGAGTTGCGCAATCTGTGCCGCCTGCTCCTGCTCGACAGTGGTTTGAGCCTGTACGCTGAGCGCACCAAACAACATTGCTAAAAATAAAAATCTTTTCATAGTTTATAGTTTTAACGGTTTTGCAATAATAATGGACAAAGGTCGAAAAATATCACTATAAAACAATGCGTATAAATACCTAAATATAAGCTTTATGGTGTAAAGGATAATTATTTACGGAAATAAATTTTGTTCTCCACGCGCGTTGTATTATCTTTGCATATTAGAAAACATATAACACTACTTTAATTATGAAAGAGATGGTATTGGTGTCGGGTGGTGCCGGTTATATCGGTTCGCACACTGCCGTAGAGCTTATTAATGCCGGTTACGATGTGGTTGTTGCCGACAATTTGTCAAACTCGGATATGAGTGGCGTGGAGGGCGTACGCAAGATTACAGGCGTGGATGTTCCCTTCGTGAATGTTGATTGCTGCGATAAGGAGGCCTTCCGCAAGGTTTTCGAGCAGTATAACTTCAACTCGGTAATTCACTTCGCGGCATTTAAGGCAGTGGGTGAGTCGGTTGCAGACCCCATGAAGTACTACCGCAACAATCTGGTATCGTTTATGAATGTGCTGGATTTGATGCGTGAGTTTGGCCGTCCCAATATCGTATTCTCTTCATCGGCAACGGTTTATGGTGAGGCAGACCAGCTTCCCGTTACTGAGCAGACACCTCGCAAGCCCGCAACTTCGGCTTATGGTAACACCAAGCAGATGTGCGAGGATATCTTGCGTGACACGGTAAATGCTTATGAGGGTCTGAAGGGTATCTCGTTGCGTTATTTCAACCCCATTGGTGCGCACCCATCAGCACTTATCGGAGAGCTTCCTCGTGGTGTTCCACAGAACCTTGTTCCCTTCATTACACAGACCGCAGCCGGCATTCGTGAGTGCTTGAGCGTCTTTGGTGATGACTACGATACCCCTGATGGCTCATGCTTGCGTGACTATATCGATGTTGTAGATTTGGCAAAGGCTCATGTTGTGGCTATTACCCGCATGATTGAGGATAAGAATAAGACGAAGTATGAGATTTTCAATATCGGTACAGGAAATGGCGTGTCGGTATTGGAGTTGGTAAACAGCTTCGAGCGAGTTAATGAGCTTAAGCTCAACTATAAGATAGCACCTCGCCGTCCGGGTGATGTTGTAGCTATTTGGGCCGATACATCGTTGGCAAACGAGGAGTTGGGCTGGAAGGCAGAGCGCTCGTTGGACGACACCTTGCGTTCGGCATGGTCGTGGGAGAAAAATGTGCGCGGCATAAAATAAATGTTACTTCAGCCTCGTTTAGAGGATATAAAATGCTCCGAGTGGGGCGATAGATAAAAGTGCAGATGAAGAAGTTATTGATGCTCTTGGTGTTGGTGGCAGTGGGCCTCACAGAGGTGGAGGCACAGAGCTACTATGTACCGAAGTATAAGAAAAAGAAGGAGGTTAAGGAGTATGCCTTGACAAATGCTGAGCGCCCCTTTGAGGTCTATTTCGGAGGTGCTGTAAATTTTGCTTTAGGCATGCAGAACCGCATAAACTTTAAGGACTACGGTTACGGCGTGGGTTACGACGAGAAGATAGGTCTTTGGGGTGGAGATATCCGCATAGGTGTTGATTATAAGTTGGGCAAACACTTTACGGCGGGTCTTCAGTCGGGTTTCCTCTTCCAGGATAATGGTAATGCCATACCGCTGTCGGGTGTTTTCAAGTGCTACTATGGTACCGCTACGCCTAAGCGCCCCTGCCGTTTGTATAACTACGCCGAGGTGGGCCCCCAATTCTATTTAGATAAGGAGAAATCGCGCCCCGTAGGTATGTTGGCCGGAGCCGGTGTGGGCTTGCGAGTGCTGTTGGCGGAGGCTATGCGCATTGAGTTCGAGGTGGGCTACCATATGAATATGCGCCGCCCCGAGATATCGCAGACGGGTGCGCATGATGTTGTGGCGAAGGGTGTTAAGTTTAATCAATTTGCCCATATCGCGCAGTTCGGCATAAATATTTATGTATTCTAATTAGATTTGCACTTGATATACAAATTTCGGAAAGACGAGAGGGTGTTCCAAGCTTCAGTTGGGCACCCTCTTCTTTTTTGTTTGTTGCGTTGTTCCTAAGTGTTGCCATTCAATTGGGGAATGGTAACAAATGCGTATTTGCCAATCAATATTTTACCCAATTGTGGCATGACGACAGATTCTCTCCATTGTCTTTTATCTTTCGCCACAAATGACTGTGTGGTAATAAAAAGGTAGTGATGCAAAAGTGGAGCTTTTGCATCATTACCAATAAAAAAGCGTGCAACCAATGGCGGTTGCACGCTTCAGTAAGCCTATTACATTATCTCGGGCCGGGACCCATACGGCGCATACCACCCGGCATGCCACCTCTGTTGCCGCCCTGCATTCCCATTCCGTAGTCCGAAATCTCGCGTGAGCCCTTCTTGCCGAAGATTCGCAAGTTGTAGTTGAACTTTACGGTGAAGTAGCGGCCAATTACGCTGTTCCATGTGTTCTGGGTGTAACCCGAACTTACCGAGCGAGCGAACGATGTATTCTGGTTGAAGATGTCGTTCACGCCGACCATAACCTCGCCCAACTTATTCTTGAAGAGTTTCTTACCCAAATATGCGTTGCAGAGGGTATATTGGTCGTTGTAATCGTTCGTAAAACCGATGTTTTGGATGTAGCTGGCGCTTGCCGTAAAGGTAAAGCCTTTCCAGAATACAACCTTCACATTTCCTGATGCCGAGTGGTAGAAGTACTCGTTCTTGCCTCCCAATGAGTTGTCTGCCTGATTGTAGGTTCCGTCCCAAGAGAGTGTGAAATCGACATTCTCCGAGATGTTACTACCCAAAGTCACACTTGCGTCGTAGCCCATGTTTGAGGTGAGGTTACGCTCGTTATTTACCAACGAAGGTGTGCGCGAATAGTTCACTCCCGCCATGATGTTGAAGTTACACTTCATGAAGTTCAGCGGTGTGCCATAGCTCAAGTGCGTGCGCAAGCCCAAGTAGCCATCCACATTGTCGTAGGTCGAGTACTGCGTAGGTGTGTAATCCAGGCCCTCGCCTGCGAGCTGCTCGTTGATAAGCTCCGGCTTGGTGTAGATGCTCGACGAAATGTAATCCTGCGTAGCGTTGAACGAGAACATCCACATAAAGGTGCGACCCTTATCCAAATTTGTGTAGTTGTAGTGGAAGTTCACTCGGTGTGAATATGCGGGATTCAAATTCTCGTTACCGCGCGATACATTTCTTGCGTTCGAGATGTTGAGAATGTTCTGCAACTGCGAAATCTGGGGGTTGTTGGTGCTCGACATCACAAACAGACGAATAGAGTTTTGCTTGTTGATGTTGAAGTTACCCATCAAGAAATATGTGAGGTCGTTATACGAACGCTTGATGCGCTGGCTCGCAGCACTCTGAATATCGCCCGCGAGAGTAGAGTATTGATAATTGACATTTACAACCAAAGTGTTGCGCTCCTTTGAGTAGCGGAATCCGGGGCCTGCGCTGTGGGTAATATAGTCGCTGGTCTGTCGGTTCGAGAGCTTGGGGTCGATAGTGCCGTTTGTATAGGTCTTGTCGGTGCCGAAATTCCATGTTTTGCGGTCAGACTCCTGCCCCGAATAGTTGAAGTTGTAACGAACGGTAACCTGTGACACCTTCGACAAAGGCTCGGCATAGGTGATGCTTCCGCCGGCACCCATATTCTTCGAATCCGACAAAGTCGAGAGATAGCGCATTGTAGGTGTCGCAATGATTGCACCCTCGTCGTCTGTGCTTACATCGGTCTTCTCTACCGAGTGTGAGCGCGAATCGTTATCCGAGCCACGAACATTGAAATATCCATCTACGGTGAGCAAGCGACCCGGCTTACCCAACTTCACGCGATACTGCAAGAACTCCGATGCGCGATAACCGCCACCATCGCTCTTCGAGAAGTTGTCGATAAGGTCGTAGATGCCGCTGCCCTCAGCGCCAATCTGCTGTCCCGTAGACTCGCTGAAGGGGGTGTAACCCTGCAAGCTGACATTCGTACGCGACATGATAGATTGATTCTCGTTGATGCGCCAATCAAAACGCAAGTTCAAGCGGTGGTTGTAGTTCTTTCGGTCAGAGTAGCCGTTCTCCTCCAAGGTTCCCTGCTCCTCCATAGGTGCCTCGTACCAGCGAATAAGCTCCGAGAGGTTGCGGGTGCGAGAACGATTGAAGAAGTAGCTTGCCTGCAACTTTACCTTCTCCTTCTCGCCCCAAGAGTTCGAGTAGTTCAAACCTATTGAGCCGACATTTGCAACACCACTTTGCGGGCGCACCATATATTGACCTACGCCACGACCCATGCCGCCGCCTTGACCGCCACCACCTGTGACGCCCATGATATCCTCGAATGAGAAGTTCTGCTGGTTGATGTTATTCACATGTCCGATGACCGAAATGCGGCTTGAGCCTGTGAAGTAGTTCACATTTCCGCCTACGGTGTATTTGTGTGAGCTGGTGATATCGTCGGTCTCGGGCTGATAACCATATCCTGCCGAGAGCTTTCCGAATACACCCTGACGCATGTGAGAGTGTGTCACGATATTCAGAGCCTTGTAACCCTCACCATCGTCCATACCCGAAAATTCGGCATTGTCGCTGAGTTTGTTGAACACCTCGACGCTCTTTACCGACTGCGCCGGCAATGAGTTCAAAGCCGTAGACACATCCTCGCCGAAGAACTCCTTACCATCGACAAAGACCTTCTTTACGGTTTCGCCCTGAGCCTCCACCGAGCCATTCTTTACCGTGATACCGGGCATCTTCTTCAAAAGGCCCTCGACATCGGCATCGCTGGCAACCTTGAACGCTCCGGCGTTGTAGCTCACCGTGTCACCCTTGGTTGAGGCGCGGATAGCTTGAGTTTCAACCGAGATAGTTTCGATTTTTGTAGCCTCCTCGCTTATCTCGATAGTAATCTTCTCGCGATTCTCTGCCGTTAGGTTAATCTTTTCGCTCTTGGTCTGATAACCGAGGAACGACACCGTAACATTATACTCTCCGTAACGGGTTGAGGGAATAGAGGTCTTACCGCCATAAGCCGAGATATACTGCTTAGCCTTGTCGGGATTGTTTGCCGGTGCCAACTCTACGACAGCTCCCGGAACACCCTCCTTGCTCTGAGCATCAAGTACCGTAATTACCACCTTGCCACTCTGGGCAAAAGTGAACATTGAGATACAAACGAATAGTGTGGTTAAAACAAATTTTCTCATATCTAACTTCCTGTTTTTTTCTGTTTTTTCGAAGTGCCGGCAGATGATATGTCGCGGCACTAAAAAAATATTTTTTTAAGCCGGTGCAAAGATAATATTTATTTCGGCGAAACAATTTTTTTAGGGGTGAAACGACAAAAACGGGGTGTCAACTGGCATTGACACCCCTCCGAAAAACAACCTAATTTCCATTACTGCCCTGAATGGATTATGGGATTCCTTGAAAGATAGGACTGAAACTTAGAACCCCATGCTGTGCAGATTCCACATCTGCCAAGTGCCGTATTCGGCTACCTAATTTATTTTTTTATTCAAATAGTTGATAAATATCGCCCCAAAAGCCCTTTATATCGCCGCAGTAAAAATCAAAAAATATTCTGCTTGATACAAAAGTATACATTATTGGCGTAATTGATACCGCAAAACCGGTAAAATGTATGAAATTAAGGGGCGAATCGACCAATCTTATGGGTGAACTGTCATTAGCCACTGCTTAAACTCGGGAACGCGGGCCTTGCTGATGATAATTTTTTCGGGTGTTTCCAGCTTGAGATTCAGCGATAAACGACTACCAAACCATATGGCGATATCCTTGACGGCTTGACGCGATACGATGAATTGACGATTGGCGCGGAAAAACATCTCCTCGGGAAGAGTGGCTTGCAGCTGCTCCAATGTACGGTCAATGGCGTAACGCTCCCCTGTATGGGTTGTCGCCGTAACCTTCTCGTTTGAGGTGTAGAAGTAGGCTATGTCGTTTATACCCAGCGGGATAATCTTGTCCTTGTAGTGTACCAAAAATGCCTGCGCCTTCTCTTGCTTGTTCTCGACTCTCTTCTCCGAGAGCATCGTGTTTATGCGCTCGTTATAGTCGTGTGACTCGTGTTGTGTGAGGCGCGAGAACTTATCCAGTGCGCGTTGCAAATCCTCTGCTTTTATTGGTTTAAGGAGGTAGTCGATGCTATTCACCTTGAATGCGCGCAGGGCATATTCATCATACGCCGTAGTGAAGATTATGGGAGCAGTGACCTCCACCTTGTCGAATATGCGGAATGACTCTCCATCGGCTAAATGTATATCCATAAAAATCAGCTCCGGATGCCTGTTTTGCTCGGCGGAGAGGTACTCGACACTCTCCTCGACACTCTCCAAAGTGGCAAGTACATTGTAGTCGGGAGCTATCGTGCGAAGCATAGCTTTGAGGTTTACGGCAGCCGCCGTTTCATCCTCGATGATGAGTACATTCTTTATCATGACTGCGGTTTTGTTAATGGTAAGCGCACGATAAATTCAGTATCGCTCTCCCTGATTTCGAAATTTTGACCTATGGTGAGTTGCCAACGGCTACGCAAATTCTGCAAACCGATACCTGTCGAAGGCTCCGGCTCAAGTTTGGGAACTTTGGGGTTGGAAACAACCAATACAGCACCCTCGGTGCGGATAGATATGTGGAAAGGCTGCTTGCGTGTTATAGAGTTGTGCTTCACGGCATTACCAATGAGTGGCTGCAATGTAAGCGAGGGTAGGGTATAGTTGTTATAGGTGCTGTCAATCTCTATGTCGAAGAATAGTTTATCGGCATAGCGCACCTTGAACAACTCGGCATATGCGCGTGCGAACTCAATCTCCTCGGCGAGTGTCGAGGATGTATTTTGTCCATTTTGGATGATGTAACGGAAGGTGTACGACAGTTGGTCGATGTAGTTTAGCGCCTTCTCGTTGTCCTGCTCACGAATCAGCATCGAGAGCGAGTTTAGCGAATTGAAGAAGAAGTGAGGGTTTATCTGCCCCATCAACATATTGTAGCGAGCTTGCAGATTCTCGCTCTTCAGATGCTCATTTTCGAGCAAGATTTGTTGCTTCTGCGATATAAGGTCATAGATGCGGCCATAGAGTATGGCTACCGTGAGTACAACCGTACATTTAAGTATCACCATCCAATCTATCGAAGATGAGGGGTGCTGGAATATCATCATAATCTTTCCCGCCTGCCAATTTATCGAGGGGGCAAAGAAATAGCACACGAAGGTGAGCGCAACGACCGCTACGCAGCGTTGCAGATAGTGCCGGGTTGTGACCGTGTTATTACGACTAAAGTTCGAAGTCATAATCGCCATCAGCAGATACGACAGCAGGAAGTAGTATAGCAACTGCACCATGCTCTCCTCACTGCGTGACGGGCGGTCATAGATTATGGGCGCCGGCTCCTGCCCGTTTTGGGTGATGATTTTATCAATCGAGCGATTTGCTTTACCTCGTGCCGGGAATGCCGTACAACGCAGCGTATCGCCATCTTTGAGGTTATACCAGCGGGCTCTTCGGCTATTGACAAAAATCTTGTACTTCACAACCGAGTCGGGATATTCGGGTGCGAGGCTGCGCTCACACATGATATATCCGTAACCATCCTCCGAGAGTTTCAGGATACCTGAATGCTCGGGTTTTTGAATGTGATGCTCCTGACGATGTGCAGAACTCTCGCGCTGCTCGACCATCATCGAGAGCAGATACGAGAAGTTCACAATCAATGTCAATGCTAAAGCAATCAGCAGATTGACAATGGCTGTGGAGCGTAGGTTTTTAATCTTCATTTGTTCGCCTTTTTGCGTTTATTCCTATCTTTTCTGTGCTTGGGCGAATGTTGTTAGGTGGTTGTTTTGGTTTGACACCTTCTCTGTTACTCCTCCTTATACCATGAGGCGTAGAGCTGGTAGTCGCGTGCCGTTCGCTTTACGATTGTCTCGCGCTGCTCGGCGGTAATCTCCTTGACCTTCTTGGCAGGCACGCCGGCATATACCGAGTTGGGCTCCAATTGTGCTCCCGACAACACGAGAGCATTGGCTGCGATGATGCAACCCTCGGGAACTACCGCATTGTCCAAAACCGTTGCACCCATACCAATCAGCACGCTGTCGCCGATTGTAGCACCGTGAATCGTAGCGTTGTGACCCACCGACACATCGTTGCCGATATGCGTCTGCGAGGGCTTGGGCGACTTGTCGTAGAGGGTGTGGATAACCGCACCGTCCTGAATGTTTGTGCGGTCGCCGATAGTGATTTTATTCACATCGCCACGCAACACCGCCCCAAACCAGATTGAGCAATCCTTGCCGATTGTCGTATCGCCAATAATAACGGCAGTCTCTGCCAAAAATGTATTTTCGCCAATCGAGGGCTTGTGTCCTCTGACTTCCTTAATTATAGCCATATATTTTTTTAATTTCTTGGTTATCTTAATCTTTCTAATCCTGCCAAATCCGCCTGGCTGGCATATTCTTCGTCTGCCTTACCTTGTGAATGCTCACATACGCCTAGTATGCTGCGCTTCCCAAGCCTGCGGCAGCCGAACAATCTGCCTACCCAAGCGAATTTCCCCTTTTGGGATTTTTTTCTAATTAATCTTATCTCTTTAATTCAGCTAAATCCGCCTGGCTGGCATATTCTTCATCTGCTTTGCCTTGTGAATGCTGTTTTTTATTATTGAATTTAATGAAATTAGTGAGTTTAGTGATTACGCAAAAATATCAATTTTCAATTCCTGACACTCCCCTAAACTCTCTATACTCCTTAATTTCCTTAACTTCCCTATTTTACCCATTCATTATTGCTGGGTGTTATCTTTGCTCTTTGCTCTTCGCATTTCGCCACAGCTGGTCGAGTTCCTCTGCTGTCATCTCGGTAAAGAGCTTGCCGTCGGCCTCTGCCTCCATATGGGTAAAGCGGCGGATAAACTTCTTGTTGCACTGCTCCAACGCCATCTCGGGGTCGATGCCGTAGAGTCGGCACATATTCACCAGCGCAAAGAACAAATCGCCAATCTCCGAGGCCATAGCCTCCTTATCCTTGCGGGCAATCTCTGCCTCAACCTCTGCGACCTCCTCTTTGACCTTCGCCCAGACATCCTCCTTTTGTTCCCAGTCGAAGCCCGAGTTTGCCGCCTTCTCGCTTATGCGGTAGGCCTTCACCATTGCCGGCAGTGAACGGGGTACGCCGCCTAAAATACCTCCGCCCTGACGCTTCTTCTTGCGTATTTTCAACGCCTCCCAATTCTTCGTAACCTCTTCGGGTGAGTCGGCGTGAATGTCGCTATATACATGCGGGTGGCGATAGATAAGCTTGTCGCACTCCTTGTCGGCTACCGCGCCAAAGTCGAAACGACCCTGCTCCTCACCCAATTTCGAGTAGAACATAACATGCAGCAGCAGGTCGCCCAACTCCTCCTCGATACCCTCCATATTGCCGTCGGCGATGGCATCTACCAACTCGTAGGTCTCCTCTATGGTGTTGTTGCGCAGTGACTCAAAGGTCTGCTCTCTATCCCAGGGGCACTTCTCGCGCAGGGTATCCATAACCTCCAGCAATCGTGCTGCACCCTCCAATCTCTTATCCTGTGTCATTGTTTGGTAGTTTATATCTGCACAAAGTTATTGTTTTCCCGCGAAAATGCTATCTTTGTAAGGATGAAAAAAGTGAAAAAATGAAAAATTTCCCGAAAATACTCCTTCTGTCGATGTTTATGATATGGTCGATAGCGGCTCAGGCGCACATCGAGGATATTATCCCCACGCCACGCAGCACAAAGCTTAGGAGCGGAGCATTCACCATACTAACAACAACTCAAATTACACATTATTCATCACTCCGCCCCTCGGCTCTGTATCTTGCGGAATATCTCCCGCTCTTAGTGCGAGATTATAACGCCGACGCGGAGGGTAATATTGTTTTGCGCGAGGATAAAAATCTTGCCCCGGAGGAGTATGTTTTGGACATTTCGGAGTGTGGCATTACCATTGATGGCGGCTCGGCGGCAGGTGTGCATAATGGCATAGAGAGCTTGTTGCAGCTTTTGCCGCCGCAGATATATGCTTGTGAAGCGCCTCTTCCCTTGCGCGTGCCATGTTGCCGCGTCGAGGATGCTCCGCGTTATGGTTATCGAGGCTTTATGCTCGATGTGGCACGCACTTGGATGAGGGTTGAGGAGGTAAAATCCTTTATCGAAAAACTTGCCCACCATAAAATCAACCGCCTGCACCTCCACCTCTCGGACGATGAGGCGTGGCGAATAGAGATACTCTCGCATCCCGAACTTGCCAAGGTGGGAGGCTTTCGCGGTGGAGGCTCGGTTGTTGCGGCGCGCTATGGCCATAGCGACCAACGCTATGGTGGCTATTATACGCAGCAGGAGATGCGCGAGATTGTAGAGTTTGCAGCTGTGCGCAACATCGAAATAATCCCCGAAATCGACCTCCCGGGTCATAGCCATACATTGGCGCGTGTTATGCCCGAGGTGTTGTGCGGATATGAGCCCGATACAAAAGCGTCGTTGGGGTACGATACGCGCGATGTGTTGTGTGTGTCGCGTGAGGAGAATTATGCTCTTTTAGAGGATATCTTTCGTGAGCTGGCAGATATTTTCCCCTCGCCCTATATTCATATCGGTGGCGATGAGGTTATAGCCTCGCAGTGGCGTCGTTGCCCCGATTGTGTAGCTCTTATGCGCCGATTGGGCAAGAACGATGCGGGCGAGTTACAGGAGTATTTTACACAACGCCTTTCAAAAATCCTTGCTGACTACGGGAAGCGAGTGGCTGCGTGGAACGAGGCTGCGGAGAGTGATGCTTTGCCTCAGGATGCATTGGTGTATGGCTGGGAGAGCGTTAAGGCGTGCCAAGCGGCTGCGGCAAAGGGATTTAAGACGGTTGTGATGCCGGGGCAGTGGTTCTACTTCGACATGAAGCAGTCACCCTCGGAGGCGGGACACGATTGGGCTGCGATATTCGATGTGCGAAAGACTCTGTCGTTTAACCTCGCGAAGCAGGGCTTTACGACCGAGGAGCTGAAAAATGTTGCGGGCTTCGAGGCGTCGTTCTTTAGCGAAATATATCTCTCGCAGCGCGAGCAGGAGTTCGATTATATCTACTATATGACCTATCCGCGCATTTGCGCACTTAGCGAGTTGGCGTGGTCGGGTAGTGGTGAGTGGGAGGCATTTTTCGAGCGCCTCAAGGCAGGCCATTATGACCGTATAGCGGCTATGGGCATCAATTTCAGGCTCTCTCCGCCCGAGGTGAAGTACGAGGAGGGGGAGCTGTCGGCACAGAGCGACGAGCCTGCCGCGATATATTATAATGTGGTGGGCGACGAGCGGGAGTATCGTTATGTGGAGCCCATCAAGACCTATACGCCCGAGCGTTATGCTTTTCGTGTGCGCCGAGGCGAGGCATTCAGTCCCGAGGCAGGTGTTAAGGGGCGCTTCAAGCGGCTTACCCCGAAGGTGAAGATTACCTCGTCGATTGCCGAGAGTGAGCGCTACCCATATAGCGGAGCCGAGAGCTATGGCCGTATTTCGCGTACCTCGCGAGCTGCCGATGTGGGCGATTGGATACTCTACACCTTTGCTGAGCCGGTCAAGTGCCGCCAGGTGGAGATTGCTACGGGTAATAAACAGCTGCCGCGCTATATGTTCAACGAGGGGTATATCGAAGTGAGCTACGATGGCGAGCAGTTTGAGCGCGTTGGAGAGTTGAGCGACGGCATCGGCATCGTGGAGCACCCCGAGGCGCCGATTAAGGCTGTGCGCGTGGTCTGCACCGAGCGTGGCAATGGCGCACGCTTCGTGACGGTGCAAGCCCCAAAGGTCTACCCCGTGCTGTAATGGTGTGTATGTCGAATAATATCGCTATCTTTGTCGCCGAAAAAGATTGAGTATACTATAACCCAAAATTATGAAGCAATTTTTATCTATGTCGGTTTTTGCCGGTCTGCTTATCGGCTTTGGCGGATTGGTCTATCTGCGCGTCGGAGGCGTTGTCGGAGCGGTGCTGTTTGCGTTCGGATTGTTGAGTGTCGTGATGTGTGGCGCGCAGCTATATACGGGAAAAGCGGGCTATCTGCCTTATAAAGACTTTCCGCGCCTTATGCTTATGCTTGCCGGAAATGCCGTGGGCTGCGTTGTTGCGGCTGTGGTGGCACGATATGCCACAAGTGAAGCTCTGCTTTCGAATCTCGATACGATATTGGTGGCGCGTTCTTCGGCTTCATGGCCGGGACTGCTTATCACCTCGGCGGGTACGGGTATGATTATGACCTTGGCGGTTTATGGCGCACGCCGAGGGCACTACCTCCCCTTGCTGTTCGGCGTTCCGGTGTTTATCTTGTGCGGCTTGCCGCACTGCGTGGCAGACGCCTTCTATTATGCCGCTGCGGCGATGTACGGCAAATTTGAATGTGGCTTGCTGTGGGCGTGGCTCTGGGCAATTGTCGGTAACTATATCGGCTGCAACTTCCCTCGCTGGTTTATGCAAAACTCCTTCGAGGCATAATCCGCCACCCAATCAAATATTCATATCACACAGAGTCCCCGCGGGCTCTGTTTTTTGCGTCAAATTCGGCTGCGGTTACTCTTCGGGGAGGGTGATGGGGCGGGAGTAGCGCAAGGGGGTTGTGGATTTGCGAAGCTCGCGTTCCAATTTATAGCTGCCGTCAGGCTGGAGGGTCATAACCACCAATTCGCAATTTTCGGGTGAGAGCATCTGCTCAAACTCCTCAACCGTCAAATGGTAGTAACGCATCAAAAAGAGGCGAATGGTGAGGCTGTGTGTCACCAGAACACAATTCTCGGGGTAGTCGTCACTGCGAAAATCGCGATACATGCTACCCAGCAAATCATTTATGCGGTCGTATACATCGGTACCCGACTCTCCGCCCGGAATGCGGTAATAGAATGTGCCGTATTCCCCTCTCTCGCGGCAAATCTTATCAAACTCCTCATTGCTGCGCAGGTAGCCCCACTCCTGCTCTCTGAGGCGCGGCTCCTCGCTATAAACGAACTGCGAACGCGGCAACGCCCGCACTATACACTCGAAAGTCGAGCGCGTGCGCCAAAATGGCGACACATAGAAATAGAGGCTCTCCTCGCCGACCAAAGCCTTGAGCTTGCGACCCGCTTCGAGAGCTTGCATGCGCCCCTTCTCGGTGAGTTCGATGGTGTAATCGGGAATCTGCCCAAAGAGATATCTATCGACATTTGCCGCCGACTCGCCATGACGAATAAGTATTATGCGTTTAGGGTTCATAAGCCTATATTTCCGTATAACAAATTGCTATTTCTGTTTCCTACCCTCGGCGGCAGAGTTTTTCGATAAGTTCGGGGTGCTGCTGGAACTCGACGCCTAAGTCGAGGTGTAAGGTCGCCTCATCGCGCAAAAGACGCGAAGTGGCAGAGCTCTCGCCAAAGTCGCCTGTAAGCAGTATTACATTGATATGCAGAGCCTTCAGCTTTTTGATAAGCATTTCGTGGTCGGCATCGCCCGTAATCAGTACCACATAATCGAATTTGCGAATTGTAGCCAACTCATAAGCCTCCAGCGCATACCACACATCTATACCCTTCTCGATGATGTTGCCATCTATTTCGCGAAGGTGCTTATAGTGGAAAATCACATCGTTCTCGATAAGCGCATCCTCGAACTTGCGCTCCGGGAACAGAATCTTCTTGGTGTTTGCCTCCGAGGCACGAAAACGACCTCGGAAATAGTGATTCTCTGTCACTTGGCTGCACTGCTTCTCCACGCCGCACTGCTCAGCAACCGTAGAGCGGATGAAATGTATCAACTTGGTGACATCCAAGCGCATACCGCTTGTGGTATATAGATTTTCGTCTATCTTGGCGTAGTAGCCTCCGTCGATAAATACTCCTATCGAAATGGTTGGGTTCATAATCTTATTTCGGTTTATAAATTAATACTCCTAACTTCCTGTTTTTAATAGCCTATCTTTCTGGGCTGTTGCCAGATATAGTTCTCGACATCCTCCAATAGCACCACCTTGCGAGGCGAGGTCTTATCCTCGATTTCACGCAAAATAACCTGCTCATAAATCGTGCGGCCGAGGTGCTTCATCGTGCGGGCATTGGCAAACGAAAGGTTGCGATTTGCGCATAACGCATCAATATATTTGCGAATCTTCGTCTCCGCCTCTAAAGAGAACCTTACCTTATGCTTTGCCAAGCGGCGCTTTAGAATCTCGAACAACTCGTCGGAAGAGTAATCGTCGAAGAAGAATGTGTGGTCGAAGTCATATATTCCATTTATTGCCAGCGAGTTGGCTATAGTTTGGCGAGGAGAGTTGCACTCGGCAATAACAACCGCTCCCGTAGCACCTAACTCCGCTGTCAGCGAGGTGAGTTTTATGCGCAACTGCTCATTCGTCATGCGATATTCGTTGGCTTGGCGGAACTCGGGAGCATCGCCATCAATAAATAGCATTCCATAGCGCGAGCGCTCCATAGCCTGCCGCAACACCTGGTCGCACTGATACTCCGAGACATTATAAATCTGTTCACCACGCACCTCGACAATGTTACCCTTATCCAAAAGGTTCATCGCCTTCAGGATATCGGCAAGAATCTCCGCCACGGTACTCTTTCCTGTACCTGTGTTACCCGCGAAATTCCACTTCAGCAACCCCTTGCCCACGAATCGCTCCCCCTCGGTATTGAGATGGCGAGCAACATCGACAAAGTTATGAATGGCACGCTTCACTTTCGGCTGCCCCACCAGAGCATCCAACTTGGCAAGTGCCGCATCTATCGCATCGTCGTCAAAACCGCCATGCTCGATGCGCTCAACCTCCGCCTCTGTAATTGGTATATCCTCGGCAACAATGGTCTTAAGTTGTCGTTTTGTGGGCTCCGCAACTTCGTTCGATAGGCGTGTTGCCATGCGTGGAAGTATCTCTGCGCTCAATAGGCGAGTTACAAATCTGGCATTGCCAAACGATGAGCGCTTACGCAGCACCTCACGCTTAATAAGCGCCTTCAGTTTGCGCTCCGCCTTCCCTGTGAGGATATAGTTCTCCGCCATAGCGCGCTGCAAGGCGATTTTATGCAGCTCCTCAACCGAATAATCCTCGAAATGGAAGGTATAAGGGAAGCGCGAACGCAGACCCTCGTTCATATCGAGCAGGCGCTCCATATCTTTGGGATAACCTGCAAGGATTACAATCATATCGACCTTGTCGTTTGACAAGGTTGTGAGTAACGCCTCTATAACATTTTCGCCATAGTCGCCATGACCATCCTTTGCACACAGCTGATATGCCTCATCGATGAAGAGTATGTTGCCTTTGGCTCGATTGAGAATAGATTTCATCTTACGCTCGGTTTCGCCCACATGTGCGCCCACCAAATCACTCTTCTCGACACGAATAACATCACCCTTCGACAGCAGTCCCATCGAAGCGTAAATCTCACCCAAATAGTCGGCGACGGTAGTCTTTCCTGTGCCGGGGTTGCCCGTAAAGACCATATGCAGTGGCGGCATTTCGGTATATAGACCTCGCTTGATGCGCATATTCGCCAACTTAACCATATTGAGGTGCTGCGAGATGCTATGCTTGAGGGAGGTCAATCCCACCATTTGATTCAAGCCATCCATGCCGCGCGATTTCGTTTTCTCCTCTTTGAGGCTTGGAATATCCTCCACCTCAATGGTTTGCAGTTGTAATTTTGTGGGATTCTCAATGCGACTTACGCGATGCGCCATATTGGCTGCGATGGTCTGCTCCATCAGATTGTTGATATAACGAGCATTTCCAAAATGCTTATCGCGCGCACCATATTCGCGCATTACAACAGCCTCAAGATGCTTGCGCACCTCTTTGCTCATCTTGTATTTATTACGCTTGCAATAGAGGTCGGCAATCTGCATCAACTCCTCGACATTGTAGTCATCAAAGAAGAATGTTTCGTTCACGCGCGACTTTATGCCGGGGTTGGCATTCATCATAAGCTCTATTTCGTCGGGATAACCCGCCAATATAAGCATCCAATCCCTGCGTTTTTCATCCGAAAGCGCCGTAAGCAGAGCCTCCAAGACATGCTTTCCGGGGTCGCGAGGGTCATCCTGCACAAAGAGGTTATATGCCTCGTCGATAAAGAGAACACCTCCCTGCGCGCTCTCGATAGCCTGCTCGGTAGCACGCAACTCACTATCGTAATAGCGACCTACAAGGTTGCGACGCTCCACGCGAACTACATGTCCGCTACTGAGCAGCCCCAAATCCTTATATATTTGTCCCATTATCTCGGCGATGGTGGTCTTTCCCGTACCGGGATTACCCACAAATCGAGCATGTAGCGACACTCCCTTAACCGGCAGACCCATCTCCTGACGACGCACAGCGAGAGCTGACAGACGACTCAACGAGTGAATCTTCTCCTTCACGCTCTTTAAGCCGACCATCTCGTCAAGCCTTGCCAAAGCCCCCTTCTTTACATTGCCTTCAGACAATGCCGCATTGCGCAGCATCGACACAATTTGCGCTACATCGGCCTCTCCCTCCAGAGCATGTCCTCCAACCCTGAAAGAAGCGACCATAATAGTCTGCCCCAACGCCTGTACCTCGACTTTATAACGGCCCTCGGTCCAAGCGATTTCCTTCCAGCAACTTATGCCACAATAGACAACATAGGTGTTTGAATAGCTGTCCTTATATAACGAAGCCTGATGACTCTCAATAGATTGTCCCGTCTGGTCATACAGGGTTATACGCATGCCATAGAGGTCGAAATCCACACCGAGTGTAGACGAGATGATGCAATGCACATTTATCTGCTGCAAATCCTTTTTCACAAACTCGATATACCCCGTAGTGGTACTGCATTGCAGTGTGTCGGCACCGTACTGCACGGGGAAGAATGCCATGCGCTCAACATGCAGCGTGTCGAATATCGTATTGGCGCAAATCAACTGTGGCGCACTTCTGTATAGCACCTGCTGCGTCGTCAGGTTGCGCACCATGATATCCAACTTATCCGTTGCCGTGATGCGCTTGGGGATAAGCTCCTCGCCATCCAACGAAAATACCACCGAACCCTTATTTTCATGCAGCTGCGCAGCGAAAATCTTTACCTGAAAAATCGTATGGCAGCGGTCATTCTGTATGACCACCTCCATGTCGTCTTCACACTCTTCGCTCACCAGATAATCCACCTTGATGTGGATGTAATGCTCCTGCTTGAAGAATCCCACATACCAATTCCAGGGCCAATACTCCTTATCCTGACATGTAGCATTCCTGTCGGCCTTTACCGACACAGATTTACACACAATCGTAGGCTCCTCCTCCGCCGATTCATCACCCTCCGCTGACTCGTTCTCTTCTTTCTCGGCTTGTCGCTCGGCCTCGGCTTGCCGCCTCAGCGCACGCAAATCGGCAAGCATTTCACTCGCCTTGCGCTCTAAAATCTCATCCTCTTCGTCATCCTCATCCTCCTCGTCTTTGATTGACTTTTGCTCTGTGATAAATGTCTCTAACAACTGTTCGAAGTCATCCACCCCCTCCTCGTGTGCAATCTGCTCAATCTCTTCCAACTTCTGCGAGGCGCTATTCTCCTGCTCGGGCACAACATTCCGACATTGCATCAGGCTGAAGTAGTAGAGCACCCAACGCACAAACTGCATGCTCTCCTCAGTCCAATAGGGGTCCCACTCCTTGAACTTTTCGATAATCTGCTCATCGGAGAGCCCCTCGCGCACTCTATCTTCAATCCAGCGGAAATCTACTCCGTGGGTGGTATTTGGAAATTCGGAAGCCAAGTCAATTTTAGGGAAAGTCGCCATAGTTGTAGTATTTTACTACAAAATTATCATTATTTCCCAAATAATAGCAAATTTAGCCGTAAAAACAACAAAGTCCGCTCGGCAATTGCCAAGCGGACTTTGCAGTCGTAAAACCGAGGATTAGTTCCAGCCGTCGGTTGAGCCGTCGATTGAAATCTCGATTTTCTCCTGGTCGGGAGAAGTGTTGAGTGTCACGGTAATCGTGTGCTGCATTCCGGGGCGCAGCGAGAGGCTGTACTCGAGCAGATAAGCGATTCCGCCCATTGTAATCTCCACCAGCGGAGTATTGCGCTCGATGAACTGAGGTACAACAATCGCCTCGAAGGTCATCTCGTCTACCTTACGCATCTTTATGGTCTTATTCTCGCTGAAGAGGTACTTCTCGAGTGAGCCGATGGTGTAGTTTACCTTTGCGGTTGTTGCGGTGTTGTAGATGTGAGTCACGATATCATCGGGTATATCGCCCTCGAATTTCGGACCTTTTGCCACCTTAACCACTACGCGCGACATCATGTGGTGGAACTTCAAGTTCACACTTCCTGCCTCGCGTGAAACCTTCTCGGCCTTTGCCCAGAGCAGGTCTGAAGCCTCATATCCGCCCAACTCGCCCTCTGCGGGAGCGCTGTCCTGGTCGGTTGCGACATCAAACAACACCTCTTTCAATGCCTCTAACTTCTGATAGGGGTACATGCCATAGAAATCGCAAGGTTTCTCGCTCCAATATACGGTGCGCTCGCCCGCCCACTTCTGGCCGTCGTAAATCATTGCGGCATTATTGATGTAGTTACCTGCGGGCTGCACCTCGGCCACTGCGTCGCCGTCGTATTCTACGGCATAGAGGCTCATTTTATCGCCCACCTCGAAGGCCGCACCCTCAACGCGGGTCTGAGGAATCGAAGCCTCGATGCGAATCTCGTTGGGCGCATAGGTTGCACCCTCGTCGCTCTTTTCGCAACCCATGACCGCAAGTGCCACGGCTGCCAATGCTATATATTTTTTCATAATTCTCTTTATTTTGAATTTTTCAACCCGAATTACTTAAGCTGTGGCTTGTCACCCATATACTTCGGAGGCAGCTGCTTGCTTGCGCCGGCCAATTCTACGGCATTCATCTCGCCCGAGCGAGTTGTTGTGGTGTTGTTCGACGCGTCGCGTACATCGTTTGCATAGAACGCCTCCAACGAGAACTCCTCGCCTGCGTAACGCATAATGCGCTCGACCATCTCCTGGCGTGAAATTGCCGAGTAGTAGGGGATGTTGTTGTTCATACAAGATGTAGCCTCCGAGCGATACATACCGCGTGTGTGGAAATATCCGCCCTCATACATATCTACGATGTTCGAGTAGTCGGGATGATAGATAAAGTGAGCCCACTCCACAGTCTTCATGTCGGCATTTGTCGAGAGGTTGCGATACCAACCCAAAGCCTTCGCTGCGTTGAACTCATCGAGGTGGTCGCAGCAGATGCAGGTACAAGTCTGGATAAAGGCGTTGTGGTAGATATACTCGTCACCCAACTTTGCAAATCCGTGACCTCCCGCCTCGTGCTGTACGATACCGCGGAAGTCGTAAGGATAGGCGTCGCGCGACATCGGGCAGATAGCTATTGCCGAGCCGTCACCCCACATGTAGCAGATACCGCCGTAGTCCTCGGTGTTCTCGACCATCACAACCAAAGTTGTGCTCAAATCCTCCTCGTCGATGCCGTCAATCTTCATCGCATACTCGTAGGTTGTCTTGGTGTCGGGAGCGATACCCTCCAACGAGTACATCGAGCCGAATTTCGCCTCCTTTATGGTGTTTACAGTACCCATACCTGTGTCGGGCGACATACCCACTACGGTGTAGACATTGAAGTAATCCTTGTAGCTCTTGTAGGGCTCGATTGCGAAGTAGTAACCGATAGCCTCCTCGATGCCTGCCAGATATGAGCCGTCGGCAATATCCTTGGCGTCGAAGCAGTCACCCATAAATACGATATTTACGCCATCGCCTACCGTTGCAGTCTGATTTACAATCACATCGCCGTCGCCATACTCGTAGTCGAACTGCTCTACGGTCATTGTTGTGCGGTAATCCTTGGCGTCGAGCTTGAATACTATCTCGCCCTTGCGACCTGCATGCTTGGTATAAGATGGAGAGGCAAAAGTTGCACCATCCTTCAAAGTTTCAAACTCTCCTGCCTCACCGGCTGCCATTTCGTCTACGGTGATGGTTACATCCACCTTACCTACGCCGCTTGATGGAGTTACGGTTACCCACTCGGGTGCTGACTCTATGCTCCACGCATAACCCGCAGGGGCACGCATCACATAGGTAGCCGAGTGCTCGGCATTAAGAGTGCGGAGCAGGGGACGCGAAAGTGAGAAATCATAATGCGCTGCAATACGGCGGAAATCGCTCCAACCATTGGCGGTCTGATACTTCACCACCGACTGCTCGGGCACCTCCAAAGTAAAGTTATCCTTTGCAACGCCTTTGAATGCTCCCGTACCACAAATTGGAGGCATCTTGGCATGACAAGTAATTGCTGAAAGATTATAACAATTTTCAAATGCCTCGATTCCCAATACGCTTACACTCTCCGGTATAACGATACTTGGGAGATTGTGACAATTATAAAAAGCACGACCTTCTATGGTTATAAGCCCGTTTGGTAACACTATGGGCTCACAGATTCTTTGGCAGTTTGAGAATGCTCCATTCCAGCCAGAACCATCACCTGTACCGCCCTCAATAACAAGCAATTCACTATTCTCTGCGAATGTAACACTTGAAAAATCGGTACCACAGAAACATACCTGTGGAAGTTTTTGTATTTGAGCCGGTATCACAAGTTCACCTTGCAATGGTGTATTATAGAAAGATCCGTAAGAAAGTGTTTTTAAACTATTTGGTAGTGAAAGAGTTCCCTTTACTCCAATCATATTGTGGAAAGCTTGATATCCTATGCTTGTTATGCCTTCATGGATTATCAAATTACCCGTGAATCCTTTACAATTATTAAAACAGTTGTCTGGGATAGAGGTCAATTTGCTGGGTAAAACTAATTCTCCACTCAACATTGCACAATCATTAAAGCAAGAACCACCTATACTCTCCAAACTTTCGGGCAAAGAGAGTTCTCCTGCAAGTGATGTACATCCCGAGAAAACACTACCGCCCAAAATCTTAAGGCCAAGAGGCAACTTAAGAGAGGTGATATAAGTGCCAGAAAAAGCACTACTGCCAATCTCTACCACATCATTAGGGATAATTAGGGCACCCGAAAGAAGTGTGCCGCTAAATGCGCTACCGCCAATCTTGGTAACCTTCTCGGGGAATGCAAAGAATGCTAAAGAGATCTTTCCACTAAAGGCACTACTCGGAATTTCGTGAGCATAATTGATTTGGTTGCGACTACTCCAGTTAAAATAATCTGCATTAGGATAGCGCTCCATAACAGCTTTGTGGCACTCCTCATCGCTTTCGGGCATCTCACCGAGGAAGATTTCGTCGTGATAATTACCCCAAACGCCATTTTCACAGATTTTGACATGATATCGCCATGAGCCAACAATCTCGCTCTCCTTAAGGTTGATAGCCTGCAAAATCTCCATGCTATCCTTCATAAACCGGAAGTCGCGGTCGTCAATCTTACCCGAAATCTTCAAGTTCTTAATCTTATTGGGGTTTTTCTTTGTTGCGCGAATCTTTGCGCCCAAAGTACCCGGCTCGTCCTGATGCACAACGAAGTATTGGCGTGCCTCGCCGCCATGGCTCTCGATATCGGCTACCCAGTCGATAATCTCGCTCTGCTCAAGCTCGAATGAGTAGCTGCCCGTAACGGCCTTCTTCGAAACCTTGATAGTGAACTTATACTGCATGCCCGACTCGAAAGCAAAGGCATTGTCGCGCTTGAAGTGATAGTTGATGCCATCGACAGTGATGCGGAACAGCACCTCGCCAGCCTCCATGCTCTGAGGAACAACCACAGCGCGGAAGCCGTCGGCAC
This sequence comes from Alistipes sp., assembly GCA_017532885.1. The sequence goes on along the minus strand of JAFXIS010000080.1, from coordinate 3,405 downwards.
CCTGCTTCATGACGATACCCTCGGCCTCGGCGTCACCCGTAGCGGTAACCTCGCCCGTAGAGAGGTCGATATGCGCTGAGCGGGTGGTGTTGGCAACCAAAACAGCCTTATCCAAAGCCGCGAACTCGCCCTCGGCAAAGCCGTCGCCCTCCTTCAAGATAACATTGGCACAAGCCATGATGTGGTTGAAGTAGAGCATGATTTTCTGCTCGGTGGGAGCGATGCCCGTAGCCTTGCCCCACAAGAAATCCGACATGGCATAGCCATTCTCGACATTCTTGCCCGACTGGTCCTGCTTAACCTCAAACTGGTAAGCCGAAACGCTCTCGGGCTTGCCGTAGGGGTAGTAGCCATAGAGGTCGATGTTGGTAACGGCATCCTTGTAATATACCGAGCCGGCAGATACCCAGCGCCAATTCTCCTCGTCGAAGGTGTAGCGCGCATTGTTCACCTGATTGCCGTTGTCTTTGAGCTCGCCGGCAAGGGTGTTATCTTCGGTGTAGTTCACGCCATAAAGACCTATCTGGTCGCCATCGCAGAAGCCTCCATCATCGACACGCGAGATATACTGCTGGTCGATAGAGCCATCGATGCGAATCTCAGGAGTGGTGGGGGCAATGATTTCCATGCCGTCGGGCTCCTGCGTACAGCCTGCCAAAAGCATGGCGGCCATACCTATGTTAAATAAATATCTAAGTTTCATAATACTTTGATTTTATGATTTCTCAAAACCGAAAATATGGAATGACTATTCTGCTGAGCCGCCGTAGTCCTCGTCGTCGCTCTCCCAACCGCCAATGCCGACATTTACGCCGTTGCTGGTCTTGTTTACGGTGATGGTGAGCTTGTGCTGGGTGTTAGCCTTGAAGGTCATACCCTTAGCATAGGTGTAGGTGACGCCGTTTGCCTTTACGGTAACCAAATTCTTGCCGTCGGCAACAGTCTGAGGAACAACCATAGCGCGATAGTACTCGCCGGTGTACCATGGGGTAATCTCGGTAGCCGAGCCTGTAACGGTTGCAACTCCTGTGGTAAGGTCGATAGTCGCGCCGGTCTTGACATTGCACAACTTAACCTCGATATTGGCATCAGCCAAATCCTCAGCGTCGAAACCATCGCCCGGAACTACATAAATAAGGGCGTTGCTTAATGAGTGGTGAGTAGTGACAGGAACTGCGCTCTCGGTAGGTGAAACGCCCGTAGCCTTGCCCCACAAGAAGTCACTTGCCCAATAAGAAGCCTCGGCACTCTGGTCAGCCTCAACATCGAAAGCGTATGAGCGGATGTTGTCGGGAGTACCATAAGGATAGTAGGCATAGATGTCGGTTTTGGTGGTCTGGTCCTTCCAGTAGATATCCTCGGCAGGAGTCCACTTGCCGCCACCATAGGTGAAGAGCATGTTATCAACATGGTTGCCAGAAACAGCCAAGTTGCCGGCTGTCGAGCCGTTATAGTTCACGACATAAATACCAACCTTGTCGCCACTGTCAAATGTAGCATCGTTGGCGCGTGTCCACTTGCCAATTGAAAGGTTGATAGGAATCTTTGCTACCTCGGGTTCGGGAGTTGTGTTTTCTGTACCTTTGGTACATGACGCAAACAACATGCAGACCGTAGCTGCAAGATAAAGCATTCTTTTCATGGTAAATTAGTGTGTTTGTAGTATTTTAAGTAAAAATTTTAATGTTTTCTCTCAAAAAATAAAATTCTTACTGTCTGCGCCGAGGCAGTGGTTTACTATTTGCACATAATTGCGTAGAAATGGAAAGCGTGGCGCCAAATGCTTATTTTTGAAAGTCTGGCCTTAGGATGCCTCAGCAATAAAATAAGCAACAACCCCACGCCATACCTAAAGGTATGACGCAAGAAGATGTCCGCTTATTCTCTTGCTTTTTTCGAAGTTCCTAAGTTCGACTTTCGAGAATAAACTTACACTTTCCGCGTAAATATGTACTACAAAGGTAGTAACTTTTTCGTAAAAGTGTTCACTATGAGGCTTTTTTTTGCTGTTTGCGGATAAAAATGGGTGAGGGGTTGCTGCTCTCGCTGAAATTTAGTTTTCAACACAGAAAACGGCTGAATGGAGAATTAGATAAATATCTGATGCAAAGCCACATGCCATAAAAGGGGAGTTGCCCCAACGAAGATTATTCGTAATACCACTCATAGCAAAGGACATCGACGACTTCAAATTCCGTATCGCCATCCAACCAAGATTTTAGTTGCGCAAAGTTGCCAACAACATATACAGCCCGTCGCCACTATAATAGAGTATAGGCAACTTCTCCTCGGCAGCCCATTCGCGTAGACGATGAAGCAAAACCTTCTCCTCATTGAGCTGTGGAGCCTCCTCGATTAGGCGTTGTATTAAACCCTCCACGCCGTAGCGACGCAGGTGGTTGCGATAGCAAGTGTTATATTGCACAATCTCGCACAATGTATATCGTGAAATGGAATAGGTCTCACGCTCCAAAAATTTTAATGCCTCTTCAAGAGAAGCAAACTCGCCCTTTTTGTAGTGGGGAAAACAAATCTTTGCCATAATTTCACAATTTAGTTGTTTATTATATGGAGTAAAATAGTGGCAAAATCTATCATTAAGATTCTGCTGTTACCTTTCAATTCGTAATTAATGGTTATTTATGAGATTTGTGCAACGGCATCGTGTAACCGACTTGATACGCCTTATACTTGAAGACGGTCGGGATTGGCTCCCGTTCGGTCGCCTTTCCCTTTACTCCTTAATTAGCAAGCAGAAAAAATTGATATACGAAGTGGTTTTAACCACCCAATTTGCGTAAGATTAAAAGCCCCTCCCTTTGCCAAAGGGAGGGGACAGAGGGGAGGGAATGTAAATATCTCTACGCCAAAAGTTTTTTGCAAGGGCATGGGATTGACTTTGCTATGCTCTGCTTCCGCATCGCATCGCAAACTCTTTCCCTTGCGCTCGCCGCGGGGCCCTATGGATGATTTATAACCGCCGCAACCGTAGGGCGTAGCCCGTAGGTAGATGAAGATTGGGGTAAGGCCTCAATCTTCATCAATCTCGCCAACAGGCGGTACTTGAAAACGGTCGGGATTGGCTCCCATTCGGTCGCCTTTCCCTTTACTCCTTAACTTGCAAGCAGAAAAATTTGCACGAGTATCGGCAAAGCCGCAACTAACTTTTATTTGACAAACGGCCACTGGTAAATGAATTTACCGATGACCGTTTGTCAAAAAAAAGACTCGCAAATGCGAGTCGTGCAAATTTTTCCGCTTGATGCGGAGAGGGAGGCTCTCGAACCTACACTTTCAAGAAATATCATAAAATTGCAAATCACTGATAATCATATACTATCTAAAGTGCAGAGTAAATCTAAATCTTTCTGAATATCTTTTGCTATTCCAAATATTGGGTGTATA
>JAFXIS010000079.1 GCA_017532885.1 Alistipes sp. | reverse complement strand
CTGTAAACGCACCGACACTCATTGCTACTAAAAGCGATAACTTAAATAAAAATTTCATAGTTGCACACGGTTATGACCTCTCTTTCTGTTGTAAGGTCTGATTGATGATTGTGTTTTTTATTTGATTGTTTTTTTGTGATTAGGCTTGACAACTCTTATGCCAACCTCATCTCCTTCTATGTCAAACCCATCTATAGAAAACCTCTTCACCACGCTTTCGGGCGCGGTGAAGAGGGGTAAGTTACTGACTTTAACGTCCGCGTGAGCCGCTACCGCCACTGCTACCGCCTGATGAGCCGCCACCACTGCGTGAGCCACCTCCCGATGAACTGCTGCCGCTATATGATGAGCCGCCGCTGCTATATGACGATGAACTGCTTGACGAACTGCTACGGTTTATCGATACGTTGTTTCTGCTCGACGATGATGACGACGAAGAGTAGTTGCTACCTCCGTAACTGCCACGTCCCGTAGAGCGTGATGTACTACGTCCTACCGATGCCGCGCGAGAGGCCTCGGCTGCACGTTGTTGCTGGATGGCTGCCGTAGCGCTCTTGCCGCGTGTGCCATTGCCGTAGGTTGTACCGTTGCTCGGTGAGCGGTAGGGTGTAGAGTGCGAAGAGCCGCGATTTACTATTGCACCATTGTTGTTGCGTCCGCCCTGACCTGTATTCTGGTTGCGTGAGCCGTAGATGCTGCCGCCTCTGTCGTAATTGGGGTTAGGTCCCTTGCCCAAGCGAGGAGCGTGAGGACGAGGATATGCAGGTGCCCAGCCGCCGCCCCAACCGTAGTGGTGGTGTACGGGGCCCCAATGGCCTGTCCAATGTCCGTGATACTGCGGGTGATGCCAGCCCCAGTGGTAGTATGAGGGGCAGTACATACCTCCCCAGCCCCACCAACCGAGTGAGCCTGTCCAACGATATACGTCGGGGTCGCCGTAGCACATATGCCAATTCCAATCCCACCACGAGTAGCGGGGGAATCCCCAGCACGAGCGGAATGAACGGTAGTACCAGGGGTCGAAAGCGCCCCAACTGCGCCAGCCGTAATACCAGGGTGACGAGAATGCTATCGTAGCGTTGATTGCGCCCCAAGTACCGAACATCGAAGTGATGTATTTAGGCTCAACCCACACCTCGTCGCCCGACACCATAATATTATATAGCGCAGGGTCATAAGCCGTCACTACCGAGAGTGAGGGGCTGTAACGCAGGTTGAAATAACTCGAAGGCATACGATATGTAGGTGACGAGAAACCCTTCAGACGACGTGCATAAGCGCTCTCGTAAGAGTTGGCCACATAACTATTTTCCAGCGTCGATACGTTGTCATCAGTTATGAGCAGACCATCGTCGTCAACCTTAACTTGTACCGCCGATTGGTTGGATTGCATAGTTGCATTGATAGCCGCAACAAGCGCCTCAATACTGTTCTGATTCTCCATAGCCTCGGCTTTGCGTTGTGCTATCAGTGCCTCTGCTTCGGCCTTCAGTGCCTCTGCCTCGGCTTTGCGTACTTCGGCTTCAGCCTTCTGACGCTCGGCAATAGCCTTTACATCGTGCGTTGCATAAAGGTCGTCGTATGTGCTTACCTGTGAGAAGTAAGCCGATGTACATCCGCTTGCCACAATCGCTATTGAGGCTGCGAATAAAAATCTCTTAATTGTCTTCATAGCGCACATAATTTTGAAGGTTCAACAATTAGGCTCTTTTGTATATAACGTATAGTCACATCCTTTTATTGTGTCATACTCTGTTTGGTGCCTTTATTCCACTGCTGCACCTTTTCACTCTTTATGCAAATATAGTGAAAAAAATGTTATGATGAAACAAAAGGGTTAAAAAGTGGACTCAGAGTGGATTGAATATGGGCTCGGAGTGGCCTCAAGGCGGACTCAGAGTGGACTCTGCGACGCTCGTTAATGCGCCTCCAGCCAATTTTTTCCAATGCCTGCATCCGATATGAGTGGCACACTTAACCGTGCAGCCGACTCCATCGCCTCCCTGACGATTTCGACCACTCGCTCCTGCTCCTCCTTTAGCATATCGACAATGACTTCATCGTGTACTTGAAGTATCATCTTCGAGCGTATGCCCTCCTGCTGGAAGCGTCGGTAAATCTCTATCATCGCAATCTTCATTATGTCGGCGGCACTACCCTGAATAGGTGCATTTATGGCGTTACGCTCGGCTACACCGCGTGCTACGGCGTTGCGTGAGGCTATGTCGCGTAGATAGCGGCGACGTCCGAATACGGTCTCGACGTAACCCCTCTCGCGAGCATCGGCGATGGCACTATCCATATACTCCTTCACTTTGGGGTACGATGCGAAGTAGCCTTCGATAATCTCTTTTGCCTCCTTGCGGGGAATGTCCAGACGCTGGCTCAAGCCGAATGCCGAGATACCGTAGATGATGCCAAAATTGGCAGTTTTGGCTCGGCGGCGCTCTTCGGATGTGACCTCATCGGTAGTCTTATGGAATAGTTTTGCGGCGGTGGCAGAGTGGATATCCTCCCCCTGTCGGAACGCCTCGATGAGCGAATTATCGCCACTCAAATGTGCCATCAGTCGCAACTCGACCTGCGAATAGTCAGCCGATAACAGAAGATGATTCTCGTCGCGCGGAATGAAGGCCTCGCGTATGCGACGCCCCATCTGGTCGCGTACGGGTATGTTTTGCAGATTCGGGTTGGTCGATGATAATCGGCCTGTAGCCGTAACAGCCTGATTGAACGATGTATGTATACGCCCCGTCGCGGGATTTATCAATAGCGGCAGAGCCTCGACATAGGTCGAAAGCAACTTTTTCACGCCTCGATATTTGAGTATCAAATCGACAATGCGATGTTTCCCCGCAAACCCTTGCAGATACTCCTCTTCGGTGCTGAATTGTCGCGTCTTGGTCATCTTGGGTTTGTCGGTTATGCGCATCTTGGCGAAGAGCACCTCACCGAGTTGGCGTGCCGAGTTTACATTAAGCGCAGGCTCATCGGCCTCGCGACGGATTTCGCTCTCCAACTCTTGCAGTTCGTTGTTTAGTTCTACGGCATAATCGGCCAACTGCTTGGGGTCGATTCTCACGCCCTGCATCTCCATATCGGCCAATACATCAATCATCGGCTCCTCGATTCTCTCGTACAACTCCTTGAGCCCTTGCTTCTCGATTTCGGCCCAAAGCAAGTGCTTGAGTTGCAGTGTGATGTCGGCATCTTCGGCGGCATACTCCTTGACGGTCAGTATGTTCACTTGGTCCATCGTGAGTTGTCGTGCACCGCGCCCGATGAGTGTTTCGATGGCTATGGGCGAGTAGTGCAGATAACGCTCGGCCAGATAGTTCATATTGTGGCGCGACTCGGCATCTATGAGATAGTGCAGAATCATCGTGTCGATTTTTCGCCCCTTGACCTCTATGCCCAAACGTGCCAACACCATAATGTCGAATTTCATATTTTGAGCCACCTTTGTGATGCTCTCTGCCTCGAAGAGCGGGCGCACAATATCGGCAAAAGTGGCCGTATTTTCGGGTGTGAACGATACATACCACGCCTCGTGAGGCTCTATGGCCAACGACAATCCGACGATGCGGTCAGAGTAGATGTCAAAGCCCGTAGTCTCGGTGTCGAAACAGAACTCATCGACCTTCATCAGCCTATCGG
>JAFXIS010000078.1 GCA_017532885.1 Alistipes sp. | reverse complement strand
GTAAAGTACATTGACCCTCGTCAGGAGTAAACCACATTGTATAATCGAAAAATAGAGAATTAAATATGGCAAATTTATTTGAGAGCTACGAGCGCCGAATCGACCACATCAACGAGGTGCTCGCACAGTATGGAATCAATGGCATCGAGGATGCAAAGGCAATTTGCGATAGCAAGGGTATCGATCCTTACAAGATGTGTGAGGAGACACAGCCCATCTGTTTCGAGAATGCAAAGTGGGCTTATGTTGTAGGTGCTGCTATCGCTATTAAGAAGGGCTGCACATCAGCTGCTGACGCTGCCGAGGCTATCGGTGAGGGTTTGCAGGCATTCTGCATCGCAGGTTCTGTTGCCGACGACCGTAAGGTAGGTATCGGCCACGGTAACTTGGCTGCTCGTTTGCTTCGCGAGGAGACACAGTGCTTCGCATTCTTGGCTGGTCACGAGTCTTTCGCTGCAGCTGAGGGCGCTATCAAGATTGCCGAGATGGCAAACAAGGTTCGTAAGAATCCTTTGCGCGTTATCTTGAACGGCTTGGGTAAGGACGCTGCGAAGATTATCTCTCGTATCAACGGCTTTACATATGTTCAGACACAGTTCGACTACTACACCGGCGAGGTTGCAGTTGTTGAGGAGACTCCATATTCAGACGGTTTGCGTGCTAAGGTACGCTGCTATGGCGTAGACGATGTACGCGAGGGCGTTGCTGTTATGTGGAAGGAGGATGTAGATGTATCTATCACAGATAACTCTACTAACCCCACACGCTTCCAGCACCCCGTAGCAGGTACTTACAAGAAGGAGCGCGTTTTGGCAGGCAAGAAGTACTTCTCAGTAGCATCAGGTGGTGGTACCGGCCGTACTTTGCACCCCGATAACATGGGCGCAGGTCCCGCATCTTACGGTATGACCGATACTTTGGGCCGTATGCACTCAGACGCACAGTTCGCAGGTTCTTCATCAGTTCCCGCGCATGTTGAGATGATGGGCTTCCTCGGTATGGGTAACAACCCTATGGTAGGTGCTACCGTAGCAGTTGCCGTTGCCGTTCAGCAGGCTATGACTGAGTAATTATTTACTTGATATTAATCCGAAGAGGGTGTCCAGCACATTGGGCACCCTCTTCTCTTTTAATAATTCGGGATAACAGGATTGGCTACTGCGCAAGGCAAGCATAATATATTTTTATCCTCGCAACCTGCTTTTATGAGAATGCTGAACAAAGATTACGAGCAAAGCGAGTGCTTTTGTTGGCAGAAGGGCTGGGGGCTTGCACACAAGACCTTATACCAACAAAAAAAGAGAACTGAAAAGTTCTCTTGTAATCTTTGTCGGGATAACAGGATTCGAACCTGTGACCTCCAACTCCCGAAGCTGGCGCGCTAACCGGACTGCGCTACATCCCGATGCCATTTCCAAATAAGTCGGGATACCAGGATTCGAACCTGGGACCCCCTGCTCCCAAAGCAGGTGCGCTAACCGGACTGCGCTACATCCCGAAAAACATAATCGTCAGATAGGAATACCTTATCTTCGGATTTCGTGGTGCAAAGATATATAAAATAAATTCAAATTTCAAAATTCAAATTCAAAATTTATGTTTTTATTCAAAATTTCTTCCAACGAGCCCCAATATGGGCTATTCTCGCGATAGCCACCCCACCGATAACCTCGAAAACGCCTCGAAAAAAAATAACACCCTACCCCAAAAAAAACACAAAAAAATTTGGAGATATTGTTTATTGTGTTATATCTTTGTGATATCAAAATGATATTACTAACAAAGATTATTTAACTACATAAAATCACATTACTATGGAGAACAAAAATTTTGAATACAAAGGCTGGAAACTCAACGGCTTTGTAGCACTTTTTCTTTTGCTTGTCATAATGGCAGGAGCTATCGCGATGATTGTTTTGAATATCATAGGCTTGGAGAATGAAACAATGACCAGCGGTTGGATGTTGGCAGGCGGAATAGTTTTGTTTATCTTCTCGTTATTCCTCATTGGCGGATTTATTCTTTTGGAGCCCAACGAGGCGCGCGTGCTTACATTCTTTGGTAAGTATTGCGGTTCATTCTACGACACAGGTTTCTGGTGGGTGAATTTCCTAATGTCGGCAAAGAAGATTTCACTTCGTGCCCGCAACCTCAACGCAGAACCTATCAAAGTGAACGACAAGACAGGCAACCCGATTATGATTGGTTTGGTGCTGGTATGGCGTCTAAAGCGCGACGAGTTGTATCGCTCGGTATTTGACATTGATGTTAGCGCAAACGAGGTAGGAGCCGTATCGCAGTCAGCCCGCATGAGCATGTTGGAGAACTTCGTATCAGTGCAGAGCGATGCTGCATTGCGTCAGGTGGCAGGTTGCTATGCCTATGACAACAATTCGACAAGCGACGAAGAGATTACCCTGCGTAGCAGTAGCGACGAGATAAACGAGCTGTTGGAGAGCCGCCTCGCGGAGCGTTTGGCGATTGCCGGAATTGAAGTTGTCGAGGCTCGCATCAACTACTTGGCGTATGCTCCCGAAATTGCAGCCGTTATGTTGCGTCGCCAGCAGGCAGATGCCATTATCTCGGCTCGCGAGAAGATTGTAGAGGGTGCTGTATCGATGGTCAAGATGGCTTTGGAGCGTCTTGATGACGAGGGTGTTGTTGAGTTGGACGACGAGCGCAAGGCCGCTATGGTGACCAATATGCTTGTTGTGCTGTGCGCCGATGAGTCGGCTCAACCCGTAGTAAATGCCGGAACAATGTACCATTAATCGAGAGTAATGGCTAAGAAGGCGGAAAATAAGAGTTTTGTTTTGCGTATAGACGCTGCCACAATGGAGGCTTTGGAACATTGGGCAGAGGACGAATACCGCAGCATCAATGGGCAACTGCAATGGATAATTGCAGATGCCCTAAGGCGCAGCGGCCGTCTGAAAAAGGTGAAGACAGAGAGTAAACCAAACGAACAAACCGACAATCAAGAGGAGTAATATATGGAAGATAATCACAAAAGAGTATTCACCACGATATGGGCGATACTTCTGCTCTGTTCGGTGGTTTTGGGGCATCTAACGCATTATTCGGATAGCGCCTGGGCGCAAAGCGAGAGTATAAATATCCTCAACCGAGTCCTATTTTGGGTCACCACTGTTATCACCATCATTCTATTTGCGTGGCACAACATAAGCTATTGGCGACAAGGCAAGCGACTATTTTGGCGCAAGTGGCGTCGTTGGGCAGGTGGTTTGCTGATTGGAATTGCGATATTGGCAATAATGCTGTTTGCGATAAATCTCTTTCGCAGTAACGACATCTGTTTAACCCTCTCTGAGCGCAATATATTATTTGCGATATTTGCCCTGGGTGGCCTAATTTGGCTCATTGCCAGATATAAACAACGGAATTAAAATATATGGAGAATCTAATCAAAAGGCTAAACTTCATACTCTACACATTAGTAGCGGCATTTGTAATCGTTGTCATATTGCGAGTAGTATTCGAGGGCAGTTCAATCATTCAAAGCGATGGAGTGATGCTCCTGCTCGATATTTTGAAATGGATAATACTCGTTGCGGGTGTGATGATTGGCGTGGCGAGCGACTATATCCGTTACAAGGAGGACCCCTCGAAGTGGCTGTCAAAATTCAAGATTATGATAATTACAATATGCGGCATAGTGGGTTTGGCAATTATTTTTACGCTCAAATACACTGCCGACACATCGGTAAACATCTTACATAGCGCATTATTCTGGTTATGTGCGGCATACGTGGTCGTAGGTGGCATAATGTGGGCCTTAACAAGCAAAAGAGAATAGCGTATGATACATATAGGGAAATTTCGTTTGGCAGGCTTTCGTAGCGGAACATTTCGTTTGAGATACCCTGCAAAATATGTGGGTATAGTTTGGGCCGCGATACTTGTTGTATTTTTATTTGCATCAAAATTTATTACGCAACATTTAGACAATCCCGAGCTATATACTAAATATGTAAGGTTGGCGAGCACTATCATCACAGGTCTGTTTTGGTACAAGCTCAACCCGCTATTCATGCGCCATCAGTGGCAGGCAGCAACACTTTTCTGCCTAACATTATCCGTTATCCTCTTCATCTGCGGAGGTGTGGAATATATCTATGCGGGAAGAGAGGTATCGAGCGGAGTAGTAGGTAACCTTATCATTGGCGGAACGGCATTTGTGGCAGGTATTTTCAGCGGTATACGCTGGTGGCTATATATGCGTCGCCTACGCGAGCGAGTTATCCTCCGCCGAATTGCAGCACGCCGAAAGAGAACAGGAAAATAGCTATATCACTTCGGCGCGTAGCGTCATTCTGAGCATCTGTCTTTAGACTCTCACGGTCGCCCATGCGCCCTCAGAGTGACGAAAGACAGATGCGTGAGAATCTCGAAAAAGGATGGCTCCGAATTGCAGCACGCCGAAAGAGAACAAAAATATAATTACCGATGAAAAAGATAGTCGTTTTTACAGGTGCAGGCGTGAGTGCCGATAGCGGACTTGCAACCTTCCGCGATGCCGACGGATTATGGGCATCGTATCGCATTGAGGATGTTTGTACACCCGAGGCTTTGGCGCGCAACCGAGCTTTGGTCATAGAGTTTTACAACAAGCGCCGCAAGGAACTATTGGGCGTAGAACCAAATGCGGCACACCAAGCCATTGCCGAATTGGAAAAACATTTCGATGTGGAGGTTGTGACGCAGAATGTCGATAACCTGCATGAGCGTGCCGGCTCTACGCGTGTTACGCACCTGCATGGCGAACTAATGAAACTACGCAGCCAGCACAATCCCGACTTAATTGTACCGATTGAGGGCTGGGAGCAGAAGTTGGACGACAAGGCGGAAGATGGCTCACTATTACGCCCCCATATTGTCTTTTTCGGTGAGTCGGTGCCAATGTTTGACCGCGCATGTGTGATAGCAGCCTCGGCCGATATTATGATTGTCGTAGGCACATCGCTGGCGGTCTACCCTGCCGCGATGTTGGTGAGATACGCCAAACCAGGAGTGCCTGTTTATGTTGTGGACCCGGGTACGCCCGACACCTCAATGATTCGCAATCCCTTGACTCACATCAAGGCACGCGCAGCCGAAGGAATGCCGGCTTTAGTCAAGCAATTAATCGAGGAATAAGGAGTAAATATCACAATACTACTTGAAGAGGCAGCCCTTTTGAGTTGCCTCATGTCTTTTTTAGATACCCCTATCTCTCAAGGATTTGAGCTATTTCTTTGCTACAAAATACAAATCAAAACACTCATCAGTATAAGGAACAACCTCGTAGTCAGACATCTTAATCGAGCGGGTAAGGTCGTTATTTTCCGATAGTAAACGCCTGCGGTTCAACCTGTTGAGTATATCGTAAGGCAGCTGCAAACACCACCTCGGCAGGCGATGCTGAAAATCCAAAATATCATATCGTGTAATGCGCTCCACGCCTCGACGATTCTGCTCATAATATGACATCACGCGCTCATTACCCTTCACGCCATAGCACTCTACCTCGGCAAAAAACTCACTCAACAGAGCCTTCAATTCCTCGGCACGATACTCCCTGATATGCCACGGATTTCGCGTAAGCGACATCGGTGCATTAGGTGTTGAAACGATAAACTTACCCCCCTCGCGCAAAACTCGATGCACCTCCTCGACAAAGCGTCTATCGTCCTTGATATGCTCAATCACCTGAAACGACACCACGCAATCGAACGCCTCCTCGGGCATCGCAATGGGAGGTACCGTCATCTGCATAAAACCGGCATTTTCGGGCATCACAACGCCCTGAGGCTCAGTTTTGTCAATCGTCACAAATCGCTTGGCGACGGGAGCTATAACCTCGACGCCATAACCCATGCCCGTTCCAATCTCCAAAACATCGCCCGCAACAATCTGCGCCGCGTGATGATATGCCAACAGAGAGCGCTGAAACACAAAATTATCGGAAGCATCATGCTGCGATACTCGCTCTGCGGTCTGCATCTTTGCCATAGCTACTTAAGTTTTATTCGTGTAGGCTCTGCAATTATCTCTCCGCGCTTAAGCAGAACACCAACTGCGCGCTTAAAGCCCTTCTTGCTCATCTCGGTAAGGCGATGTATATCCTCGGGAGTGGAGTCGTCCCCCACCTCCAAAACGCCTCCATTTTCGCGCAACAAACGCGACAAATCCTCTGCCGAATCGGTAATACCGCCATAGCCCTGACGCTGCAAAACAAGGTCGATGCGATTATCTTCGGTAATACGACGCACATACGCCTCCAACTTTTCGCCGATGGTTATCTTGCGGAATACCTGATTCTTATAGAGCATACCCCAATGGCGCGAATTGATAATCACGCGATAACCTATCGGGCTCTCCGATGCAACCAATGCCTCAACCTTCTGCCGGGGCTCTACGGTGATAATATCATTATCGATAAAGGCTTTAAGTTTTTGGGTTGCGACGCAGCGTCCCGTAATATTATCGACATACATCCACACCACGACATTACGGCCTGCAAGGACACCTCCCTGCTGATTGCGGTTGGGCAAGAAGAGGTCCTTACCTGCCAAACCCCAATCCAAAAACGCACCATGGATGCTCTTATCCACAACTTTCAGGGCAGCAACCTGCCCCTCCATAATCAAGGGTTGCTCGGTTGTTGCGACCAATCTATCCTCTGAATCGTGATATACAAATACCTGCAACTCGTCACCCACAGCATTCTCCAACGACACATAGCGATTGGGCAACAACACCTCCTGCCCCTCTTCATCCACGAGATAGAGGCCGAAGTCCGATATACGATTAACCTTTAAGGTCTGAATTCTTCCAACTTTCATTACTCGATATTATATTATGCTGACAAAGATACACTTCGTAATTCAAAATGCAAAATTACAAGGCATAAAAGCCTCAAACATATCCTCATTACACCACACTAACAAAGCACATATAGATGTATCCTCTCTCCTAAAAGTACACAATTTTGATTTTCGAATATTGCATTTTTGGAATACGAAGTGTATCTTTGTTGCTTAATTATGGGCGATAGTACAATCATACTACTTTTGGTGCTTTCGGGCATTATCGTGGGAGTAATAAACACCCTCGCGGGTGGCGGTGCTATAATCTCAATGACACTATTCATGGCTTTAGGGCTGCCGGTAAGCGTTGCCAATGGTACAAACCGTATAGCCGTAGTGTTACAGAATTTCACCTCCTCGTTGGCTTTTTTGCGTAAGCGCATGCTCAACATAAAGAGCGGCATAAAGCTCTCCATTCCGGCCGTTATCGGTAATATTTTAGGTTCCTTTGCCGCAACACATATCAGCGACACGATATTCACCATATGTATGACCGTTGTGATGTCGTTAGTGCTTATTTACATGATTACCGACCAGAGCCATAAGCATGTTCACATACATGGCGGGCGACCTCTCGATGTGCGTTGGTGGCACTATTTGTGGTTCTTGCTTTTAGGCTTTTATGGCGGTTACATCTACATAGGTTTGGGATATGTAGTATTGGCTGTGGCCATATGGTCAATGAAGTTGGATATCATCACCGCAAATGTCGTCAAATGCTTTATAATATTCGTTGCCACACCATTCTCGCTAATCATCTTTATGCTTAACGGGCAGGTGGATTATGTCTATGGATTGTGGCACGGTTTGGGTAATATCATCGGAGCATTGTTCGCATCGCACTTTGCACTTGTTTTGGGAGCAAAATTTGTGCGATATTTTACGCTTGCCATTCTTGTTGTCTGCTTTGCCGATATTGTAGGGCTGATATCATTGCAAGGCTGGATTCAAACATTATTGGCAACATTTTAATACGATTTTAAGATGAGTGTCAAAGGCGAAGATAAAATCATTGTTACGGGCGCGAGAGTTCACAACCTGAAGAATATTGATGTAGAGATACCCCGATACGCTTTGGCTGTGATTACCGGCTTGTCGGGCTCGGGTAAGTCGTCGTTGGCATTCGACACGATATACGCCGAGGGTCAGCGCCGATACATGGAGACCCTCTCGACTTATGCGCGTCAATTCGTCGGCACGATGGAGCGTCCGGATGTTGATAAGATTACGGGGCTCAGCCCCGTTGTTGCCATCGAGCAGAAAACCACAAACAAAAATCCCCGCTCGACGGTAGGCACCGTAACTGAAATAAATGACTTCCTGCGCCTTTTGTATGCTCGTGCATCAAGGGCATACTCCCCTATTACGGGCGAAGAGATGGTCCACTACTCCGACGAGCAGATTTGCGAACTTATCCTGAAAGGGTTCGAGGGTCGCAAAGTTGCCTTCATGGCTCCTATTGTTAAGGGTCGCAAAGGCCATTACCGCGAATTATTCGAGTCATTGGCGAAGCGTGGTTACATCTATGCCCGCATTGATGGTGAGATTGTGGAGTTCTCTTCAGGTATGAAGTTAGACCGCTACAAGGTGCACAACATCGACCTTGTTGTGGACCGCATGGTAATTCGCAATGATACCGCCGAGCGAGTTATGACTTCACTCAAGGAATCCTTAAGGCAAGGTAAGGGTACTATGGCTATCTACGACTACGAAGCAGATGGCATGCGTTACTATTCGCGCCATTTGATGTGTCCTTCAACGGGCGTAGCATTCGAGGACCCGGCACCTCACACCTTCTCGTTCAACTCTCCACAAGGCGCCTGTCCTCGATGTAGCGGTTTGGGCGTCGAGGCCGTATTCGACATCAAGAAGATTATACCCGATGAGCATCTTTCGTTGCGTGAGGGCGGAATTGAGCCATTGGGCAAATATAAAAACAATAAAATCTTCGTTCTGCTGGAGTTGCTTGGCAGACGCTATGATTTCACATTAGATGACCCCATTGCCACCATCTCGGAAGATGGCATAAATGCCCTACTCTATGGCGATGCAAAGCCCCTGACGGTAGATTTATCGGAGTTCAGTTCCATATCGGGTCGCAGAATGATTGCCTGGGAAGGTGTTGCAGAATATGTTCAAGCTTCGGATGATGATGAGTCGAAGAAGGGTCAAAAGTGGCGCGAGCAGTTCATGATGTATCGCCCATGTAGCGTTTGTGGCGGCACTCGACTCAAAAAGGAGGCGCTGCATTTCCGCATCGGAGGCAAGAGTATTGCAGATGTGCAGGCTATGTCGATTTCCGAGTTCGCGGAGTGGATGTCACATATCGAGGAGCATTTTACTACCAAAGAACAGCGCATTGCGCAGGAGATTGTCAAGGAGATTCGCGAGCGCGTACACTTCCTTCTGGCTGTGGGCTTGGGTTATTTGTCGTTATCGCGTTCGGCACGCTCGCTTTCGGGCGGAGAGAGCCAACGCATTCGACTCGCCACGCAGATAGGCTCAAAGTTGGTAAATGTGCTTTACATCTTAGATGAGCCGAGCATTGGATTGCATCAGCGCGATAATCAGCGACTAATCGACACCTTAAAGGAGTTGCGCGATGCCGGCAACTCGGTTATTGTAGTCGAGCACGACGAGGACATGATGCGCTCGGCGGATTATATTGTCGATGTAGGTCCAAAGGCAGGGCGTCGCGGAGGTCAAATAATGGCGGCGGGCACAATCAAAGATATCATGCGTTCGGAGAGCATTACAGCCGACTACCTCTGCGGCAGGCGACGCATCGAGATACCCGAAAAGCTGCGTGAAGGCTCTAATCAAAGCATCATAATTCGCGGAGCAAAGGGTAACAACCTGAAAAATATAGATGTAGAGTTTCCTTTGGGCAAGTTTATATGCCTTACCGGAGTGAGTGGCTCGGGTAAATCCACACTCGTAAACGAGACTCTGCGCCCGATACTGAGCCGCAAACTATACCGCTCATTGGATAGAGCTTTGGAGTATGATTCGGTTGAGGGACTCGAAAATGTGGATAAATTAGTCGTTGTAGACCAATCACCCATTGGCCGTACTCCGCGCAGTAACCCCGCAACATACGCCAATGTATTCAGCGATATTCGAAAGCTCTTTGAGCAGACGCCCGATGCGCAGGTACGCGGATTCAAAGCAGGTCGCTTCTCGTTTAATGTCAAGGGTGGCCGTTGCGAGGAGTGTCGAGGCGCAGGAGTACAGACCATCGAGATGAACTTCCTACCCGATGTATATGTGCGTTGCAAGAGCTGCGGAGGACACCGCTACAATCGTGAAACTTTAGAAGTTAAATATAAGGGCAAGAATATTGACGAGGTATTGAACATGACGGTAAACATTGCCGTAGATTTCTTCCAGTCGATACCTCAGATATACCAAAAGCTAAAAGCCATTCAGGATGTCGGCTTGGGTTACCTGACGCTGGGACAACCCTGCACCACGCTGTCGGGAGGAGAGAGCCAGCGCATAAAGTTGGCTGCCGAGCTTTGCAAAAGCGATACGGGGCGCACGCTCTATATTCTTGACGAACCTACAACGGGACTTCATTTCGAAGATATTCGCCAACTGCTGAGTGTGATAAACAAGTTGGTCGATAGAGGCAACACGGCGATAGTTATCGAGCATAATTTGGATGTTATAAAGGTTGCCGACCATATCATTGACCTCGGACCCGAAGGAGGTTCGGGAGGGGGAGAGGTTATTGCTACGGGTACACCTCTCGACATCGCAGCATGTGAGCAGAGTGCCACAGGCGAGTTTTTGAGCAAGATATTAACACCCGAGAAATAGTATTTGAGGCTGCCGACTCACCGGGCCGGGCCGCTGCGGAGCGAGAGCAGAGGGTGCTGGCACACTTTGCCGAGCCGCGAGGAGGAAACGAGGATTTGTTCCTCGTAATTTTGAATTTTGAATTTCAAAGCGTATCTTTGCGGCGTAAAAGTTCATAAAGTATGATTAGCAGAAGATTGCTTAGGATAAAGGCCATAAAGGCCCTCTATGCTCACCTAAAATCTGAATCCGACTCATTAGCAGCATCGGAAAGGTCGTTTGTCACATCTATCGACAAGACCTATGATCTCTATTTCCATATGTTATCACTCATCGTAGAGGTTGCTCACTATGCCGAGAATCGTCAGGAGATGGCAAAGCAGAAGAAGCTCCCCACATATGAGGATCTTAACCCCAATCGTAAATTTGTTGAGAATAGCGTAATTGCGCTTATTGCCAACAGCGACTCGGTAAACGACTATGTAGCAGCGCATAAACTTTCGTGGGCTCAATACCCGGAACTTATAAAGACCCTCTTTGCTCAACTCGAGCAGAGCGATTATTACAAGCGCTATATGCTCTCCGAGGAGCGCTCTTTCCGCGAGGATTTGGCTTTGGTACGCGACTTCTACACCTCGGAATTAGAGGACTCGGAGGCTTTGGAGGATGCACTCGACGAGCAGTCGATACTTTGGAATGACGACCTCGGATTTGCCCTTATTATGGTCGAGCGCACGCTCTCGAATATGCGCCCCACACATCAGGAGGTAAAGGTTGTGCAGAAATTCAAGAGCGAAGATGACCTCACCTTTGCCAAAGAACTCTTCACAAAAGCGGCACTTAACTTTACCGAAAATACCACTTTGATAGAGAAATTCATGAGCAATTGGGATGTGGAGCGTATTGCCTTTATGGATAATGTAATCCTTGCGTTGGCAGTTACCGAGCTCACATCATTTGCTTCAATCCCCGTAAAGGTTACACTCGACGAGTATATCGAAATCTCGAAATACTACTCTACCCCGGGCAGCAGCAACTTTATAAACGGAATCCTTGACCGCATCGTTGCGCAGCTTAACGCAGAGGGCAAAATCAAAAAGAGCGGACGAGGATTGTTGTAATACACCCATAGCAAGCGATAGTTATGAGATTGATTCTCGGATTTGCGCTACTCTGCGCCACGCTATTTGCGGGCTGCGGCCACAAGAGTAAGGTGGCAACAGGCTCTCACTCTTATGCTTTGGATATCGAGATATCGTCATCGGCATTGGAGAGTGGCATTTCCGACACGCTGAAGTTGGGGAGTATGCGACAAGGCGAGATTATTGCAAAGAGTATCCGTCTGAGCAACATCGACTCTAAGCCCCATGTGATATTGCGCGAAGCGACATCATGCGGATGTACTAAAGCGACATTTTCGCGCCAGCCGATAGCCGCAGGGGCCTCGTGCGATATAAATATCGAGTTCAATTCACAAGGGCAGATGGGCTGGCAAATGAAACTTTTGGAGTTTTATTTCGCAGAAATGGACACTCCGCTGAAAATATATATTGACGCAGAGGTTGAGTAGGTTTGTATATTGCGGAATAATCCGTATCTTTGCCGAGAATAAATTACACACAATTAAGAGATTAATAACTTAAAAGAATAGAGATTTATGATTAATTTTCTTCAGGCAGATGCTGCCGTAGCACAGCAGCCCGGTATGGGAGGCTTTTGGATTATGATGTTGGCAATGATTGCCGTAATGTACTTCTTCATGTGGCGTCCCGAGTCAAAGCGCCGTAAGGAGATGGCAAAGTTCCGCGAGGGCTTAAAGAAGGGTGATAAGATTATCACTGCCGGTGGTATCTATGGCACCGTTAAGGAGGTAAAGCAGGGCGAGCCCACTATCCTTATCGAGGTTGATAGCAATGTAACTTTGCGCGTAGACAAGAACATGGTTGTTGCCGACAATTCACAGTTGCAGAAATAAGTCGGTAAATAGTTATCAATAGTATTGAGAGGGTGTTCAATAAATTTGAGCACCCTCGTTCTTTTTGCGGGATTCACATCAACACTATATTCACTAATTTCCTTAAATTCCTTAGACTGGCTCTTTTAGATTCTCACGCAGAACTGCATTTTGCTCAGAATGAGAGATTGCAATCAGACACTAATTAAAACAATGGCAGGAATTTTGAGTTGCTTCAAGTCAAACAAAATATATTTTGACTATGAAACGACTATATTCTTCTATTCTGTGCCTTTTAGTATGCACATTGTGTGGCCCTTATGTTACACTTCAGGCTCAAAACACATCTTCCCCCACGGAGGGTAATCAACAGACAACGCAATCGCAGCAGGTTCAGCCGCCGCAATCGCAACCGCCACAGCAGATTCAACACCCCTCTCACCCTTCGCCCGAAAGGCAGGCGTATCATCAAAAAATGCAATCCATGACACACGAGGAGCGCATTGCTCATCGAGCCGAGCGCCAAGCGGAATTTGAAAAGTACTTAGACTCCGTGGTCCTTTCTCACAACTTTGAGTTTAATCCCCAATCGGCTCAGATGCTGCCTGCGGGCACGATGTTATTTCTCTCAAATCCCAATTATACGGTCACCTTGTGGCGTAATTCGTTGGATGTATGCCTACCTTATTGGGTTGGATATACACCTCCTTATCGCTATGTATTATTAAACACCGTAACGCCGAACATCGGCACTATCGTGACAAAACAGACCGACGAGGGCTGGAGCGTGTCGTTCCGCGTAAATCTATATGCTACGGATGAATACACCTTCACATTCGACATAAATACCCGCTACGGAGGGGCAACTCTCACTATCTCGAATGTATGGTACAACCCTGTGCAATATACAGGCACAATAACCAGAGTCTATTAGGTCGAATACGCAAGCTAACACCTAACAACAAAGGCTGTCCAACCCGCAATGGGTTGCGACAGCCCTATTTACAAACAGTATATATCGGAATTAATATCTCTCCACGCCCAATTCCGCAAGTATTTCGCCATAGCGAATACCTCCATCAAAATATGCCGTACCTTCGGTATAAGCCTTCACTCCGGCACTTGAGCCTCGCATCTTAACGATATTACGCAAGGTTTCACCTACACAGTAATCACCCGCAATTCCGCAAATAACAACTTCATCGGCATCCATAATCGCAGCTACGGGTTTACCATCAGCAAATGCCCCATACTCCTCCCTTTCGGGTGATTGGCCCTTAAGTGCCACTTCGTAGCTTTTGGCTGCACGCAGCAACTCTATGGGCAAGGCTGTGCCTTTTGTATAGGCAACACAATGAGCGGGCCAAATAC
Source organism: Alistipes sp. (assembly GCA_017532885.1). Next base: position 100,006 of record JAFXIS010000078.1, on the reverse strand, counting down.
CGCCATTTTCCTCAAACGAGCAGTGAGTAAGAGGATGAAAATCCATCGTAAAGACCACCTTGTCAAAATCGGCTATAACCTCCAAAACCTTATCGGCTATAATCTCGCCACCCTTGACATACAACGCCCCTCGCGGAGAGGCGAAATCGTACTGTACATCTACTACTACAAGTGTTTTCATAATCTTATATTATTTGAATTGAACGACATTCTGTTCTACTCTGTTCTATTCTGCCCTACTCTTCGAGTTCAAAATCCTTAAAACCAAACTCCTCGCACGCGCGCTGTTTGGGTGTAAGGAAATAGATGCAGTGACCTTGCGTACACAACTCACCCTCGGCGTCAAACAAATCGACATCAATATCTATCACCTGACGACGCTGACGCACAACACGAGCACGCAGGGTAATATGCTCCTGACTAATCACCACCTGCTTTTTGTAGCGCATATCAAGATGTGAGGTCACGCCACTCGTCTGGAACTTACGGAAAATAACCCAGCTCGCTATCTCATCGACCAAAACGGCCTGCACACCACCATGCAGAGTATTGCGCCAGCTCTCGAACTCGACGCGCGGATGCCAATGGCTGACAATTTCGTCACCATCCTCAAAGAACTCCATCTTCAGCCCCGCCTCATTATTCGGGTCACAGCCATAACAATGATATGTAGGCTCCCCTATCCATGGATTTTTAATCTTTTTCATCTTTGTTCTTTTATCTTTTTTTAGACTCTCACGGTCGCTTATGCTCCCTCAGAGTGACGCCATGTGGTAGGCAATCCGTCATTCTGAGCAAAAATGCAGTTTTGCGTGAGAATCTTTTTTATCTTTCATCTTTGCTCTTTCATCTTTCTTAGCGCCTTCGCCAACTGGTCGGGGCACGATGTTCCCTTGCGACCGCAATTAATGCCCTCAAGGCGCGCAATAACCTCATCCGCAGGCATCCCCACAGCCAATACTGCCACGCCCTGCGTATTGCCCTGACAGCCGCCAATAAACTCCACACTGCTCACCACATCATCATCCGTAAGTTCCACAACTATCGCTTGTGAGCAGACTCCGCAAGTGGGATAAACACTCTTTTTCATATCGTTCTCAAAAAAAATCGTCTGTTAATTCCTCACAAAGTTAGAAATTTTACCGAAAAACTTCTCTTTCTATGCTTAAAACAGATATAATCTAACTACAATTTTGTACATTTGTAGAAAATTTGACTTCACGATGTACGATGTAATAGTTATAGGCGCAGGTGCTGCGGGATTGATGGCTGCCGCCACAGCCGCACGAGCAGGCAAGAAGGTTTTGCTCATGGAGAAGATGGAGAAGGCAGGACGCAAAATCCGCATCTCGGGTAAAGGTCGTTGCAACCTTACGAATGCTCGCCCACCCGAGGAGTTCAAGGAGGCCATTCGCACCAATGCCGACTTCTTCGATATAGCATTTGCCGAATTTAACAACAAGGCGACAATCCGTTTCTTCGAGCGCTTGGGTGTAAAACTCGACATCGAGCGCGGTCAGCGCGTATTCCCCCATAGCGGCAAGGCGTGGGATATAGCTAACGCCCTGGAGGATTATTGTAAGGATAACGATGTGGAGTTTATGTTCCATACCCGCGTAAGCGAAGTTCTTACGCTTGGCGGCAAGATTTACGGCGTGGAGTATGAGAACCGCCGAGGTTTCACACGCAAGATGGAGGCCGAGAATGTAATTATCGCAACGGGAGGCGTCAGCTATCCCGGAACGGGCTCTACGGGCGACGGATATATCTTCGCCGACCACCTCGGACACAAGGTAGAGGCCGTGCGCCCCTCGCTCACTCCACTACGCACCTCGCATCCACAGGTAAAATTCCTTAATGGTCTGTTGCTCAAAAATATAAACGCGAAGCTCTTTGTCGATGGAGAACTAAAGCAAGAGGAGTTTGGCGAGATAAGTTTCTCGGAGCGAGGCATTGAGGGAGCTGTGGCACTGCGCGTAAGCCGCGATGCTGTGGATGCCCTAATTGACGAGAAGCGCGTAAAACTCGTTCTTGATATGAAACCCGCCCTTACCGAGGAGGTTCTTATCGAGCGCATAAAACGAGAAATTGCCGAGATGCAACCCGAGGAGTTCTTCTCGGAGCTACTGCGTAAGCTCGTACCCAAGCACCTCGTTATCCCCATTGCACACGAGCTGGATGTTCACTCGAAGAACTATATCCGCAAAGTTACTGATGCCGAAATCGTGCGTTTGGCGAAGGTTTTGAAGGGCTTTACATTCCCCATTACCGACTACGCACCATTCGAATATGCCGTTGTGACGGCAGGTGGTGTAAGCTGCGACGAGGTAAATAAATACACCATGGAGTCGCTCAAGGTCAAGGGTCTGTATTTTGCGGGCGAGGTACTCGACCTCGATGCCAACACCGGAGGCTACAATCTTCAGATTGCCTTCTCGACAGGTCGCTTGGCGGGACAATTAAAGAAATAGACCGACAATGAAAATTACGGGACGCAACATAAAACGACGCTTATACGATTGGACTTTTCGTCCATCCGACATCAAGCGAGCACGCTATTGGCGCGGGCATGGAGTACACTCCCCGTTCGTCTACAACATCGTGCGTCAAGTCTTTATGTGCCGTAAGTTAAGCGATGGCGACACCTCGCTATATGATGCACTCATGGCGTTGGATGTTCCTCGCAGGCGTTGCATTCAGCTCCAGAATCTGTTGCACCACTGCAAATACACCTCTTTTGTCATAGATTGCAGCGCAGAGGCATTCCGAGGAGTGGATTTAGCAATCATTACCGCCGACATAGCATCAGATGCTCTGCACGCACTCTCTGCCGCAGCAACCGCGAATGGCACGACACTCTGCATTCTTGCTCCGGCTCTTGACCGCGAACGCCGCAACACATGCAAAACGATAGTCGAGGCTCATCGTTGCACAAGCATCGACAATAGAGGCTATTTGTTACTATTCAACAATCATCTGCCCAAGCAGGTATTTCGTCTATAAGCATAAACTCATATAACTATGAAGATATATACAAAACAAGGAGATAAGGGCATGACCTCGCTGATTGGAGGCGAGCGCGTCATAAAATGCGACCTCCGCGTCGAGGCATACGGCACGGCGGACGAACTCACAGCCTTCACCGCACTTCTGGCCGATAAACTCTCTGCCGATGATGGTTTCGAGGGTCATGTGGAGCAGTTGCGCCATATCGAATCACACCTTATGACCGTAGCAGCGCTGCTCGCTGTGGGCAAGGGTGGCGAGGATAAGGTGGCAAAGTTAAATAGCGCCACAACCCACTACCTCGAAGAGGCTATCGACCAGATGCAAGAACGGCTACCGGCAATTACAAAGTTCACTATTCCCGGAGGCGATGAGCGCATTTCGCTATGCCATGTATGCCGCACGGTATGTCGTCGCGCCGAGCGTGCCGCACTACGCGCACAGCAGGAGTGCGAAGTCGAGCCCTCGGTTTTGGAATATTTGAACCGCCTATCCGACTTTTTTTACCTTCTTGGGCGCAGCGTGACCGAAGCCACCCACACCGAGGAGATTTTATGGATTCCATAGATGCAGACATTGGCATAAACAACTCAAAAAGAGGTGACTTTAAGGAGTTTAGGGGTAAATACAAAACCTCGACTCCTTAAATTTTCTACTTCCGCGAATTTTCCTAATAATCAAAAACATATTACTACCATTACACTTTTTTATATCTCATGCGGATATTTTAATACATGGCGTAAATATTTTTGATTTTGGGATTTTGAATTTTGAATTACAACATATATATTTGCGCCCAATTATAAGTAAAATTGAAAATTTAACTTAAAACATATATCGCTATGTATTGGACTTTAGAGTTGGCATCTAAACTTGAAGATGCACCATGGCCCGCAACAAAAGAGGAGTTGATTGACTACGCAATCCGTTCTGGCGCGCCACTTGAGGTTTTGGAGAACTTGCAGGAGATTGAGGACGAGGGCGACATCTACGAATCAATCGAGGATATCTGGCCCGACTACCCCTCAAAAGATGATTTTTTCTTTAACGAGGAGGAGTATTAGACAAGACTATCAGCGTAAATAGCTGATTATCAACAGGAGGAATGAGAATTATTTTCTTGTACCTCCTTTTTTTTATTATAAAAACACCATATATTCTTGTCTATTTTCTGTCTTCTAAGTATTTCCTCCTATATAAATCTTGATTTCCTTGTATATTTATTGACAGAGTTGTGTGACCCTACGACAAATTTTCGACTTGTGAGCCTTATACTGACTCTTTTCATTATTTCCCAAAGCAAAAAATATAACAACGGATAGTAATATTTGTATTTTTTCTTTTAACTTTGTACACAACTAACATCAAATTAATGGTATTATGAAAAAGTTCCTTTTATTGGCAATTGTAGCATTTTGCTCAATTTCGCATGCAGCGGCACAGCAATGGCAAGATTATTATGTAGTGGAGGAGGTAGGACAGGAGAACGCATCTGTCTATTGGTTCAGAGTTGATTGGGATAACAACTATTTCTTCCTCGATTCGGACAGCGAAGACGAAACCAAGTGCCCCATGAAAAACCTCAAGGTAAACGGCAACAAGAAGACTTTTGATGTATATTACACTCAGAGCGTAGGCGGCGGCAAGTTTTGTTCTATCGAATTCATCACCGAGGGAGATGGTAAATATAAGCTCACTCAGATTATTGATAATTACAAAGCGACCTACATCCTTTCGGATAAAAAGCCATTGAAAGGCGGTGGCGATGATGCCCGAAAGAATCCTAAAGAGCTAATAAAGGGCGGCGTCGATAAAGTTACAAATCTTTTCAAGAAGAAAGATAAGAAATAATGATAAGAAGCGACCCGAGATGAAGTGACCCCAAAAGTTTTTGCCTAAACTTTTGGGGTCACTTCATAAAATATTTGCTCTTTTTATATAAACAGCCATGAAATAGACTGTAACGCAATATATTAGTTCTTTCTCGACTCCTCAAACTTTTTCACATCATCCACAAAATTCTCCAATCTAACCTTATACATCGCATGGCGAAGATAGCTGTATGGATATTTATGTAGAAGTACATTATAATCGTCATAATTTTCACCATGGGGAGTAATTGTCAGTGAAGAATACGAATTCTCACCAGATACATAGAAATAGTGATAACCCTCATCCCATATTTTGTATAATTCTGCACCTAAGAGATCATCTGTAAAGACATTCACTTTGTTTGTTTTAGATCCAGCATAAGTAAATATTTCAAATATAGTTCCGCAAGGAATAATCGCATCGAAAGCGTCTATTGCAATATCGGTCTTATAAGTTTTTCTAAGCCTAAACTCGTCCTCACCCTCTTTTTGAAGTGTTATACAATGTCCACCGTAATATTCTTTCGTATCTTTTTTATATAGTCTTACAGTATAAACTCCATAAGAGCCTTGAATTTTGCGGGTAAAAGAGGGCACTAACTCTCCAAAATTTTCCATATTACCCGTATTTATCATTGGCCATGTGAAATCTTTTATTCCCTCTTGATTTATAATTCCGTGATTCTCCCATTCCTGCTCATTGTATACAATATAGCTCACATCCGACTCCAACTCAATACCGGTTTTATTATATGGATGTGCGATAAGAGCCTTCACATAATTAGTCATCGTAGGAGTAATAAATGATTCCAACTCTCCACTTTCTTGCGACGCTGCTACCACATGAGTCAAACGAAGAGGTCCCTCCTTAACGCCATTGGATGAAAGCACATATAACTCCCTATTCGTAACGCTTTTTACCGTATATGTCTCAAATGCTTCTGTTTGGAAATTTTTAATATCGAGATAAATCACATCAATATTATCGGTCGCGCCTTTGGTGTTCACGCCATTCACATATATGGTATACCCAATTTTATCAACAAATTTTTCAGTAAATATCACAGCAACTTTACTTTGCGACTGCTCGATATTTGTTGATGTTTGTATGGCTTTCGCATCATTATCAGCCTTAGCACCAACGATTGGAGTTATAGCGAATAAAAATATTAGTATGATTTGCAACATCCTAAACCTATCGGCCGTAGCACCCGACAGACACTGACAACAATATTGAAACATGACCTTCATATAATCTGATATTAAACAAGAACTATTAAGGTCTACGAATCAGACCTCAATAGTCCCTTATTTTTACCTTGTTATAATTTTTAGAAACTGTTTGAATTTGTTTACGAATTTATTTTATGGCTGTTTTGTGGCTATTTTTTCGTCGGATTTGAGGCGCATAGCAACCCCCTATGTAACGAGAATCCGACGAAAAAAGAGCCGTAAACAACTTAAAAGAACAAGATAAATAAATTTCAAACAGTTTCTTACAATCCTCTTGCGCGGAGCAGAGCGTCAATCTGCGGCTCACGACCACGGAATGCCTTATACATAGTCATACCGTCGTCAATACCGCCCGGCGTGAGGACATAGCGGCGGAACTTCTCGGCAACCTCCTGATTGAAGATATCGCCCGTTTCCGAGAAGGCCTCAAATGCGTCAGCATCGAGTACCTCTGCCCACATATAGCTGTAATAGCCTGCGCTATAACCGCCACCCATAGTATGGCTGAAGTTCGTCATGCGATAGCGAGGCAAAATCTGCTGCGGGATACCGCGAGCAGCCAACTTCTCGCTCTCAAACTCCATAACATCGAGATTTTCGGGAACCTCTGTAAGCACATGCAAATCCATATCGCTGAGCGATGCTGCAATGTACTCCACAGTAGCGAAGCCCTGACCATACTTCGAACTTTCGACAATCTTCTCGACAAGTTCCATAGGGATAACTTCGCCCGTTTGATAATGCTTGGCATAGACTGCCAAAACCTCAGGCTCAAATGCCCAATGTTCGTTAATCTGCGAAGGAAGCTCCACGAAATCACGCTCCACGCCACCAACGCCGCTATAATTCACATCGCGCATAAAGTTATGCAACGCATGACCAAACTCGTGGAATATTGTGCGCACATTATCAATGCTTTGCAAAGCGTAGCCCTCGCTGTTGGGGGTAGTCATATTACAGCAGTTCACAACGATAGGAATCAGGCGCTCGCCATTCTCGTAACGCTGTGCGCGGAACGATGTACACCATGCACCGGCACCCTTACCGTCACGCGGGAAGTTATCGCTATAAAATATCGCGAGCAACTTGCCGTCGCGGTCGATAACCTCATATGCCTTTGCGGTAGGCTCATATGAAGGTACCTCCGATGTAACCTCCTTGAATGTGAGGCCATAGAGCTTGTTGGCAACATAAAAGACGCCCTGCATAACATTGTTAATCTCAAGGTAAGAGCGCAACTCCTGCTCATCAACGGCATACTTCGCCTGCTTTGCCTTATCCTGATAATACATAAAGTCCCAACCCTCGGGCTCGAACGATTTACCCTCCTTGCGAATCTCCTTACGGATGTCGTCAATCTCCTCCTTTGCCTTCTTCACTGCTGGAACCCACACCTCGTCAAGCAACGCATACACCGCTTCGGGATTCTTTGCCATACGGTCCTCAAGTGCCATTTCGGCGTAGTTCTTATATCCCATCAACTGAGCCTTCTCAAGACGCAAAGCAACAATCTGTGCCGAAATAGCCTTATTGTCATACTCGTTACCCTGATTTCCGCGATTATAATACGCCTTATAAACCTTCTCGCGAAGAGCGCGATTCTCACAATACTGCAACACCGGATTACAGCTCGGGCGCTGCATATTGAACATCCACTTACCCTCCTGACCATTCTCGGCTGCCATCTTCGCCGCAGCATCAATATTAGCCTGAGGTAAACCCTTAAGCTCCTCAAGTGAATTTACCACAACAAAAGTATTATTTGTTTCGTGACGAAGATTCTGCGAGAATGTAAGCTGCAACATCGAAAGCTGCTGATTTAGTTCGCGCAACTTTGCCTTCTGCTCATCGTTAAGCTCGGCACCACTGCGTACAAAGCGCTTGTAATTATTCTCCAGCAATGTCAGCTGCTCTGCCGTAAGGCCAAGTGACTCACGCTGCTCGTAGACAGCCTTCACGCGAGCAAAAAGCTCCGGATTAAGGTTGATATCGTCGCTATGTGCCGACGAGATGGGCGACATCTCCTTCTGCAAAGCGCGAATCTCCTCGGTTGAGTTACTGCTCGACAATGGAGAGAATGTACTGCGTACCTTACGCAACAAGCTTCCACACTCGTCCAACGCCACGATAGTATTCTCAAAAGTGGGAGCCTCGGGGTTATTCACGATAGCCTCAATCTCCGCCTTCTGTTCCTCCATACCGCGCAACATACCCTCGCGGAAATCATCAATTGTAATCTCCTCAAACGGGGCAATACCATGCGGAGTGTCAAAATCGTTAAATAGCGGATTCTTTGACTTCTCACAGCCACATCCGCAAGCCAAAACAGCCATTGCTGCCATAATAATTTGATTTTTTAGTTTCATCTATTTGGGGTTTTAATTGTTTTTCAGTGAAAGATATTATCGTCATGTCACAATTTACATACGCAGGGCATTGAAAGTGTGTATTGCGGTATATATGTAAATTGACTGGCATCTACCGCTTATTTCCTTTGCTACCAAGTACGAACTTGAGAGGCAGTAATTCCCAAAGGTAGATTCCAGTCAATTACTGCATGGATACTACTTCGTATCTATACCCTCGCGTCGTGCAGTAATTGTGGAATGACATTTTTTTTAGACTCTCACGGTCGCGTGCGCTCCCTCAGAGTAACGATACAAGAAATTCAAAATTCAAAATTGACCTTCGGCTGGTAATTACAACAACAATATCTATTTTAGTGTATTGTACTACTCTATTTTTGTGCGTAATATTGCCGAGAATATTTCGGGGCGTCAGCCAAATAATTTTGAATTTTGAGTTCTACCTACTCCTCGGGAGTAAACATCGGGTCCCACGCGGGAAGCATAATTGGCTCCTGCTCCAGAATCTTCAATACATCCTCGGGAACATACTTACGCTCCACAACCACGCGGAACATATACTCCTCGAACCACTCGTCGGTCATAATGAGGTTACCCTGATAACCGGAAGCTGCACCCCAGCTGTTCTCGACCATCCATTTCTTTGCCTTACCATTTTCGTCAAGGTCTACGGCAATAAGTGTCATTGCGTGTGACGAGCCACTTGCGTAGGTCTGAATACGCTGCTTCTTATCCATTGTAAACGAGGTATTGAACAACGAAGCGTAATCGAAGTTCGCGATATCCAAAGTACCCTTCTTGCGGTCCATAAACTTACCCACATCGCATGAGAAGTACATCGCCGTATTATCCTTTATCGAAGCGATAGCCAACTCCTTAACTCGCTCAATCGGAAGGTTGATATAGAGCCAATTCTCGCCATCATAGACATGACGGTCGTACTCAATCTCGTAGACCTTACCATACTCGCGCGAAGGGTCGTTCATAATCATCACATAGTTCTTCTCCAAGTCCTCGCCGATATACTCCTCATAAAAACTCTTCGGAGTGTAAGTTTTCTTGCTCACCAACTCACCCTTTGTATTATAGCGAGCCCACTCGAACTCTGTCGGAGGGACACCCAAGCACTCAACCAAAATGCGATATACCTCCGCGAGCATCTCCTCCTTGCGCTGCTGAGCCTTCGCGGGCTTCAACTCACGCAACTCCAATGCCCACTCGCGCAGCTTGAGCTTTAGAATCATAGCCATCTGCGAGGTAGCATTCGACTGGAAAGTCTCCGGCATAGCCTCCTTTGGTACTACGCCATACTTCATAATAAGGTTTGACACGCCCGTAAACTGGCCACCGTCACCTATGGGGTTACGCAACAACCAATCGACCTTGCGGTCCGTGAGAGGCAGGTCGCGCGTGTCGATAATTGCCTGCAAAAAGAGGTTTGATTTCTCTAATTGGTCGTAGAACGAGTTGTAATTCTGCGAGAACTCCATATGCGGAAGGTCATATTTCTGAATCATCTTGGCACGCAAGACATTGAGGCCCGTAAACAACCAGCAACGACCCGATGACTTCTGGTCGGTTATGCCCTTAGTCTTTACGCGGTGCGAGAAGTGGGTGTCGCACATAGCCAAGTTGTCGGCATTTATTGCCAAAGTAGCGATAGAATTTGAGGCCAAAGCATTCTTCACGGCACGCTGCTCAGCAGAGCCTGTATAGCTCTGGCGGATGCGTGAAAGCATCTCTGCATCAATGCCACCATTCTCTGTTTGCGCCGAGGCTGCGAGTGTGCCGATAAACATAAGAGCGGCACAAATAAAAATTTTCTTCATATTATTTCAGGTTTTAATTGTTTTCTCCTTGCGAAGATACAAAAAAAGAGGAAATAATATGCCTATACAACTATTAAATAGATACTAATCAGCATCTTTTTGTTTAGGATTCCGGCAAAATTAATCGGCTAACAGCCTTTCGTAGGCTAAACGGCGGCTCTCGATAACAACATCACCGCAATAGCTATATCCGAGTGAGGCTATCAAGCCCTGCATAATGCGGTTATCGGGATGGGTATCGATACGCATACTGACGGACTTCTCCTGAGCCATAGACTCCGCCGCCAACATAAACTGCTTAGCAAAGCCCATACCTACGAATATTTCCGACACGCATAAGCGATGTATCACTGCATAAGTCGGCGAATTGGAGTCACACGGCGTAAGCCAATGACCATTCGTGATATCATCATAGGCTCGCTCGCCCGAGAAAATCACCGCTCCATAAGCGAGGATTTCATTGCCCAAGCAAAGCACCATTCCCACGCCATTCTCAACATCTGTTTCAACGCTTTGACGATTGGGATATCCGCGTTGCCATTGGTCTATACCGGCACTGCCCAAGCGGCGTGAAGCATGCGAAATAATCTCCGAAATGCGCTCCACATCATCGTATGTTGCTTTACGAAAAATCATATCTTTCAACCTCTAAAAATCAATAAAAAAGGGCAAACACGCGACCTGCATCATCTACCTCTGCCTGCCCTTGTTTGCCCTTTTGGTTGAGCTACCGAGATTCGAACTCAGAATAACAGAACCAAAATCTGCTGTGTTACCGTTACACCATAGCTCAATCGTTGCTCGTAAGCGGTGCAAAGGTAAGAAAAATAAATTCAAAATTCAAAACTCAAAATTTTCTCTTTGTTGTAAAAAAGGCGTTAATAGCCCCGAAAGAGGAGTTCTCAAATTACGCATTTTGCCACGCAAGTATGGGGAGAGGTTTTATCCGTTGTAATTTTGAATTTCAAATTTAAAAAGCTATCTTTGTTTAATCAAAAAAACGGCAAGGAGATGGAGAGTATTTTCACATTGCAATTTTACAACACATTTCTCGTCACGATGGCTATCGTGGCTGTGTTTGTCTTTCTGGCGCTTCAATTTTTTGAGGCAGGCTACGGTTACCTTTTTGATCGTCGTTACGGGCCTCCCGTACCCAATAAAGTTGGTTGGATTTTAATGGAGTCGCCCGTTTTCGTAATGATGTGGGTACTGTGGGCTGCATCCGACAGAATGTGGGACACTGTGCCGCTCGTTTTGCTTGCGATGTTCCAGCTGCACTATTTCCAGCGTTCGTTTATCTTCCCGCTGCTTATGCGCGGAAAATCGAAGATGCCCTTGGGTATTGTAGCAATGGGTATGCTATTCAATACGCTCAATGCCTGCATGCAGGGCGGCTGGATATTCTATTTCGCACCCGAAGGTTACTACGATAATTGGTTCGCAAAGCCATTTATTTACATCGGCATCGCTATATTCTTTGCCGGCATGTTCATAAATTGGCAGGCGGACTATATCATACGCCACCTGCGCAAACCCGGTGACACCAAGCACTATATCCCCAAGGGCGGCATGTTCCGCTATGTTTCGTCGGCAAACTATTTTGGGGAGTTGGTCGAGTGGACCGGTTTTGCCATTGCGTCATGGTCATGGGCAGGAGTTGTCTTTGTGTTGTGGACCTTCGCCAACCTTGCACCTCGCTCGGCATCGCTCTATAAGCGCTACGAAAAGGAGTTCGGCGAGGAGTTTACCTCGCTTGGGCGAAAAAGAATTATTCCGTTCATCTATTAGAAAAAAACAATCAAATATATGGCAGAGATTAAAGACTCTAAACTCTTTACGCCCTATAAGATGGGCCCTGTAACGCTGCGTAACCGTGTTATTCGCTCGGCAGCGTTTGAATCTATGGGTAAAGATTTTGCACCTACACAAGACCTTAAAGACTACCATGTCAGCGTAGCTCGTGGCGGTGTAGGTATGACAACATTGGCTTACGCTTCAGTAAACCGAAGCGGTATTTCGTTCAACTCGCAGTTGTGGCTGCGCGACGAGATTGTACCAGCATTGCGCGACATTACCGACGCCGTACACAAGGAGGGTGCAGCCGTGGGTGTACAGATTGGCCACTGCGGAAATATGACACATTGGTCTACGGCTGGTTGCTTCCCCGTGTCGGCATCGAATGGTTTTAATCTCTATTCGCCCACCTTTCACCGCAAACTTAAGCCTGCGGAGTTGAAGGAGTTTGCCAAGGACTTCGGCAAGGCTGTCGTAACAGCTCACAATGCTGGCTTCGACTCTGTGGAGGTACATGCCGGTCACGGCTACCTCATTTCGCAATTCCTCTCGCCCTGGACCAACCGCCGCAGGGATGAGTTTGGAGGCTCACTGCAGAATCGCATGCGTTTTATGAATATGTGTCTGGAGGAGGTTATGGAGCAGGCTACGCGCCACAATATGGCTGTTTTGGTTAAGCACAACATGGAGGACGGCTTCCGTAGCGGCATTCAGATTCCCGAATCTATCGAAATTGCCAAGCAGATAGAGTCATTCGGCGTTCACGGCATAGTACTCTCGTCGGGTTTCGTGTCGCGCTCACCCATGGCGGTTATGCGTGGTCGTATTCCGACAAAGACCATGGGCTATTATATGGGTTGGAACGAGTGGTTGCAGAAGATTGTCGTATCGCTCTTTGGCCAATGGATGATTAAGGATTACGACTTCGAGGAGTGCTTCTTTCTTGAAAATGCCAAGAAGTTCCGCAAGGAGTTGAAGGGTCCGCTGGTATATGTAGGCGGTTTGGTGTCGCGTGAGGGTATCGAGAAGGTGCTGGACGAGGGTTTCGAGATGTTACAGATGGCGCGCGCCTTGATTAACGACCCCAATTTTGTAAATAAGCTACGCGAGGGCGACATAAAGACCAAAGCGGGTTGCGACCATCGCGATTACTGCATTGCGCGCATGTATTCCGACAAGATGATGTGCTGTCATAACTGCACCGAGCATATTCCCGAGCGTTTGTGGCGCGAATTGCGTAAAATTAAATAACCATGCAACAGGCAATTCAAGTAGAGATAAAGAACGCCCTCGTTACGGGCGCATCGAAGGGTATAGGTCGTTGCTATGCCAAGCGGCTCGCTGCAATGGGTTATAATCTCTTGCTGGTAGCCTCAACGGAGGAGGATTTAATTGCTACGACACAAGAGATTCGCGAAGAATATCCCGAAGTTGGTGTACGCTTTTATGCTTTAGATTTAGCAACACCCGATGCAGCCGAAAGATTATACGGTTGGTGCCAGGGACACTTTTTTGAGCCCGATGTACTCATCAACAATGCCGGAATATTCTCGTTCTGCGATATTATTGACACCCCGGCAGAGCGTATCGAGCGTATCATCACCCTGCATGCTATTACTGCGACAAAGTTATGCCGCCTGTTTGCGCAGGATATGGCGGAGCGCGGAGGTGGGCATATTCTCAACATGTCATCCTATTCGATATGGATGCCCTACCCCGGTCTGTCGCTATATAGCGCCAGCAAAGCCTATCTAAAGAGTTTTTCTGTGGCATTCTCAAAGGAGGTGCGCAGTCGAGGCGTAAAAGTTACGGCTGTTTGCCCCGCAGGTATCGCCACCGACCTATATGGCCTATCGCCCGAGTTGCAGCGTTTTGGTCTGAAGATTGGAATATTGATGAGCCCCGACAGTTGCGCTCGACGCGGCCTAAAGGCTATGTTCAAGGGGCGTCGCTGCGTAGTTCCCGATTGGTGGTTCAGGCTCTTTATTCCTATCTGCCAATGCCTCGGCGGAGCACCTATGCGCTGGCTGCGCAACTACACGATGAAGTTTCAGAAATAATTTGCCCGATTTTGCCCTATGAAGATAGTGATTTTAGGCCCCGCGCACCCTTACAGAGGTGGTTTAGCATCCATTATGCACACTATGGCACGCGAATATCAGTCGCGAGGTCATGAGGTACAGATTTACACCTTCTCGGTGCAGTACCCATCACTCCTCTTTCCCGGCAAAACCCAATATACCGATGCACCAAAGCCCACAGACCTAAATATAGAGCGCGTGGTAAATACCACAAATCCGTTGAATTGGATAAAGGTGGGCCGCAGGCTCAAACGCGAATGCCCCGATATTGTGCTGATGAAATATTGGACTCCGTTTATGGCTCCCTGCTTTGGCACAATAGCGCGCATAGCACGAAAGAATGGTCACACGAAGGTGTTGTGTCAGATTGACAATGTCGAGCCACACGAGCACCATATAATCGACAAACCCTGCAATCACTACTATTTGGGGGCAGTAGACGGGTTTGTTTATATGTCGGAGCAGGTACACAAGGAGTTGCAGGCCTACTCTTCCGCTCCGATGCTCTTTTCACCCCACCCCATGTTCGAGAACTTCGGAACAGCAATTTCGAAGAGTGAAGCGTACCAGAAACTCGGACTTGATACTACGGAGAGCTATACGCTATTTTTCGGACTTATCCGCGACTATAAAGGCTTGGATTTACTGCTCCGCGCATGGGCAGAGTGGCGTCCTACGGGACGAAAATTACTCATTGCGGGAGAATTTTATGCTTCACGCGAGAAATATCTATCGCTCATCGAGGAGCTCAAGTTACAAGACGACATCGTCCTGCACGACCACTTTATAGCCGACGAGGATGTACGCTATTACTTCTCGGCAGCCGATTGCCTCGTGTTGCCATACCGCACAGCCACGCAGAGTGGAGTGACACAAATTGCATATAATTTTTCACTTCCGATGATTGTTACACGCGTTGGAGGTCTGCCCGAAATTGTTCCTGACGGCAAGGTCGGAATTGTGTGCGAGCCTACCGCCGACGCGATAAAAGAGGCATTGAAGCACATTTATGAAGGCGATACGCTCTCTAAATTACGCGAGGGCTTTACCGAGGAGCGCAAACGCTTCTCTTGGTCGGCAATGTGCGACAAGATATTGGAGGTCTACGATAAAATCTAAACAGCAAGGATATATTGATGCCGAAAGAGTCTTGTTATACGGATTCTCATTTATTAAAATAACTCAAGCTCCCGCGGCGGGCACAAATTCCTCAACTCCCGTCCCTGCTTCACGGCGCGTTTTACGGTGTATGATGTACCACCCTTTACACCATGTATCCACCATGCAATCACAACGGCGGAATTGTCCACCAGAAAATCATTGCGTCGAGCGAATGCCATATTTCCACCTATTGCGCTTACCACAATAACCTCATCGGCAGCCGTCGCGACCTCATCATACAGAGCCAACGATTCATCACGGAATAGTTGCCGGAAACCCTCATAAGGCACAACCGCGACCAACTCCACATCCGCGTATTGCGTTTTCAGTGCCATAACCGCTTTACCTGCCGCAAGGTCAAATCCCCACGCCATAGCCACTAAAAATCGCCTGAAGCCCCTATCATACATCTCGCGCACGACCTCGCGCAGAGCAGCGTCGGCTTCGCCCTGATAGCTACGATGACCGGTAAATGCCACCGTTATATCTTTTTTTTCGTTCATCACAACACAAAGGTAGTCGTATGGCTCGGATTTTGCAACTCCTCGATACGAATTAAAACTAATACAGTTATGAAAAACACAGGTCTTTGCAGCCTCCTCTCATTTTTTGGAGGCGTTTTGGTGGGCTCGATAACCGCAATGCTCACAACACCACAATCGGGTTCTGAATTGCGCGATAAGATTCGCGATTATGTTGAACAGGAGGGCGAGAAGATTCGCTGCCACTGTCACGACAAATAGTCAGCAACCTAACGCTATCGAACAATGGACAACATTAATCCGTCGCCCCGAAAGGTGTTTACACCCATAATCCTCTTTATAACAACCGCTATTATAGCGTTTGTGCTGCTGGTCGTAGCACTTGTAATATGGGTTGCCGAGATTATAAAATCGGGTTCAATCGCGACGCTTATCGTCGGAGGAGTATTCCTTATTGTGTCGCTGATGATATATTTGACGGCAGCGCGCAAATCGATGGATTACCTTCGCGACCAACTCGACACTATATATGATGTCGCATCTGTCGCCCAGCGAGGTTATAGGGCAACGATTAAGTTTTTCAGTTCGTTTTTCAGCGACTTTTTACCACATTAGTCGCAAAGAGGGTGACCTAAAGTGGTCACCCTCACATTTTTATACTCAACATCTCATCCTAATGGCAACAGCATCTATTCTAACGCTATGAGTTGCATAAGCTGCTTTGCCAATTCGGTATTGTCCATTATACCATTTATGCGTTCAGCACCAGCACCATAGAGATACACCGGCACCATTGTTCCCGAATGGCCCCTTGTTGCATAGCGATAATTAATTCCGCTGTCGGCTCTCTTAAAGTCGGTAGATTGGCTCGGAATAGAGACTCCGCCTGTTTCATGGTCAGCACATACCACAACGAGTGTACCCGGATGCGCATCGGCATAATCCATAGCCGCGGCTACGCACTTCTCGAAATCGCGCATCTCGGCCAAAATACCCTCTGAGTCGTTAGCATGCGAGCGGTAATCAATCTTTGAGCCCTCGACCATCAACATGAAGCCACGCTTCTTCTCCTTCTCGACATTGTTTGTCAAAATCTCCAACGCCTTATTTGTAGCCTGCAACAAATAGTCGCCACGACCGTCACTCATCTTGGGCAGATTATCCTCGGCAAAGAGTCCTACGACCTTACCCTCGGTCACATTCGCCAACTCATCTTGGCTATGCAACACCTGATATCCGAGCGCCGCCAACTCCGCCTTATAATCCTTACCCTGCTTTGCGTAGAAGCCCTCGACAAATGCTCGACCTCCACCCAAAGCCACATCGACATCACTCTTTATGAAACATCCTGTGATAATATCGGTAGAATCACGATGCAAAGAATTTGCATAGAACGCCGCAGGAGTGGCATGTTGCAAATAGCAGGTATATGCCAAACCCGTAGCATAGCCCTCTCTTTCGGCCTTCATCATCATAGACTCCACCACTACACTATCGGGTGTCATACCTATCATGCTGTTATTTGTTTTATAGCCGGTAGCCAATGCTGTACCCGCAGCAGCAGAGTCGGTAACGCGATTATTCACCGAATGAGTAGTAATCAATGCAATATTTTCTGCTCTATCAAATGCCGTATCGGCATACTTACCCTCGATTTTCAACATTGACACATGAGCCAAGCCCATGCCGTCACCTATCATGTAGATTATATTTCGCACCTCCTCATTCGAGGCCTCTCGAGCCGCAGTATTGCAACATGCAACGCCCACAGCCACCATAGTCAAAATCAGGAATAACTTTTTCATAACATTTTACATGTTTTATATCTTTATGCCCACAAAGTTACCATTTTTTTTGTATTTTTACCAAACGATAAACACTTTATATTATATATATGGATGTAAAAATTGCAGCCGATTGGAAGGCTCTATTGCAGGAAGAATTCGACAAGCCCTACTTCGAGGATTTAACAAAATTTGTCAAACAGGAGTACTCCGCAGGTACAATATTCCCTGCCGGGCGGAATATATTTCGCGCCTTCGACAAATGCCCCGTAGAGTCGCTAAAAGTCATAATCATAGGTCAAGACCCCTATCATGGTCCGGGTCAAGCCAATGGTTTATGCTTCTCGGTGAATGACGGAGTGCCTTTTCCGCCATCACTGCAAAACATCTTCAAGGAGATAAGTAGCGACATTGGCACCCCCACCCCTTCGAGCGGTAATCTGGACCGTTGGGCAGAGCAGGGTGTATTGCTACTAAACTCTGTACTTACGGTAAAAGCTCATGAAGCGGCATCACACGCGGGTCGAGGCTGGGAGCAGTTTACCGATGCCGTTGTACGCATCATCGCCGAGCGTAAGCAGGGCATAGTATATATGTTATGGGGAAGTTATGCCCAGCGCAAGGGTCAAATTGCCAATCCGCGAACTAACCTTATCCTAAAGAGCGTGCACCCCTCTCCACTTTCGGCTTATCGCGGATTTTTCGGATGCAAACACTTTTCACAAGCAAATGCCTATCTGCAAAGCATAGGTAAAGAGCCTGTTGTTTGGTAAAAATTTAGCGACATGAATCTACGAGAGATATTTAGCGAGGCTGATATTGCCCGCTTGGCAAAAACTGCCCGCAAGGTGTGGCGCGAGGCGAACATATCGTTCTGCTCGGCAGAGCAAATTGAATATATGCTCAAGAAGTACCAAAGCATCGAGGCGATAATGGGCCAAATCATGCACGGCTATCGTTATTTCATCTTCGAGCAGGATGGTGATATTTTAGCCTATTTTGGCGTGCAGCCTCAAGGCGAAAGGCTCTTTCTGAGCAAGTTCTACATCCTAAAAGAGTATCGTGGTTTGGGAATCTTCTCCGTAGGATTGGATGTCATGCGACAAATATGCCGCGAGGAGGATATCAAGGCTATATACCTGACCGTAAACCGCGATAATCATCATGCTCGCGAGGTATACCTCCACAAAGGTTTCGAGATAATCGCCGAAGAGGATAACGACATAGGTTACGGCTTTGTAATGAACGACTATATAATGCAATTGGAGGTAGAATAATCCACCTCCAATTTTGCATTACAACCGAGCCCAAAGGCAACATTTCCCCTTTAGGTGCTTTAATCTTTATCTGCCGAGCCCACCTCCTCGCGCCATGAGTGAGGTATTACGATAGGCGGATGCAAAGGTTGCGGTTGCTCTATGCTGTCCGTTTCGTTTATCGGCGTAGCCTCTGCCTTCTTATTTCTGCACGATGCGCAACCTGTGGTAAACAACGCAACAAAAAGCACCACTGCGGCAGAAAGGAGTATATTATTTCTATTTTCCGATTTCATCTTTCCAAGAATTTTTGTGTATTATAGGTGATTGGTGAGTAACATTTTCCACATAGCGGAAATCTCCTCCGGCGCGAGTAATTCTACTATCGCCAATATTTTTAGCATCGTACTCGACAAACTTCTCATAGTCATACTCCCACTCCGGGCCAAAGGCTATTTTATGGATGCGGTGATATATCGCTTCACGCGAAGGAGCATTGAAACCATAGCCGTCATAGCTTGCATTCATCATACTGTTTACCGAAGGGCGATATGCTCCGAAATAACAATATGCAGCACCCTCAAATATTCCGATATCGTCTGACGCATAACGCGAATCTGAGAGGAAGCGGCTCCATTTAATCTTATTCGGGTCATTGGTTATATCTACATTCTTAAACCAACCCATAGGTTTATAGAACACCTCGTAAGTATTTTTATCATCCTCCGACATCTGACCATCGGCTGTCGTATACTCATCATCAAGTTTTGCAAATCCGTGGCTACCCTCATGAACAAGGGTATTTCTGAAATCACTCAACGATGCATATGCCACAGTGAAGCCTCCGCCATCAGGGCTGAACTCGGTCTGACCAAATAGATGGCAAGTGCCATGACGAGAGGTTGAATTTACAATCACAAAAGCAATCGTGTTATCCATAACACTCTCCGGAAGGCCCAGCTTCTCGATTAAATAGTCAATAACTTTTTGATTATCACCATCAATCACGGTGCTTTTCGGGTCAAGCGTCACATTCAAGGCTGTTTCGTGTCCCTCGGCAATGGTTTCATCCTTCGACACCACATTTATCTGGTGGCAGGTAAAATAATGGCGGAACGATTTGTATGGCTCATACGAGAAGAGTGATTCCATAGCTGTACGCATAATATTATCGTAAGTGCCGTCGGCAATCAACCTGTCGGTAAATCCATCACCCATAAATACAAGGTTAATACCCTCTCCGCCACTCACATTGGTATATTGCATAACCGAAGTCACGCCATCCTGCGAAAAGTCGGTTGAGCTATATGTCGGATCCATCGCTTTATCAATGGTGGTCGAAAAATGCTCCTGACTGACATAAAACTCCCTCATCGTATTACCCGCATAAATAGAGATTCTCGCTTTACGCATAGACGCCCGATAAGGACAATTAGGCTTAACACTTATCGTGATTTCAGCATCGCCTGCGGCACCATTCTCCGGCTCCACCGTAACCCAATCCGGCTTAACATAACCCCCATCTATTGTAGCCTGAGCATCTTCAACCATCACTCGCCAATCCGCCGTACTATTAAACTTTACGGTCGCCGTTCCGGAATAAGCATTAAAGAGAGATGGGAGCTCTTCATCCGCAAACAAAATTTTATCATACACTATAGGCGGTTTGTTATCCGCAGGATTTGTGGGGCCCTCGTCGCTACATGAAGCAAATGCGAACACCGCAAGACATATTAAAAACAGCTTTTTCATATTATCGATATTTAGTTGGTTTTTCTTCTTTAGAATGTCATCTTTACGCCAAGCATAGCCTGCGGAGTGGAATCGTAATAACCCAACCACTCATAGACCTTGCTGGCCGTCAAGTTATGTCCCTCGGCAAAGAGCGCCATGCGATTGGATATGCGCCACTCGACATTCACACCCAACTGCAGCGTACCGCCCGTCTTGACATATCCGTATGTTGCCGGCTGATTCTCGCTCTGAGGAGCATTCAGCGTCATCCACTTTATAGCCGAAGCATAGCCCAAGTTCAGCTCTGCGCGGAATCGGCGAGCCATAAATCGCAAATCGATATCTGCCTCAAAATTGGGACGATTAGCGTAATAATCATCATAATTTTCCCACGCGTACACCGCAGCCGAGAGTTCCGACTCAAACCACCTTGCAGGATGCAGCTTCACACCACCATCCAATCGCAACGAGTGCTGATAAGCCGTAACAAACGAGTAATCGGCACCCGACGCATACCAATATAGGTGGTCATCCGCGAACGACAGCTCCGCCGAAAGGTTATATGAGAACAGCCCCTTGCCCAAATTGCCGCCAATACCTATGCGACCATTATATTTCACCTCGTTAGGCAACATTGCCAAAGCCAAAGCGGTCGCCGAAGTAGCCGCAAAGAATGGATTTTCATACTTAAGCGACGAGAAGTCATGACGCACCAATTCGCCATTAAACTCCACAAAAGGGACAAATCGCTCGGTGGCACTCTGCCATGTAATATGCAAATAAGGCAATATATGATGTGGCGAGGATGTCGCCTCCGACAATTTATCGTAACGATAATCAGCACCTACAATCAGATTTGTCCGCTTACCGCTAAAGCCATATCTAAGACCCGCCATCAGCGAATTATTGCTATATGGCGACAACGCCTCCCCGCCAAAATAACCGTCATACGCAGCATGCAACATCAGCAGATGTTTATCCGCCAGCAGTTTGCCCATTGCCGCATTTACACCTACACCCGATTGCGAGAATCGCTCCTGGGGCTGCAAATTACGGACCTCATGGCCAAAAACACCACCACCTATCTCCACATCAAAGTTCCAGCGGCTCATATCTGTAAAATCATCGCCGAAACGCACCTTGCCCTGCACCTTTCCGTAGGTTATTTTCTCTCCTGTTGTAGGATAACGATGGCGCAGCTGATTATCGCCATAGATATCCACCTCAAGCGTACGACGACGCACAAACAATCCGGCACGCGCACCCACGCGATTCGACATTTCGGTAGTGTGGTTTGAGATTTTCTCGCCTGTCAAAGTATGGCGATTGCGATAATCGCCCCAATGATTGACATACGCCATAGCATAGCCTCTATCCTTGTTATAGGTCGAAAGATAAGCATCCACCTCGCTCGCCAAAGGCACGCCCGCAGCAGCCTTCAGATACAGAGGTCGCGAATGGCTATAATCCCAATAAGCGATTGTCGCAGGACGGAAATTTTCAGTCAATAGCGAAGTGGCATAAGTGCGTGGCGTAATAGTATACTCTATTTCAGGCTGCATCTTTACCGTATCGGTCATATCGGGCACGATAGCTATTTTCTGCGCCTTATCGACCGTGGGGGCATAATCTTTCGACACCTCAACCTGCTTCGCCACCTGCGCCATTGAGGTGGTCGATAACAGCACCCCTGCGCACAGCAATGTAATATATAAAAATCTCTTCATCTTCACTTAAGTCTAATTCATTTTTGCAATTCGAGCCTTCGCCTCATCGACAATACCATCATCGGCGGGGGTATAGCCATCCACAACGCTCTGGTATGTAGCACGCGCCTGGAACGCATCCTCCCTGCTCATATATATATCGCCCAACAATATAAACGCCTTCGCCAACCAATAGTTTTGCGGCGTTTTGCTATCCGAAAATTCGTAGACCATATTCTCGGCCTTTTGCAGATTACCCGACTTATACTCCGCATCAATCACACGATAACGAGCCTCGGCACCCTCGGCACTCTTGGTTTCGGCACTCAAAACCTTATATATCTCCAGCGCTTCAGCCTCACGACCCTCGCGTTGGAGTATCGACGCCTTGGCATAACGCGCCTTACGACGCGCCACTGCTGTCACCTGTGTCAGTTGCTCCACATCCTCCGCCATAGCTATAATCTCGCCATCCGAGCCATACTTCAGCGTAGAGGCTATATAGCCCGACGCGGCACTCTTTTTCGCCGCATCATCCTGCGTAACATCGTATAATTCGCGATACGCCTTTGCTGCTTGTGCCCAACGCTCACTCTTGTAGCACAACGACGCCAATTTATCCAATACGCGCTCCGAATATTGTGTACGCCCCGCCGTAGCCAACTCCGATAGTGACTCAATCGCTTCGGCCTCCATGCCCTCGCGAATGTAGCAATCACTCAAGAAGAACAATGCGTCATAACGATAATATCCGCTCGGATAATTCATAAGGTAGCCCTTAAAACTTACCGACGCCTCCTGAATCTTATCTCCAAGATAGAGTTTCTGTGCTGCGGCATACGACAACGAATCCCTCGCCATAGCACTCACATTGCTCTCCAGACCCTGTTTCTCGGCATAATCGAAATAGGCATCGGCATCTCCGCGCTCAATATATATCTCACGAATGCCCTGCAACGCACTCTTCGACTGCGACGACTGCGGAGCCGCCTTCACGACCATATCGTAATATTTCAAAGCCTTCGCCTTATCGCCCAAATTCATATACGCCAAACCCAGGTCCGACAACGCTTGCAGATAATATTGCGACGAAGGATACTCCTTCACAAATCGCTCCAACATCGCAACGCCCTTATCATACTGTTCCTTAGCGATGTAGGTCTTACCCAACTCATAAGTTGCAGCATCGACATAATCGCCACGATTGCCCTCGACAATTGCCTTCAAGGCGTCAATCTTCGACTGCACATTGCCACTTACGCCCAAAGTTATGGCGCGCTGATACTCGGCATAATACCGTTCAGGAGTAGCCATTGCAATAGCATCATTATATCGCGATATCGCCTTATCAAACTCTCGCTGCGCATAGTGTATATCGCCACGACGATTCAGCGCATCGGCATGATACGAGTCGCGCAGAGAGTAGATATCCAAAAAGTCATCATATGCCCTACCCGCCTGCGAATAATTACTCTCATTGAAATAGCAGTAGCCCACATTATATTGTGCCATAGCATACTCTCTTCCCGTACGCGGTGCTCGCGCCATATAACTGCGATAATGGCGCAACGCCTCGTCTATATTGCCCTCCGAATAGGCTATCTCACCCAACCAGAACGCTGCCAAAGCATTGTATTTAGCATTCAGGCCCACTTCCAACGACTCGCGCAAAGCGCTCTGCGCCTTTGCAAGTTCACCCTCGCTGTAAGCCTCCAAGCCATTAAAGTACGATATCTTCTGCAAAGCCAGCAACACATCATTATCGGGCGATGGAATTCGCTTTATAGCCTCATATGCCGCCGTATAGTTGTGCGAATTGTAATATGCCGCCACAAGCAGCGCCCGTACCTCGTCGGTGCGCTCCGACTTCGGATATCGCTCCACATAACGACTTAGGATATTTATCGCCTCATTGAAGTGCCCTCCACCCAACTCATACTGCAATTTGCCATAATTAAACAGCGCATCCTCGGCAATAGCCACATCGAATGAGCTGTTTGACGACATCGCAAACGAGTACATCGCATTCTGTTTATCGCCGCTACGCAAATAGCAATCAGCAAGGTGATACGAAGCATTTTGCGTAAGCATATCATCCGCACCACACGCCTCGCGCAGATATGGTGCAGCCTCGGCATAAAGCGTGCGACGATGTAACGAATATCCCATTATATAGTTCTCGACACGCCCCATTTTGCCGCCTAAAGCCCTATATGCCTCCATATATTTCACAGCCTTCTCGTAATTAGAGAGTTGAAACCACGACTCCGACATCATGCGATTGAGTTGCAGTGCCTGCTCCTCGGTAGTATTTGCAATAATGGCGTCACCTTGTTCCACAACCGAACGATAATCGCCCTGCTTAAAGTCGAGCTGCAAAAGATAATGCGGCATCAGGTCGCCATACTGCATGCTATGTTTCAACTTGGTAAATCCCTCGCGCGCCTTAGCTATATCGCCCTCGGCATAAGACATATACGAAATGTAATAGAGAGCATGGTCGGCATAATCGCCTTTACCTTGAATATTCCCGAAATGGCCCTTTGCCGCAGGATAATCGCCACGCATAAATGCCATATATCCCATGCGCAGGTCATAACGGTCGCGGCTCTCGGGGTCTAATTTCTCATAATTCACAACCTGCATAACCTCCTCCGCACGAGCGGCATCACCCTCGATGCAATAGTGAACGCCCAGCGCAAACTGCACCTCATTAGAGTATGCCGAGCCGGGATAATCCGAAATAAACTTCTTCAGGCGACTCTCCACCTCCGCGCGTTTAAGCTCCACATCACACAGCGCAACATAGTAATCGATACGCTCGATGGCGAATTTATCCGACACTTTTGACAGCTCCTCACGCGCAGCCAACAGTTCGGCACGCGCCTCGGCGTAGTGTCCAAACTCATATAGCGAACATCCTCGTTCCACTTTTGCTTCAGTTTCACCCTTTTGCGCATATAGCGGCAATGCAACGCTCAATAGCACAACAAGTGACAATATAGAATTTCTCAACATAGACGAAACATTTATCGACAAAAAACATTTTGACAAAGATATGAATTTTGCACCAATTAACACAATAAAGGAACGATTATTGACACCTGCTTATTGCCTATGTATCGAAAGAGTGATTTTTCGTTAGGTTTTTACATTTTTACACTTTAACATCATGAGTAACATCCAGAAAGTAACTGTCGAATTGCGAAACGGACGCTTTCGCCTTATCGACGCGGCCAAAGCCGATGATCTAAACCCCAAAGCCCTGATGCTCTGTGCTGCTGCACAATGTAGCGGTTACACCATAATGAGCATTCTTAAAAAGGACAACATCACGCCTAAGAGCATTGAAATCTCGGTCGAAGGGGCACTCAACACCGCAACTCTGCTTCCCACAAGCGAGTATGACAATTTCAAAGTAAGCTACAAAGTCGAATGTCGCCATATAGGTGACCAAAACGCCGTCAGCGAGGCTGTCATGGAGGCGCATAACGAAAAATGCGGAGTCATAGCCATGCTCCGCAAAATTGCTCCCATATCACACGAAATTTCGGTCGTCAGCACCGAAACGGTAAAAATCTAATCCGCTGCCGTAAGGCGCATATATGCCGACACCGCCACCGCATAGTTGAATCGTGCGGTGATGGCGTTGGTGTATATTTGAATCCAGCTAATCTGCGCCTGCAACACATCGAGCACCGTAGCTTGTCCCTCTTGGTAGGCGTATGTCGATATGGAGAGGTTCTCCCCTGCGATATCCAGATTGCGTAGCGACGACTGCATCTGCTGATAGCTACTCATCAAAGCGCTCCATCCATCTGCCTCCTCCTGCTCGACATCATCACGAATCTGCTCCCACAAATTCCGCTTTATCCTCATATCGGCTTTCGCCTCGGCAACGGCATGTTTTCGCTCACCCCAATGGAATATAGGGATATTCACGCCCAACATCATACTTCCGTCTAAATATGTTCGCCCCGAGTTATTTGGCGAATAAGTCTGCCATGAGCCACTCACTCCGGCATAGATATTGGGATTATACGATGCGGCAACACTCTTTACGCCGTGCTCCGCAGCCCTTGTAGCCCACATGGCCGCCAGCACATCGGGGCGACGCTCAATAATCTCGGTGTAGAGGCATCGGCGCGGCATGGGTATAGAATCAATTATTGATTGCGACAGCTCCACATCCGACGGCTCATGTCGCCCGCATAGATTATTAAATTGATGCAGAGCCTTTTCGTAATGATTCTGAGTGGTCATCTGCGCAAACTCGGCATCGCTCAAACGAGCCTCCACCTGCAATAAATCACCCTTGGCGACATATCCTTCCGCATATCGCTCCTGCACGACTCTGTATAGCGATTTTATTATCTCGACATAGCTCTCCGTTGCAGCCAAGTAGAGTTGCGTTGCCGACACCTGCCAGTAAGCATAATCAGCCTCATAGCGCATCGTAAGTCGCTCGTAGAGTTCATCATAGATAGCCACTTCCCGACTACTTCTCGCCTGACTCAATGCTGCACGCACTCCTCCTCCGGCATAAATCTTTTGCGAGAGCTGAGGCGTAAGCGAAAATCCCCATAATCGGTTATCTCCATCCCGACGAAATCCCGTTGTAAACGAAGCGTCCGCCGAGAGCGACGGCAGGAAGCCCGTTTTCTCCTTTTGCACCAAAGATTCCGCCTTTGCAATCTCCTCGGCGGCATTCAACAATTCGGTACTTGCCCGATATACGCTATCCCGATAGGCTTGAAGGCTTATTTGCGCCCAAGAGGGAGTAATTGCCATAATCACAGCAATCAAAGTAATTGTTTTTCTCATAATTTTCAATAAATGTTATATCTTAAACGACAATTGTTCAGGCACGACTTTTCACCTCTTTGATATTGTAAAAAATGGCATATACCACAGGCAGGATAACCATTGTCAGTATCGTTGCTACAAACAATCCTCCCATAATCGTTGCAGCCATACCGGCAAACAACGAGTCAAAGAGCAGTGGTATCAGAGCCAAAATTGTCGTTATCGAGGCTACCGATACGGGCAACAATCTCTCTCGCGCGGCATCCACAACCGCCATATAAGGATTTACACCCGAAGTCCGCTTCTCATTGATTGACGAGAGTAGAATCACCGCATTCTTCACATTCATGCCGACCAATCCCAAAAGCCCCAGCAACGAGAAGAAGTCAAATCTGTTACCCGTAAAAAACAAGCCGGCAACCACACCTATAAAGATGAGTGGCGTCATCAGCAATATCACTATCGGGTCACGATAATTGCCAAACAACAGCAGCAATACAACAAAAATCAGCACCAAAGCCAGCGGCATATTCTCCGCCAAAGCACTATTTGACTCCTCCTGCGACTCCTGCTCGCCAAATATCTTCAGCATATAACCTTCGGGAATCTGCACTTCGGATTTTACGCGCGCCAAGAGTTTGCGGAAGAGTGCTATTGTATTCACCCCATCCTCCGGGTCGCATTGAGCCTTCATGACTCGACGACGATTATATTGCTCGATAACACCTTGTCGAAAATCGAAGTCAAAACGACTGCTTGCCTGCTCAATGGAATAGACCCGCCCACCCTGCGAAAAAATAGGTATAGATTGCAGATTCGAAAGGTTAAAATCCTCAACACCCTCATCCTTCAGCACCACGGGAATAAACTCATCTCCACGCCTGAAATCCGCCATATGATAGCCCTGCGTAGCCAATGTTATCCATTGCGCCATCCGACTGCGACTCACACCTATGCGTTGCCCCTTAATCTGCGAATAGACGGGTTGCCACGCCGGAATACGATTACCCCAGCTATTGCGAATATTTGTAGCATCCTCCTCTTCCCACATTATACGCTCGACCTGCGTCGTCAAATCGAGCAATGTATCTATATCGCTACCCACAAATCCAATCTCGATAGTAGCATCAGGTACAGGCGAGAGTTTGAAGAGCGACGAGCGCAACCACACATCGGGACACGAATCTGCCACAAACTCATCAAAGCGCTCCTTCACACGCTCTGCCGAGCCTTTTTTATCGACTTCAATCAATATATTGCCATAATTCGGGCGACCAGCAACACTACTGCTCGCCAGATAATATCGCAAAGGCGTTGAGCCGGCAGTCGTAGATACCCTCACCACCTCTTTTTGACGATGCAGCCATCGGGTCATCGTCGTCAGGCTCTCCTCCGTAGCCGATATATCATACCCTTCGGGCAATATCACCTCAGCGCGGAAATAGGGTTTCTCGAGTTGCGGGAAGAAGTTTTGAGGCATCAGACTCATCACACACATCGCAGCACAGAACAAGCATATCACTCCTACAACAACCACCCAGCGATGACGCAACGCTCCACGCAACACCTTATCAAACCAACTGAAACGCTCCGCTGTGGTTCCTTGTGTCATAGGCTTTAACATCCACTCGCCAAACATCGGCACCTGCGTCATGGCAAGTACCCAGCTCAGTAGCAGCGACAACGAAATAACCACAAACAGAGGTTTTACAATCTCGGCAACAGACGATGGCGCCAAGTATAGCGGAAGGAATGAGAATACGGCTATAAGCGTAGCCCCCAGAAGTCCCCATTTCGGAGTATCCGCTCCTCGAATCAGGGCATTGCGCGCCACCATGCCTCGAGCCATGGAGTTCATGGCATTATCCGTTACGACAATTGCATTATCGACCAACATTCCCATAGCGATAATAAATCCCGCCAATGAGGTGCGGTTTATCCCCTCGCCCAACATATACATCAAGAGCATTGTACCTCCTATGGTGAAAATCAGCGACATACCGATTAAAGAGCCGCTACGCAATCCCATGGCGAGCATAATCACCGCAACAACAATAGCTACCGACTCCAACAGATTGAGCATAAACGACAGGTTTGCCTCGCGTGCAATTTTATCTTCGGGATAGAGTTCCACAATCTCCAGCCCCAAGGGCATTTCGCTCTCAATCTGCTGCAACCTATCTCTTACACTGCGCCCAATTGTCACAACATCGGCATCAGCATCCGTCGATACGCCTATACCTATCGCAGGTCTACTATCAACCCTCATAATCTGAGTTGGAGGGGTCATATAGTCCAATTCGATACGGGCTATATCGCCCAAGCGGAACTGTTTTCCATCCGCAGCAATAAGCAACTGATTGGCAATATCTTCTATCGTTGAATATACGCCCAATTCCAGCACCCTGACCACCATTTCGCCGGCAACTACCTCGCCGCTATTCACTACGGCATTTTGCTGCGTCATCATCGCCACAATCATCTCGGGCGTAATAGCGAAATTAGCCAAAGTAGAGCGGGTGATATAGATATTCACAACGGGCGTCTGCTCCCCTTGCAGGGCGACCTTCTGCACTCCGTCAATTGTCACAACTTCGGTTTTGATGCGTTGCGCCCAATCGCGAAGTTCACTCCACGAGAAGCCCTCATCGGCGGCCAAGCCATAATACAACCCATAGACATCGCTAAAATCGTCATCCACGCGCACGGGACCAGCCTCTGCGGGCAATCGCGCCGACATATTCATAACCTTTCGCCTTAGTTCATCCCATAACTGAGGTATCTCGCTTGAGCGCGTTCCGGACTCCAACTCAACCATAATCTTCGAGAGTCCATAATATGATTGAGAGGTTATTTTCTTGATTTTGCGCATTGATTGCAGCTCTCGCGCAAGAGGCTCCGAGATAAGCTGTTCTACTTCCAATGGCGTAGCTCCGGCATATTCGCAACTAACCACAGCACTCTTCAGTACAAAGGTCGAATCCTCCTTTTTACCCATTTTGACGAATGCCCACACGCCCCCAATCAGAAACAGAGCCAATATAAACCACACGATACTGCGATTGCGCAGCGAATACTCCGTAATAGTCATATATTCAGTCTATTTAGGGTTATTCAAGACCTTCACTTCACGACCTTCGCGGAGCTTATAAACTCCCGCCGTCACGACCTTTTCGCCAACACTCAAGCCCGACCTTACGCCTACCATATCGCGTCCGAATATATTACCAAGTACCACGGCGCGCTGCTCGACTCTGCCATTTGGCTCCACAACCCACACATAAGTTCCACCTCCGGCAGGAGCGTATATCGCAGATAGAGGTATTGCCAAGCCTCGCAATTTCGAGTCATCGCTACGCATTGTGATTTGGCAAGTCATACCCGGAGTGATATTATATCGCTCACTATCAGCTTTTGATATCTTCAATGCCACAGGGAACCCGGAAGCATCGGACGCGGTTTTAGCATATTTGTGCAGGCGTGCCGCAAACTGCAATTTTGGCAGATTGTCAAAACTTACATAAAAAAGCGTCGTAGAATCAGCCAACAGAGGCAGACTCTTTTCGGGAATTGTAAACTCCACCGTTGTACTGCGGGGATTTACCAGGCGCAGTATCGTTTCGCCCGACTGCACCCGCTGGTAGGCATCCACATATATGCGTTCTATGACACCCGCAAAAGGTGCGCGCAGCTTCGTATCGGAGAGTAAATCCTTTGAGTTATCGTAAGTCGTGCGCGCCTGCACGAACGCAGCCTGCGCCGATTCGAACTCCTGCTGCGACACGGCATTATGCTCCAAGAGGCGCTTCATACGCTCATATTGAGAGCGCGCCCTCTCGTATTGCGAGCGGTCGGCAGCAACCTGCAACTCCACATCTCGAGGCTCAAGGCGAGCCAATAATGCTCCTTTCTCGGTAAAATCGCCCTTCGACACATCGACACTTGCCACCTGTCCCGAAATCTTAAACGCCAAATTTACCGCATCATCGGCTGTTGCCATACCGGCAAAGTCCCTATCGATATAATCCGTTGCCACGACCTTTGTCGCCTTTACCGAGCGAGGCTCCCGGCTCACCGACTGACGAGAGGAACACGCCACTGCAACCACAGCAAAACATATTATTACTAAGTTTCTGCACATACAAAAAAAATTGACCTTTGGATACCCAAAAGTCAATTTTCATACCAAAAATATGGTAACGCCTAATTCTGCGATATTTATCTTATTCTATCCAACGAGCGTACCAACATCTCATCCTTGAATATTGCGCGTGCAGCCATATAGACCAAGATGAGCGATACCAACGGGAATACCATGGCGATACGGAAACTCTGCGCATGGAACTCCAATTCAGAGAACATTCTGCCACTCAGATAATAATATATTGCCATAAATGCAATAGCTCCGAGCAACAGCACAATCTCCACCGCACACATGCGAATCTGCAACAGACGCTTTTTATACATAAAGATTGTCACCAAAGGAACTATCGCCGCAAGCGCCACAACAATGCCCATATAAACCGTAGGGAACGACTGCTCGGCACCCTTCAATGCAAAGGCATAGAGCTTAAACTCCTCTGCTCCGGCCAAAAATGCAGCCAGAGGAGTAAATAGCGCAGTTGCCATCATTGCCGCAACCGCCAAGAGATATAAAGATTGAATTCGTTGTATCATAAAAATTATATTTTCTTATCTATTTTATAACAATTTCTGTCGGCAGCACGACGATTGATAAGCTCGCCGATAAATCCTGCCAAGAATAGTTGCACACCCAAAATTATTGCCAAAATAGCAATAAAGAACAGAGGCTGGTCGGTCACAGCTCGCAGATATGTGCCATTCATCTGCTTGATAATCTTCGCCAAGATAATCCACAAGGCAGTACCGCCTCCCACCAGGAACATCAAAGTACCGAGACTACCAAAGAAGTACATCGGCGAACGACCGAAATGCGACATAAACGACACGGTGATAAGGTCCAAATAGCCCTTCACCATGCGCTCCATACCGAACTTCGACACGCCATATTTACGCTCCTGATGCTGCACAACCTTCTCTCCGATACGCTTAAAGCCGGCATGCTTTGCCAAAATCGGGATATAGCGATGCATCTCACCATAAACCTCGATAGACTTCACAACCTTACGGCGATAAGCCTTCAGCCCACAGTTGAAATCGTGTAGCTTAATGCCCGACACAATACGCGCCGTCCAATTAAAGAATTTACTCGGCCAACGCTTTCCTATCGGGTCATAACGCTTGCGCTTCCATCCCGACACCAAGTCGTAGCCATCCTCCAAAATCATACGACGCATTTCGGGTATCTCGTCAGGCGAATCCTGCAAGTCGGCATCCATCGTAAACACAATCTCTCCTTCTGCAGCCTCAAAACCGCAATACAAAGCAGCCGATTTACCATAATTTCGCGCAAAGCGTATACCCTTAACCGTGGCATACAATCGCGCGAGATGCTCCACCTCGTTCCATGAATTGTCGGTCGAGCCATCATCCACCATAATCACCTCATATGTAAGGTTGTTGGATTTTGCGACCCTGTCAATCCATGCGACAAGTTCACCGAGCGACTCCTCCTCATTATAGAGAGGTACAACTACCGAAATATCGAGTTTTTTTGTCATTTTCTATCTCTTTTACTCCTCATCCTCGGTATCAAACAAAGCGGGCTCGCGCTTTGTTGCAATGGCTACGAACAAGCCATAGAATCCGTTACCGATAACGCTGCCGAAGATGCTCCAGAAAAGAGCCGGCATTGGAGAGAATATCATCGAGCGATACATCGAAGCGATAGACTCCGCCTGCTCACCGCTAATACCCGCCTGGGCAAATGCCGCCAACATCTGCTCAAACATCTGCTCAAACTGCTCGGGGAAAAGCCAATTACTTGCAACAATCTGGTATGCTCCGGCGATAATGCCGGCAAAGAGGCTCATCGCTACAATGAAGCCTAAAGATTGACCATAAGAGTATCCCTCCTGCTGGAATTGCATAGCACGACAACGGGTAAACCAGAAAAGCAGATAGATTGTAAGTGCCACATTAGCAATACTCCACAAGCCATTCATCTTTGGCAATACCATAGCCAATATTGAAAATACAACACCTACCAAACCTACGATAGCTCCGCCTCGAGAAGCCTCTCTCCAAAAAGTTGATTGTTTCATAATCGTATCTTTTAATTGTTTAATTTCACACTATATATCCGTCGCGACATCGGATATAACATACAAAGATACATTTTGTAATGCAAAATTCAAAATTCAAAATTCAAAATTATGCTTACGCCCCACAAATGGACTATTTAATACCGCACTTAGCCACATAAAGGAAGAGAATGTCGTTCAAACTTCTCTTCGTACCCAGAGCCGGGGTTGAACGGCGCCAGCAGGCGAGAGCGGACCGAAGAGATTTGAAATAGAGGCAAGCGGAAAGCCCATGGGGCTGATGTGATAGGCTGAAAGAACAAGGGAATTTATTTACTTGGGCTTACAGCCTATTACAGCATTATCGCGTAGCGATTACCGCTTGACGATATTACAACACTCGCAGACAAGTCTGCCGAGCCGCCACACGCTGAACGACCCCACACCCTACACGCACGAAACCGCACAAAAAAAGAGAGAACCTACAGTCCTCTCCCAAGTACTCGAAGCCGGGGTCGAAGTGCAGCGACCACAGGTCGCAAACTCGCGCGGACACCTTACAGCGCAGACCGCAGGTCGAGCAATAAATACATCTTGAAGTCCGCGCAACCGCATCTTAAGTGAGCACCGCGGATATACACTTTTGTCGGATGATGGCAAAGGCGAAGCCTATGGGGTAATGTGTGGAAGTGGGCAAACTTGTTTGCACAATACCGCATATTGCCACATAAAGCCAACGCCGTTGGCTTGCCATCATCAGCAAACAAAAAAAGGAGGTAACCAAACAGCTACCTCCTCCGTACTCGAAGCCGGGGTCGAACCGGCACGGCCATTACTGGCCACAGGATTTTAAGTCCGGCGTGTCTACCTATTCCACCATTCGAGCTACACCATCCTCTCGCTTTCGCGGTAAGACGCCACAAAAGTAAGAAAATTATTTTAATGTACAAATATTTGCCTCCAAATACTCCACAACCTGCTGTTTCTGCGCAGGATGAAACCACCTTATATCTGCATCGCGGCGGAACCATGTGAGCTGGCGCTTAGCATAGCGACGCGAGTTGCGTTTTATGAGTTCTATCGCCTCCTCGCGGCTTATTGTACCGTCAAAATATTCAAACATCTCGCGATAACCCACCGTCTGCAGAGAGTTAAGTTCACGCAGATGATACACCGCGCGCGCCTCCTGCTCCAAACCCTCGGCAATCATCATATCCACACGCCTGTCGATACGCTCATACAACACCTCGCGCGGCATGTCGGTACCAATCTTCACGATGTTGAACGGGCGCTCACGCACCTCACCTCGCCGTAACAACGAATAGGGCTTACCCGTAGTAATGCACACCTCCAAGGCTCGCAATACGCGTGCAGGGTTTTTCCTGTCCACAATCTCATAGAACTCGCTATCGAGCTCGCGCAACTCCTCGGCAAGAGCCTCCAAACCCTCATTCTCAAGGCGCTCCGCCAACTGCTGACGCACCTCGGCATCGGCTTCAGGCATATCGTCCATTCCTTCACACAGAGCCTTCACATATAAGCCCGAGCCTCCTACCGCCACCACGACATCATGCCGCTCGAACAGCTCCTCCAAGCGTTTTAACGCCGCAACCTCATATGCGCCACAATTAAACTCGTCGGTGAGGTCGTGCGACGCTATGAAGTGATGCTCCACGCGCTGCAACTGCTCCTCGTCGGGCTGCGCCGTACCGATAGGTATGCCACGATAAAATTGACGCGAGTCGGTAGAGATTATAGGTGCCGCGAAGTGCTCCGCCACCGCTATTGAGAGGTCGGTTTTCCCGGAACCCGTGGGCCCCACAATCACTATGAGCGATTTAGTACTCATCGTCGTAGTTATCGTCGCCGTCAAAATCGCCGAACTCGCCCATCATCTCCTCGAATATTGAGCCACTCTCCTCATTTGCCTCGGGGTCATATTGGTCCGGAGCGGGCGAGTGCTCAAACTGCAGGCGTGGATATGTCATACCCTTTTGAGGCTCCTTAGCCTCAATAAGTTCCATAAAATACGCTCTCTCGTTAAATGGGTCAAAGAGATATATCAGGCGAGCATAGAGATAGGTAAGTACATCCTCCAAACGCGCCGTAGCCATAGGTTGCGGCAATCCCAGGCCGGCATCACCCATTCCCTCACCCATATCCATAAAGGTATACTCCTGCTCGCGCTCCCACCTATCGTCGGCAGTAAAGAACGATGCCATGCAGGGGTCATAACCCAACATCTGCAATATAAACTCATGCAAATCGAGAAGTGTCGCATCCGATGCAATCTCGAAATCGCGAACGAAATTATCGTTTTCGTCCGTTAGCATTCTGAAACGATAAATCATATATTTTTCAGATTAATTACTCCACTTGATAATGTTTTGCCAAACCACCCTCGGCAGTTTCGCGATAAAGGCTCGGCAGATTATGTCCCGTCTCCTTCATTACCGCAACGACATGGTCGTAAGTCACGCGATGCTTTCCATCGGAGAGTATGGCAAATGTCGCAGCATCAATAGCTCGCGCTGCCGCCACAGCATTACGCTCGATACAAGGTATCTGCACCAAACCACATACAGGGTCGCAAGTAAGGCCCAAGAAGTGCTCCAAAGCCATTTCGGCAGCATACTCGATTTGCCACGGAGTGCCTCCCATCAGCTGACACGCCGCAGCTGCAGCCATAGCGCACGCCACGCCAATCTCGCCCTGGCATCCAACCTCGGCACCCGAAATCGAAGCATTTGTCTTGGCAATATTTCCAAATACACCCGCCGTAGCCAAAGCCCTGAGGATACGAATCGGGCGATAATCGTTCACATCTGCCAAATGGAAGATAACCGCCGGCAACACGCCACATGAGCCGCATGTTGGAGCCGTAACAACCTCTCCACCCGAAGCATTCTCCTCCGAAACGGCAAGAGCGTAAGCATATAGGCGCGAACGGTTGCTTATCGTAGGCCCATACTCCTTGGATTTCACCCAATAGGTACCCGCTTTGCGCGCAACCTTCAAACCTCCGGGCAACACACCATCGTTATTCAATCCATTATCTATCGTGCAGCACATCGACTCCCAAATCTGCTGCAAGTAGTCCCAAATATCCTCGGACTCGCTATCCTGAACATACTCCCAGATGGTTTTACCCTCACGGTCGCACCACGCCAAAATCTCCTTCGCCGTAGTGAGCGGATAAATCTTTTCGCCCGCTAAATGAGGCATCTCGGGGCTTGCGATATCGCCTCCACCGATGCTGTAAATCTCCCAGCTATCGGCGACCTCGCCACCTTGAAGAGCCTCGAACAACATGCCGTTGGTGTGATACTCCTTGACAGTATCCGCACACCACACTATCTCGGTCGGCGCCTTACACTCCAAAACCTCACGAATAGCCGTATCGGTCAAGTGTCCCTTACCCGTCGCCGCTAATGAGCCATAAAGCGTCACACGGAACGCCTCGGCAGTGTCGTTCTTTGCGAGGAAAATCTCAGCAGCCTTACGCGGTCCCATTGTATGGCTGCTCGAAGGGCCGTGTCCGATTTTATATAAAACCTTTAACGATTCCATAATCTACATACAATTACATACGACTACACATGTCGCAAAATATCCTCCAAACTCTGGAAGTGATTCTTATAATCCTCCAACGAGCGGCGAATAACCTCGTAAGCCTCCTCGCGGCCATAGGTAGCAACTATCTCGACCTTGCGCTGACGCTGCTCGCTATCGCGGTCCACGGCCGGCATATCCTTATATGTGAGGAAGTAGTGTTTCAATCTATCGACAACGATATGTGGTAACTCCTCAATATCGCCATAACCGCGATATGTAGCATCGTTACGCAATACGGCAATAATCTTATCATCAGCCTCGTCGCCGTCCAACATACGGAATCCGCCAATAGGCTTTACGCTTGCAATGATATCACCATGCGAAATGGTACGCTCGGTCAATACGCAAATATCCAACGGGTCACTATCGCCCTTGATATTCTCTCTACCGCTACGCTGCATGCAATACTCGGCAATAGAATCGCCACAGAAACTCTGCGGAATAAAACCATAGAGTGCCGGAACGACAACCGAATATTTCTGCGGGCGGTCAATACGGATATAACCGCTCACCTTATCCAACTCATATTTAATGGTATCGGTAGGTACCATTTCGATAAAAGCAGTAACAATCTCAGGGGCCTCTTCACCCACCTCAAGGCCATGCCACGGATGCGATTTATATCGCAAACCCATCAATCGGGCAATAGGGTCGTTTATCTTGTTTCCCATAGTTTGAATATTTATAACTTTACAAAACTACTAAAAATTTTAAGCTAAACGACTAAATCCATCAAAAAAAAGATTTTTTTACTCGGAAAATTTTATCTTTGCAAAATATTAACCCCCTAAACAAAAAACGCTACTAATGAAAAATCGTATTGTATATATTGATTACATCCGCATCTTCGCATGCTTTCTTGTGATGCTGGTACACGCCAGCGAGCATTTTTATGGCATGGTGAGCGAATCGGCAATGGCAGGCCCGCAATCATTCCTTACAGACGAGGCTGACCGCCTTTGGGTGTCGCTTTACGACGGATTTTCGCGCATGGCAGTACCCCTGTTTATGATTGTTTCGGCATTTTTGCTTGTACCCATGCGAGAGGAGCAAACCTCGTGGGATTTTTACAAAAGTCGCATTAAGCGTATCGTACCACCGTGGGCATTTTTCGCAATTTTTTACAGCACACTGCCACTTTTGTGGGGTGGTATTGATTGCGCAACAGCAACCACCGACATAAAGCGTCTGTTGCTGAACTTCCCCACTATGGCGGGGCATTTCTGGTTTATGTACCCACTCTTGGGCATCTACCTCTTTATCCCCATTATCTCACCATGGCTTAAGAAAGCAACCAAACGCGAAGAGCAATTTTTTATTCTGCTGTTCCTCATTTCAACTTCAATGCCTTACCTGAATCGTTGGTTTGGCGAGTTGTGGGGCGAATGCTTCTGGAATCAGTATCATTTATTGTGGAACTTCTCGGGATATTTGGGCTATTTGGTTTTGGCGCACTATATCCGCGTGCATATCGATTGGAGCCGCACAAAGCGTTTTTGGGTGGGACTTTCGGCGATGCTTGCAGGCGCTGCAATTACAATCTATTCGTTCTATGTGCAGGCCGTGCCGGGCGTTGTACACTCGACACCCGTTATTGAGGTCGGCTGGGCATTCTGCACCATTAACTGCGTAATGCTGACATTTGGAGCCTTCCTGCTCTTCACCTGCATCGAGGCGACCTCAGAGCCTAAGGCTATCGTAAACCTCTCGAACCTGAGCTTTGGAATGTACCTTGTGCATATCTTCTGGTTAGGACCCTGCGTAGCGCTTATAAAGGATGGCTTGGCATTACCTACGGCGTTGGATATTCCGCTTATCGCCATAGCGACATTCGCCTGCTCATATCTCTCGGTAAAGCTCATATCCCTCATCCCCAGCAGCAAATGGATTATAGGGTAAAAGAAAGAATAGAGCGGCAAGAAACCGCTCTATTCTTTCTTTTACTAATCTTTGCTACCTCGACTTAAAAGCACACCACGCAAGGTAGAGCGTACATGCAATAACGACACCTACTCCGCCTACTACCCCCGCCTGCGCAATAGCGACACCTATTATTGGCGTAACAACGCCACCTCCGGCAATTGCCGTAATCATCAATCCCGAAATCTGATTCGCCTTATCTGGGCTGTTCTGCAAAGCCAAAGAGTAGATTATCGAGAAAATGGATGATGCAAAGAATCCGACAGCTCCGATACATGCTAAATTGGTGGAAGCATTCTGCGTCACTATCAACACAACCAATGCAACCATGCATGCAATAATATTAACCCTAAAGTACTTCGTTGCACTAACGCGAGCCAACACAACAGCACCCAGCAATGCACCTATGGTGCGGCACAAAAAGTATATTTGAGGAGCAATTTTTGCCTGCGAGAGAGTCCAGTCGAAACGCATTATCATCAATTTTGAGCTGATAAAATTAGTTGCGACATCTACACCGACAATAAAAAATATACCCAGAAAGAGCATCAGCAATACACGATTTCTAAGTAGCGCAAAGCTATCGCGCATCGAAATGCCACTATTTGCAGCCACCTCTTCGCGCTGAATAGGCGTTGCAGCCAACCACAAAGCCGAAAGGATAGTAATAGCACCCAGTATCGGGAAGCAATAGTACCAATGCTCATCGCCGAAATAGAGCGTCGCTATAAGCACAATTTCAGGTCCTAAAAGCGACGATAGGGCCTTGATAACCTGCCCTAAAGTCAGCGTACTTGTAAGTAATCGTCCTTCTGTCACGACATTACTCAAGAGCGGATTTAACGACACTTGCAATATTGCATTTCCGATACCCAGCAATGCGAAAGCCGCCATGCAGGTAAAGCTATTATACGCCACAAGCGGCAACATCATACCGACAATCGTAACAGCCATACTCAGCAACACCGTACGCTTACGCCCCCAGCGATTCATCAAACCGCCAACGGGAATTCCCAAGAAGAGAAACCATATAAAAACCATTGACGGTACAAATCCTGTAACGGCAGGTGACCAATCGAATGAATGTTGCACATAATCGGAGGTAAACCCCACAATATCACAGAATCCCATCACAAAAAAGCCAAACATTATTGGCACGATGGCATATTTACGATTTTCAATTTGCGCGCCCATAGCTACTAAATATTTTTATCCAACTCCGACAAAGCATAAGTATATGCACCTAAAGCTACGGCGCGGCTCGTTCCAAGCTCGGAAACAGCGACACCCACCTTACGATGTGACATATAGGGTACTTTTTCGCCCGAGAACGGGACCTCAACCATCATATCCTGCTCGGCAAGAAATCCGGATAATTCCATTTCATCATCCAAATTATACACTTCGCTCTGCATACAATCAAATCCTACTCCACCAAGGGTCTGCACCTTACTACGCATTTCGGCAAGCACTGCCGGCATAATATATTTCGATGCACCCATCACTCCACCACCTATAACAGCCAAGCCGTCAATCAGATTCAAGGCTCTCACAATAGCATCTCCGGCAGCACTTCCAACCCGACGGAAACTCTCTACGGCAGCCTCACGATTGCCGTAACGGATACCTTCGGCAATCTCGAAAATATCCTTAGGCTCCAACGCCGACTCATCATGGCTCAATTCTGCATAATGACGCTTTACGGCGCGAATACTGACACTCTCCTCAACCATAATTTCAGGATTCGCCCTATCTCGCATCAGATAGAGGTCGCCACCGACACCATTATCACCACGCAACAGATGCCCATCTATTACCACTCCACCGCCAAAACCTGTACCGATGGTCACACCCAGCAAATTACGATAGCGACGCATACTGCCTCGCCACTGCAATTCACTATTTATCTTAGGCAGCACGCCTGCCAATGCCTCACCATATGCGAATAAGTTGCCATCGTTATTTATAAATACAGGGATATTAAATCGCTGCTGCAAATAGGGCCCCAGAGCCACACCACCTCGGAATGCAGGAAAATTTGGAGCATCCCCGATAATGCCACGCTCATAATCCGCAGGTCCGGGGAAGGCAAAACTTATAGCAACCGGAGTTGATGTCGTTTTACGCCACACCTCCTCAAAGCCCTGTGCGATTGTCTTTAGACATGCCTCTATATCGTGTGTTACGGCAGGTATAGATATTGGCTCCACCACCTGACGGCAACCCTGAATAGCAGAAAATACGAAATTTGTGCCTCCTGCATCAAGCGTCAAAACAACTCTTTCGTCGTGTTGATACATAAACTAAACTCTATTTTTAATTCTAAAAACGAACATACGCCTTTATGGTTGCATACTCCTTGTCGCACTCTCCGCATGGGCGGATTATATACTCTCCGACAGCGGCCGGGACTATAAAAGTTTCAGCATAATGGACCTCAAATGGCTCAAACTCACCATTCACACTCTCCACCGATACAACATCGCCCTCGACAAGATTAAGCACATTCACACTGCCACAGGTATTATGCTTGACCGGCGCAGTAAAACGATGTCGGCGAGTTTCGATAAATTCATTCTGATGCAATCCGGTTCGCTCCTCAACCCAGCCCGAGCCGGAATCGACGATAGATACTTGGTTGTATAAATTATTATATACATAATCGGTATCACGCCCCCAATTAATCACCTTCTCTCCTCGCTCGATATTTATCGGACGCGGCTTTCCGTCAAGACCTAAACGCAGCCAATCCCACAACTTAAATGTAAAGATATTGGGCGTTGAACTTATCTCCAAAACCAAACTATTTGCTCCGGAGCAGTGAATAGTACCTCCGGGTATCAAGAAGTGGTCATGCTTGCGCGCCGAGATACGATTAACATATTTCTCGGTATCGAACACTATCTCACCACGCTGTGCAGCCTTCAAATCGGCAATCATCGCATCTCGGTCGATACCCTCCTTTACTCCGATATATACCGCAGCATCATCTCCGGCATCCAAGAGGTAATAACTCTCATCCTGAGTATATTGCATGCCGAAATTATCATATATAAATTGCGTTGTAGGATGCACCTGAAGGCTGAGGTTTCCACCTCCCATTGTATCCAAAAAATCAAATCGAATCGGAAAATCCTTACCGAACCTCGCCTCAACGGCCTCGCCCAACAATGCCCGACTCTTTAGCAACACCAAATCCACAGCAGGAATCTCAAAGCGGTGCCCTTCGATTTCGAAATAGAGGCTATTCTCCTCGGGAACACAATCAAAGCACCACCCAAAATTCTCTTGCGACCTATCCAAATCGCACACCTCTTTCATCCACTGACCTCCCCACGGCGCAGGGTCGAAGAAAGGTACAACTCTGAATGGACCCGACGCCGTTTGCTCTATTCCCCGCATAAAAGTTGTGCGGTCTATCATCTTTGGAGCATGAGGCTCGTGTGTATCTATCCAGAACTCTATCTTATCGAAGTATTCATCCTTATGCCTATCACATATGCGCCAATCATTAAAATATCCGCGTTTATACTGCAACGACGGAGCCTCCGCATGATTATCCACACCCAGAGCCTTCACCTCATGACGACGGAAGCGTTGCTGAATCTCCCAGCGCGCCATATCGACATAAACAATCATCGCATCATCCGCAACCCTCGCAGCACCCGTTCCTATAACGATATAGCACTCTTCCGATGTCGCCATGTCACAACGACACTTCGACAATTTATCCTCGTCAAAGTAATCATCCAGGCGCAAAGGCGACACATACCCAAACAGAACATCGTTCGTCATATAACGCGATGTCATATTCAAAATCTCGCTCTCCGATTTCAAAAGGCTACGCACATCTATTATTGTAGCATTTGCAACACTTGAAAACGCCTCAAAAATCTCACTTTCATATACTCCGAGATAGAGATCTATCGCCAATACTCGGCGATGCCCCATATGCGATTGTATCATTGCAATAATATCCTGCCAACCGCATGTCACAGCACCTGAAATCTTCGTAGACGGGAACTTATCGTAATTGGACCTTCTCATATATGTTTACATTTCGAATATATGTTTAGACATATCAGACAATACAAAGATATAATTAATTTCCAAACAGCACAAAGATTTACAATTATTTTTGATATGTATAGTTATTTAGCCTTAATTACATTTATCGGCATTCAAACATAAAACACTGATTATATGATAGTTACATATAATTATCAACTTTATTATTTTTCACAAGTAGCCACATCCAAATCGACATATACACCGAAAATGACTATTTGTATATACAATTAGACATCCATTTACACGACATAAAAAAGAGAGTATTCAATATTTTTTTGAACACCCTCTTGCCTTTCGGAAAAAATCTTGTTAGACAGCCTTATGTTTTGCCGGAATCACTCCACCACAATCTCCTCTATCGGCTGTTGTTTCAGGTTATCCAACGGATGCACCTGATAAGCAACCTTTTCGAAATCTATCTTTGCAAGGTCGATGCAGCGAATCGAGTTATTATACATCGTTTTGTAATACACGCGCCTATTGCTTAAATCTATCGCCGAGGTCCATTGCGTAGCACTTATTATATCGGGCACCTTGTCGGCAGGGTGCTCAATACCGATTGGCACATCGAAATTATTAAGCAGGTGGAAGCTCTGCAACACGGTTTCATACCCCGTAGCCAGCTGTGGCGCCGTAGCACGATAAAATGCTGCTCGCACGAAACG
This sequence comes from Alistipes sp., assembly GCA_017532885.1. The sequence goes on along the minus strand of JAFXIS010000078.1, from coordinate 56,462 downwards.
CGATGGGGGCGTCGCGTCGCCCGGCAGACCTAAGAACCCCGAATTTCCGCCTATGGGGCGCAGCTCCTCGTCCGACAGGCGATGCTCGGGAGCACTTCCGGGATAGAGGTTCACATAGTTATTGAGGTTTGTCAAGTGCCACTCAAACCCCGGAGCGTTGGTTATAACGCCCACCTTGTTTTCGTAGAAATGAGGCACTCCATCCACTATCTCCATCACAACCTGACGACCCGAGCGCTCGCCTATGCGCCAATGTACCACAGCCGAAGAGTCCAACCCCACGATACGCACCGAGGGCAGAGCCGCCTTCACTTCGTCGATTGTCGAAAACGACGCGAGAATCCACCCTACGACCTGCAAGTCGCCCAAAGTTCGAGCATTCTGCGACGGCTCATATCGCTCATAACCACCATATTGCGGGAAGAAGAACAACCCCGCCGACAGACCCTCTTCGTTGATTCCCTCGGCAATAAACTCCTCCTTTACAACCGACAGTCCCACAACGCCATAGCGCGCCTTGAACTGCAAGCCGTTCCGACCCGAGGGAGTGAACGACTGCATCTCGTGCCCGCGCGGAATAACGACATAATTGCTCTCTAAAGCCATTGCCGCCGCCTCGATAGTGCGCGCCTGCACATAGCTGCCATCCTTTGCGCGCAGCGAAATACCTGTACAGGCAAACGACGGCATAACACCTCCGCACATCGCCGCCAAACCCAAAACAAAACTCTTTTTAGTCATAATTCACTTGATATTGATTTCCAACCCCAAGCGCATATTTCGTACCAAGAAATAGGATGAGAAGAATCAGTATCTATAGGCTAAAAAAAATCGTCCTCCGCAAAGCGAAAGACGATTATCTAAAGTTCGGGGTCAGGGAGTCCTTACAGCTTTGGTTCCCAGCCTTTTTCGTATTTGCGACCCCAGAGTTGATTTACCTCGCGGTCGGCATTCAGGATGCGGCCGCTGACGGGGTCGATATCAAGTGAATGGCCCACGCGCTGGGCGATATTACCATACTGCACAAGCTGGGTGCTGATACACGCCTCGACAATATCGGAGTTGAGCTTCGCGCCCGTACGAATCGCGTCAAACCAGTTACGGAAATGGAAAGCATCGAGCGCCTCCGAGGGATTGAGCAAATTACCCTCCTCGAATTGCAGCTGGCTCTGCACATCCTTTATAACTTTGCCCTTCATATCGCAAATCTTGTAGTCGTTGCCGCCGGAGAGATAAAGCGTAGCTTTTTCGCCATAGAACGCAACGCCCAAACCTTGATTATCAACGGGTTGCGAATTACAGCTACGACCTTCCCACGAGCATGCGGCCTCGTCGCCAAACTGATAGGTAATAAGTTGCGTATCGGGAGTTTCCCAATCGTCCTGATAGTGGTAGCGACCGCCGATAGAATCGACCTTCGTAGGATAGCCCACCTGCAAGCCCCAGCGCAACAAATCGACGAAGTGAGTACCATTATTCAGCGCCTCACCCGTACCCCAATGCCAGAACCAATGCCAATTATAATGCACGATATTATCCTTATACTCGCGACGCGGAGCGGGGCCCTGCCACAAATCCCAATCGAGCCATTCGGGCACGGGAGCAACCTTACCCACGCCAATCGAGGGGCGCGAATTGACATACCACGACTTGGCATAGCGCACCTTACCGATATTTCCGGCATGAATCTCAGTAATAGCGGCCTGCACATTGGGCCACGAGCGGCGCTGGTTACCCACCTGCACAACCTTGCCATATTTCAACGCTGCACGCATCAGCAACTCATTCTCGGCGGGATTATGACTCGTAGGTTTCTCCAAATATACATGCTTACCCGCCTGCATAGCCATAATAGCCGCCGGAGCGTGCCAATGGTCAGGCATAGCAATGATAACTGCATCAACATCCTCCTTTTGGAGCATCACGCGCAAATCCCTCTCGCCCTTTGGAGCCTTACCCGTAATCTTTCTTACGCTATTTTGGCAACGCTCGATAGCGCGCGAATCGACATCGCAGACATATGTTATCTCGCAATCGGGCAACTTACACAAACCCTTTGCTATGCCGCGTCCACGCGAATTTACGCCTATAATACCTATGCGGATACGGTCATTCGCTCCCGCAACATTTTGGTACGAAGAATTTGCAAATGAAGATGTTACACCGCCCAACGAGAGTGCTGCCGCACCGGCAAAAGCCTGCTTTAGAAAATCTCTTCTTGAAACCATATCTCTATTATTTTATGCTTTTTGTTTGCATTTTCTTATTTTACATACCACACGACAGGCAACCATTGCCAAGCACTTGAACACGCAGCGTGCAAGATATATTATTGCTGCCAATGCAGCCGTAAAACCTATATCTGTATAGAGTTCCGACCACTGCGTCTGATAATGCACAACAGCATATATGCTCAATGCAAACGCCACCAAAAAGCAGGCGCCAAATACCACCACCTCACGCACCACATCGCGGAGTGTTATGACCGAAATAACTTTATCCAACTTCATAGCTAAAATTTCATGTATGGTATTTTATACTCCTCGGGGAATTTTATCGTACGACACTCCTCCATCGCCTGATTACCCAGCAAGCAGAGTAGCGTCGAGCAGTAAGCCTCCTCAACAACATTTTGAGCCTTCTCGCCCGTAAGACACGACTGACAGAATGCCGACAGGATAACATCCGAGCCATCATTATCGGCACCCACTGTACTCTGACCGCTATTGACCGACACCGCACCCTCGACAAGCGAGTGAGGCATATACTCCTTGCGAGTTTCAGGTCGCCAGCTTGGCCCTGCCGAAGGAATGGCACCCAGGGTCTTCTCCTGCGTTTCACGCAACAGCTGACGAATGCCCGAATATTGATTATCATCCTCCAAATAATAGATTCCCTTGGTCATATCGACCGTACCCTTATGACCGAGAATCTGGTCCTCCATGCCGTTATACTTATTCGAGATAAGCGACTCGTAATTTATCTTAACACCATCCGAATAGCGATAGATGACATTCACATTATCATAAACCTCGCGACCATCCTTCCAAAAGACGATATCTCCCAAGCCCATAATCATCTCGGGCATGCGCTCCATAGCCCAATTGCAGACCTCCAATTGGTGGCACGCGAGTTCGGTCATCAATCCGCCCGACGATTCGCGATACAGGCGCCAATTTATCCTGCGCTCCAATTCCGGCGAGGGTACAGGCCTGCGCCAATCGGCATTACGGAACCAATGGCAACGCATACCGACAATGTCGCCTATCAGACCCGAATGTATGCGTTCCATGCCCTTGATATACTTTTCGTCGTACATTCGCTGCATGCAGAAATAAAGGGCCTTGTCCGTACGCTTGTAAGCCTCATATATCGCCCTACACTCGCTCATCGTACGCGCCATAGCCTTCTCACAGAAGGTATGTTTACCCGCCGCCAGAGCATCCAAAACCATAGGGGCGTGCCAATTGAGCGGCGTGGCGATAATTACGCCATCGATATCCTTGGCTTCGAGCAGTTCCCGATAATCGCTATATGTGCGAGCGTTGGGGCATAGCTCAGCGGCAGCTTTCAGGTTAGGCTCATAATCATCGCACAGAGCCACAACCTCGGCATGAGGTATAAACTTCAAATTATGAAGATGATACTGTCCTCGCGAGCCACAACCGATAAGTGCAACACGCGCCTTATCGCCTTTAATCTCCTCCAATTTTTCGGGCGTTTGCGACTTGAGCCACGGCATAGAGAGCAACATAGCACCTCCTGCCATATACCCCAACTCCTTGAAGAATTGGCGGCGGCTCAACTCCTTTTCGACCTTCTTATTCTCCTCCATATATTATAATTCGTATCTTTTAGCCGTAATAATTTCAAAATTTTCCGCTATGAGCGACATCTGCTCTTCGGAGGCTATCATCTGCACCGTACTCAGCACCTCGGCATCCAAAGGGCTTTTGGCAACGATACAACTCAACGCTCTATCGCAAATTTGCTCACCACTCCGCGGATTTACTATATGCCCCACATACGAGGGAGTATTTCCCGATGTCGAGAGGGTTTGGTCGTGCAACGCAAATCGCGCCACCTCCCGACCATCATACGGCGAAGGCAGACCAATCATCCAATCCTCACCGTCGGGCTTCACGCCTATGGTCATTATCGTGCTATGGCCAAAATCGACAATCGCGCTCTTTATACCCTGGCGCTTCAACATCTCCTCCACCTGCAACAGCGCATATCCCTTGGCAAAACCTCCCAAATCGAGCGTCACATCCGACTTATACTTCCGCATCTGTCCCTCGTCTATCTCCACAAGGCTCATATCTCGGCGCGTAATATCGAATAGTCGTTCCGTCTTAAGCCAATACTCCCGACACATGCACAACACGCGCCCCAACTCCTCACTCACCGCATGCCACAGCGTATCTTGACAGTTGTTTAAGCGCGCCACCTCGCTCGCCGCACCAAAGCGGTTAAACATCGCATGCCACTCCTCTAATCGCTCGACAATCTGCCGCCACAATAGCTCCAACTCCTCGCGTCGGTCGTCGTAGAGAATCATCTCGAACCGCGTACCCATAATATCGGGATGCAAGGCATAAAATGCCCTCTGCTCGGGGTAGTATTCCGATATTGGTTTTTGCATAGGAGCAGTAATTCAAATTCAAAATTATTAGAGAATTGGAAAAGTGGGTAATATTTATAAAACTATCTTTGCTCTTTTATCTTTCATCTTTGCTCTTCGCCACTGCTACGCCTTCGGTTGTAATCCAATACTTCGACAAGGCATTATCGCGCTCCCAGCGAGGTGCTTTATGCTCCTTGATATAGCGGAAATAGTTCGCAGCAACCTGCCCGAAGTGGTTTTCATGGCTACTACGGCTCTCTGCCGAGAACTCAATAAGATAACGGCCTCCCTCCTCGGCTGTAACAGTAATATAGGGATTTTCGCCATTCAACTCGGCAATTGCGCCTTGCAATGCTGCATCAAACTCCTCGGCGCAGACACCCTCGGCGCGAACAACATAAAAATTCTTCTTATAGCCGGTCTCGGCACTCTGCAAAATCTCTATCGTAGAGCGGCTGCCTCGCTTAATCGACTGCGAAGTGCCACCGCCACCCTGCGGAGTGAGGAAGGGCCAATGTACCGTAATGGCGACATTCACACCCTTCATCTCGAACGACAGCTTTCCATTTGCCATAACCTCCAAAACACCCTCCTCGTTGATATCCTTCTGAAGATATTCGGGGAATGCCTCGGCGCGGGTCGAGAGTTTGTAATCGTCAAGCGTAACGAGTGTAGGCCAATGCTCAGCATCGGTCAAGACTACATCCTTACCATATCGAATGCTCTCATCAGGGAAGCAACCCCACTGCACAAGGTCGATAAGATGTGTCGTAACATCGGCGATACCCTCACCCTGCTGCTCGACATCGTAATACCACGCGGGGCGTGACGAGGCCTTACCACTCGATGATATGCGACAGAAATAATGTACGCTCTCCATCTCCACCGCAGGCTCATCCTTTGTACCCTTCAGCAGCTCGCCAAAAACCTCCTTATTGTGCAACAACGCCTTCTCGACAACATTATAGATATCATATCGCTCGGTCATAAGTTCGTAGAGCACCAGACCCTTCTTCTCGGCCAATTTGTAGGACTTCTCCAACAACGCAAAGTCCTCCTTCGAGATTGCCATAGGCTTATCCGCCAAGACATTGTAACCCGCTTTTATGGATTCGTAAATATAGCGCGTTTTCTTCTGATTATTGCCCGAAATCACTATCGTATTACCCTCCGCTTCGCTGAGCATCTTCTCAAGATAATCTTCTCCGACATATTGCTCAACAACCCATTGCGTAGGGTTATGCTTGCGGTTGTTGTAGTAGTTGATATTATAAAGATAACCGCCCAATTCCGGGCCTTCGGGAGCATAGACACTCACCGTATCGCACATACCCTCAATGCGATGCATCTGCAACAATCCGGCATGAAAATGCCCGGGGTCCAATACAATTATACGATTCTGCTCCGGCGCAGAGTCACTCTTCGGCGCACAACACACCACGGCACCCAGCACCAAACCTCCAACAAAAAAGCGCAATAAATTCTTCATATATCTTGGATTCTAAATTATATTTCACATCCGATAAAGACCATTTCGGCAATCTACTATCTCTACAAAGTTATGAAAATAATTTCGCAAAACAGCAACTCCAATTATATATTTACACCTTTTCAATCAAAACATATAGTCCCCAAAATCATTTCATATATCCGCACCCCTCACAACAACAATCACGATAAACAATGTGTCGCTTTACCCACTCCTAAAAGCACGGAATGGTCACTGAATTCGGTCCATACCTCTCAACATTGCAGATTGGGACTTGAACGGCGGCAGAAGCCGAGAGCAGACCTATGGGAGGTTGTTGTAATCGAAGATTATCGGGATTGGTGGGCGATGTGGCGAAAATTCATTTTCAGACACAATCACACAGCAATCCCGAGGATTTGCGAAGCAAACAACAACCGACCATAGACAAGTCTGCCGAGGCGCAACAAGCTGAACGAGTTCCTTTATCAAACTTCACAAGCGACCTATTCGGGTCGCTTGTGAAGTTTGATAAACGGGACTCGAACGGCGAAGCCGTAGCGGGGATTCCGCTGAAAATCAAATATTTTCTATCCCCGCAACCCGCTATATAAATAGCGCTTACCGCTCTGTTGTGAAGAGAGAAAAGCCAAATGGCTATTTTTATAGGTTTTTTGAAGGGAAATTTATTTACAATTCAAAAAAACTATAAAAAAATAAGTGGCACAAGCCACTTATTCTCTCTTCACAACAGAGCGGTAAGCGGGACTCGAACCCGTGACCCTTGGCTTGGGAAGCCAATGCTCTACCAACTGAGCTACTACCGCGAAATGTGATGCAAAGCTAAGAAAAACATTCCTATTTCGCAAGTCCAAAAAGTCACAAGCGTCAGCCAAAAAGCAGATTCAAACAACCTTCATCACGACAGAATCAGACCTCCGTTGTAACCTTTTTCGTTGTTTCGCGTCTAATAATAGAAAAAATCATATTTCGATGTTACAAAACGCCGACTTATTCGTATTATAGAAGAAAGAAACCAATAAGATAAAACACACAGAAAAAAATTAAGAAATTTACAGCTATTTATATTGTTGATAATCAATAGATTACCCCCCCCGAAAATTACACACAAAACAGTTGCAAAATAGATAAAATTCTTACTACATTTGCAAAATTAAAACTCAAAAACGATGAAAAAACTTCTACCACTTCTTTGGGCGGCGCTCTATCTTGCGTCGTGTGGCAAAACGCACACAATCGAGTATCCCACAATGGAGAGCTACGACTCTTTCCGTGTTCACAAAATCGAACTGACCGACAGCGCAACAATCATCCACGCCGGAGCTTATGCTTTCGAGGAATATTGGTTTAGGTTGCAGGGCGACAAAGGTGAGTATTACCTCGCAGGTCGCACTACGGGCAATCGCTACCAACTACTCGGCATAGAGGGCATTGAACTAAACAAGAAATACACCATTGATGCTTCGGGCGTACTGCTCTTCACGCTGCGTTTCGAGCCTGTAGCAAAGGAGGACAAGGCTGTCGATATGGTTTTGGATGGTAGCGAAACACTCAACATCCGCGGCCTAAGTCTGCAACAACCCGAAATAACACGCCCGCGACGCATCAAAGGCGAGGTCGTCAGCGACAAGACAAAGGCCGTCATTCTGATTCGCGATGACTTGTTCCAGACGGCTCAAAGCATAGAATCTTTCGGAACGGTAATTCCTCTTATCGACGGCAAATTCCAGATTGACATCCCAACTGAAGGTGATGATTTCTACACACTTATAGCTTGGGAGCAGCATATCCGCGGATCGATGTCGACCTGCGAATTTTTCGTAGCCGAGAAGGAGGTAGATATTGTCTGCGACTTCGAGGAGATGAGTAACAGCGTGGTTTCGGGCGAGATAAATCACGCCATAAAGGCCCTTAAGCAGCGTGCACAAGCGGTGGCCGCCCCATACGACAAGCAATTGGAGGAACTCGAAGAGCAGGGATTCTATTTCAGCGATGTGGCCAACGATATTCTCGCGCGTGCCGAGGCGGAATCGGACCGCGATAAAGCACTTGCTTTATATGCAGAGCTTCGCAACCTTCCCGACTCTGTAAAATATTGCAAAGAGTATTGGGCTGTGGCATCGCAACAACTTAAAGCCGATACCGAAATGGCACGCACAATTTTGGAGGAGGCCGTAGCAGCACCCTCGCTTGTATATATCAACTTCGTATATCTACTATACTACTCTTTGCAATATGGCGACCAATATGGACTATACAACGAGATTATGCAGGCAGCCGAGCTTTATGCCGAGAAATTTGCGACTAATAACAAAGGTCGGGAGCTGGCAGAGAAAATTGAGTCGGCAAAAATTAAGGTCGGCTCGGAGTATATCGACTTCGAGGCTCCCGATATGCAGGGACAGATGTTCCGCTTCTCGGAGATGACTAAGGGCAGCCGCATCGTCATACTCGACATGTGGGCATCGTGGTGCGGGCCATGTCGCAGAGCCGCGATGAAGAACATCCCCATTTACGAGAAGTACAAGGATAAGGGAATGTGCGTTGTCAGCATCGCCCGCGAATCAAAGAACACCAACGCACTTAAAAAGGCTGTCGAGCAGGATGGCTACACCTGGCCCGTATTGGTGGAGCTCAACGACCGCCTGAATCTGTGGATCAAATACAATATCGGCAACGCCGCCGGCGGAATATTCATCATCGACCCCGCGACAAAGAAGATTCTCGCCATAGGCCCCTCAACCGAGGAGATTGAGGCCTTGGTAAAAGAGTATTGCGAATAAAATATAAAAACTAAAACGATGAAAAAACAGATTCAAATATTCGCTGTATGCTTAATAGCATTATTATCTGCGTGCCAACCACACAAACAGACGAGCTATACCGTCACAGGCATACTGAATGATTCAACCTATCACGGTAAAAAGATTTACATCTCGCGCTACGAAGGCAACAAACTCATCGATAGTACCTTAATCGAAGGTAATAAATTTACATTTAAGGGCAAAATTGACACTGCTGTGTTCTGTCGCATTGATATAGACAACCGTGACATATACGCCAATTTCATTTTGGAGGGTGGTGATATCAATGTCAATTTTAATAAGCCAAACCAGCCGTCGGGCACGCCTCAGAACGATGCAATGAGAAGTATTTCACAAGAGGAGGATAGCCTTTACGCACAGGTTAAACAAGAGCAAAAAGAGATTTTGAGCCAATTTACCGACAGAAGATCAAAAGAGGCTCGTGCGGCACTAAAGGAATACCAACACGAGATGGTTGCCGCTATGACCATACGTTGCAAGGAACTTTTTGCACTCCATAACAATGATGCGGTAGGTTATTTTTTGATGTATACTGCCTTTTTTGATGAAATATTTACATCTTCCCAAATGGAAATAGCCTCATCTTTCGGGCCGTGGTTAAGGACTCAAAAGAGAGCAGCTTGGCTTATCGAGCTATTGAAGGCACAAAACGCAACCGCAGAAGGTAAACCTTTTAAAGATATTAAAGGTAAAGACATCGACGGCAACCCGACAGCACTATCCGACTACATCGGTAAGGGCAACTATATACTTTTGGATATGTGGGCATCGTGGTGTGGCCCGTGCATAGGAGAGATTCCCAACCTACTTAAGCTGCATAATAAATATAAGGATAAAGGGCTGACCGTTTTGGGTGTTTTCGTTTCAGACAAAGAGGAGAACTTAAAGAAGGCTATCACGAATGAGGGCGTCGTATGGCCACAAATTATAGATTCTGAGGATAAGGCAATGGAGATATATGGCGTAAATGGCATTCCTCACATTATTCTCTTTGCTCCCGACGGAACAATCCTTAAGCGCGATCTTCGTGGTCAGGAGATAATTAACACAGTTAGCGAGATATTGGACAAACAATAATCATATCGTAAAAAATATTGCGAGTAATCGCTCTGCAAATGATTTGCAGCAAAGGGTGTCGGTCTTTGGCCGGCACCCTTTACTCATATAATATCATTCCGGGCAAAACTTGTTTTGCTCAGAATCTCTTTAGACGATAGACTCTCGCGGACGCTAAAGCTCCCTCAGAGTGACGGCAGGTGGGGGTAAGGAATTTAGAGAGCAAGGTAGATGCCGAAAGAGCCTTGTTAGACAGATTTATTTAGGGTTATATTAAATCCTTTCCTAATATTTTTCGTCTTATATTTGAAACGCGTTTTATAAACAGAAAGCATAATATTAATTCAAACTGTATGAACCATAAAGAACCTGTCAAAGAGGGGTCGTTCGAACAAGCCGAAGCGATAATAACGGCAGAGCTGCCATCGCTCTATCGGTATGCCTGTTACCGTTTAGGCGAAAGGGAGGCGGCCCAAGATATGATTCAAGAGTTATACCTCAAACTCCATAGGCAAAATTTGAGCGAGGTGAGAAATATGCGATATTATCTCTATCGAGCTCTGTCGAATAGTTGTACGCAGTTATTACGCGAGCGTAAAAGAGTAGAATTCGTAGATGTGACATCGCTACAAAAGCTGCAAGTCGAGGAACTTGAGCCCTCGAATTTCGAGCAGGAGCAAGTCCTGATAGCAAAACTACTGGCAACCATTCCTGACGAGCAGAGCGAGGTTATTCGTCTGCATCTGCACGGAGGTTATACCTTTGCAGAGGTATCCGAGATGATGGATATACCTTTGCCAACGGTAAAATCACGATATCGTTATGGCATTGAGCATCTGCGTAAAGAGCTTCAAAAACAAGAACTTATTTAATCCAAAAAAATGTAATCACAATGAAAACAAATGAGCAAAATAACAATTTTCAGGAGTTAGACCGTCGTGTTGAGCAGATATTAACTCCACAATTCGCACCCTCGGCCGAAGAGATTAAGCTACGCAAACCCAAAAGCTCGATTTGGCTAAACACTATACGCTTGACAAGTATGGCAGCCGCTATAATAATAGGCGTGTATTTAATCATTCCGACTAATAAAATCGAAGCCAAGACACCTGAAGATATAGTTTTTTCTGCTATCGAAGATTTACAAAAATCCAACTCTTTCAGAGTGACTTTTACGGCCAGAGTAAAACCTGCTCCCGAGGATGACAACGATTACTATCGCATTACTCCCGATGGTAAACCAACAAAAGGCGTTCTGACAATTGCAATGGATGAAACTTCTGAGGCAATGCGTATAGAATGGGAGAGTGGCGTTACGCAGCTCTACGATGGCTCATTTTATCACGAATGGGAAGGCACAACAAAAACAGGTCGGATGCAATGTCGCATCATAATAAATAAATTTTTATCTCTCTTAGATTTAGAACAAATCAAATCGGCAAAAGATAAAGAGTATATAAAGATTTACGATGTGCAGAATAGTGACAACATACTTATAACTGCCCAGAATCCGGATTTTGCCATTAACCGTGTACGCTTGGAAGGTACATTCTCAAAGCGAAGTGGAAAACTTACCGAAGGAAAATGGTATGAACTAAAAGACAATGAGTGGGTAGAGACCGTCACGCTGCATAAAATAGAATATGGATTTCCAATTACATTAGAGGAGGTTTGTGCAACACCAAAAACCAAAAGATAGTATCCGTATAAAACATTTTGGGGTGCTCTTTTGCGGAGCACCCCAAACTATTTATTTAACACAGAATTTATTTCGCCAACTTCTTAATTGAAGCCAAGTTCTTTGCACTTGTAGGGTGCTTACCCTCGCCAGTGTAAAGATTCTCGATGCGGTCGGCAAAATACTCCTCAACCTTGGCACGCACAACCTTCATTGTACTGTTTACCAAGCCGTTCTGCTCGGTGAATGCCTCATCGACGATAGCAATTGCGCCCGGCAACCAGCGATCGGGGAACTCGTCGGCGTACTGGCCACCCTTACGATACTTGTCAATCTCGCCCATCAAAGCCGTAGCGGCAGCCTTCAACTGCGCCTCGTCCTCGGCATCGGTCACCATCTTGCGGATAGCATCGCGGTTAGGCACAACGATAGCCGAAGTGAAGGGGCTCTGGTTGTTGTGGATAATAATCTGGTCAATCAGCGGCGACTTATCAACGATAGCCTCCTCCATTCCCTCGGGGCTATATTTCTCGCCATCGGCAGCAATCAAAAGGCTCTTGAAGCGGCCCAAGACATAGAGGAAACCATCAGCGCCCATATAACCCATATCGCCCGTATAGAGCCAGCCGTCCTTAACGGTCTCGGCCGTAGCTGAAGGATTCTTCCAATAGCCCGCCATGACATTCTCGCCCTTGATGACGATTTCGCCCTTCACACCTGTGGGCATCTCGCGGCCCTCGTCGTCCAGAATCTTAATCTCCAAAGGCTGGATAACCTTACCCGACGAGCCAAAGCGGTGACGGCCCTTGCCGAGTGAGTTTGCCGAGATGATAGGTGTTGCCTCCGAAAGGCCATAGCCCTGCAACATAGGCATACCCACAGCATAGAAGAAACGCTGCAACTCCGAATCGAGCAAAGCTCCACCACCTACGAAGAACTTGATATTGCCACCAAATCCTGCGCGCACCTTCTCGAAGAGAATCTTATCGAACAGAGCAACCAGCGGCTTTAGGATAAAACGCCAGCCCTTACCCTTGGTGTAGCCGTCCTGATTATACTCGTAAGCTACCTTCAAGGCGAACTTAAACAACTTCTCGACCTTCGGGCCCTGCTTACGGATAGAGGTTTCGATTGACTTGCGGAAATTCTTTGCCAAAGCCGGCACCGACAACAGCACATGAGGCTTCACCTCCTTGATATTTACCGGCACATTCTTCAGCGTCTCCATTGGGGTGCGACCCACCTGTGTAGTAGCTACCGAAGCACCACATGCCACCATGATATAGAATCCTGCAACATGAGCAAAGCAGTGATCCAAAGGAAGGATGATAAACATCGTATAATCCGACGGAATCGAAATACGGGTCAAAGCCTGCTCGACATTGGCTGTATAGTTACGATGTGTAAGGATTACACCCTTGGGGTCTGCCGTAGTACCCGAAGTATAGGTAATTGTGGCGTAGTCATCGTTCTGGATAGCCTGACCAATCTTCAAAAACTCCGCCTCATGCTCCTTGAGATACTCCTCACCCTGGGCCATAACATCGCGGAGCATAACCTCACCCTCCTGCAACTCCATATCGCCATCGAAGATGATGACATTCTTAACCAAAGGCAACTGCTCGCGAATCTTGCGAATCTTCGGCAACTGATACTGCGATACGATAATCGTCTCAACATCGGCATGGCGCAAGCGGAACAGCAAATCATTTGCCTCCTCCAACTTAATCGACAAAGGCACACTGATAGCTCCGGCATAGAGCAAACCAAGCTCCGAGAGAATCCAATTGTTACAACCCTCGGCCAAAATAGATACTGTCTGCTTGGGCTTCACACCCATAGCTACCAAACCGGCACCAATCTGCATTGCAAGCGTCTTACACTCCTTATATGTCGTGGGCTGGAACTCACCGTCGTGCTTCTCCAATAGGAAGGTCTTTTCACCGAACTTCTCAACCGACGACTCAAAAAGGTCAATAATTGTCTTTTTCATACTTTATTTAAGTTTTTATTTATCTTTCTTCTCTAACTTTTCTGATTTTTACCCGACAAGCGGATTTTTAGTCCATCTTAAGTACCGCCAAGAATGCCGACTGCGGCACCTGCACCTGACCTACCTGACGCATGCGCTTCTTACCGGCCTTCTGCTTCTCCAGCAACTTACGCTTACGCGAGATATCTCCACCGTAACACTTTGCCGTCACATCCTTACGCACAGCCTTTACCGTTTCGCGCGCGATAATCTTCGCACCAATAGCCGCCTGAATGGCAATATCGAACTGCTGGCGCGGAATGAGTTCCTTAAGTTTCTCACACATCTTACGACCGAAATCATAAGCGTGGTCGGCATAGATAAGCGACGACAGAGCATCGACAGGCTCACCATTTAAGAGAATATCCAACTTCGCCAACTTCGACGGCTGATAGCCCGTACGATGGTAGTCGAACGAAGCGTAGCCCTTCGAAATACTCTTCAACTTATCGTAAAAATCGAAGACTATCTCCGACAACGGCATTTCAAAATTAACCTCCACGCGGTCCTGCGTAATAAAGTTCTGATTCTTCATCACGCCACGCTTGTCGATACACAACTTTATCACAGCACCCAAGAAATCAGCCTTGGTAATAATCTGCGCATTGATATATGGCTCCTCGATAGACGACACTTTCGTAATTTCGGGCAATCCCGACGGATTATGCACCTCCAGCACCTCGCCAGAAGTGGTTGTAATGCGGTACGACACATTCGGCACGGTCGTAATCACATCCATATCGAACTCACGATATAGACGCTCCTGAATAATCTCCATATGCAGCAAACCCAAGAATCCGCAACGGAAACCAAATCCCAACGCGAGCGACGACTCCGGCTCGAATGTCAGCGAAGCATCATTTAACTGCAACTTCTCAAGCGAGGCACGCAAATCCTCATATTGGTCCGCCTCGACGGGATATACACCCGCAAAGACCATCGGCTTAACATCCTCAAAACCGGCAATAGCCTCCGTGCAGGGCTTCGCCATCGAGGTAATGGTATCTCCGACCTTCACATCGGTCGAGGTCTTGATTCCCGAGCAGATATAACCCACATCGCCCGCCTTAATCTCCTGACGAGGGCACATCTTGAGTTTCAATACGCCCACCTCGTCGGCATCGTAATCACTGCCCGTATTGAAGAACTTCACATGGTCGCCCTTACGGATTGTACCGTTAAAGACACGGAAATATGCGATAATACCACGGAAAGGATTAAATACCGAATCAAAGATTAGGGCCTGCAACGGAGCCTCTTCGTCACCCTTGGGAGCAGGGATGCGTGCCACAATTGCCTCCAAGACATCCTCAACGCCCTGACCTGTCTTACCCGAGGCGAGCAGAATATCTTCATCCTTGCAGCCAATAAGGTCGATAATCTGGTCCTTGACCTCATCGACCATAGCCGACTCAACATCAATCTTATTGAGCACCGGCACAATCTCCAAATCGTTGCCGATTGCGAGATATAGGTTTGAAATTGTCTGCGCCTGAATACCTTGCGTAGCATCTACCACCAGCAATGCACCCTCACATGAGGCAATGGCGCGTGACACCTCGTACGAGAAATCGACATGTCCCGGGGTATCAATCAGATTCAGCACATAGGTTTCGCCATTTTTAGCCTTATACTCCATCTGAATGGCGTGGCTCTTGATGGTGATACCCTTTTCGCGCTCCAAGTCCATATCGTCCAGCACCTGCGACTGCATCTCGCGCTGATTCAGCGTATTGGTAAACTCCAACAAGCGGTCGGCAAGTGTAGATTTGCCGTGGTCGATATGTGCTATAATACAAAAATTGCGGATATTCTTCATCCCGTATATAAATTTACACTATTACCCAAATATATAATCGTGCAAAAATACGAAATTATTCACAAATCCACAATTTCATACCTCTATTTATTTGAAAAGATGTATCAAAAAAGAGTGATTATGGGACACAAAAGACTATCGAGAGCCTAAATAGAGGAATATCATACCCACAAGAATAAGTGCCAAATCCCACGCTTTCGCGCGCAAATTACTCTCCTTGAAGAGCATCGCGCCACAAGCAAACGACACCACAACCGACGAGCGGCGTACCATCGACACAACCGAAATCATCGCCTCTTTGTCGGAGAGTGCAATCAAATATGCCAAGTCGGCAGCCGAGAGCAAAATAGATATCATCGGAATAGCCCAAGACCAATGAAAAGCAACACCTCGGCCCTGCACCACGCGCAAAGTAACAACCGCCGCAGACATCATCAAAAACTGATAAAGGTTATACCAGCTCTGCACAAATACGGGCTCCAATTCGCGCATAATATAGCGGTCGTAAAGTCCGCTCACAGCACCCATAACTGCCGCAGCAGCAATCGAATATATCCATTTGTTATGCTTAAAGTCGATACCCTCCTTACGACCTGCACGCGAAAGCAGAAAGACCGACACAATGGCAAGCGTCACACCCACCCACTGCAAGCCGTTCAACCTCTCGCCGAAAATCAACAACGCTCCCAACAGCACCAGCACAGGGCGCGTGGCGTTAATCGGACCGACGATAGTTATGGGAAGATGTTTTATTCCGATATAACCGAAAATCCACGACGACAGCACAATTGCCGACTTTATCACGACCAACATATGGTCGTGCCACGAACCATGTGCAACTTCAAAAATAGTACCGTCAAACCACCCCGCACCACACTCCGCCGAGATAATAAACGGCGAGAAGAGAATGGTCGAAAAGAGCGTGTTTAACAGTAGCACAACGGGCACTGCATTATCGCGTAAAGCCTGCTTCTTCGCCACATCATAAAAGCCCAGCAGCGCAGCCGACAAAAATGCCAATAACACCCACATAATCTACAACTTAAGCCATCAATAAGCCCAAAATTACAAACACCGCCAACGCGAGCGATGCAAGGCCGTTCAGCGTACCAAAAGCGATACCGATATTACGCTGACGAGTGGGCGTTACAAGTATATGTTCGAGCATAAGAATTGCCGCAAAAACAGCCGCTCCACACCACATCAGCCAATTGGCTCCGACCTCTACCATAAACCACGCCAGAGCCGCCACACTTACAACATGCAGTGCGATACTGATATAGAGTGATGTCCGTGCCGAGAAACGCGCCGGAATAGAGTGCAAGCCCTGCTCTCTATCAAATGCACAATCCTGCAAAGCGTAGATAATATCGAAACCTCCGCACCAGGTCAAAACAACCAATGCCAAGATGCAAGGCTCTAAGGCAAACTCTCCGCGAACAGCGATATAAGCGCCCACAGGAGCAATCGAAAGCGAAAGACCCAAAACCAAATGCGCCAACGAAGTAAATCGTTTGCAATAGCTGTAAAACATCACAACCGCCAACGCTACGGGCGACAGCCACGCCGTAAGCGGATTGATAGTTGCGGCAACGACAATAAACGCCACAGCATTTATCGCCACAAATGTAACCGCTGCACGGGGAGAAATCTCGCCCGCCGGAATTTCACGCTGCGCAGTACGGGGATTTTTAGCGTCGATATCCCTATCGGCCCAACGATTGAAACCCATAGCAACATTACGCGCAAAGACCATACACATAACAACTTGCGCGAGCAATACCCACACATTCAAGCCGACATCTTCGGGCATGGTTTTAACTGCATAGGTAAATGACATCAAGGCAAAAGGCATCGCAAAAATCGTATGCGAAAACTTCACCAAACGGCCATATTTCGATATTTTATTCATATTCCAAAAGTTTTAACGCGGCAAAGATACTACAAAATCAAAAACTTTCAGCGACCAAAATGGTGCAATATTACGATTTTTCATTACCTTTGTAGGTTAGAAAAGAGAATAATCGTAAAAACATATAACTATGAACATTTCATTTAATTGGTTAAAGAAGTATATCGACACCGACCTCACTGCCGAGGAGGTTGCTACAATCCTCACCGATATAGGTCTGGAGGTTGAAGATTTCCGCAAAATCGAGACTATTCGTGGCGGTTTGCAGGGTGTTGTTGTAGGACATGTTCTCACATGCGAGGACCATCCCGATTCTGACCACCTCCACATCACTACGGTAGATGTAGGTGGCGATGCTCCATTGAATATTGTTTGCGGCGCACCCAACTGCCGTCAGGGTTTGAAGGTTTTGTGCGCTACGGTAGGTGCAGTACTCTACCCCAACGGTGGCGACGAAGAGTTCAAGATTAAGCGCAGCAAGATTCGCGGTGTAGAGTCACTCGGTATGTTGTGTGCCGAGGATGAGCTGGGCATTGGTGAGTCGCACGACGGCATTATGGAGCTTCCGGAAGATGCTCCCGTAGGTATGGCAGCACGCGATTATCTCAATGTTAAAGATGACTATCTTATCGGTATCGGCCTTACACCCAACCGCGTAGATGCAGCCTCACACATCGGCGTAGCACGCGATTTGGTTGCCTATTTGCGTTCACAGGGCAAGGATGCAAAGTTGAATTTGCCTTCGGTAGATGATTTCGCTATCGATAACGAGGATATGCCATTTGAGGTTGTAGTTGAGAATGGCGAGGCCGCACCCCGCTATGCAGGTCTTACCATCACCGATTGTAAGATTGCCCCCTCACCCGAATGGATGCAGAATGAGTTGCGCGCAGCAGGTATCAACCCAAAGAACAACCTTGTCGATATTACAAACTATGTACTTTTCGAGTTGGGCCAGCCCCTTCATGCCTTCGATGCCGACAAGGTTGAGGGTCGCAAAGTGGTAGTGAAGAACTGCGCCGAGGGTACTCCATTCGTTACTTTGGATGGCGTAGAGCGCAAGCTTTCAGCCGAGGATTTGATGATTTGCTCGGCAGAGCGTCCTATGTGTATCGGTGGTGTATATGGAGGTTTGGATTCGGGTGTCAGCGACACTACGACAAACATCTTCCTCGAGAGTGCATACTTCAACCCCGTATCAATTCGTCGCTCGGCAAAGCGTCACGGCCTTAACACCGACGCATCGTTCCGTTTCGAGCGAGGCATCGACCCCAATATGCAGGTATACGCCTTGAAGCGTGCCGCGCTTCTGTTCAAGGAGTTGGCCGGTGGCAAGATTTCAAGCCAGATTACCGATATCAACCCCACTCCGGCAGAGGACTTCGTATTTGAGCTTTCGCTCGACCGCGTAAATATGCTTATCGGCAAGGAGATTGAAGAGGCTACTGTTCGCACCATTCTCGATGCTTTGGAGGTAAAGATTTTGAAGGAGGAGGGTCGCACCCTGACCGTTGCCGTTCCGCCATACCGCGTAGATGTGCAGCGCGAGGCCGATCTCGTTGAGGATATCTTGCGTATCTATGGATATAACAATGTGGAGATTCCCGCAGCGGTACACTCTACCCTGTCGTATGCTCCACGCCCCGATAAGAATAAGTTAATAAACATCGCTGCCGACCATTTGGCTGCGTGCGGTTACACCGAGATAATGTCGAACTCTTTGACCAAGGCCGCCTACTACGACGGCTTGGAGGCTTACAAGGCCGAGAACTGCGTGAAGATTATGAATCCGCTGAGTGCCGACCTCAATGTTATGCGTCAGACCTTGCTGTTCAACGCTTTGGAGGCTGTCGAGCTTAATATCAACCACCGCAACGCCGACCTTAAACTCTTTGAGTTAGGTAACTGCTATTTCTACGACCCGACGGTTGAGAACGAGGAGAATCCTTTGGCTCGCTACTCGGAGAAGTACCGCATTGCCATTGCCGTTACAGGTTTGGACGCTGCTCCCTCGTGGAATGTGAAGGCGCAGTCGGCATCGTTCTACACCCTGCGTGCTACGGTCGAGAAGTTGTTGCGCCGCTTTGGCATCGACATCTATGCGTTGCGTAGCGATGCACTCGCAAGCGACCTCTACGCCGACGCAGTAGGTTTGATGCAGGGTAACAAGCGCATGGTTGAAATGGGTGTTGTTGCACCCGCTATTCTGCGCAAGTTCGATATCAAGCAGCCCGTTTACTTCGCCGAGATAGATTTCGAACTTATCGTGCGTGCCGCCAAGAAGCAGCGCATTGCCGTCGAGGAGTTGTCGAAGTTCCCCGAGGTAAAGCGCGATTTGGCTCTGCTTGTAGATAAGAGCGTATCGTTCGCTCAGTTGCGCGAGATTGCTTTCGCTACCGAGAAGAAACTCTTGAAGCGAGTTACCCTGTTCGATGTTTACGAGGGCGACAAACTCCCTGAAGGCAAGAAGTCATACGCCCTGGGCTTCACTTTGGAGGATAAGACCCAGACCTTGAACGATAAGGCTATTGAGAAGGTTATGGCGAACCTTACCCGCCAATTCGAGCAGCGTGCTGCCGCACAGATTCGCTCATAAAGGACATATTATCATAAAACATAAATGGCATCCGCATTTTTACGGATGCCATTTATGTTTTATATACTTTAACAGTTACTTCACCCGCAACCTCACAAACGCCTGCTCGTAGGGCCGCAACAATCGTTCACGATATTTCCCGGAAAGTGGCTCACCAAGTACATCCACAACCTCAAACGGCAACAACCTTCCATCCTGACCTCTAAATTGCAGCATAGAGGTTTCTCCTGCCGCCTCTCTTACATTGCACAGCAAGTAACCTCGCTTTTCTGCGGGAGCGCAACTAATCATTACGATATTATCACTACCGATTTCAAACGCCGAGTACTCCCATGCCGCTCGTTTCTGCTCACCCGCAGGCATTACGCGCGCATAGATGGGCAAGCGATTATCATATCCAAATTTCACAGCCTCGGATGTACGCTCTTCGTCAGTCGAGGTAATAGCATATCGCCAGCGGAACTCACCCTCCTGTGTTGCCTTGAAATTTGTAGTCCAATAATTATTCATCACCCAAGAGTAGATATGAGGGTGCTCATATCGCTTCACATACTGAAAATCATCATTCAGCAAATTACCAAGTTGCACCAAAGGAGTATCGGCACAACTTAAAACTATCTGTTGCCCGCCGCCCTGCACTGCCACAAAACTCTGGACCGTATTCCACGCACTTGAGCTTCCCTCCAACTGGTTCTCTCCGGCCCAAACCGTACCGCCATGCACATCGAAAGCCAATTTACCATTTGCTTGCAAAAATGGGAATGCCACATATATACTCGAAGGCTCAATCTCCGGCTCACGACGCATAGCATAATCCAACTCGATGCGTTTAATGTTGTTAAAGAGCTTTATTTCGAGCTGCACGCCAAACGATGGTTCTACACTCGGCAAAGCACCGCGCAGCAGAATGCTTTGATACATCTCACCCGACACTCGTCGCTCTACCCTCACATCACGCAAGCCCGTACGCGAGAAGTCGCAATGGCTAAACCATGCCAATGGCCACCTATCTGCTAACCTCTCATAAATCACAGCACCCAAGTTCCACTCAGCATTTTGGTCCACAAGTTCCGCACCCGTGGTTTTATCAACGATAGAAGAGATCGCGCCACTCGCCGAGAGTGTCAAACGATAAAACTCATTCTCAAGCACCTCCAATGAGCACTGCTCCACAGAGGCAGGCTTTGCTTCGTCCTGCGATACTATAATTTTATAAGTGCGGTAGCCCATAGCCGGAAGATTCGGAGCCTCAATACGATAATAGCGCCCCTCATTGCGCGACTCTTGTACCTGAACGGTCAAAGCATTTCCGTCGTTATCAACAATCTTAAACGCCCTATCTTTAGGTATGATTTCATAGTCGATATATACCTTTGCCAATGCTGTACGCGCATAGCCCATCGTATTATAAAGTGTCAATGTAGGATACTCGCAACGCGGCAAATCCTCCTGCAATAATCCCGCAGCATGCTCATACAACATCTTGGTATCCTTCAATGCCGACCACACATATGCAGATTTCTGCGCCCACTGAACAACGCTATTCCAGCACGAAGGGTCGGTTAAGCTCTCGGAGGCCCCAAAGGTATGCTCATCATAAAAGAGCAAATCTCGATGTATTCGTTCAATGGCAGCATTAGAGTGCGGAGGTAGCGTATGATTCAGCGACGAGGCCATAGCGAGCAGACCCTCAGCCACAATCGCATCCGAATGAGTTTGGCGCGCCATCGCTGTTTCACGCGCTGCCGAGCCGAAACCATCACTCCACCAATCGGGGTATGCCACGCGTCGCACAGGCATCTCAACCGCAGTTTGTGCCGAGATATAGTCCATAAACTCATGCGCCAACGAACTTCTCAGGCGCGGATAAGCATACTTCTCGTTCCACTGCTTAATTATGCGACATACCTCTGCTGAAGGGGGTGAGTTATCGGTATAGTAGCCCGAATATTGGATACCGATTGCATCATATGGGTAGGCCCGTTCCTCCAGGCTACGCAGATAATTGAGCATATTATGCTCCAACTCCACAAGGTTTCCCTTCTCGATACCCCAATAATTCGCGGTCATATAATGCTCGCCACGATAAGCCGTCAGCGTGCGCCCCGAAGGTGACTCCCAACGGAAGATTGTAGGCTTATCGAAAGGTAGCAACGCCTTATGTTTATGGTGCCCCATCCAAAGGTACTTCACTCCCAAATCGGGCAGATAGTCAGCAAACGACCATGCCACGCCATTCACATCGTTCTGCATAGCGGTATAGACCGGAATGCCATGCTCGCGGAAGCTACGCAGAGGTGCTAACGACGACTGCAAGGTGCGTTCATCAACGATCTCCGAAAAATGAAAATACAATCCCGTAACCTCGATATTTCCCGCTTCGATATGGTGCTTCAGGCGCGCAATCTGCTCCTTGGGGCGAGTCTTTAAGTACTCATCGACCGCCCATGCTGTTTCGCAAGTCCACTTAAAGCGCGCATCCGCAGGGTAATCCGCCGTAGCATCACAATACGCCAATGCGTAATCTATATATCGCAAATGCTCGGTCAAAATTTCAGTCTGCGGCTTGGTATAGCCGATATCGGTATGCGTATGCTGCACCAAATAGATAGTCCAATGCTTCACAGGGCTCTGCTTGAAAGCTTGGCTCGCTAAATCCACTTCGCCATGCCACAGCGACAGTTTTCTCAAAGTTTCTTCGCTCACCTCCGGAAGCATTATCTCAACTGAGTGCTCTCCTTGCGATAAATTAGCATTACAGATTTTCTTATCATCAACCATTATCTCTACCACGATATCGGTTGCGCTGCTCAACTTTACCACAACGGGTTGCACAAGCCCCTCATTCTCCGCATGGCACAACACCTGACGGGGCAACACCGATATAATCTCAACCTTCGCGTTATCGCCTATCGCCCAAGCATTACAAAAATACAAACCACACAATAGGGTTAAAAACGCACAACACAAAACTCTTCTTCTCATATTAATCTACGGCTGTAATTAATAACACTGCACTATCAAATGGATTTGTAATGGATAAATCCACTCCCTCCTTCATTAAATAATCGCCCGTAAACACCTCTCCGCTACGGTGATAATACCACCAACGACCACGATTAATCTCCTCGACACGATATTTGCGCTCAGGGTCTAAGCCGTCAAGTTTAGACTTAAAATGCACCGTTCGGCCATGATACTTCAGACTATAAGCGAAGCACACAGCCTGTTTTTTATCCTTCGTAACATACATTTGCGAAGCCCAGCCATCGGCATCGTAAGGCGAAATCAAACGATATAAATCCCCCAAATGGACAATCTGACGAATATCCTTATATGTGGCAATAGCTTGTTTTACAAACTCATAATCCTCTCCTTGCAAATCTTTAGGTTGCAACTCCATACCCAAACGGCCTGCCATTGCCACATCGACTCTGAATTTAAGGGGTATCTGCTGACCTGTCTGATGATTTGGGCTTGTTGAGATATGTGCCGCCATTGCCATTGCCGGATAAAACAGGCTTGCGCCATATTGGATAAAGACTCTATCCAGAGCATTAGTATTATCACTTGTCCAGAACTCGTCATGATACTTCAGCGCTCCAAAATCCAGGCGACCACTACCCGACGAACAGAGTTGCAACTGCACATCGGGATATGTGGCACGAATACGCTCATATGTAGAGTATAACCCTTGAACATACTCATACCAGAAGTGGCTTTGACTCTTGCCATCAAGATATGTCGAGCCAAAGTTCTCGACATGACGATTAGCGTCCCACTTAACATACGAGATATTTGGCGACATCGCCATCACATCATCAAAGGTCTTTACGACAAAATCCTGCACCTCGGGATTTGACAAATCGAGTAGCCACTGATTACGGATAGGTGTTTTTTCTCGCTCACCGCTACCCACAATCCACTCCGGATGCTTATGTGCCAATTCACTCTCGGGATTCACCATCTCCGGCTCTATCCAAATGCCGAATTTCATCCCCTTCGACACAGCATAATCGGCAAGATAGCCTATTCCGCGCGGTAGTTTCTGCTCATTCACCTGCCAATCGCCCAAGCCGGCATTGTCGCCATTGCGCGGAAAGGTATTTCCAAACCAACCGTCATCCAAAACAAACATTTCGATACCCGTTTCCGCGCCCTTATCCATCATATCGGTAAGCGTCTTTTCGTCGAACGAGAAGTATGCCCCCTCCCAGCTATTCAACACCACAGGGCGCTCCACCGAGCCATGTGCCAACGAGTATTTTCGACTCCAATCATGCAAATTGCGACTTAACTGCCCTACACCCGAAGAGTTATACGACAGCACCATTTTCGGAGAGGAGAACCGTTTCCCGACAGGCAGGTGTATCGTCGAGGCAAATGGATTCATACCGCCAAGAATATGCAGGCGGTTACACTCATCAACCTCGAATGCCAAACGATAGTTTCCCGACCATGCCAAAGCTCCGGCATAAACCTCGCCGGCACGCTCCTGCATCGGAGTATCGAGCGAAAGCAGGAACATCGGGCTCTCCGACTGCGTTGTACGCACACCTTTTTTCGACTCCACAACCTTGATTCCATGCGTCAGGCACTCCTCCTCGCGCTGCAACTCATGCGACCAAGTTCCATTAAAGTGCGTTAAATAATATTTCTCTGCCAGCAGAGGGATATATGTCGATGCGATGCTCTCGACGGCAATGCCCTTCTTCTCATTATGAGAAATCTCCACCCACTGACATATCACATTCTCGGCGCTGTATGCCAAAAAGCATATATCCACATTTACGGGATAAATTTTATCGCTGAGAGATATCGTCGTCTTTGTAGTATTGGAATCTATCGCTTCGCTATTTACTGCACGAAAGACCAATTCGGTGGTATGCACCCCATCGCCATGCACCAACTTCAATGCCGACTCCAAATACTCCCTGCCTCCATATGCCGGATAAAGCTGCGGAGCAACCATATCGCTCTTCTCCGAACCATCCTCCACAGGCGTAGCGAGGAACGACTCCACGCCGTTCATCTTCTCGCCCCAATAACAAAATGCAATTTTTCCACCCTGACGAGCCACAAAAACCATCATTTGATTATCTGTTTCTACGGTTATAAGATTAGGAGTCTGCCCCATTACAACCTCTACCGAAAATAACGCACACACAAGTGTGCAAAGTAGTTTAACCGTCTTCATATCACTTAATTTTATTGTTTTTCAATACGATACAACAGCACATCGCGTTGTGGAATTTCGTAATGCAATACATTTTCAAAATCATGTGTCACACCACGCCATAATTCCACCGCCTTATATGCCCCCGAAGGTAACCCCATACGAGCCACCTCAATAGAGCCCGACTGCGACCGGGATTCGAAATTAAATAGCGCGAGATAAGTCGTGCCTTCATAATTCAGGATAAAGGCTCTCTCTGCCTTAGAGGCATCATATGCTGTATACCCCTCAAGTGGGCGGAACGAGCGCCCGATACGCGCAATGTCATTCACTTCGGAGTTGGTAACAACCTCCAAAGCTCGGCGGCGTGCCTCTCCATCAGATGGCAACCATCCTCTATCGCTGAAGTTATCGCCCAACATATACATGCCCGTAATAACGGCCGATGTTACGCGGGCGCGATTGGCCCCCACCTCAAAAAGTTCCGCCTCCTCGGGTTTATAGAGCAGAATATGGTCGGCATCGTTATAGTTATAAACCCTATCCAACCACCAGCCAAACGAAAGGCTGTTAAGCATATAACCCGTAGAGCCCCAGTCGCGTTCCGACATCGCACCCCAAGTATCACAACTTATGCGGCGCGAATTGCCATATTGAGCAGGGAAAACGGGAGCTATCGAGAGGGCCAGAAAGAAATCATCGCCACATAACTCACTGAGATAATTCATTCCATGATTATATGCCTGTATGCCTGTTGTAATACCCTTCTCAAAGAAAGAATCCGCCTCTAACGCACCATTATTGATAAAATCAAGCTTTATATACGAGAAGCCGAGCCTGCGGAATTTCTCAACAAAATAGTTCATTCGCATCTTTGTTCCTTCGTGCGTAGGATCCACCGCTAACGACTCGATACGACGCGGCACTCCTCGTGAACGCAAATATATATCGCGATAATGCCATTTGCCACCACTTCCTTCGACCTCGGCATTAGGATTTCCCACCCAATCCGAGAACGGGCACCAATAGATACCCGCCTTAAGTCCCATTGCATGGCAGCGACGAACAAAATCAGATAATTGCCCCTCTGAGAGATTTGCCCAATAAGAGTCAAGACCTATATAGAGAGTATCGTCATTCGAAAAACCGCGCGTTTGCAGCTCCTCATGAATAAACTCTGCAACACTTACTGCACCCTCATAATTCAATCGTTTCTCCAACGCAGCCCAACTATTCCAGCCAAACGGCGTGCCTCCGTTCCATTTCCGAGGTGGCGAAATAACCGCATTTGCCCAGCCATAGCACTCCATACCCTCGCGCCAATCATCGAACATACCCACAAGCACTCTCGGCGAAGATATCTGCATACCATCAATCGAGCCGTGAGGTATTACCCTACGGCTATCTTTACGCCACACATCGCGCGTAAGAGGATGTGTAACGCCACCGAAGCAAGCCAACGAGTCTATCGAGCCATCTGCCGTAAGGCTATAAGCTATGCCTGTTTTCCATGTATGATGTTCAATCGAACCAATCACCATTCCGCGTCGTGACACTCCGTTGAATATTGCCGTAGCCTCGAATGATAAATCTTCTACGGGAGCAGGCGAGGAGAGATAATGTACGAAATTATCGTTATCGAAGGGTATACGCAATGCTCGATTACTATCATCGGTTGGCAAAAACTTATTTACCTCATCGCTACACAAAGGCGACATATAATTACTTCGCAGCGAATCTTTGGCTTCGAGTGTAACACTCACCGTAAACACCGGCAACGAATCATAGCATCTGATGACTTGGCGCATAACGGGCCTATCGCCTTTATCGGTATAGCGTATATCGTAGCTTACACCTCGACCCAACTCATCACTAAAAGCCCTCTTACGCATGGAGGCCTTTGCATAATCTGACGATAAAATCCACCTATCATCAACCTTTACCCGACAATAGACATCCCGAATAGCTACGCTATCATCAAACAGGCAATTCACATAGCCCTTTTTGCTATCAAGTTTAACACTCCAACGGGGAGTTCGGGGCAAAACGATATCGGCATGCACCCAACACGGGAGCATGAACAGCATAGTCACGCATAACACCCATCGTCGCCACCAAATCATACGCGCCTAAGTCGCTATTTCCACTCGTTTTTAATATCCCAGCTATCACGCCAACGAATAATCATCCCACCATTATCGTCGAACTCGATAGGTAGCCAGATATATGTAGAGTTGATTAAATCGGTTTTATTCCATTTGTCAAACATCGCCATATAAGCATCCTTATACCCCTGAATAGGGAGGATAAATGTACTTTGGCCATAGAAAGTCTTATCGGCATCCTCACCGACACATGGATTCCCGATTCGCGTCCAAGGACCCAATACATTGTCAGCTACGGCATATTCCGCTTTATTAGGACTCCAACCTGTACATCCCGACGATATGATATAGTACTTGCCGCCGCGCTTGCATATTGCCGGAGCCTCGCGGCTCTTACCGACGAAGTTGCGGGTAAATGTACCGCTATGCGCCAAATAATCATCTGTCAATAGACTGATATACAAGGTTGCATTACCCTCCGAAGAATATAGCAAATAGGCTTTGCCGTCATCATCCTTAAAGAGTGTCATATCGCGACTTATCTGCCCATTTGGGTGCATTGCGCCCAAATACTTAAAATCTCCGGTAGGGCTATCGCTCACAGCCACACCGGCGCAGGCATAATTATAATCGTCGCTATCGACATGCAGCCACATGACAAATTTCTTGGTCTTTTCGTTATAGATAACCTTCGGGCGTTCCAAGACCTTCGACCAATGCAAATCCGAGCTACGATTCTCCATTTCGGGCTTCAGCACAACACCCTCATATCGCCAATGCACCAAATCCTTCGACGAGTAGCAGTTCACGCCTCCCGCTTCTGTGCGGTAGCACTCCCACCCGGGGACATTTGGATTCCAATATGTCGAGTCGCTCTTACACTCGCCATACCAATAGTAGCGACCTTTATGAAACATCACGCCTCCGCCATGGGCATTGATGCGATTGCCATCGGTATCATGCCACTCTACTCCCGAAACAATTAATCGGGCATTCGGTCTTTGAGATTGAGCCATAACGGTTAAACCTGCCACAGCTACGACTATCAAACACAGCAAAACTCCCACTTTTTTCATATCTTCTACTCTTTAATCGTTTAACTCCTCAATACCCCACTTATAATTCGGCTCCGACGACATCTCCAACTTAAGTTCTCCACCCTTAAGCAACTCCGCCGCCGAAATACTAAATGAATTCAACGGTCGGCCATTCCAGGTCGCAGCTTTCACATATTTATTATTTCTCGATGCGCCCTTCGCTTCAATTATCAATCGCTCTCCTCGCCCATACCTTTTTGCGAGGTTTATATCTACGCGCTCAAAATTCGGGCTTCCGATTTCGTAGATAGGCGCACGCGAACATCCTCCATCGGTTTGAAACAGACCTATCGATGCCATAACCATCCAAGCACTCATCTGCCCCTGATCCTCATCTCCCAACCAGGCATTCGAGGCTCCATCGCCGTAATAGCGCTCCAGGATAGAACGACTCCACTTCTGTGTAAGCCATGGCTTCCCGGCCCAATTAAACAAAAAGGCGAAGTGCATGGATTGCTGATTACCCTGTACTACCGGAAAATCCCAATATCTATCACCCGGAGCATTGTAACGATATTTTTCGCTCACCTCAAAGCCCCAATTCAACCGCTCCACGAAGCGTTCCCGACCTATTAACTCGACAAGTGCTGAGATATTCTGAGGTACAAAGTAGGTCAATTGCCAAGCATTACCCTCGACATAATGGTGATTCGCTCCCGACCTAAACGGGTCAAAATTCTCCTCCCAACTGTCATCGCTATATCGTAAGCGGGCATAACCGCTCTCCTTGTCTATAACCTTGCGCCAACCCTCAGCACGATTAGCGAAGTACTGAGCTATTGAATCCTGCCCCACAGCTGCCGCCAACTCCGACACGCACCAATCATCGTAGGCATACTCCAGACTATTCGAGAAACGCCCCTTGTCGGCAGGCACATAGCCGTAATCCATATAGGGTTTTATATCTCTATTGCCGGCAAAACCTCGCCCGACTCGGCTTGGAGCCGAAGTCTGCATCTTGCATGCCGCCTGCAAAACCTTTTCTACATCAAAGTCACGAATACCCATCTGCCAAGCACCCGTCATCAATGCAATTTCATGCTCGGCAACCATGACAGGGATATACTTCATGCCGGCAGGGCCCTTTGCCAAATAGCCGTCGGCATCATACATTGCGAGTTGCGAGCGCACCCAGCGAGAACTCCACTCCGGAGTTAGCAAATTCCATAATTGGTTGAGATTCCAGAAGGTATTCCAAAAAGCATCGCATCCCAAAGCAACGCCATCCCGTTCGCTGAATTGCTGAATATCGTCGGTCGCATCGCGCCAACGGCCATCTACATCACTAAATGTATTGCGACAGAACGAGCGATAAAGGTTTGTATAAAAGCGCCGCTTTTCCGCCCTATCATCCGATGTAACAACTACACGCGCAAGCAAATCGTTCCACGCCTGCACATTTGCCTCACGCACCGAATCGAAGTTCCACCCATGGGGTTTTACAACCTCCTCCTGCAAGTTGCGACGAGCGCCCTCCATATCGACATACGATATTGCCGAGCGTAGCTGCACGACATTCTTTTGCGCAGCGGCAAACTCCACCCAGCAACCGAAATCATCGGGATTTTTACTTTTTCGACTATCAGCGCGCCATATCTCGCTACCGCTCCACCCTCCAAACGAGGCAATATCTCGGTCGAACTCCAACACAAACCACAAGGTATAGTGCTGGTCGGCATCATCCGACCACACACGGGGAATCTCCTGGCGGCAATACCCCTCGATGCGTCGCGCACCTACTTTGGTTATTTGACACTCCTCGATATGATAATCATATTCGCACGGGATTTTCAAATCTATCATCACTCTACCATGCACACCCGAAGGATAGGTGTATCGCTGAAAACCACATCTCGTGGTAGATGTAAGCTCGGCAATTATATCATAATCGGTCAGATTGACCCTATAATAGCCGACCTTGCTCACTTCCGACGATTTATCTATCGTTGAGCGATAACCACTGCCTGAAAGAAGATTCGATTGGTCGCCCTCCCGAATATGCAAATCGCCACATACGGGCATTGTACCCAATCCCGCCATTGTCCACTCGTGAATATGGCTGAATGTAGCAACACTCTCTATCGAAGGCTCATAACCCGCTTGCCAGCCGCTATTTTGATTATCGGGCGAGAGTTTAACCATGCTAAACGGCATCCATGGCCCCGGAGCAAGCATCCATCGCGAGTGCGCACTTCCCATATGTGTATCTACATAGTCGGCAGGTGTTGCCGTCATCGACAATGGCGAACGAATCACCTTACCCTCTTGCAACAACTCGCCATCGGCGTATATTGCATAACGGCTTTTACGCTGCGTCTTTACGCGTGGCATAGGCACTTCAAGCGAATATGAGCCTCGCTCCAAGCGCTTTGTAAAAATCGTATTATCGTCCAGCCGTACCTCCAACTGCGGAGTGCCAGCGAGATGCTCGACATCGACCAAAAGCGGCTGCACACGCCCCTCGTCTATCAAATAATCCGCCGCCTTAACTCCTCGCAGATAGGCATTGCCATGTTCAAGTTTTACCGCTGCTGAATCCGGTCCATATAAAGCTATGCAATCCAGCACCGCCCAAGAGCCCTCGATTGGAGTTATCGTAATGCTATTATGCCCCTTCTCGATAAGGGAATCATCTATCCACAACTCGATTTGAGGATGTCGCGCCTTCGTGTAGTCGCCCAACAACGCGCTATCGCCACCTCCATTCGCCACACGACAGAGATGCGATTTGCCATTAACAATAATCTTTAGCAATGGTGCTCTCTCGGCATGTGCATCAACAAAATCAATCAACAAGCGCCACTTGTCACAAGCACCCTTCTTTGCCAGATTGAAGAAGATATTGAATGTATGCGTTCTAATGCCCGCCGTCCAGCTCGTTCCTGCCCAAAAATCGGCAGGCCCGGGCATTATATATGGCATATCGGTTGCAAAATCGGAGTGACCTACAAGATAGAACTTATCCTCCCACCCGAAATCTCCGGATGAGAACCTCTCATAACCTGCCGGAGCCAAAGCAAACTCCCTGGCAGAGTCATCCGAAGCACCGATTTGCCAAACTATTTTTGCAGCAGACTGTTCAGCCCAAAGGCTGAACAGTCCCGCAAATAGATATATACAATATCTCTTCATAAATGAATTTATTAGCCCCTATGGGGTTTGTCAAAACATATTTATTCCGGCAAGGCTATAATCTTTTTAGATAAGCCCCAGAAATAAATCTCGGTAGCACTGCCATACATACCCGGGCCTGTATGAGGAGCTTTCCAGCCCTCAACGATGCGGTAGCGGATGTAGCGGATGCCCTCGATGCGCTCCAAGTCAAAGGTCTTTGAGCAGTTCACTCTCAAATCCTCCTCGGTAAACTCGACATCTGCCAACAATATCCAACCCTTTTCGGTTGCCTCCTGTACATAATCCTCATTAACCGTAGTTGGAGTGTCGATAACATCGTAATCGTTGATACCCTTACCCTCTTCGGTGATGTGCTTGAAGCCCCAAATCTGCAAACGGCGAGGTGGCCAATCGGTCCAACCGCCATCTCCGCGGAAATGTACTCGGCACTGCGAAAGAGCAGCCGTAAGGCCCATATCGAAGGTGATGTGATGAGGAATACCCTGACCATCATTTGAGTGATAGCCCTCGTTACCCCACCATGTAGCGCCATCCCACATACGGCTTGTCGGACCTCCATACTGACCCTGAATCACATCCGAAGGAGTGTTGGTCATTGCGAAATAGTTGCGTGGCACCTCCATAGTTTCAGGTACTGCCGGCAGAGTATATTTCGCAGGCTCCAAAGCAATCTCATCCAACGCATCCTCCGAAGGCAAAACGCGAGTGATAACCTGAATCTCTGACTCATCAGCCCAATTTGTCAGCGAGAACTCTGTGGCAGCGGCATCAATTACCATCTCGCAATCTTCGCCCTGCTCGTTCTTATACTTAACAAGTACCGATGAGGCATCCTCAACCGTATTCATCGTAACCTTCATCGTTCCCACCATAGGCGTAAACGAAGCGCCGGTAATTCGTTTGGGATAAAAATCCTCGGCACGCGATGCATCATATACATCAATGTTGTATGTTTCAGGCACCGAAGCATTCTTATCCTTATCGAAGTTGGTAATCGTAACATAGTAGTTTCCGGCAGGAATATTGGTAATCTCGCACTCGAACATCTCGGCACTTAAATCCACATCTACATCCTGCACAATTTCGGTTCCCTCCAACGCAATACGACACTTAACTGCGGTCTTCATGTACTGCATAGAGCCTTTTACAACCATTCGGTTAAGACCGGGCAAGAGCTCAACCTCCGATAGTTTGCCGACATATGCACGCTCACCATCGCCCAAATAGTCTGAATAGGTATCGCGCAAATCATTACAAGAGGCAACGAAAAGCACTCCTAAAATTAATATAAAATATTGTAACTTTTTCATAAGGCAATCTCTTTTACTTCAAAATTTTGCATTATTCGGCATCTTCGGGAGTTTCATCATCCTCCTCGGGAACCTCAGGGACCTCCTCAGCCTCGGGTGCACCCCAAACCGAAATCTCCGACAGCACAGAGCAGAGCATACCGGAGAAGGATGCGTGTGTCACAAAGCGGAAGTAACGCACAGAGGGAGCCGTAATGTCCAAAGTGTAGGTATGTCCATTCTGCACGGCCTCGCTATCCTCCTCGGTCAAAGCATCACCGGGTTTCAATCCCGAAGGACGCACAACTTCACCCTCATAAAGGAGAATCCAATTTGCATCATCGCGATAATCCGCATCCTCCTCGCAGCCATATACCGAGATATACTTCGGACAACCATGGTCATAATATTGCGTCCAATCACCTCCCTGACGCTGATAGAATGTGAACTCGCTCAACTTGGCAGTAACGCCCATATCGATAGAGAATAGGTGCGGGAAATCGGTCGGCAACTGCACATGGCCATAATTCCAACCCCACGCATCGCGAGATACGCCATCCCAAAGCATAGCGATATTTCCACCATGCGCATTCCAACTCGTATCGCCCAACAGATTCAGAGAAGCGAACTTTGTCTTATCGAGCAACTCCTGATGATAAGGAGTAAGCTCGGTGTAATAGGTCTCCGACTTATTATCGTACTTATCACGAACCGTAATTGCAAGTTTCTGCAACGAAGCATCAAAGCCCTTGATGCGTAGTGAAGCGCTCTCCTGCTCCGAAGTTACAACATCGTGCAACAGATAATCATTCTCCACCTCATCGAATTTGTAGATATAGAACGACAATGCAGCTCGAGTTTCGTTAGCAAAGCTAAGAACAAAGCCTCCAAAGTCCGCAATCGTAGAGATTGTAGAATAGACCGCTTCAACGGCAGGCGTTAATGGATTGATAGTAACCGTAACGGGCTTTGAAGCATTCTCATGACGGTCTACCGAATAGATTTCAACCTTTCGAGGTTGAGTATTTCCCAAACCCTCGATAAGAAGCGAATCGACATACATCGAAGCGCGCACCTCCTGTCGTTCATTACGCGAATTTTGCAATACAGCCTTAACATAGAGCAAATCCGGATCTGAAGGAACGGTGTAGCGCAAAATTGCTCCTCCATTTATGTTCTCCACAACGACATCCTTAACCTGTGCAGGAGCTACACCATCATCTTCGCCATAAGCCGAAGGCTTGAAGTCGTCACCACAGGCACTCAGCACGAAGGCAGCGGCCAATATGGGGAGTATATTTCTAAATAAAGTTTTCATTGCTTTCATATTTTTATTTTACCACTGTGGATTCTGAATCAGTTTCGGATTACGATTGAGGTCATCAATCTTGATAGGCCACAAATAATCGCGAGGCATAAATGTACGCTTGAAGATTGTACGGTCCTGATAGTAATACTCCGCTTCGCTCTCCAATACAGACCAGCCCTCGATTGGTGTTCCGAGCAACTCTGCACCCAGCTTCCAACGACGGATGTCATGGTAGCGATGACCCTCAAATGCCAACTCATTCATACGCTCCTGGCGGATAATCTCCGCCATACCGCTCTTTGTGGTAGGCTTCTCGGGATTCGTAGAGTAGGTTGCCCAAGTATCAACCAGCGAGCCTCCATTATCCAATCCGGCACGATTTCTTACCAGCTGAATATACTCGTAAACCTCGGCATCAGGCGCATCCTTCACCTGATTCAAAGCCTCGGCATACAGCAAGTACAAATCTGCCAAGCGAATGATAGGGAATGAGTAGCTGTAATTAACCTGTGTCTGCTCGGTATTTACATTCTGATACGAAATCAACTTCTTGGTAAAATATCCCGTAGAAGAGTAGATAACATCCATAGCTCCGGCGTAATCGCCCTTCTTGGTCTTGAACTCGATAGGATTGCTATCATCTGCCGAGCAACTCTGCATCGAGAACCAACGACCGCCATCAAAACCGATATAAGCATAGAATCGAGGCTCACGATTCAGATGCAACTTCACGGTTGTGTAATTGTTACAGAAGCGCGAAGGGTCGTTGGGAGTCGTTGTAAGTTCATAACGATTCGCATAGTCATAGTTCTTATCCTCGTCAATGGGCACACCATTTTCAGAGTAGAACTGCTCCACGATATTCAATGGAGGATTGAGCTGCGACTGGCTGCGATACATATAGAATCCCTGAGAATAGCCATCCAAATGAGGATGAGCCAAATCCTGAATACTTGTTGTACCATTATCACCCAAAGCCCAGATAGTCTCCTCGTTGAAGCGGCTTGTAATAACATTACGCAACGACAACTCCTGCAAAGTTTCAGGTTTGGGGTCATAGTTCAAACGCTCCTGGAAGGTATAAAGCTTAAATCCTGCCTCATGTGCAGACTCGATAGCCTCCAGACATGCCGCAGCGGCATCTTCCCACTTTTTCTGACTATATGTTTGATTGATGAAATGCTTGCCTTCTGCATTCACAAAGCCCTTATACATCTCATTTCCGTTAAACAGAGGACTTGCCGCCAAAACCAAAGTCTTTGCCTTAATAGCCTTTGCGATAGGAATTGTAATACGGCCCAAATCAGACTGCGTAGATACAACATTCAATGGAAGTGCGCGGCTCTTGATGGCCTCGTCAAGCAGATTCACGATATAGTCTACCACAACATCAATAGGCTGACGCTCAAGGTGCATGCTGCTGAGCTCTGCATCCACAGCCACATTCTTATCCAAAATAGGGATAGGGCCATAATGCAACATCAGGAAATAGAGGTAATAAGCCTTCAAGGTCTGCACCTCTGCACGCCACTTATTCTTCTCAATCTGCGACATGTCGGGCACGCGGTCAATGTTGGCGAGGAAAGTATTACACTCATGGATTCCACGGAACAGGTTATAGCCTCCATTACCACCGCTCCAGAAATTCAGCAACGGGTCATTAGTATTTTGCATACCACGAGCAACGCTGAATGATGTGGTATTGTTATAGTAGTGGCTCGACTGCATCAAATACCACATTTCACCTCCACTAATCAAACCTGAATTGGTATTCAAATCCGACATGCAGGGAACATAGTTGTAGCAGGTTGCCAAATAGCGTTCGGCATTAGTGCGTGTATTGAACGCCATCTCAAGAGTTGCAATATTGTCGGGCACGACATCCAAATAGTCGCAGCTAACACCCAACAGAGCAACCAAACCGATAAATATATTCTTTAATTTCATGGCGTATCGTTATTAGAAGTTTATATTAAGTCCAAGGTTATATACCGCTTGAATAGGATACTGCATACCATCATTACCCATCTCGACATCCCACATCTTGAAGCGGCTCCATGAGAAGAGGTTGATACCGCTTGCATAGACACGCAACTTCGAGATATGAATTTTACTTGTCCACTTTTCGGGCAAGGTATATCCCACCTCAAGAGTCTTAAGACGCAAATAAGAGCCATCACGCAACCACCATGTGCTGGCCTGGTTATTATTCCAGATATCGGTTGTAGACAAGCGTGGGAAGGTAGCGTAAATATTGCGATTTGTCTCTGACCAATAGCTATCTGCCACAGCCTGCATCATGCCGTTAATATTGGTGCGACCATCAAATGTGCCACCAAAATTCATAGGCATAAATGGATTTGTAGCCTTCGAGTTCACAAAGAATGATACTCGGGTTGCACCCTGGAAGAAGCATGACAAATCGAGGCCCTTCCAACCTACCGAGATACCGAAACCGTAAACGATTTCAGGCGTAGACGAAATACCGATAGGCACAAAATCCTGATTATTAATAACGCCATCCTCGTTAATATCACGATACTTAATATCACCCGGCATATACTCGCCAAACTGCTGCGTCGGAGAGTTCAAGATATCCTCCTCGTCAATGAACAAACGCTCGGCAATGAAACCATAAGGTTGATTGATATTTGTACCGACACGGCTCAACCACGGATAAGGAGTAAATGGCTCCTCCAAGTAGTCGTACTTGCCCGTAGCGTAAGTAAAGTTACCTCTTACACCCAACCACCAATCCTCGTTGAACGAGTGGTTTGCATCGAGCTGCACCTCAAAGCCCTTAGAGGATGCTTTACCGTTATTTGCCTGCAAATTCTGGCTAAAGCCCATCTCGGCAGGAATTGTAGAGCGCGCACCAAAGATGCTCTCGCGCTTCTCGGTAAAATAGTCTACCTGGAAATCGAAGATGTTAAACAAGGTAAACTCTGCACCGACATTCAACTTTCGGGCAATCTCCCAAGTGATATATGGGTTTGCATAGCGGTTAATGGCAATTGTTCCGGGACGATATCCAAAGTTCTCACCCCAACCATAATTTGCACCTCCGGCATTCAGATTGATATCCGACAAATAGTAGAAACGGTCGTACGAACTACCGATAGCATCATTACCCACAAGACCATATGTCGCCTTTAGTTTCACTCTGTCGAGCGTATTTTTGAGTTTATCGCTCCAGAACTTCTCATTCGACAGAATCCAAGCCACACCAACTGATGGGAAGAATCCGAAACGCTCATTTTCAGAGAATCGCTCCGAGCCATTATAGCCGAAGTTTGCCTCTACGAAGTAACGGCTATCGTAGCCATATGTAAAACGGCCCGACAAACCAAGATTTCGCTGTGGCAACGATGTCTGCACCGACGACATATCGGTACCCTTATAATTACGCATTGTCCAAACCAACAAGCCACCCACATCGTGCTTCTCGCCAAAAGTGCGTGCATAGTTGATTGCTGCCTCCAGGTAATATGTTGTGGTTACATCCTGATAAGCATTTGCATAATCGAGATTTTCGCGACCGGTATCCTTATTCAAAGCCTCAAGCACATAGGTATCTGTTGCAACATCGTAGCTACCCACGCTATAATAGAAAGGCTCAACCTTACGAGTAATGGTCTTATAGCCCTTGCGTGTAGTATTTGCAAAGAATCGTGCCGACAAACCCTTTGTGATAAAATCAAAGTTCTGTGACAACTCTGCCTGCATCGAAATAAGCGACTGATCCCACTGACGATAGCCCTTAATCATCTCGGCATAAGGGTTGATATAACTACCGCCTGAGCCATTACCAAACAGGATATGTGTAGTATGGATATGCGCTGCATCCGGCTCATAATACATCGGGAACATAACGGGACTGGTTGCCATTGTTGCACGATACAACTCATTACCACCCGAGATAGGACCAGTATAGTCGTCAAAGTTACCCGTAACCTTAATTGCAAACTCGGTTGTTTTTGTAAGGTTGATATTGATATTCGAGCGCAAGTTCAACTTCTTATAATTAATATTGGTATTATAATTATTGCGCTTATCGACCTTCATTATACCGTTATCATCCGAGAATCCCAACGACACATAGTAACGAGCCGTTTTACCACCACCGCTTACGCTGGCATTGGCACGCGAGTTAAATACAAAGTCGTTAAACAGATTGTCATACCAATCTACGGCCGGATATACATAAGGATTCAGGCCCGCTTCGGTCGCAGCAATCTTCTCATCAGAATTGGGACGCAACGCCAAAGGATTACGCGTCAAAACAGCCTCATTATGATACTTCATGTAGCTGATGGGGTCTACCATATCGATAAACTCCGTCGGACGCGACAACGAGAACTCCACACGAGCATTTACACGCATTGAGCCCTCTCTACCCGACTTTGTCGTGATGAGTAAGACACCATTCGCGCCACGCGCACCATAAATCGCCGTAGCCGTAGCATCCTTCATCACCGAAAAAGCCTCGATATCATCGGGTGTCAGGCGGGCCAAATCGTCAGCCGAAGACTCAATGTTATCAATCAAGATAAGCGGATTCTGCGAATATCCGAATGTTGTAACACCACGAATAAAAAACGCAGCATTATCCTTACCCGGCTCACCCGACAGCTGTTGGGTAATCATACCCGCAATATTTCCGGCGAATGCCTGTGTAAGGTTACTTGATGGAATACGCAAATCTTCGGGCGTAACGGTTACAATAGAACCGATAACGCTCTCCTTGCGTTGTTTAGCAAAGCCGACGACGGTAAGTTCATCCATTTCGTTGGCTTTCACCTGCATCTTCACCAAAGTTGGGCAATCCGACGCCTTTAATTGCAAGGTCTCATATCCCAAAAACGAGAAACTGAGAATATCGCGGGCAAATGCTCCGATAGAGAAGTTTCCATCCACATCAGAGATTACACCACGCATAGAGCCCTCAACAATAATGCTCACACCGCCCATAGGTTGTTGCTTTTCATCCACGACTTTACCCGAGATAGTCAGTCGGGATACATCTTGCGCTTGTACTTCTACCAATCCGCCAAATAGGAAGATTACGCAAAACAACAAGCGACACAAAGTGTAGATTTGTCTCATAGCTTAGGTTTTGTTTAGTTAGTATTATGTGGTTCAATAAGTTAGCTAAAAATTTACATTTGTCCATACATTAATACATATGTATGGACATACAAATTTACAATAAAGTTTTTTTCTTACAAATAAAATTATTATTTTTTTTCATCGACCTCCTCATTCTTGCCAAATTATGCTATAAATTTCATTATAACACAGATATGTCATAACACTCCACCCATATCGTCATTCTCTATATATTATATATAATGTATAGACATTTACCCTAAACGGAGTCTAATTTTTCCTAAGGATTATAGTATCTTTTTAATATTTATTTGTAACTTTGCAAAAATTCATATATGAAAATATCCATAAATCACAACAGCCATGTTCCCCTCTACATCCAAATAGAGGAGCAGTTGCGCAAGATAATCCAGCACGAAGATTACAAGAAGGGCAAGATGTTGCCCAATGAGGTTGATTTATCGCGGCAGTTGGGCGTGTCGCGCAATACTCTGCGCCAAGCAATCAACAACTTGGTAAGTGATGGCTTATTAACCCGCAAAAAGGGCATCGGAACAATTGTTGCCAACACCACAATATGTTCAAAGGCGCGTAATTGGAAGAGTTTTACTCAAGAGATGCGCGCAATGGGTATCGAGCCGATGAACTATGAGCTTCAAATTGGCTGGAGTACACCCTCCGACGAGATATACAACTTCTTCAACGCCAAGAGTACCGAGAAGTTATTATACCTCAAGCGTTTACGCGGCGACAAGGCACATCCTTTTGTATATTTCATCTCGTATTTCAACCCATCAATTGGTTTGCAGGGAAATGAAGATTTCTCTCAACCGCTATACGATATATTGGAAAAGCGATACAATACCGTAGTTCGCATCTCAAAAGAGGAAATTACAGCCGCCGTTGCCGATAAACTTATCGCCGAGAAGTTGGACATGAAGATTGGCGAGCCTATATTGGTACGCAAACGCTTTGTTTACGACCAGGGAGAACACCCCATCGAGTGGAACATAGGATACTATCGCGCCGATAGTTTCACCTACTCGTTGGAGTTTGGCAGAGAGTAGCAAAATACTGTTTTCAACGCAAAGAGGCTGTCGCAACGCTATGTTGGACAGCCTCATTTCATTGAAGTTATGTCAAAAAATCGGGTGGTTACGCCTTCTCAAACTCTTCTTTGCCGGCGCCACACAAGGGGCAAACCCAATCTTCGGGGAGTTCCTCAAACGAAGTTCCGGGAGCTATACCATTATCAGGGTCACCTACTGCGGGGTCATATACCCAACCACAAGGAATGCATGCATACTTATCCATAATCTTAAAGTTTTTTTTGTTTGTTAATAATTGTTCATTTTTCTCTATTGCAAAAGTAATACATCTTTTCACACTACAACCATAAAAACGATAAAAAGATTTTAACGGACTATAAGCACTGCTTATAGCATAAAAAAAATGGGTAACCCTTTTTGAGGTTACCCAATCTAAACATATCTCTTTCAAAAGTTGTATAAGCACACTTATACCAAACCCGAGAAGCCCATAAAGGCCATAGCAAGGATTGCAGCCACGATAAGTGCCACGGGCACACCCTTCATCGCAGCAGGCACTCCGTCCAGCTCCAGACGCTCGCGGATACCGGCAAACAGCACCAAAGCGATAGCGAAACCCACAGCGGTAGACACCGAATAGACGAAACTCTGCAAGAGGTCAAACTCCTTCTGAATCATCAAAATCGCAACACCCAAAACGGCACAGTTGGTCGTAATAAGCGGAAGGAAGATACCCAAAGCCTGATAAAGCGAGGGCGACACCTTCTTCAATACAATCTCAACCATCTGCACCAACGCGGCGATAACGAGGATAAAGACAATGGTCTGCATATACTCGATACCGAAGGGTACCAAGATATACTCCTGAATGAGCCACGCAACAACAGACGACAATGCCATCACGAAAGTTACGGCAGCACCCATACCCAACGAGGTATCAACCTTCGACGAAACGCCCAAGAAGGGACAGATACCCAAGAACTGCGCAAATACAACATTATTAACGAAGATTGCGCCAATGATTATCGCAAAATATGAAAGTTCCATAACTATCTCTTAGCAATTTTGTTAAACAATACCATCAAATATCCCAACACGAGGAAGGCTCCCGGTGCCAAGACAAAAACCAAAGGCATATAATCGGCAACACCGAACGAGTAACCGAAGATAGCACCACTACCCAGCAACTCACGAACAGCACCGATAACGGTCAATGACATGGTAAAGCCAAGACCGATGCCGACACCGTCCAAGATTGAGTCGAAAGCACCATTCTTCGATGCAAAAGCCTCGGCACGACCCAAGATAATACAGTTCACCACGATAAGCGGAATAAACACGCCAAGTGATGCGTAGAGTGAGGGTACATATGCCTGCATCAACATCTCGATAATGGTCACGAACGATGCGATAACGACAATAAATGCCGGGATACGCACCTTATCGGGAATAAAGTTCTTGATAAGCGAAATAACGAGGTTCGACATAATCAACACCGCCATTGTCGCTACACCCATACCCATACCATTAATTGCAGAGGTGGTAGTACCCAATGTGGGACACATACCCAACACCAACACAAATGTAGGGTTATTCTTAAGAATACCGTCGGTAATAATCTTCAACTTATTCATTTTCGCCTCCTTTCTGTGCCTCGGCACTCTCTACATTTTCCTCTACTGCAGTCTCATCAGTTGTAGCCGTAGCGCCCGTAACGCTATCTGCCACAGCCTTCGCTCCGCTCGCTACCAAGAATGCCTCATGAGCGCATTTTACAGCCTCATAATATGCGCGTGACGAAATAGTAGCTGCTGTCAAAGCATCCAACTCGCCACCATCCTTCTTTACCGAGAAGCGCATCTCGGCAGGATTCTTATCCTTAATGCTTGCAAAAAGGACATTACCCTCGTCGCACATCTTAGTACCCAAACCCGGGGTCTCCTTCTGCTCCAAAACATTTACATTGAGAATCTTACCCTCCGTAGAGAAACCAACCATCAGGCGAATGGCGCCACCAAAGCCATTCTTTGTCATAGACTCAACAGCATAGCCCACAACGGCATCCGCCGACAAAGCCTTATAAACCTTTACAGGAATATCGCCCACGGTCTGCTCCCAATCCTCGGTCTTATCAAACTCCGGCAAAACATTCTTTACAGCCTGAGTTGTAGCCAAAGCCTTAGCCTCGGCAATGGCATCGGCTGTAAGCATATTCACTGCACCCACACCTGCCGAAGCGATGAGAGTAACGGCAAACAGCACAGCTACCATATTAAAAAGTGTACTCTTCATATCCTACGGCCTCCTATTTTTTAGATGTTATACCAAAACGCTTGGGCTTCACATACTTATCGATGAGCGGTGTAACCGAGTTCATAAGCAGGATTGCAAACGACATACCCTCGGGATAAGCGCCCCACAAACGAATAATCATCGTGATAACACCAATACCGATACCATATATAATCATACCCTTTCCAGTCATAGGCGAAGTTACATAGTCGGTTGCCATAAAGATAGCTCCCAACATAGCACCACCGGCCACCAAATGGAATGCCGGCAACTCATACAACAGAGCCTTATCGCCACCCTGTGCCAACGCTACAACAAAAGCAAACAGAGCCATTGTT
Source organism: Alistipes sp. (assembly GCA_017532885.1). The sequence goes on along the minus strand of JAFXIS010000078.1, from coordinate 13,529 downwards.
GTGAGAATCGAAACAGGAATATGCCAAGTGATAACCTTACGCCAAAGGAGGAAGATACCACCTACCAATAGTGCCATAGCGGCAATCTCTCCCATAGAACCGGGCATAGCACCGCTGAACATATTGAGCAAATCGACATTTGCCAGCGAGATAGCGCCATCGGCCTTCATTGCAGCACCCTTAACCGCCGCCAAAGGTGTAGCGCCCGACAGAGCATCAACATAACCACTCATTGTAGGCTGGGGAAACGATGTCATCTGCACAGGATAAGCAATCAGCAAGAATACACGACCTACCAATGCAGGGTTGAATGGGTTATGACCCAAACCTCCGAAAGTCATCTTACCGACACCGATAGCAACAACGGCGCCGACAACAATAATCCACCAAGGAATATTTGAAGGCAGGTTGAATGCCAACAAAACACCCGTAACAACAGCCGAGAGGTTCCAAAGTGTATTCTTACCTCCAAGCAGGAACTTCTGAATAAGGTACTCAACGAGGATACAGCTGATAACGGCGATAGCCGTAACCTTCAGCACATCCAAACCATACACCATGGTAGATACTGCCAAAGCAGGTATCAACGCCACGAGCACATCGCGCATCAACGACTGAGTCGATTGTGAGCTATGCACATGGGGTGCTGGAGCAACTAAAAATTTATTTGCCATAATTTATTGCGTCTTTAATTTTTACTTTTGAGGTGCATTAGCCGCAGCACGCGCACGAATGATACCCATAACTGTCTGCTTGCTCAAGCGAACAAAGTCCAACAATGGCAAGCCCGCAGGACAAGAGAATTGGCAGCAACCACACTCGATACAGTTGGTAATCTGCTCATCCTCTACTCTATCCCACATCTTCTTATGCGCAAGGCGGAAGATAAGGTAAGGCTCCAAGCCCATAGGACATGCCGAAACACACTTCGCACACTTAATGCAAGTGTCTGCCTCAACACGACGAGCGGCTGCGCCGGCAAATACCGTAACGCCCGAACAACCCTTCGTAACGGGAGAGTCCAAATTTACCATTGCGCGACCCATCATAGGTCCACCATTTACAACCTTCACATCGCCCTCGGGAAGACCACCTGCCTTCTCAACCAAAGTTGAGATAGGAGTACCCATACGGGTCAAAAGGTTGCGAGGCTGTGCCATCTGCTGACCTGTGATAGTCACTACACGCTCGATAAGAGGCTTATTCTTCTGCACTGCCTCATAAATTGCAACCGTAGTAGAGGCATTACATACAACAGCTCCCACATGAATAGGAAGTCCCGGAGGAGGTGGCACCTGACGACCCGTAACGGCTGCAATCAACTGCTTCTCACCACCCTGAGGATACTGAACCTTCAAAGGCTCAATCTTCACAGCAAACTTCTTCTCCTTAGCCAAGCGCTGCAAATACTCAATGGCATCAGGCTTATTATTCTCGATACCGATGACTGCCTTCTCGACATTCAACGCCTTCTTCAAAATCTCTACGCCGATGAGCAGTTCCTCACCGCGCTCCAACATAGTGCGGTGGTCCGAAGTAAGGTAAGGCTCGCACTCTACACCATTAATAATGAGGTACTCGGCCTTACATCCATTAGGAATCGAAAGCTTAACATGTGTGGGGAATGTAGCACCACCCATACCAACGATACCCGCATCCTTAATCTTTGCGATAATCTCGGCGCTCTCCAACTTGCACTCACGCTTAATCTCCGCAGAGCGGTCAATCTCGGGCATCCACTCATCACCCTCGCGCTTGATGGTAATCATCATCTGGCGCAAGCCCTGACCATTAGGCTGCATATCCACAGCTGTAACAGTACCCGAAATGGGTGAGTGAATATTTGCCGACATAAAACCCGTAGCCTCGGCTATGAGCTGACCTGTAAGCACCTTATCACCCTTGGCTACCTTTGCCGTAGCGGGCGCTCCGATATGCTGTCCGAGCGGAATATTGACCACATCGGGAAGCTCCAACACCTCTACTGCTTTGGTGTTGCTCCAATGTTTATTATCCGACGGATGTACTCCGCCAATAGGAAATGTCTTCATACTATATCTTATTTCTGCTCGTTATCACTCTCTTTTTTCTGCTCCTTCACCACAGGTTTCTCTACTGGCTTCTCTGCTGGTTTTGCAGCAGGTGCTGCTGCCTTCTCCGCAGGCTTTGCAGCCGGAGTCTTAGGCTCCTTTGGCAATGGCTCCATGCCGCGCAATACGATTGCTCCCGTAGGACACTCGTTCACGCACTTACGGCACAACTTACACTTCTGTGAGTCGATATAGGCAACGCCGTTCTCCACGGTAATAGCATCGAAAGCACAAACCTTCACACACTTACCGCAAGCGATACAACCCGCCTTACAAGCCTTCATCGTAACTGCGCCCTTATCCTTCGATACGCAACTTACGAACACGGCACGATTCTTATGCCATTTCTTTCTAAGTTCGATGATACCCTTCGGACAAGCCTTTACACAAGCACCACAAGCCGTACACTTATCGGCATCAACTTCGGCAATACCTGTTTCCGGATTGACCTTAATGGCATCGAAAGCACAAGCCTCGACGCAATCACCATAGCCCAAGCAACCATAAGCACATGCTGTCTCGCCCACATACAACGATGCAGCCACAGCACAATTCTTGGCGCCATTGTAATCATTTGTGCGAGGACGCTTTGCACATACGCCACCACAACGCACCGTAGCAACCGTAGGCTCCTTCTCAGGTGCCACCTTACCAAGATATGTTGCGATTTGCTTCATGCAATCGCCTCCACCTACCGGACAATAGAGCGATGATATATCATCCTCACGCACCATAGCCTCCGCCATAGCGCGACATCCGGCAAATCCACAACCACCACAGTTTGCTCCGGGCAACATCTTCTCAACATCGTCGATACGAGGATCCTCCTCAACCTTGAACTTCTGTGCAACGAAGTACAAGACGACAGCCGACAAGATACCCAGCACGCTGAGTGTCACAATTGTAAATAATAATACCGTCATTTTGTTTGTTTTGTTATTATGAATTTTACAGTTTTTCCAATTTTATTGCGCGACATATAGAGTGCAACATAGTAGCACCCCACACCTAAAATTGCAATCAAAGCAGCTATGCCCTCCTCAACGCCTGCCATAACGCTACAAAAGAGCACCGCACTTAACACGATTAAGGGTATCAGGTAAGCTAACACAACCGACCTAACACCCATAGAACGCTTCTGAAGCGCGACCTCGACCTTATCTCCGACCTGATAGTTTGCCGCATCGGAGCTCTCGACCTCAACAACCTTATCGGCGCTCTCCGACGCACCACACACCATACGAGCCTGACACGAACCGCATGCGCTGCTCACCGTCATCTTCACATAAATCGTTGAGCCATCGATGCGAATCACCTCTCCGGAATGTTTTATAGCCCCTGCCGAAGTCATATTCTAATGAATATCTAATGATTAATATCCGTATTTATTTACCAATGGGAATAATATCTCATGGCGGAACGAGCGTGCCGAAAGACGCAATACAGGAGGATACTGGTAACGCTTCTTCACATTACGCATCACCATGGTATGTATCTTCTCCACCACCTCAGAATCAAATCCGGCGTTGATAATCTCCTCACGATGCTCTCCCTTCTCTATCATGCGATACAGAATGGCATCCACAACCTCATACGGAGGCAGGATATCGCTATCCTTATGATTAGGGCGCAACTCCGACGACGGTTCCTTCTTCAAGATAGCCTCCGGAATAACATTGCCGAATGTAAGGTTGATATAACGCGCCAAATCATACATTTCGCTCTTATACAAATCGCCCGTAGGACTAAATGCTCCGGCAGTATCACCATACAAAGTACACCAACCCAAAGAGTTCTCGCTCTTATTCGACGAGTTCAGCAGAATATAGCCGTCTTTATTCTGCAAAGCCATCAGCAATACGGTACGAATACGCGACTGAATGTTCTCCTCCGTAGCATCGAACTCAGTACCACCTGTAACGGGTTTCAATGTATCCATAATTGCAGTATACGCCGCATTGATAGGCAACACGCTATACTCAATACCCAGACGCGTAGCCAACTCCTTAGCATCCTCAACCGAAGAGTCCGACGAGAACTGCGAAGGCATCATCAAACCGCGAACATTCTCCTTACCCAATGCTCCTACCGCCAAGCAGACAACAACCGACGAGTCGATACCTCCCGACAGACCGACGCAAGCCTTCGTATATCCATTCTTATGAAAATAATCCCTCAATCCCAAGCATGCAGCCTTGTAGACCATGCGGTTTCTATCGTTGTAGGATGTATATGGCGCACCCTCCAAGCCTTCGTGCTTTGCCAGAGTATCAAAAATCTGGAAATCTTCCTCAAAGCTCTTCATGAAGAGTTCAATCTTTCCCTCTTTATTCATGATACCCGAAGTGCCATCATAGACCAAGTCACCAGAACCTCCAACCTGATTCATAATAATGATATTGCGATTCTCGGTATATGTCAATCGGCGCATCATCTCATAGCGCTCGGTCAAAAGGCCCTTGCCATAACGGCGAGCATTGATGCTGACAACAAAATCTGCCTCCTTGTCCAATTCATAGAGCTGCGAGAGGTCATCACCCACCATAATGGCAATATTGCGACCATAAACCTCAACAACCTTATATCCTTCGCCCCCAACAATAAAGCCCATTTCGCGACGAGCCTTAACATGCTGCTTCTCGACAACCTCATCAATCTTTCCGTTGCGTAGCACCACCGCGGCACTAACCGGGCCGCGCTCTGTAAGATATGGCGAGCCCACGATTGCTGTTACCTTATGGCACTCCGCAGCAATCTGCTCCAGAGCCTCCTCGCACATGGTAAGGAAGGTTGTCTTGCGCAAGAGGTCATAACAAGGTGTTCCACTAACTGCATATTCGGCGAAAAGCACCAAATCGGCACCGTCACCCTCGGCCCTATGTATCGCATCTATAATACGCGATGCGTTACCCTCGATATCTCCGATTGTATAGTTTAATTGGGCAAGAGCTATTTTCATATAGTATTCTCGATTTATTCTATAGTTCAATACGCCGCAAAGTTAGTCATAATTTATTAAATTATGAACCCTTCTTATGTTTTTCTTATTATATAGGTATAAAGTTCAATAAAAAAGGAGCAGATTTTCACAATCTGCTCCTAAAACTACGCCTCAAACAAGGTCGAATTACGCTCGTCCTTACTCGTTCTCGGCAACCAAGATGCGACCGCAATACTCGCAAACGATAAGCTTCTTACCCTGGCGAACATCGGCCTGACGCTGGGGAGGAATACGATTGAAACATCCACCACAAGCATCGCGCTTTACGGTAACTACTGCCAAGCCGTTACGCACGCTACCACGAATGCGGGCATACGCAGTCAATAAGCGCTCGTCAATCTTCACCTTTGCCTTCTCGGCCTGAGCCTCCAACGATGCAACCTGGTCGGCAGTCTCCGCCTCGATACTCTCCAACTCTGTCTTCTTTGCTGCAAGGTCGATACCACGCTCTGCCGCTACTGCCTCAGCCTCATCAAGCTGACTCTTCTTCACCTTCATGGCGCCGGCATACTCCTTCAAACGCTTCTCCGCCAACTCAATCTCCAACTCCTGATACTCAATCTCCTTAGTGATTGCATCATACTCGCGATTGTTGCGGACATTATTCTGCTGCTCCTTGTAGTGAGAGATTTGAATCTTCGCCTGGTCTACCTCGCGCTTGCGCTGCTTGGTGAGTGAGTTCAACTCCTCAATCTCGGCATTGATGTTCTCAATACGGGTATTCAAACCTGCGATTTCATCCTCCAAATCCTGAACCTCCAAAGGAAGCTCGCCCTTTACCTTGTTGATTTCATCAATCTGAGAATCAATCTTCTGCAACTCATAGAGAGCCATAATCTTCTCCTGCATCGAATAATCGACTTCAGATGTCTTTTTCTGTGCCATATATCTTAAATTTGTTTTAGACAAACTTTTCGCAATATCACTCACCAACCATATAATTAACCGGGTTTCGCGAGTGCACACTCTTGCGAACTGCAAAGGTAAGTAAATTTTTTGATAAAATATCAAATAAAATTTGAATTGCGCAATATTCGCTCTCAAAATGGCCTATATCCGCCAAAATTATTGAATTTTCATGGCGCATAAAGTCATTATACTTCAAATCTGCCGTAATATAGATATCCGCACCCGATGCCAACGCCTCGCCGATGAGCGAACCACCCGAGCCGGTACATATTGCCACCTTGCCGACCTTTGGCTTCACGATATCGCTATGACGCATAGCCTTTACACCGAATTTCTGCATCACTTGGCGCATAAACTCCTCACTTGGGAGCATATTCTCCAACTCTCCCACAACGCCAAAGCCTGCTCCGGCATCATCCGTCGGTTGCAGCACATGAACGCTCTTTAGCCCTAAAATCTCCGCCACACGCCAACTCATGCCTTGAGGTGCGCTATCCAGATTCGTATGAGCCGCATAGAGCGCAATTCCTCGACGAATAGCCTCCTCAACGCAACGCTCCGTCACACTCGCCGAGTTAAAGCGCTTCATGGCATGGAACACAATGGGGTGATGGGTAATAACCATATCGCACCCTTCAGCCACAGCCTCCGCAAGCACCTCCTCAGTAACATCAACCGCCAACAGCGCCTTATGCACTTCATCATCCAGGCGACCAACTATCAGCCCCGAATTATCATACGACTCCTGCAACGAAAGTGGCGCAAAAGCCTCTATAAGCGATGTAATATCTCGAACTTTCATACCTAAGGCTACTTAAAACAACGACTGCTCATAGAATGGGAACAACTCCTTCTCCTCCTCGGCCTTTTTTCTACGCGGAGCACGGCGCTTCGGCTTCTGCTCCTTAGACTCCGCATCGCTCTCACCCTCAAGCACAACCACAGCCTTACCTTGACGCTTTGGGCGTGTTTCACCGGAAGCTTCAGCCTCCTCCCAAGCTGCATTTTCCGACGCCACAACCTGCTCGTCATTACCGGCCTTAAGTTCCTCTCGAACCTCGACAAGTGCCGCGCGTATACGCTGCAAACGCTCCAATAGTTCCGCATCGCGAGGTATGCCTCGCGTCGGGTGCTTCATAGCCTTGCGAGCGCCCTCCAAGGTCATCCCCTGCTCCTTCACCAAGTGATATATCTGCTTTAATTTCTCAACATCTGAGGGTGTGAACATGCGATTACCCTTCTGATTTTTATGCGGGCGCAGACAATCGAACTTAGACTCCCAATAACGAATCAGCGAGTGATTGACATCGAACATCTCCGCCACTTCGCCCATAGAGTAATAGAGTTTCTTTACAGCCATAACCTTTCTTTATTTCGTTTTACTTTAATATCCTTAACGCATTGGGATACATATTATTAACCCTCTGACCTATTCGTTTGACAAACCCCAATGGCTGTGCACCGCACATCACCAGATTTATGCCCTCTGCGAACTCGCCTGCGGCAATATCATTGCGACGCAAAAATTGCAGTGCGACCTCCTCCTCAACCTCGCGGCAAGCCACCGCATCGCGATTTAGGCCCACATACAAAGCCAATGCTGCATCAGGTTTCAGTTTGCCCTTAAAAATTTGCCCCATAGCGACTCCGGAGTATATCACCGATAACACGCCGGACAGCGCTACGATATCGTCAAAATGCTCTTTGCGGCACCCATACAACATATCGCCCGCCTGAAAGAACGACATCTGCGCAGGATTCTTTACCCAGCGCCCCAACTCCTCCGAATCGCGGCGTTCAACCTTCGTTATCGCCTTACCACGACCCTTCAGCGCGCGACGCGATACGCCTTCGCCTCTCTTTATCGCCACGGCCATGAACATGCCCTCGCCCGTCACTCGATGCGGGAAGAATCTGAAGGTCTGAAACACCCCTTCACGCCCGACGACAACGCCCCAAGAGTCATCAACCGCAACACTCGGCGCCATTTGCAGTTCATCGCCATACTCCGCCATCATGCGCGCAAGGACCTGTTCATCCTCCGTGCGATTAAATGTGCAAGTACTATAAATAAGCACTCCTCCCGGACGCAACGCCTGAAAGGCATTTTGCAGGATTTCCCACTGTCGCTCGGCACACATCGCAACATTACCTTCGCTCCACTGCTCGACGGCATCATCCGATTTTCGGAACATGCCCTCACCCGAGCAAGGCGCATCCACCGCAACTACATCAAACCACTCCGAAAGTTGTGCCGCGCGCGACGAATCATTGCACGACACCACCATATTCCCAATACCCCACTTGCGGGCATTATCGGCCAACACCGCAGCGCGTGAACGATTTATCTCATTGGCAACAACCAATCCCGACTCACCCACTAACGAGGCGTAGTGGGTACTCTTACCTCCCGGTGCAGCACACATATCCAGCACTCGCAAGCCCCGACAAGCCTCATTACCTCCCACAGCACTCGCCATGATATATCCGGCAAACTGCGAACTCGCCTCCTGCACATAATATGCTCCGGCATGGAAATCGGTATCCAGCGTAAAACTCGGGCGTTCCTTAAGTCGATAGCCATCCGCACTCCACTCAATATGCTCGGCATTCCACTTCGATGCCTGCATCTTCAGCGGATTCAGTCTTACCGAGGTCGATGGTTCGGTATTCAAAGCCGAGCATAACTGCTCCGCCTCGGCCTCCCCCAACTCGCGCTTCATGCGCTTAACAAACGCCTCCGGTAACGACATTGCAACGACTATTTTTCTTTAACCATGGCATCCAACTGCTCACAGATGCGGTCGATAATGTCGGGATTCTCCACAAAATCATCCACATCCTTATCAATGACGAGCAACTTGCCACGATAGATATTGTTAATCCAATTCTCGTACTTCTCATTCAGGCGCAACAGATACTCCTCGTCGATATTCATCTCGTAATCACGACCACGGCGCTTAATCTGCGCGATAAGTGTAGGTATGCTGGCGCGCAAATATATCAGCACATCGGGTTGAGGAATAAGATTTGTCGTAAGCTCAAAAATCTTCATGTAAGTACCGAAATCTCGCGACGACATAAGTCCCATGCAGTACAAGTTATCGGCGAAGATATGAGCATCCTCATAGATTGTTCTATCCTGAAAGATATTCTTCTCGCCACTGGCCAGCATATCCATAGTCTGCTGAATACGGCTACCCAAGAAGGATATCTGCAACTGGAATGCCCAACGACTCATCTCATGATAAAAATCACCCAAATATGGGTTATCGGTCTCCTCATAATAGGCTTTTGCACCATATCGTCGGGTCAAAATCTCAGTCAAAGTAGTCTTTCCGCTACCTATATTACCCGCAATTGCTATATACATTTTATATCGTTTTTATTGTTTCTTCATCTTCGAAATTACCCCTAAAGCGAGTTTAGTTAAAGAACTCACCCGCCTTGGAGATAGATGCCGGCATAGCAAATACCACCACGCGGTCATATGCCTGCATTTGGGTATCACCCACAGCGATAAACACCCTGTCGCCACGCACGATACCTCCGATAATCATATCCTGAGGCAGGTGCATATCCTTAATCATTGCCTTCGTAGCCGGGGAGTTCGGTTTCACGATAAACTCCAAGACCTCCGCCTCGCTACCTGTCAAGCACCTGATTGCCTGCACATCGGTAGACATCGTAAAGCGGAAGATGTTTGATGCCGTAACTCGTTTTTTATTGATAATTGTATCAATGCCCACACTCTCCGCAAGGCGAATATAATTTAGATTCTCGACCTCGGCAATGACCTTCTTTACACCCATGCGCTTCGCCTGCATAGCTGCCAAGATATTGGTTTCGCTACGCCCCGTCACAGCCAGGAAAGCATCCATGTTTGTCAAACCCTCCTCCAGCATGGCATCCAGATTACGGCCATCCTCGTGAATTATAAGCGTTTTATCGAGCATCTCCGCCAAGCGATATGCCTTCTCGCCATTATAATCCACCATCTTGATATTCATATTGTCCTGCAACTCCAACGCCACACGCATACCTATGCGCGAGCCGCCGAGAATCATCAAATTCTTAACCTCGACACTCTTCTGACCCGAGAGCTCCGTAACGCTGCGTGCCACATCCTGACGCGCAATAATGTAAACCACATCGCCCTCCATAAACTCGTCCTGACCACGCGGAATGATTGTCTGACTGCCGCGCGTAATAGCCACAGCGCGGAACTCGTCAAGCGAGCCATCTGCCGCCAGCTCCATAAGTTTGCGACCCAACAATGGCGATGTCGGCTCCAAGCGGAACACCACCAACGATAGCAATCCGCCCGAGAAATCGACATAATCCGAAGTGGAGGTGTAACCCAGCAGGTTAATAACCTCACGCGCAGCATCCTTCTCGGGATAGAAAAGGTAGTCGATGCCCATATCGATGAACATCTCCTTGTTATTCGGCTCCAGATACTCGCTATTATCCACGCGGGCAATGGATTTCTTCGCACCCAACTGCTTCGCCATAATAGCGGCAAGAATATTTTGGTTTTCGTCATGATTTACTGCGATAAACAAATCGCAACGACGCACTCCCGCCTTGCGTAGCACGGCAAAAGCGGTGGTGTCACCCTCGATGGTAATGAGATCGGCACCATTGTCCACCTCCTCCAAAGCCTTGGCATCGCTATCAATAATGGTGATATCATGACCATGTCCACTCAGCATACGCGCCAAGTGACTACCCATTTCTCCTACACCCGAAATAACAATTTTCATCTCTTCAACGGCTTTAATCAATTGAATCTCCACACCCCTACAAGCAGGGTCTTTCCCCCACTTTAGGCACGAAGAGTGTACAATCTTGCAAAATAGCACACAAATATATAAATTTGTAGCCGTATTTTCAACAAAAAGTGAAAATTTAATATTTTACAGATTATGTCAGCAGGATTTTCTACCATATTGATAGTGATACTTATATCAATCGGATTCGTCGGATTGTTCTTTTTGGGCATGTCGCTCACCCAGATTTTCAAGGGGCACGACATCGACTCGGAGATTGCCACCAACAAGAATATGCAGCGCTTGGGCATAAAGTGCGCCGTTCAGGAGTCACGCGAAGACACGGGCACCGACTGCGCCGACATCGGCTGCCACGGCAACTGCTCGTCGTGCGATATCGACCACACGAAAGAGCAAAGTGGAGAGATAAAAGAGCAAAGATAATTCAAGATTATCGGATAGGGAAGTTAGGGAGTTTAGAGAATTTAGCGCAAGCGCAACAAAAAAGTTCGGGCGCCTCACTAAACTCCTTAATTTCACTAAATTCCTTAATGCAGTATGTCGATTTTATAAAAAAAAATGCGGTCGCCCGAAAGCAACCGCATAAAGTTCAAAGCCTTAAGCCTAAATTCTAAAAAGCGGACACGGCGCGCACATTACACTGTCTGGACTTCACGAGGGCATTAGTGGGACCACCATACATCCAAACAACCCACGCTAAATACTCAGGCTCTTCATTAATGAATTCAGTCGATGACCAATGACTTTTATATCCACGATTTCTCAATTCTGCTGCACCTCGGCTTTCAAGAGTTTTATTTACGGTACCATACACTGATTTATTACATAATAGCAGCCTTAATTCCTCTATTGCCGGCAGATACCAATCCTTACCCTTATTTCGGCACCATACAAATGCCGGATATTCTGCGCTATCAGCACGCGCCATAACTTTATCGGTATTGGCTTTGCCATCGGTCTTACTTGTTGTGCCGACTACTATTTTCTTATAATATTGCGATTCAGTACACCATTGTAATAGCTCTTCATCTTCATCGAGGCTTACTATCTTACCATGCTTACCTCCATCCCAAACATCAAACACAACGCCCTCCTTGCCGTTTTCATTATAGTAGTCACCGACTTTATATGTTTTGGCAGCGGCAGGTTGTGATTGCGGGATTATAGGCTTGCTTTCTTGAGGCTTTACTCCACACCAAGTTCGTAAATTGCGCACCAATTTTTCACATTGTCGCGGTTGGTGGATGTCAATATAATCTATATCTCCAAACTTGAACAAAAACCAGCCTCGCAGATTTCCGCCATCCAACACAATAGGTACAACTCTTTTGTTGGTGTTATAAGCATAGCTTATCTCCTTCTTGGCATAATTCGAATTAATTGAATTTTCGGAGATAAAAAAGAGTACTATATCAACAGAATCAATAGCCTTTACAATTACATCCTCAAACTGCGAGCCTGATTCAATGCCGGTCCAATCTATCCAACACTTTATGTCAGCCTTCTGCTCTATATCCTTGACAAAAGATTCGATTTGTTGTAAGTCTTCTCGCGAGTAACTTATAAATACATCGTATTTCATAGGGGAAGTAGTTTTCTTAATCACAAAGATAATAAAATATTTTTAAGTTTTAATGGAGGAATAAATTACTCTTTTATCTTTCCTCTTTGCTCTTTTATCTCGCCTACCATCCCATTTCGCGGGCGTATTCGATGGCACGGTTGAGTGTGTCGTTAAAGGGTTTTGTAAGGCGGAAATCGGCAGCCGCCCTGTCGAAATATCCGTCAGCAGTGAAATACTCCTCATCCACCATTTTGACAACCAGATAGTTGCGCAAGCGATAGTACTCCGCGAACTCATCCTCCGCCGACCAGCCGCGCGGCACGCGTTTATAAGCCTCCGACCAATCCAACTCAAAGCCATCCGCCGCACGAATAGCCTCGACGAAGGCCTCACCCTCGGTCATAAACTCCTCGCGAACACTCTTCTGCTCGCCCGGCGAGGGGCAATAGGCTCCGGTGCAAACCATATAGTGATTCTCGGCCGGCTCGATGTGCATATAGTAGCCCGAATAGCCCGACTTCTTACCGCGCGGGCAGACATAGACGCCAAACCAGGTTTTATAAGGCGACTTATCCTTCGAAAAGCGCGTATCGCGATAGATGCGGTAAGTGCAGTCCTGCACCCTCAACCCCTCAACCGAAGGGTCAAACGACGCCATAGCCTCGATAAATCGTGCTGCCACCTCGTCCATTTTCGCCTTCACAGCCTTATATCGCGCACGATTCGCCTCAAACCATTCGCGGTTGTTATTCTCATGCAACTCGCGCAAAAACTCAATAATCTCCTTCATAGCAAAACTTTTTCCTTCACAAAATTAGCAAAAACATTGCAACAATAACAAACATATGCCCACAAAACAAAAAAAGCGGAACCCTGATGGATTCCGCCAAATTGTTTAATCCTGAAAGCCTTACTCGGCAAGAGGAGTTACACTCACATAAGATTTGCCAGATGACTTCTTGCAGAACTCAACTGTACCATCTACCAATGCGAAAAGAGTGTGATCCTTACCCATACCCACATTGTTACCGGGGTTGTGTACAGTACCTCTCTGACGAACGATGATGTTGCCAGCCTTAGCGAACTGACCACCGAAAAGCTTTACACCGAGTCGCTTGCTCTCTGACTCACGGCCGTTCTTTGAACTACCTACTCCTTTTTTGTGTGCCATT
>JAFXIS010000077.1 GCA_017532885.1 Alistipes sp. | reverse complement strand
TTGTTGGACAACCCTTTGTTTTGTTGTTTCTGTGATGTGTGAGATAGGGTTAGATGGCTAATTTGACTTATCTTAAACGACCATTTAGATAAGTCCTGCGGCCATACAAATAGAAAATGATTATACCGATAATATTTACCACCCACGCGCTCCAAAAAGCTGCGTGATAACCAAAATACTCGGCTGCAATTCCGCCAATAAGAATGCCGAGTCCCATTCCGATATCCCACGAGACGAGCATCGTTGAATTGGCTGTGCCGCGTTGCTCGTTGGTGGCCAAATTGATAAACATAGTCTGAAAGGCTGGAAACATATGTCCGTTGCCGAGACCTATTATGAGAGCAGCCCCGTAATAGCCAAATTTATTGTGGAGTGACGCAAACAGCAGATATCCGAGCATCGCGATAATTATGCCCGTTGATGCATTTTGGAGAATCTTGCCCTTGCGGAGAGTGCGGCTGCCGACAAGACGAGAGCATATTAGACCGATGGCCAGCAATGCAAAAAACAGACCTGTCCCGCTTGTGATATCGAGTTCTTCCTTGCCATAGATGGCGATATAGGTGACAAGGACTGCGTAAGAAAATGCAAAGCAGATGATTGATATGCCTTGACTCCACCCTTTGAGAAGGATAAAACGGTCGAGCGAGATTGGACCACTACGTTTTGCAGTTGGGCGATTTTGCAACTTCACGCTTGCCGTAAGGGCTAACCCAATGGCCGAAGAGACAAATGCCAGCCAAAACAGTATATCGAAGTCATCACAAGCATTATATACCAAGATGGCAACCGTAGGGCTGATGGCAGTTGCGATGTTGTTACTTAGACCATAATAGCCAATACCTTCGGCTCGGCGAGATGAGGGAAGAACATCAATTGCGACGGTGCTATTTGATACCGTTGTAGCCCCAAACGGTGCACCGTGAAGTGTGCGGACAATTGCGAATAGCAATAGCGTTCCAGCAGCCAAATATCCTGCAAAGAAGATACAAAAAAGTGCGTAACTTACGACCAACACAACCCGTCGTGGAAAACTATCAACCATATATCCGCTAAGCGAGCGAATCACAAGAGCTGTCATGGTGTATCCTGACAGAACAAATCCGATAGTATCTTTGTCGGCTTGAAATGTCTCGCTCAGATAGGTTGGCAAGAGTGGGGTGAGCAACATAAACGAGAAGAAAATCATAAAGTTCGCCAACCATATTTTGATATAGTTGCCATTCCATAGTTTCTCGGTATGTTGACTGCTCAGGTGTGTCATCTTTGGTAATATGTAGTATTATTCTACATTGCGCCCTTTGAGCGAGATTACTGCCATATCGCTATTTGTTCCGATGCGGAAGGGTGGGCCCCAAAGCGAGAGCCCGCTCGAAACAAATATGTGGGCGTGGCTCCATTTACGGTATCCGTGACTCTGCTCATACATATTGTCGGTAAGTAGGCTCGCGGGCCATACTTGTCCACGATGTGTATGACCACTAATCTGCAAATCGACCTTCAAGGAGTCGGTTTTATGTAAGTGGTAAGGTTGATGGTCAAGAACGATTATTGGGCGAGAGGAGTCGGCCTTGCTGACCATATCAGCGAGCGAGTGGCGACGACGATTGCTCCTATCGTCGCGACCTATGATTTGAACACCATTTGGAAGACTAATCATCGAATCACGCAGTAGAGTTATGGGTGTCGAGGTCAAGAATTGTGCCGAGCGGTCGATGCCGCTTATATATTCGTGATTCCCCGCTACCATATAAATTCCCATAGGGGCTTTCAGCATAGATAGCTCTTCGTGCATCTTCTCGCGATAGAGCGGTGTGGTGCTGTTGTCAATCAAGTCGCCCGCGATGAGTATGAGGTCGGGATTTTGCGAATTAATCAGTTCGGCGTATCGTTGCATCTTTCTTTTCCCCGTACCTTCGCCAAGATGTACATCGCTGATGGCTACTATTTTGATGGGCCCGTCGGTGATTGGTTTATCGAGAGTG
>JAFXIS010000076.1 GCA_017532885.1 Alistipes sp. | reverse complement strand
TATTTACTTAATAAACGGAAAGCAGCAATCAAAAATTGTGCAACCAAACAAATGATTGCACAATTATTTCAATAATATATCAGCTCCCACAATCGCTCACAGCGAGGCAGCAGCTAACAACTTGCTACTTCTTCAAGCCATCGGGCGACTTCGAGAGTTTAACCAATGCCTCCAAATCAATATCGGGAGCTTTGCCCGTTGCCTTGCGAGTAAATGGAGTACGATACTTCACATTCTCGTTGATATAACCGATGTTACGCAGATAGAAGTGACCTTCTTTTGTCACACCACCTTCGTAGTCGCGACGCAAGCCCTTGTTTGCAGTAGCATCGCAAGAGAAACGACCCGACAAAACTTCGTGCCACTTACCATTCTTATCACGCATCCACTGCGAAGGGAACATCACGCTACGAGGTACCCAGCCATACTCTGGACGGAAATTCTCGCTGAACGAATAAGCACCCTTATAGTAGGTCTCGATAGCAGGGCGACGAATCTCGGCCAAGAATACCCAACCCTTATCGCCTCGGAAGTAACCCGTATAGAGGGTGTTGCCCGTCTTGCGGCCATTGATAACCTCTGGGCGCACGCGAACCAATGTTGCATAGGTCTTGCCTGCCTCCCAATCATAGTAGTAGAAATTCTGAATACCTGAGCCTTCGTGGCTATAACCATTCGACTGCACGCCCTCGCCATTGCTTACGAGCTGAGCCACCTGACCCTTGCTGGTGTTGGTATCCCATACAGAGAAGAGAACGGTACGATTGTGACCCTTCTTATTGGGCTGGATACCCATATAGAAGCCATTACCACCTGTGAGCATATAGTATGCACCGGGCAAATCCTCGCCCTCGGGAACATACACCTCGTTGTAGAAGAACTCGGTATCCTCGGGCATATCCCACATAAAGTGGTTAGATGGGCCACGACGAATGAAGTGAGGCAAATCGGCCTTGCTCTCCTCCAAAGTAACGAATACCACCTCGTCCTTAATCTTAGCTGTGGCATTAGCTACGGCCTCGCCACCAACCAAGAACTCAGAGATTGAAGGATAGCTTGCAGCGGTGGTCGATACTGGCTCGATATTCACGCGAACATAACCAGCCTCCGAGATGTTGAACTCGCCGACATAATAGGTATCGCTCTTAGCACCACTCTTGACCTTGATGGTCTTGCTCTTCTCGCCAATCGAAACCTTCAAAACCGACTCACCCTCGTCGCTCTGAACGGCACGCAACGCCAAACCCAACTTACCTGTGTGGGCGGTATAGAAATACATCGAGAGCTGATGAGGCTCCTTCTCCTTAAACTCGGCCTTCCAGCTACCAGCGGTCATCTCGGCATCGTCGGCACGACGTGAACTATTGACAATAATCTCGTTGGCAAATGAAGGAGTTACCTTAGAATCGGCATCAAGTGGGGTAACATATGTGTTACACTTAAAGGGGATAGAGAGCGTAAGGTCATCGATCTTCCCCGCATCGCTACACGCAACAAAAGCAATTGTAGCAATCATCGCCACCAAAATAGACTTAATTGTTCTCATAGGCTATTGTGTTATAGGTTAATAAATTCGACATTTATTCAATATTTGGCCTCTTATGGCTAATATATAACAAATATAGGATTTTTTTCTCACTCATACAAATATAATCGACCAAAAGATAACCCCACGCCTTCCCGAAAATTTTCCTACTTATTGTTTGCTTATTTAGTCTTAATGCTATATCTTTGTAACGAAGTACTTTGTAAATGTGATACAATAAATAAGATTACTAACCAATAAAAACAATATTCCCGATGAAAAACTTTATTTCAAAATTGGCTTTGACGCTATGCGTAGCATCGACATTGGCAATGTGTGCCAACAAACCGAGCGACAAAAAGGGTAAGCTGGAATACACTCCGCTAAACTTTCCCAAAACAGAAAATGTAAAGGTGACTTTAATCAAGGGCGACTATGCAATAGCTGGTGGCAGCAACCTCCGCATTGTCGGAGATAAGATTATTCTCCGCGCAGCTAACACCGACAATAAACACCATATTCAAGTATTCGACACGAAGAGCAACAAATTTGTAGCTTCATTTGGCACATCGGGCCGCGGCGAGGGAGAGTTGGTCGGTTACACCGAATACGATGTAAATATCGAGATGAATGAATTTTACGCTGAATGGCAAAACAAATATGTGATTTATGACTTGGCAAAGGTCATAAGTGGACAGACCGGCTATCTTAAAGAACAGGGATTTCATAAGAATATTAATACCACAGACGATATATTCTACTTGGGCAATGATAGAATATTGCATTTAGGGGGACACCCTCGATTTATAATCACATCGAAGAATTTGCAGGACACATTGGGCCGATACGATGAGCGACACTATATCTCAAAGTTCTTTGCCAACCATAAAGACCCCGACCTGCAAAGACGCTATATAGGAAATAATGGAATATTCACATTAAAACCCGATGGGAGCAAATTTGTAAACTCGTTCTATTCGGGATTCTATATGCAGATATTCGATATCAAAAATAACAAAATCACAGCTGGCGAGGAGTGCCGATTTGTTGAAGCACGAATGAAAGATGAGATTGCGCCAATGTCCGACTGCATAACAGGCCCATATTGTATGGATTCGACTGATGACTACATCTATATAATGTATAGTGAGGGATTTGATTTCGATTTTTCTGAGCCTCGACTTGGCGTGTTCGACTGGAAAGGCAAGGAGGTGAAGAACTATATATTGGATATGATGGCATATAGCTTTGTAATGACTCCCGATGGCAAGCGTTGCTACTGTATGGTGCAAGACGACGAGGGCGAGTGCTGGGTTGGATACTTTGATTTGAAATAGGCCCAAAGTCAATGCAGTTTGCAAAACAAGGTCGGCTACTCCTTACGCGAGTGCCGACCTTATTTGTGAATGCCAAAAGAGCTATTTTGAGGCTGCTCGCAGTGCGAGCGCAAGGCAGACGCCAAAAGAGCCTTGTTAGGCAACTTTACAATATTTTTTTGACAAGCGAAAACATCTTATAAGGCATATATCGGAAAGGCAGGTCGAGCCAAGTGGGAGTCACCACCACCGAGCGACGATGAGAGAAGGCATCGAAACTGAGTCGGCCGTGATAGCTACCCATACCCGAATTACCAACTCCTCCGAAGGGGATATTCTCGTTGGCAATGTGCATAATCGTATCGTTTATGCAGCTACCTCCTGCCGAGATGCGGCGCACAACGCGCCAACCCTCCGACTCGCGGCCAAAGTAGTACAACGCCAGCGGTTTTTCGCGGCTGGTGATAAATCTGATGGCATCATCGGTAGAATCTATCGGAATCATAGGCAACATAGGGCCGAAAATCTCCTCCTGCATAACGGGTGAATCCACATCGACATCGGCCAAAAGCGTGGGCTCGATATATCGCTCGGCAGCATCTACTGCGCCACCCGCAACCACTCGACCACACTCCAAATAAGAGCTTACACGCTCGAATGCCTTATCGCTTACCATACGCACAAAGTGCTTGCTCTTTTTGATATCCTTTCCGTGAAGTTTGCGAAGTTCTCGCTTAAAAGCCTCCACAAAACGCTCCCTAAGAGCCGAATGTATAAGCAGATAGTCGGGCGCGATGCAGGTCTGACCCGCATTGAGAGTCTTGCCCCACGCAATACGTCGAGCCGCCATCTCAACATCGGCACCAGCATCAACCACGCAAGGGCTCTTGCCGCCAAGCTCCAACACTACGGGAGTGAGGTTTCGCGATGCTGCCTCCATAACCTTACGACCCAGCGCAGGACTTCCAGTAAAGAAGATTACATCGAAGCGGTGCGACAGCAGCTGCTGATTCACCTCGCGGTTTCCCTGCACGACATAGATATATCGCTCATCGAAGGTCGAACATATCATCTTCTCCAACACCTGCGACACGCGCGGAACATAGGGCGAAGGCTTCAACAGCGCAGTACAACCAGCCGAGATAGCTCCCACCAAAGGATTGAGCAGCAGCTGAACGGGGTAGTTCCACGGAGCGATAATGAGCGACGAGCCCAATGGCTCACTCACCACATAACTGCGTGAAGGGAACATTTTGAGCGGTGTGAAGTGACTCTCACGCTTAATCCACTTGTGCAGATGGCGTAGGTGATTGCGCACTTCGCCATCGACGATACTAAGCTCGGTGAGGATAGCCTCCTGCTCCGACTTATGCAAATCCTCCCACAAGGCTTTGCATAGTGGCTCCTGCCACTCTTTCAAGGCTCGTTGCAGGCGCAACAACTGCTCTCGACGAAACTCATAATCGAGTGTTGCACCCGATGCAAAATACTCTCTCTGAGCCGCGACCACAAGGTCAATGCGCTCGGCCGATGTATTGACTATTGACATATGAACTATTTTTTGCGACCAGTAAAATGGTCCATTGTAGAATATATACCTATCCAGCGACCCAAAATCACATCAAACCACGATGTTGGCAACAAGGCCTGACAGGCTCTTATGAAGTGAAAACTGAACGGTATTCCTCTAAAATCGCGGTTGCGCTCAATAGCATTTAGTATCTTACGCGAAGTACGCTCAGGGTCCAAAATCGGGAAGACGCGTGAACGCACGCCATCGAACATACCTGTATTAATATAATAAGGGGCTACCGTTGTGAAACGCACCTTGCTACGGGCCTCTTTGAGTTCGATACGCACCGAATCCGACCAACCGATAACGGCCCACTTGCTCGCCGCATAGACCGACATCTTGGGATTGGAGAGCATACCTGCCGCCGAGGCGATATTGCAGATATGACCGTGATTACGGCGTTTCATATCGGGCAGAGCCTGCAACGCAACAACCATAGGAGCTATGGAGTTGATGGCCATCGTGCGCTCAATATCCATTATGGTCTGCTGCTCGAAGGTCTTATTGCTGGTGACTATTCCAGCGCAATTAATTACAATATCCACATCGCCACACTCCTTGCAAGTGGCGCGATAGGCCTGCTCAACGGCCGCGTGGTCTGAAATATCGACCTTATAACCCTTTACGTTTCCCAACTTCGATAGCTCGGCAACGGTATCGGCTATACCCTTTTCGTTGATATCCCAAATAACCAATTGGCGAGCTCCTCGTTCTAACGACATACGACCCATAATGCGGCCTATGCCCGATGCACCACCCGTAATGAGCAGGCAACTTGCTTTTATCTTTGTCATCTTTCTCAAATTTATTCCATCGGCTCGCGACATACCGAAAGAAGTATAATGCGCAAAATTATAAAATAAATTCGTGACCTTGTCCAACAAAAAACCAAGTTGGGACCAAATTAACCTAAACAGGTGCGATATGTGGCGTAATCGACTATTTATCGACATACAACACCTATCGCACCCGCCTATTTACTC
>JAFXIS010000075.1 GCA_017532885.1 Alistipes sp. | reverse complement strand
GAGTAAGCGAGAGATGGCAAGAAAATATCTACATTTTGCTAAAAATCAAAAAAATACTCTCTCATCTGCTTCTAATTATGAAAAATCTACTCATATACCTATCTTTCATCTTACTCTTGGCGTGTCAATCGCAGGCGCAGGGTGATGCTGCTCTGCCGATTAAGGTTGGGGCTGAGCGAATGGCGGAGTATGTGCCAAATCTTGCCAATCAGCGTGTTGCCGTTTTGGCAAACCACACTGCTATGGTTGGCGATACGCACCTTGTCGATACGCTCGTGGCGCAGGGCGTAAATGTTGTAGGAATATTTGCTCCCGAGCATGGCTTTCGTGGCGGTGCCGATGCGGGTGAGCATGTAGCAAATTCGGTCGATGAAAAGACGGGTATCCCCATCTGGTCGCTCTATGATGGTCGTACGCAACGCCCCGCCGACAAGGTTATGCAGGCCTTTGATCTGCTTGTGGTCGATATGCAGGATGTCGGATTGCGATTCTATACCTATTATATAACCATGCTCCGCATGATGGATGCGTGTGCCGATTTTGGATGTAGAGTCATTGTTTTGGATAGACCAAATCCCAATGGAATGTATGTCGATGGTCCGCTACTCGACATGAAACATAAATCGGGTGTCGGAGCGTTGCCAATTCCTGTAGTACACGGCCTTACGATGGGTGAAATTGCCATTATGGCGCGTGGCGAGGGCTGGAGCAAGGAGTGTGAACTGCAAGTGGTTAAGTGCGAAAACTATACGCATCAAAGTCGTTACACGCTGCCCGTTGCGCCATCGCCCAATCTAAGGACACAACACGCCATTTATCTCTATCCCTCGACCTGCCTTTTCGAGGGTACAATCTGCTCGTTGGGGCGCGGTACGGAGTTCCCGTTCGAGGTTTATGGTCATCCCGACTACGCCGGCTCGGAGTTCTCGTTTACGCCTCGCTCGATGGCAGGAGCAAAGAATCCGCCGCTAAAGGATAAGTTATGCTATGGTGTAGATTTGCGCTTGAAAGACGATGAGCAGATTATCGCCGAAGGGTTTAATCTGGAATATGTTATCGATGCCTATCGTAATTTGAATGCCCGCAGTGGGGTAGGTGAGCGATTTTTTACTCGGATGTTCGAGTTGCTCGTGGGCGTGGATTATGTGCGCAAGATGATTATTGCGGGACACTCCGCCGACGAGATACGCGCCGTATGGCAAACCGACTTGGAGGAGTTCAAGGCTCTGCGACGACGATACCTTTTATATGAATAAAGAAAGGCTGCATCCTTTCGGGATTGCAGCCTTTATGTTAATCAGTTGCATTTGCTACGCCTTCTCGGGCTCATGCTTATACTTAAACACGATAGCAAAGAGAATGGCAACAATGAGTGCATAAGCGGCAAAAATCATCCATGACTGCGACCAGCCCTCCATGCGGGCTACACCCGTAGTGTCGCCTACGAAGTGGTTGATAACCTGCTGTGCGCAGAGCGTTCCAACCGTAGCACCAATACCATTTGTCATCATAATGAAGAGTCCCTGTGCCGAAGAGCGAATCTTGTCGTCGGTCTCCTTATCAACGAACAGCGAGCCCGAAACATTGAAGAAATCGAACGCTACACCATAAACAATCATCGACAAAAGGAACATCCACACGCCACCTCCGGGGTTACCCAATCCGAATAATCCGAAGCGCAAAACCCATGCGAACATCGCCATGAGCATAACTTTCTTGATGCCGAAGCGCTGCAAACAGAAGGGGATAAGCAGGATGCAAAGGGTCTCAGAAACCTGCGAGAGTGAAATCAAGATATTAGCGTGCTGCACACCAAATGTGTCGGCATATTGCGCCACCTGACCGAAATCCGAGATAAAGGGATTTGCAAAGCCGTTTGTAATCTGCAACGATACACCCAGCAGGATAGAGAAGATGAAGAACAGAGCCATCTTCTTTTGCTTAAACAGCGCAAAGGCGTTGAGGCCCAAAGCCTCGGCAAACGATTTCTTCTCGCCGCCCTTGTTTGTCGGGCACTCGGGCATTGTGAAGGCGTAAAGACCTAAAACAGTGCCGATAGCAGCACTCTGCAAGAATTGCCAAGCCGAAGCCTGAAAACCTGCCAAGTCGCAGCACCACATAGCGCAGATAAATCCCACGGTACCCCAAACGCGAATGGGCGGGAAGTGCTTAACGGTATCCAAGCCTGCCTTTGTGAGGCCCGAATATGCTACCGAGTTGCTTAGTCCGAGTGTAGGCATATAGAATGCTACACTGCAAGCATAGAGCGTAAAGAGTGGAGCAAACTCCACCTCGGCAGCATTCAGCGCGTAGTAACCCGTAGCGACCATGAAAGCGGCAGCGAGAAGGTGGCATATACCCAAGAGTTTCTGCGCCTGAATCCAACGGTCGGCAACGATACCTATAAGTGCCGGCATAAATAACGACACGATACCCTGCATGGCGTAGAAAAGTCCGATATTCTCCGCCAACCCTATTGAAAATAGGTAGGTTCCCATAGATGTCAGGTATGAACCCCATACAGCAAATTGCAGGAAGTTCATAGCCGTTAATCTTAGTTTAATGTTGCTCATAAGTTCAAATTTTAATATGTTTTAAGTTCAAAAGTCACGAAAGTATGAGCAAAGATATAATTTTTTTTGAAAAATTCTTTGCAAATATAAAATAATGTTCTACTTTTGCGGTGTCAAAAACGACAACATACTGATTGGGCTATGGTGTAATGGTAACACTACAGATTCTGGTCCTGTCATTCCAGGTTCGAATCCTGGTAGCCCAACAAAGAGATAGAGCAGACGAATAGTCTGCTCTATCTCTTTGTTGGGATATTTACATTCCCTCCCCTATGTCCCCTCCCTTTGTCAAAGGGAGGGGATTTCCCCTCTTGGTATGCATCAAGGGTTGCGGAGTCTGCTCCTGCTTGGCAAGAAGTGAGATGTTCGCCGTCATTCTGAGCAATTGTTTTTTTTATATTTACTCTCTCTCGTAGGTGGGCATATCGCCCCAATATGAGGCGAATAGGAAAAAATACGCGTCGAAAGAGATAACGAATAGAGATTTTTCGTATATTTGCACATTAACTAAAATCATTAACTTTTAAGACTTAAAGTTATGCTGACACTTAAGCAACTCAGAGATGATAAAGCTTTGGCAATTGCACGCCTTGCAAAGAAGGGCGTAGATGCCGCACCTATAATTGAAAAAATCGAGGAACTCGATGATAAGCGTAAGGCCGTTCAGGCGGAATTGGATAACTGCCTTGCTGAGCAGAATAAGGCTGCAAAGCAGATTGGTGCCCTCATGGGACAGGGCAAGCGCGACGAGGCTGAGCAGATGAAGCAGCAGGTGGCACAGTTGAAGGCTCGCTCGGCGGAGCTTTCGGCAGAGCATCAGTCGGTGAGCGACGAGTTGCAGGCGCAAATCGTGCTTCTGCCAAACTTCCCTGCAGAGATTGTTCCCGAGGGCAAGACTGCCGAGGATAATCTTGTGGTAAAGTGTGTTGAGAACTACACCACACTCCCCGAGAATCCGCTGCCACACTGGGAGTTGGCTCGCAAGTACGATATTATCGACTTTGATTTGGGTGTAAAACTTACGGGTGCAGGTTTCCCCGTATATAAGGGTCAGGGTGCTCGTTTGCAGCGCGCTTTGATTAACTACTTCCTCGACTGTAACACCGCAGCCGGTTATCAGGAGGTTGAGCCTCCCGTAATGGTGAATGAGGCTTCGGGATTTGGTACGGGTCAGTTGCCCGACAAGGAGGGTCAGATGTATCACGCTACGGCAGACAATTTCTACCTTGTTCCTACAGCCGAGGTCCCCGTTACAAATATCTTCCGCGATGTTATTCTCGATGCGAAGGATTTCCCGGTTAAGATGACTGCTTATACTCCTTGCTTCCGTCGTGAGGCGGGCTCTTATGGTAAGGATGTGCGTGGCTTGAACCGTCTGCACCAGTTCGACAAGGTTGAGATTGTGCAGTTGGCTTTGCCCGAGAACTCTTACGAGGCCTTGGATGGCATGGTAGCCCATGTCGAGAAGATTGTCGCATCGTTGGGCTTGCCTTATCGTATCTTGCGTTTGTGCGGCGGCGACATGTCGTTCACTTCGGCTTTGACCTACGATTTTGAGGTATATTCTGAGGCGCAGCAGCGTTGGTTGGAGGTATCGTCGGTATCTAACTTCGAGTCATTCCAGGCTAATCGTTTGAAGTTGCGTTATCGTGACGAGAACAAGAAAACTCAGTTGGCTCACACTTTGAATGGTTCTTCTTTGGCTTTGCCGCGAATTGTGGCAGCATTGTTGGAGAACTTCCAAACCGAGGAGGGAATCCGCATTCCGGAGGTATTAGTACCCTACACAGGTTTTGATATTATCAAATAAAAGTTTATATTTGCAACAAACAAACAATTTAACACTTAAAAAATAGAGTTATGGCTTACAAAATTTCAGATGCATGCGTAGCATGCGGTACTTGTATCGACGAATGTCCCGTAGAGGCTATCTCTGCTGGTGATATCTATGTAATTGACCCTGATAAGTGCATCGACTGCGGTACTTGCGCAGGTGTATGCCCCAGCGAGGCTATCTCTGCTGAGTAAGGTATATTCCATAGCAAAGATTGAGGCTACCATCCTTTCGGGAGGTAGCCTCAATTTTATTTAACTTGTTTACAACTTATATGAAAAGAGGCTGTCGCAATATGACTTGCAGCACAGCCTCTTTTGCATTTATTTATCAGTGCTTTATCGCATATCGACAAGCGACTTGACATTGAGGTTGAAGCCCTCGGCATCTTTCAATGCCTCGAGAGTGAGGTGCATGCGGTAGCGCCAATAGTGGTTGGGGTTTGCCGGAACATTAATACGCTCGGCATCGGGGTCTGCGCGACGCAAGCCCTCGTCAATAGCGAGCCAATCCTGTAATGGCAAAATTGCCAACATAGAGCCTGAGGTCATGTGCATCTCCAAAATTCGGCGTGCCACATAACCCGACATCTCCCACTCGGCACCGCCGCCAAAGCCTAAGATGTTGTTCCAATAGCGCTGACGCAACTCTCCGTCCTCACGCCACCAGCCGCGAATCGTTGCCATATCGTGAGTCGAGGTTGCTGCCACCGAGAGGTAGGGGTAGTCCCAAGTGTAGGCGAAATCTACGCCTGTATCCTTCGGCATACGCTGAATTTCCAACGAGAGGATGCGCTGTGACGACATTACATCGGGTACACATGCGGGAATCATACCTAAATCCTCGCCGCAGGTGAGCATTGACGACGAAGCCATAAGTGCCGGCAGACGCTTCATGGCACAGTCGCGCCAGAAGTCGTTGTGGCGACGATAGTAGAAGTCGTCATGAATACGCATAAAGGCATCCTTTGCCTGGTCGCTGAGCCACTGGAAATGCTCGGTCTTGTAACCCTCGATTCGGGGGAAGTAACGGCCCGGCTCGTAAGGATACTCCAAGAAGAGTGCATTTGCCGATGACATATCACGCGACACATGCTCCTCGATATTGAATCCCCAGCCCGGATTGAACGAGTAAATCTCCTCGGCGGTGTAGGGCTTCGAGGGGTTGAAGTGTCCCAAAATAGCGCTCACAGCATCCAAAGGTACCTCCCAGATGCGGAAGAATCCTAAAATGTGGTCAATGCGGTAGGCGTCGAAGTAACGGGCCATCTTGCCAAGGCGTGAACACCACCAAGCGTAGCCATCCTCTGCCATCTTATCCCAATTGTAGGTTGGGAAACCCCAATTCTGACCATCCTCGGCAAAGGCATCGGGTGGAGCACCCGCCGACATTGTCGTGTTATAGAGTTCGGGTGCGCACCATACATCTACGCTGATTGGCGATACGCCGATGGGTATATCACCCTTCAATGCTACGCCCTTAGAGTGCAGGTAGCTCTGTACATCGCAGAGCTGCGCATCCAAAAGATACTGTACAAATCCGTAGAATCCCACCTTGTCGGCATTTTTCTTGGCGTAGGCTGCAACCTTCTTCTTGTCGAAGGTCGATAGCTCCTTCCACTCCGAGAAACGGCATGTGTGATACTTGTCGCGCTGCACGCAGAATACCATATAAGGCAAGAGCCAATCCTCGCTCTCCTTGTAGAATGTTTTATACTCCTTGGTTGCCAAAACCTCAGCTCCGCACATGGCGTAAACCTCATGCAGGAACTCGGTCTTAAGGTGCATCACAGCCTCGTAATCTACCACTTCCAATTTGTTGAGTTCAGCACCCTCGGCAGCATACTTCTTAAGTGTAGAGCGCAACTTGCGCTTTGTTGTAGCATCTGCCACCTTTACACAAGCCTCCACAACTGCTGCGGGATTGATGTAAAGTAGGTGCAGAGCGAACGAAGATACTGCGTTATAAGGATAAGAGTCCTTCCAAGTGCC
The DNA here is from genome assembly GCA_017532885.1 of Alistipes sp. The sequence goes on along the minus strand of JAFXIS010000075.1, from coordinate 125,049 downwards.
TGTTGAGTTGGTATCATTGACGGGCAGAAGCTGAATTACAGACATGCCTGCGGCTGAAGCCCAATCAGCCATCTTCTTGAGGTCTAAGAACTCTCCGCAACCCCAATCGCCCTCGCTGCGCAACGAGAATACGGGAATGGCAACGCCGGCACCCTTCCAGCGACGACGGCCGTCCCTGAGGCGTAAGTCGCGAATAACCGTAAGCTTCGCACCAGAGTGGGGAATATAGCGATTAGCGCCCTCCTCGAAACATTTCAGCGCGTGAGTTGCCGCGTCTAAAACAACAAATTTATACTCCGAGCCTGCTGCGCTTGCCTGCAAGTATGCACTCCAAACGGGAGCCTCGGCATCGTTCATTACGATAGCCTTTTCGGGATTCCACTCGCCGAGTGATTTGTGTGCTCCTAAAATTGCCAGAACCTCGTCGGTAGCGACAGTGGGAGCCTCCACTTGCAATACAATTCCACTCTTTACGCTCTTAGCTTTTGCTCGCTTTACGCGGCGAAATACACCCTCGGTGAAGAATGATGAGTAGAATGGTTTGTCCGCAGGAACATCATGCCAGCAATCGAATATCGCGCTACCCTCTACGGCTATGACCGTGTGAGGGCCCTGCTCCTCGCTGCGACGCAATGAACCATCTATGCCGCGCAACTCGTAGTGGTAGACTGCCCCTGCCTCGATATCGGCCTGGAGTGTCCACTCGCCATAAGCACCACGCGCCATGGCATATGAGCCTGCATTACCAAAGACGATGTACATCTGCTCATCGTCGCCGGCAAAATACTCAATATGAAAAGTCACTTTCATCGGTTAATAATTTATTGGTTTATATTTTTTACTTGTAAAATCAAATTATGGTTAAATCTAAATTACGGTAAGCAAATATAATCAAAACATTTGATATATACTATGTTGCTACGCTCTTTTGGGTCGAATGGCAAATTTTGGGTGCTGTGTGGTGGTGGGGTGGGTGTGAGTGGAGAGAATATATTGATTCGTAGCGTGATGATGCTTGAAAGATAGAGTGAATCGTGCGTCATCCTGAGCAATACGCAGTTTTGCGTGAGCATATCTTTGGTGCGATATACTCCCTTGAAATAAAAGAGGCTGCCGCAACCTATGGTTGGACAGCCTCGTGTGTGCTTTTCTGAACTTTGGAGTTTAGATGATGTTGAATGCAATCTCCATCATGTTGGTAAAGCTGTTCTGGCGTACTTCGGCCGAAGTTGCTTCGCCTGTTACCAAAGAGTCAGAGATTGTGCAGATGCAGAGTGCCTGATTGCCACTGCGGGCAGCATTCATATAGAGTGCTGCGGCCTCCATTTCGACAGCCAAGACGCCCATCTTCTGCCAAGCCTTCCAGCCCTCGGCGTTATCGCCATAGAATACATCACTTGCCAAGATATTACCCACCTTGTAGCGAATACCCAACTCCTCGGCCTTCTCAACAGCTGCGCGAGCCATTGCAAAGTCTGCAATCGGAGCAAATGTACCGGGGAGGTTGTATTGTGCTGCATAGTTTGAGTCGGTGCAAGCGCCCATGCCGATTACAACATCACCGATGCGCAAGTCCGGGTGGAAAGCTCCTGCCGAACCTGTGCGGATAATGCGCTTTACGCCATAAAAGTTGAACAACTCATAGGTGTAGATACCGATTGAAGGGATACCCATACCGTGGCCCTGAACCGATACTCGTTTGCCCTTATATGTGCCTGTGAAGCCGAGCATGCCGCGTACATTATTATACTGAACGGGATTCTCGAGGAATGTCTCAGCCATAAACTTTGCACGCAACGGGTCACCTGCCATAATAACTCTTTCGGCGATTTCGCCCTCTAAAGCCCCGATGTGGGGTGTAGGTAATTTTGCCATAATAGTAGTATTTAGTTTTAATGATTTACAAATTATCTTTCTCTATATCCTTGAAGTAACGATAGGTATTGACCTTAAGCTCGCCCACTGCCGGCTCGTCGCATACCAAGATACCCTTGGGATGTAGCTGCAAGGCTGTGATTGTCCAGGCGTGCGACACAGCACCCTCGACACACTGCTGTACAGCGCGCGCTTTTTTATGTCCCAAAGCCAGCACCATGACCTGCTTGGCAGAGCATACCGTACCGACACCAACCGTAAGAGCCAACTTGGGCACCTTTGTAACATCGTTGTCGAAGAAACGCGAATTTACGATGATGGTATCTTCGGTAAGGGTTTTTACTCGCGTGCGAGAGCTTAGCGATGAATAAGGCTCGTTGAATGCCAAGTGACCATCTTCGCCAACGCCTCCAATAAAGAGGTCGATACCTCCGGCAGCCTCGATGCGTTGCTCATAGGCTTCACACTCGGCCGCGAGGTCCTCGGCGTTACCATTTAAGATATTTACATTCTCCGGCTTGATGTCGATATGTGAGAAGAAGTTGTTCCACATAAAAGAGTGGTAGCTCTCGGGATGCTCCTCGGGTAGGCCGACATACTCGTCCATGTTAAATGTAATGACATTTGCAAACGATACCTTACCCTGCTTGCAGAGGTTGATAAGCTCGGCATACATGCCCAATGGGGTAGAGCCTGTGGGCAAACCAAGTACAAATGGCTCGGTGGAAATTGCCGCCTTCGCATTAATCTGCGCTGCTACATACTCTGCTGCCCAACGGCCTGCTGCGGCAGCATTGTTTTCGATTATTAATCTCATATCGGGATTATATTTTCATTTTTACAAATACTTCAATTGCCTGATACTCTGCCATTCCAAGTAGGTCGTAGAGGCGCGCTGTGTTTTGCGTGCGCTCCTCGGCACGCTGCCAAAATTCGCGGCTGTCATCGCCCGGGAATGGAACGATATCCTTCTGTGAGAGGTGACGATATATGGCGTGACGCTTCTTGATAAGCTCATCGGGGCTCAAAGGTACTGCCATATCGACCATGCCAATCTCCCACTCCATCCATGCTCCGCGGTAGAGCCAGATAACACACTCGTTTAACCACTCCTCGCCTTTATCTTTCAGACGATACAAAGACTCTAAAACGGCCTCGGTACATACGCGGTGAGTACCATGCGGGTCAGCCAAATCTCCTGCCAGATATATCTGGTGGGGCTTTACCTGCTGTAATAGGGCTGTTATGATTTCAATATCCTTGTCGGTACGCTCGCCCTTCTTTATGCCTCCTGTTTCGTAGAATGGCAAGTTAAGGAAATGGGCATTCGTGTTTTCGTTCAAGCCGAATGAGCGCACCGCAGCACGCGCCTCGGCACGACGAATGGCTCCCTTGATGTTGAGTAGGGCGCGTGGTTCGGGCTCGCCCTTCTTCTTGCTGGCGATGATTTGACGCACCTCGTCTACTTTGTCGCCAAAACCTAATTCGCGGGCTGTGTCAAGGTGCTGGATAACTACATCGTCATGTACTGCTACATTGCCCGAAGTTTCGTATGCTACATGCACATCGTGACCCTGCTCCACCAAACGAATGAATGTTCCGCCCATGGAAATTACATCGTCGTCGGGGTGTGGCGAGAAGATTATCACGCGCTTGGGGAATGGTACCGAGGGTACAGGACGCGTCGAGTCGTCGGCGTTGGGTTTACCTCCGGGCCATCCGGTGATGGTATGCTGCAAATCGTTGAAAACCTTGATGTTTACATCGGCATAGTCCATACCCATCGTATCGAGCATCTCGCCCAAAGAGTTCTCTGTATAATCTTTGTGTGTGAGCTTCAGGATAGGCTTTTTGACCACGCTGCATAACCATACCACTGCTTTACGCATAAAGCGAGGTGTCCATTGGCAAGGGCCTACCAACCATGGAGCCTGCTTAACGGTAAGATTATCTGCCGCAGCATCATCCACAACAGCCTCGATATGGGGGTGATTCTGCAATAGCGATGCTGGAATTAGGCGTGTAGCGTCACCCTCCACAACTTTGCTTACGACATCCGCCTTGCTCTCGCCCCAAGCCATGAGGATTATGCGCTTGGCACTCATTACGGTGTTCAGACCGAGCGTTATGGCCATTTTGGGAGTACCCTCAATGCCATAGAAGATGCTGGAGCAGGCTTTGCGCGATTGATATGTAAGTTTGACCATGCGCGTAACCGACTTAGCATAAGAGCCCGGCTCGTTGAAACCGATTTGTCCCTGCTCTCCCATGCCCATAATCATAAGGTCGATATTGCGTGCCTTTTGGTCATATTCGGTACAATACTCCGACAGCTCTTCGATGGGGACATTGCCGTCAATGATATGGATATTCTCCTTCTTGATATCAATGTGGTTCAGGAACTCCTCGTGGATATTGTAATTGCGACTCTGCTGCTCCGTAGACTTGATGGGGTAGAACTCGTCAATGCTGTAAACCTCGACTTCGCTAAATGAAATCAATCCCTGCTTGCAGCGGCGTGCCAATTCGCGATAAAGCCCTAATGGGGTGCGACCTGTCGCTAAGCCCAAAGCAAAGAGTTTTCCGCTATTTGAGGCGTTGTGCTTCGATATAGCCTTTGTGATAATGTCGGCAACATAGCAGACGCCCTCGCTCTCAACATCAAATATTGAAGTTGGAATTTTTTCGTATCGGTGGATAATATCGGTAGGAATGCCCGATAGGATAAGTCCGCCATCTTTTGGTAAAGAGTATTTATTATTCATAATAGCGATATAGTTGTCAAGTTAGGAATAATAATATTAAATATGTCTATGCAAATTTAAGATTTTTTTCGGATTTATGTCTACAAAAATCGCGATTAAATAGCGAAAAAATCTTAAATAAGGACTTTTTGGACATTTTGCATCGGCGTGAGGCGGATATCGGTGTCGATGAAGGTGCAAAAAAATGAAAATATGTTTGGCGGCTCAAAACCTTTCAAGTATCTTTGCCCGAAATGAGAACTATAAAACACGAAAGTTATGAATCTGAAATATGGCGTAGACGATTGTCCGAAATGGGGACCACTTATTCTGTATAGCTTGCAATGGTTTGTTTTGGCGATAGCGGTGGTAACGACATCACTATTTATAGCCGTAGGCTCACCTGCCGAGCGGGTATTGTATGCTCAGAAGGTCTTTGCTTTGGTGGGCTTTGCTACCATTTTTCAAGTGCTTTGGGGGCATAAAATGCCCATAGTCGTAGGCCCTGCATCGGTGTTGCTGGTAGGTATCATTACCGCTTTGGCTTCGCAGGGCGACATGGTGAATACCAATAAAATTTACACTGCTGTATTACTTGGAGGAGCAGCCATCGCCTTATTGTCGATAGGTCGGACTTTGGAGCATCTTCAGCGCATCTTTACTCCGCGTATCGTGGTTGTAATCCTAATGCTTATATCCTTCACTTTGGGCCCAACGATTAAGAATCTTATATTCCCAGCCGGAGATGAGGCGCGACACGCTTTTGGCTTGTGGTTTGCCATTCTTGCAGTGCCCTGCATGGCCCTTGCGGCTGCAAAACTAAGAGGTGTGGCAAAGTCGTTGATTATTCCTGCGGCGTTGGTCGTAGGTAGCGTGGCATACTATATTATATATGGTGGTTTTGGGGATGTTTTTGCCCGCTATACCGAGTCGGAGGGTACTTTGCTTATCCCAAAGTTGGAGTTCGATGGTGGTATAATTCTCGCATTCTTGTTCTGCTATGTGGCTCTGCTGATTAACGATATAGGTTCGACGCAATCCCTCGGAGCTATGTTGGCAACCCCCGATACCGATAAGCGTTGCCGCCGTGGTGTGGGGATTACGGGTTTGATGAATGTGGTTGCAGGAGGCTTGGGTGTTATCGGGCCTGTGAACTACTCGATGTCGCCAGGTGTTATAGCCTCGTCGTTGTGTGCCTCGCGTTATGCACTCTTACCGGCAGGTGCAGGACTTATAATCTGTGCCTTCGTTCCTTCGCTCATAGCACTCTTTTCGGCTCTGCCCCATACAGTTATAGGTGTGATTTTGCTCTATCTTATGGGTACTCAGTTGGCTGCCGCTTTGCATATGGTTACATCCGATAAGTCTGTTTCAAACTTTGAGGATGGCCTTATTATCGGCTTGCCGATTATGGTATCCTTGGTGTTCGGCATAATACCTATGGGCGTTATACCCGCCATGTTGCGACCTTTGATTGGCAATGGTTTTGTGATGGGAGTGATTACGGTTATAATATTGGAACACATAATCTTCCGTAGAAGTCGTCAAACAAGGTGATTTTGGCGTCACGCTTGTTTTCGAAATCCTCACATACGCCAAGTATGCTGCGGTTTCTCAAACTTCGCAGTCCTAAAAATCCCTCTTGTTATACAACTTCTACATTATGGGTTGTCAAACAAGGTGATTTTGGCGTCACGCCTTATACATAATAGCGCCTCTCTACCGATATAGAGAGGCGCTGCTGTATAATCTTATTACCACTTTAGAATGGTAAATCGTCGGGGTCATCCTGCGGAACAACGGGGGTTGCGGGCTGAGATACTGCCTGCTGGGGTTGAGTCTGTGCAGAAGTTGATACGGGAGTGCCGCTCTGCTGATTATCGCCACGACGACCCAGAAGTTTCATGTCGTCTGCCAAAATCTCAGTCGAATAACGCTTGATATTATCTTTGTCGGTCCACTCGCGAGTGCGAAGGCGACCTTCGATATAAATCTGGCTACCCTTCTTTACATAAGAGTCTACAACATTTGCCAAACCGCGCCAAAGGATAATCGTATGCCACTCGGTCATCTCCTTTGTCTCGTTTGTCTGGCGGTCGGTATATCGCTCAGTCGTAGCCAATCTGAGGCGTGCCATCTTTACACCCGACTCGGTAGTACGAACTTCGGGGTCCATACCTACATTTCCTACCAAAATAACTTTGTTTATCATATCCTTAAATCTATTTATTTTTCAAATTGTGTATTGTCGGTTTCATTGTCCAGATGTATCTTACCCTTGATATCCTGATTCAGCGTGCCGAGGAAATCGGGGTCGGAGCCCTCGATGAACTCCATCTTCATAGGTACATAGAACATTCTCTGGCGTACAATTTCGGGTATACGACGACTGCGACGCAACTTTACGGCATCCTTCTCCGTTGTGAGCAACATTGCGTTAGGGTGTTTTTGCAACTCCTCGGCCACTTGTTGCATATCCTGCACCGTATAGATATGGTGGTCGGGGAAATTAAAGCTCTTTACAATATTATAGCGGCGGCGCATGCTTCGAACAAACGACTTGGGGTTACCGATGCCCGACATCACCACCACATCATCGCCCGGCTTTATCGAAGTTCCCTCGCTAAATAGGGGTACAGGCTCGGTGTTGGCAATGCGTGTGAAGTATATCTTCTGATAAGCAATCTTTTGCAAATCCTTACGCCAAAGGCGTTGGTCGAGGTGTGACATCGATTTTGGGCACTTCGTAACGATAAAATAGTGACCTCGATATATAGAGTCCAATGAATCTCGCAATGTACCTGCCGGCAGATAGTGGTCCTTTTCAAATGGACGCGTAGCATCGACAACTACAACATTTATGCGGGCATTGACATGACGATGCTGGAATCCATCGTCCATGATGATAAGGTTGATTTCGGGATGCTCCTCCTCGATGCGTTTTATAGCGTCTACACGCTTTTCGCAGACTACAACCAATATATTTGGAAACTTGAGCTTTATTTGCAGAGGCTCGTCGCCCACATCTCTGTAAGACGACTTATTTGTAACCTCCATATATCCTGTTGTGCGGCGACCATAACCGCGTGAGAGGAGTGCTATATTATACTCTTTCTGCATATAATTTATAATCATTTCGGCGGTAGGGGTTTTCCCTGTACCACCTACGGTGATATTGCCCACGCAGATAATTGGAGTCTTAAACTTATGGCTCTTGAGCAGACCGCAGTCGAACAGCCAATGGCGAAAACTTATAGCCATGTAGTAGAGTCCGGAGAGTATTTTAAGCAAAAACTTCATTATTCTTATGGTCTGCGTTAATTTAAGGTGTAGTGCTTTGCTATATGCAATAGCTACAATCTCGTCAAAGATAGTGAAATATTCGCAATAATCCAACCCGAGAGGGCGTTTTTGTCAAAAGATAAACTATTTTTTGTGGTTTTTCGGTTGGTGTGATGGCTGTAAACATAATTTTTCATAACTTTGTCCTATTATGAGGAGATTTAATTTTTATATTTTTTTATCGCTTACAACGCTATTTATGGCATGTCGCTCGGAGCAGGCGACGGAGGCCGTTGCGGAGCCGGAGCCGACTATTGTTTATGGCATTGTTGCTGATGACTATCGCTTGGAGCGAGATACTGTGGGTAGAGGTGAAACCCTCGGCGCAATTCTAAATCGCTATGGTGTTTCTGCCGCTACAATCGATAGGTTGGATAAAACTGCACGCGAGATATTTCCTTTGCGACATATCCGTGCCGACCGTCCGTATACAGCATTCATTGCAACCGACTCTTTGGGCGTAGATTCTCTCCCCGTCGGCACGCTTGACTACCTGGTTTACGAGAAAAATATCGTTGAATATGTGGTATTTGGATTTAAGGGTGACTCGGTAAGTGTTACAACCGGTGAAAAGGAGGTAACGCTGCGCCGCCAGCGTCGTTCATCAACAATCGACACCTCGCTTTGGGGTGCGATAATGCGCGACAGCCTCCCTTATGCGTTGGCTGCCGAGGTCGAAGATATCTATCAGTGGACGGTGGATTTCTTCGGCATTCAAAAGGGCGATAGCTTTACGGTGATATATGACGAAAAACTTATAGACACCATTCCTGTGGGCATAGGCCGTGTATGGGGTGCGAAGTTCACCCATGGCGGCAAGGATATCTATGCCATACCATTCAAGCAGGACGATAAGGTGAAATATTGGGAGTATGATGGTGCTTCGCTACGCAAGCAGATGTTGAAGGCTCCGCTTAAGTTTACGCGCATTAGCTCTAAGTTCTCATATTCGCGCCTGCATCCCGTGCATCGCGTCTATCGTCCCCATCTGGGCGTTGATTATGCAGCCCCGAAGGGAACTCCGGTGCATGCCGTAGCCGATGGCGTAGTGACCTTCAAGGGTTGGAATGGCGGCGGAGGTAACACTCTGAAAATCAAGCATGCGGGTAACATCGTTACGGGATATTTGCATTTGAGTCGCTTTGCGAAGGGTATAAATCAGGGTACTCGCGTATCGCAGGGACAGTTAATCGGTTATGTCGGTAGCACGGGAACTTCTACGGGTCCCCATTTGGATTATCGTGTATGGAAGGGCGGAAAGGCTATAAATCCGCTTACCGTACCGCAAGAGCCTTCAGAACCAATCAAAAACGAGAATAAGGAGGCGTTTGAGTTTGTGCGCGATAGAATCATTGCCGAATTAGAGGGTAGGGCAACCGAGGATATGATTGTTACCGAATTGGATAGTATTGTTTTGCCGGCTAAAGTAGAGCAGGAGGTTGCTCAAAAGGCTGAGGGCGAATAAAAATAGTTGTCGGTGAGATGATTGACCCAAAGATAGAAAAGTTTATATCGAAACATCATGTTTTGACTTTGGCTACGGCTACCCCCTGCGGTGAGCCCTATTGCAGTAATGCCTTTTATGCCTATTCGAAGGGTGAGGGAGCATTTGTCTTTACTTCGGATAAAACAACTCACCACGGGGAGATGATGCTCGAAAATAGCCGCGTTGCAGCCTCTGTGGTGTTGGAGACCCGCGTTGTCGGGCGTGTGCAGGGCTTGCAGATTACGGGCCGGGTTATGCCTGCATTGGAAGGGGATAAAACTCTCTATTTGAAACGATTCCCATATGCTGCGGTGGCAGATTTGACTCTGTGGCGTTTGGAGGCTGATATGTTGAAACTTACCGACAATACGCTCGGATTTGGACGGAAACTTATATGGCACAGACAGGAGTAGTAATTGTGGCAGGCGGTGTCGGACGCCGCATGGGAGGCACTATGCCCAAGCAGTTTATGATGTTGGGCAATAGCCCGATTTTAGTGCATACGATTAATCGCGTGCGCGAGGCGTTACCCGTGGCAGAGATAGTTGTAGTATTGCCCGAGGAGCATATCGCATTGTGGAAGAACCTTGCTGCTCGTTTTGATGTTGCTGTGCATAAGGTTGTAGCCGGTGGTAAGGAGCGTTTCCATTCGGTAAAGGCAGGTCTTGAGGCGTTGAGCGAGGAGGTGCGTTATGTGGCTGTGCATGATGGAGTTCGTCCCATGGTGTCGAAGAAACTTATTATACGCCTTATTCTTGAAGCGGAGAAGCATATAGCTGTTGTCCCGGCAATTGCTCCTGTGGATTCGTGCCGAGTATTGCAGGGTGAAGCTTCGCAAGTGGTCGATAGGGCTACATTGCGTTTGGTTCAAACTCCGCAGGTGTTTCAAATGGAGGTTTTGCGCCGAGCCTATGAGCAGGAGTTCTCAGCAGCGTTTACCGACGATGCCTCGGTAGTTGAGGCTGCGGGCTTTGAGATTCGCCTTTGCGAGGGCGAGCGACACAATATTAAGATAACCACGCCCGAGGATATTTGTATTGCCGAGGCTCTTATCTCGATGGAGGATGCAGATATTTAAGTATCATATAGATAGGCGCACGATAGTTTACACCATTTTGACATTTGTGGTGTTTATCGCCGTGGCGGTGGCTCTGCTGTTGCTCTATACCGGAGGATTCTTTTCGGCTTGGTTTATATCGTTGGTGTTGGCGATGATTGCGCTTATGGTGCTCTCTGTGCCGCGTAAGATTGTTGTTACGGATGAAGCGTTGGAGATACGATGCGTGAGCGATATTACGGTTATAGAACTGCGTGAAATCGCCTCGGTGCAACTTTTGACAAAGAACCGGATGCGCGGCGTTATGCCGATTTTTGGTGCTGTCGGCTTCTTTGGTTATTATGGTAAATTCTTCGATTTTAAGGAGTTGGAAACCATTACTATCTACTCTTCGGAGTGGAATAACTTTGTGGAGATTACCGATATATATGACTATCGCACGATAGTGTCGTGTCGTGATGGCGAGGCGTTGAAACGGCTTATTGATGCGAGTATCGGAGTCGGAGCCGCTTTTGAGGTTGAGGCTGCAACAGAGGTTGAAAATGCAACAGAATCGAAAACTGAGGATATGTAATCTCTTTGACTTGGGGAGATAATCTGCTTTTGGAATGAAGTTATATCGAGATATTCTTTTGGCGTTTATTTTGTTATGTGGAGTGTTGCCGGCAAAGGCTATGGCGCAAAATGGTTGGGATTCACTATCGCATACACTCTCTTTTCAGTCGGGTATAGCTGTCAATGATACAAATCACTATTTTTATCGAGGTCAAAACCCCGACCATCAGGTTATAAATAAAAACATGTCGTTTCATCTGCGTTATGGCTTCTCGTTTGCTCCGCAGAGTCGATTCGGGCGTCTTTATCCTACGGCATATCAGGGTATAGGCGTCGCTTCATATTCGTTTTTTGCACCTCACTCCATGGGTAGTCCGCTCTCGGTGTATCTGTTCCAAGGCTCGAAAATATTAGATTTTGCGGAGAATTTTTCTCTCGGTTACGAGTGGAATGTCGGCTATTCGTGGGGTTGGTTACCTAATAAAGCGTCAGCTTCGTCGCACAATGTGATGCTTAATGTGTCGTTACCTCTTACTTGGCATATTACGCCGCGCTGGGAGTTGGCGTTGGTGCCGCATTATACCCATTTCTCGAATGGCGATACAAAATTCCCGAATAGTGGCGTGGATGCTTTCGGCGTGCAGTTTAGAGCAGCATATAATTTTGATGCGCAGCGTGTTAAAGCTCCCGGAATGGGCTTCCTTTCAGTGCATCCTTATCTTAAAGGGCGGAGCTTCGCCGAGCATTTGACATGGGATTTAATCCTGTATGGCGGTTGGCGAGCCGATAGATTCTTCTCAAATGGAGGTTTTTGCCTGATAAATGAGCCGATACCGAATTGGGGCTTGCAACTCAATCCGCTATATCATGTAAATCAATATTTTAGCCTTGGCGCATCATTCGATATGTTTACCGATATGAGCGCAAATCTCTACAATGCCGAGATTAACCCCCAGATAGGTGAGAGTATCGGATATTCGCGGCCTTCGCTGTGGCGACAGACCGCTGTGGCTCTTTCGGTGCGCGGAGAGATTCGCATGCCCTTCTTTTCGGTAGGTGTCGGTGTCGGTGTAAATCTAATCCAGCATGGATATGATATGCAGCCGTTCTATTCCATGTTTGGACTGAAGGCATTCCTTTCGAAACGGGCATTTCTCTATTTGGGTTATAGGTTGAGCACCTTGCAGTACACCCGCAATATCATGTATGGCTTCGGTTATAGATTCGGGCGGGGCGTGAAATATTAACCCTTTTAATAAAACAATGATGCAATGACTCGATTTCATTGCATCACTACCCAAAATAATCTTACTCCAAATTTATCTTATCCCAAAGCTACATCCAATAGCATCATCAGCGAAAAGCCTATGGCAACACCTATGGTTGCGATGTTGGAGTGGCGTCCGTCTTGTGATTCGGGGATAAGCTCTTCCACTACTACATATATCATCGCTCCTGCGGCAAATGCCAATAAAAATGGCAGTATGGGATGAATCCAATCAATCAGCAGAATTGTCAATATTCCGGCTAAAGGCTCCACAATGCCGGAACCTACGCCATAGGCAAATGATTTCCATTTGCTGCCGACACTCTGCTTAAGCGGCATTGATACGATAGCTCCTTCGGGAAAGTTCTGTATAGCTATACCCAACGATAGGGCCAATGCTCCCGCCATGGTTATGCCTCCGTCGCCACTCAGCGCGCCTGCCAGAACCACACCTACGGCCATGCCTTCAGGTATGTTGTGTAGCGTAACCGAAAGGAAAAGCATTGTCGAGCGCCCTAAACCACTCTTCAAACCCTCAGGCTCCTGCGAATCGAGGTGGAGGTGGGGTACAAGTGAGTCGAAAATCAAGAGCGAGAACATGCCGGCGAGGAATCCTCCGACTGCGGGTAGCCACTCAATGCCACCGCTCTCGGCCGCCATATCCATCGCAGGGATAAGAAGTGACCATACCGAGGCCGCCATCATCACTCCTGAGGCGAATCCCAAAAGTAGCTTTTGTAGCCATGGTGCAATCTGGTCGCGCAACAGAAAAACCATGGCTGCGCCCAATGATGTGCCGAAAAATGGAAGTAATAATCCTATGGCAAGTTCTTGATTCATTGTGCGTTATTTTAATTGTTCCAAATAATCGATAAAACATCCGAAGTCGGTGTGCGCATTTACGAAGTCATCGTATGAGAATTCCGAATCTCCTGCCTCGGGAATATCCGACACCATCTTCACAACCACAACTGGCAGTTGCCCGAATAACTCGGCTGCTTGACATACGGCGGTAGCCTCCATGTCAAAAAGCCCCGATTTCAGCCCAAAGCGCTCTTTTACTTCGGTGATAATCGCTTTATCAACGAATGAATCCCCCGTCCAGATAACTGCATCGTCGTGACCAAGCAATGGATATGGCTCGGTGAGCTCCGGAACAAAATCTCCGGGGATGCGGCAGTCGTGATAACGAGCAATACGCGGAGCAATAATCTCGCCACGCTCGCGTCCTAATGTAGAGGCAGCATAACCTACAACGGCAATGCGGTCATATTCGCCCTTGCCGCGAGCAAGAGCCTTTGCCGTAGATGCAGCTGCGAGGGCCTTACCTACGCCGGTACGAATGACTGTGTATGTGTTACTGAGGTCGTTACGCTCTTCGAGGGCCAGCGTCATATTGCGGCACTCGCGCTCGGTGGGGGTTACAACTAAGTATCTCATCTCTAAATGCTGTGTATGTTTTATGCTTTTGTGAACTTAATATTTCAGTCTACCTAAAGGCTATATAGCGCAAAGTTAAATATTTTGCACTATTTCTACAAAGGATTTGACACAATCTTTGGGCGCGTGTGGGTAAAATAATCGGCGAGAGGGCTCTGCTCTGTATTTGAGAATTGCTTGAGAGTTTGTTGTGCTGGTTCATTGCCGAGAGGTTTGCATTGCCTTTTATTTGATAGATGTGGTGCCTTTACAGGGGCGTGGCTCACTTTTTGCGCCTGTAATCGTAAAATATAACCGGTTATGAGCAAAATTACTATTTATCAATTCACCGACCCCACATGTATATGGTGTTGGGGTAATGAGCCTATGTTGCGTGCAATAGATTATCTCTATGGAGATAGGGTCGCTGTGGAGTTTATTATGGGCGGATTGGTGGAGGATGTTATGACGCTATACGATTTTGAAGGTCCGGCATCACTTGTTGCCGAAAGAGCTAATGCCCGTATTGCCGAGAATTGGCACTCGGCAGCTGCACGCCATGGAATGCCCGTAACGCGTGAATATATGAACCTTTACACTGAGCGTTATACATCCAGCTTTCCGCAAAATATAGCCTACGAAGCGGCTAAACGGCTCGACAAAGACAAAGCCAAGCTATTCTTGCGTCGCATACGCGAGGCGACCTTTGTGGAGAACAGGCGTACCTCTCAAATTGATGTCCTGACCGAACTTGCCATGGAGGTTGGGATTGATGCGGCACAATTTCTTGACCAATATACTTATGGAGGTGCGCAGGCGGATTTTATGCAGGATAGGATGAAATGTCGCCGCAATGGCATAACCGGATTTCCGTCATATCTGATTCGCGAGGGCGTGACGAATATCATATTGGGAGGTTATCAGAATCTGGCAACCATGAATACCCTGATATCGCGCCTGTCGGACGGCAAGGTAAAACCGCGCAGAGTTGCTCCCTCGATAGCCAATGTTATAGATTTTATAAAGCGATATAAGACTGTTTATCCCGTGGAAATCGAGGTGGCGTTCTCGTTGGATAGGGCCCGCACCGATTTAATGATAGAGGGGTTATATGGTGAGCATCGCATCGAAAAGGAGGTAGCGGGTAACGGCTTCCGCATAAAATTGGCTCTTGGTCGCCGACATGGTAAATCCTCGAAATCGCTTGGCGGCGGAGTGGTGGGTGGGAAAAAAGATAAAACCGAGAAGATTGAAATTGGCGGTTAGACTTCGTGTGCATTATGCACGGCAAATCGCTTTGATGGGTAGGATGTTTGGTTAAATCGTAAATAATTCGTATATTTGGTTGAAAGTTTAACTAAAAATTGGAAACTATGAGTCTACTCGGAAATCTTATTTGGTTTATCTTCGGAGGTTTTGTCCTCGGTTTGGTATATATCTTCGGAGGCTTGATATTGTGTCTTACAATTGTAGGTATTCCATTCGGACTTCAGATTATGAAGCTGGGAACATTCGCCATGTGGCCATTTGGAGGTGAGGTTGTGCAGCGCGAACGACCTATGGGCTGCTTGTCGTTATTCTTGAATGTTTTGTGGATAGTCTTTGGTGGAATAAAGGTTGCGTTATCACATTTGGCTTTAGGCGTCGCCTTCTGTGTTACAATTATCGGCATACCCTTTGGATTGCAGCACTTTAAGCTGATGATGTTGGCGCTCCTACCATTTGGTCACGAGGTATTGCGCAAGTAGAGCTTCTATGCTATAAATCATAAGTTCCGGCTGATGATTCAGCCGGAACTTATGTGTTTATAGAGGGCAAGCTCCCCTTATTCGCCAATTTCGCACTTTACGCACTCGATGCCTACGCGGCGCAAGAGCTCAAGGCCCTCCTCCGAGCGGTAGTCGTCGCTATACACCACGCGCTTAATACCTGCCTGAATAATGAGTTTTGAACACTCAATGCAGGGGGCGGCTGTGATATAGAGCGTTGAACCGTCGCAGTTGTTAGCGCTCTTTGCTACCTTTGTTATGGCATTTGCCTCGGCATGCAGGACATAGGGCTTAGTCTTGCCCATATCGTCCTCACAGATGTTCTCAAAGCCTGAAGGCGTGCCATTGTAGCCGTCCGAGATAATCATCTTATCCTTGACGATAAGCGCACCTACTTTGCGGCGCACGCAGTATGAATTTTCGGCCCAGACGCGTGCCATGCGCAGATAACGCTCGTCTAATTGGCGCTGTTTCTCCTCCTGATATCCCATAATTGCTCGGCGATTACTCTAATTTACCGTGACAATGCTTATACTTCTTGCCGCTACCGCAAGGACATGGGTCGTTTCTGCCCACCTTCTTCTCAACCTTGATAGGTGCCGGCTTCGACTTCTCGGCCTGACCTGCCGCAGCTGCTGCCGCCATGCGTGATGCCTGCAACTTGTTCACATCGACCTTTGCCTTCTGCTGACGCTGCTGCTGAACCGACTCGGGGTTATTCTCGCGAGTAGGGATATATGCCTTATTCAAAATTGCCAACGAATCACGATTTACCTTCTCCAACATCTTGGCAAAGAGGTCATATGACTCCAACTTATAGATGAGCAACGGGTCTTTCTGCTCGTAGGTGGCATTCTGCACGCTGTGACGCAACTCGTCCATTTCGCGCAAGTGCTCACGCCAAGCGTCGTCGATAGTGGTGAAGAGTACAATCTTCGAGAACACCTTGTAAATCTCGGCGCCGTCAGAGTCCTTGCAACGCTGCAACTCCACCGGAACATTGAAACCCAAGTGACCATCGGTAATGGGGAAGTAGATGCTGCGGTCCATCTGGTGCTGGTTATCCTCGTAAATGCGCTCCATTGTAGCGCGAACTGTGTCGGCAACGCTCTTTGCTCGGCGAGCATACAACGCACGCAAATCCTCGACGATGAGTTCTACTATCTCGCGAGGCTTTGATGCCTCATATTTTGCTGCGTCGAACGATGGCTGCAATGCAACCTCGCGAATGAGCTCAAATGAGAATGACTCGTAGTCCATACCCTCGTGTGCCGCCATAAAACTCTCGGCAAAGTCATACATGATGTTGTTGAGGTCAATCTCGATGCGCTCGCCATAAAGTGCGTGGCGACGGCGTGTATAGATAACCTCACGCTGTGAGTTCATAACATCGTCATACTCCAACAAACGCTTACGGATACCGAAGTTGTTCTCCTCGACCTTCTTCTGCGCACGCTCGATAGCCTTGGTCATCATCGGAGCCTGAATAACCTCACCCTCCTGAATACCCATACGGTCCATGAGCGTTGCAATCTTAGCCGAACCAAACAGACGCATCAGCTGGTCCTCCAATGATACGAAGAACTGTGAAGAGCCCGGGTCACCCTGACGACCGGCACGACCACGCAGCTGGCGGTCCACACGACGGCTGTCATGGCGCTCCGTACCGATGATAGCCAAACCTCCGGCAGCCTTAGCCTCGGGTGAAAGCTTGATATCGGTACCACGACCTGCCATGTTTGTGGCGATTGTTACCTGACCTGAGCGACCTGCCTCGGCAACAACCTGTGCCTCAAGCTGGTGCTGCTTGGCGTTCAAAACATTATGCTTGATGCCGCGCAATTTGAGCATACGGCTCAACAACTCCGAAATCTCGACTGAAGTAGTACCGACCAATACGGGACGACCCTCATTTACAAGGCGTACAATCTCTTCGATTACGGCATTGTACTTCTCGCGAACAGTCTTGTAAATCAAATCCTCTCTATCGTCACGAATAACGGGGCGGTTGGTGGGGATTACTACCACATCCAACTTGTAGATGTTCCAGAACTCCGATGCCTCGGTCTCGGCAGTACCTGTCATACCTGCCAATTTGTGGTACATGCGGAAGTAGTTCTGCAAAGTAATGGTTGCGAATGTCTGCGTTGCAGCCTCGACTTTTACACGCTCCTTGGCCTCGATAGCCTGATGCAAACCATCCGAGTAGCGGCGGCCATCCAAGATACGGCCCGTCTGCTCATCGACAATCTTAACCTTGTTGTCCATCACGACATACTCCACATCCTTCTCGAACATCGAATATGCCTTCAAGAGCTGATTTACGGTATGAACGCGCTCCGACTTGATAGAGTAGTCGTTGATAAGGGCGTCTTTGCGCTGCACCTTCTCCTCGACCGACAAATCCTGCTTCTCCAACTCGGCAACCTCGGAACCAATATCAGGCAAAACGAAGAAGCCATCCTCGTTAAAGAATTTCGACAATGTTTCGTGTCCCTTGTCGGTAATCTCTACCGAATGCATCTTCTCATCGATAACGAAGTACAAATCTTCGGTAACCTCGTGCATGCGGCGATTGTTATCCTGCATGTAGATATTCTCGGTCTTCTGGAACTGCACCTTAATACCCGGCTCCGAAAGGAACTTGATAAGTGGCTTGTACTTGGGCAATCCCTTGTGTGCACGATAGAGTAGGAATCCTCCCTCGTCGGGTTTGCCCGCCTCGAAAAGCTTGCGTGACTCGGCTACCAACTGTGTTACAAGGCTCTTTTGCAATGAGTGCAGATGCTCAATCGAAGGACGATACTGCTCGAATAATTGGTCGTCACCCTTTGGTACGGGACCAGAGATGATAAGCGGCGTACGCGCATCGTCAATCAACACTGAATCGACCTCATCGACAATGGCATAGTGATGCTTGCGCTGTACCAAATCCTTGGGCGAAGATGCCATATTGTCGCGCAAATAGTCGAAACCGTACTCGTTATTTGTTCCGAATGTAATATCTGCCAAGTAAGCCTTGCGGCGAGCCTCCGAGTTGGGCTGGTGCTTGTCGATGCAATCCACCGACAAACCGTGAAACTCATACATCGGGCCCATCCACTCCGAGTCGCGTCGTGCCAAATAGTCGTTCACCGTTACGACATGCACACCCTTGCGAGCCAAGGCGTTGAGGAATACGGGGAGTGTTGCAACCAATGTCTTACCCTCACCCGTAGCCATCTCCGAAATCTTACCTTTGTGAAGAACAACACCACCGAATAGCTGTACATCGTAATGCACCATCTCCCACTTAAGGTCGTTACCTCCGGCAGTCCAATGTGTCGCATAAATCGCTTTGTCGCCCTCGATTGTAACAAAATCCTTCTCGGCAGCGAGGTTGCGGTCAAAGTCGTTAGCTGTAACCACGACTGTCTCATTCTCGGTAAAGCGGCGTGCCGTATCCTTCATAATAGCGAAGGCCTCGGGCAGAATCTCGTCCAATACCTGCTCGATTTTCTCGTCAATACGCTTTGTTGTGTTGTCAATATCCTTCGAGATAGACTCCTTCTCCGAAAGGGTTGTACCGGCAGCCTCCAACTTTGCCTTCTGCTCCACGATATGGGCCTCATCGGCTGCGATGAAGTCGGCAATCTTCTTCATCAGGGCTGCACTATGCTCACGCAACTCGTCATTCGTGAGGCTTGCAATAGAAGGGTATATATCCTTAATCTTCTTTACATAAGGCTCAATCTGCTTACGGTCTTTGTCGGCCTTTGAGCCGAAGAAGAATTTGATAATACTGCTTAAAATATCCATAATATTTTGTGTTATAATTATAGCTTGGTAAATAAATCCTACAAATATAGTGATTTATTGCGAAATACGCAAAACTTCGCGCGCGTATTACGCGTGAGGAACGAAATATGCAGATTTTGTGACCTTTTTGAGGGGAAATTTTCTATTCCGAGGCGCTATTTTGCTTCTGCTCCCACAGCTTGATTATGCGGCGAGCTACGGGGCATTCCGCGCAGCGATGATGACGGCAATACTCGAATGCGAGTTGCAGCAGAGCCTGCGAATCATATGCCGTAGAGGCAATCTTACCATAGCTGTTCCACTGCGTAATGATTGAGTTCTTCTCGGCGGGAATATTCTCCAATAACGATAATGCGCGTTGGCGCAATATCTCGCTATTGGTGTAGGCGCTATATGCAAACTGCATCTGCACAACGAGGTTGATGGCTAACAACTCTGTTTTTGTACGGCCCATGCTCTTCGCTACGCTCTGTGACGGTTTTGCCGGTAGATAATGCGTAAGCCAATAGGGTTGAGTTTTGACGCAGAACAACGAGTGTACATCATCTCCTGTGCGACACTCTAATATGCGGTCCATGATGTGGGGTGTCGAGGCGAGCAAGGTAGTGATTTGCGATAGGCGAAGAATCGGGTGATTATTTGGATAAATCTTTGTCAAACGCCACTGCGACGCCTCCATAGGCTCGATGCTGTACTTTGTCGATAGATAGACAAAGTCGCGTTTCAGGTTTAGGATATACTCATCATGAGGGTATAAATCCAAGAGCCCTGACGCGCCTATAAGCAGAGCTTCGATATTATGCGGAGAGAGTCTTTCGCGCAGGATAACGGCATATGGTACGCGCTGTGCTAAACAAGTAAAAGGCTCTTTGTTATCCATGCCACCCAATGTTCGCAGAAGCATCAGGTAGAAGGTTTGCGCCCAATTACTATTGCTCTGCTCCAAAAATGCCTTAATGTCATTATTCTTGCGCTCCAAACGCTCAAAACCAAGCGTGTTATATATCTCTAAACGATGCAGTCCGTCAATCTTAGCCAAATAGGCTCCGCAGGCGTAGTACGATGCGCCTGATTTGAGTTTGTTTATGGCTTGTTCCTTATTCATCGTTTGGGGCGGATAAATGCTTTTTTTTGGGGCGGGCGGTTAAAGCAGGTTCAACTCCAAGAGAGCCTCCTCCGACATCATGCTGCGGTCCCAGGGTGGCTCGAATGTGAGTATAATATTAACTCGCTCAACACCGGGGATTTTCTTTACTTGCGTATTTATATCGTCAATCAAAAGGTCTGCCATAGGACAATTCGGCGCTGTGAGAGTCATGCGGATATTTGCCGTATGCTCGGGGTCGAATTCAATCTCATAGATAAGACCTAAATCGTAGATATTGACCGGTATTTCGGGGTCATATATATTCTTTAATGTAAGAACTATGTCGTGTTCTACTTTCAGTATCTCTTCCGGAGTCATCTTTTCGTTTTTTATTGACTTATATCGTATCTGCTGCCTTTGGAGTGTTAAATGCCAAAGCATACATTTTCATCTGCTTAATCATCGCCACAAGACCGTTGCTGCGTGTGGGTGAGAGGTTTTCGCTCAAACCTATGGCGTCGATGAAATATAGCTCCATGTCGAGCAACTCCTGCGGTGTGCGACCACTCATTACGCGAATCAAAAGAGCAATGATGCCTTTTGTGATAATTGCGTCGCTGTCGGCCGAGAAATATACCTTGCCATCCTCCATGCGAGCATCTACCCACACTCTGGATTGGCATCCCTTGATGATGTAATCTTCGGTGCGATGCTCCGCAGCAATTGCCGGCAGGGTATCGCTTAACTCTATGAGGTAGTCGTATTTATCCAACCAATCGTCGAATATCGAAAACTCCTCAATAATCTCCTCTTGAATTCTATCTTTCATTGTAATCAGCTTATCTCTTATTTGTAATGTTCAATACTTCGCCCTCGGCTGCCGAAGGAGGATTAATGCCTATGATATGTGCCAGAGTTGTCGCAGTTGTAGTCATATCCACGCCTCGCTCCTCGCGTTGCGGTGTAATGCCGCCGCCAAAGAGAATTAGTGGTACATGCCTGTCGTATAGGTACATAGAGCCTGATGTCGAGCGTACTGCGGTGCGCTCCTCAATCCATCCGGGCATAAGATTTATAATCACATCGCCCGAACGACGAGGATAGAAACCATTTTGTATCTTGCGGCCATATCCGCTGCCAAAATAACTGCTGCGCATCGCCTCTGCCGAAACGGCATGTGATACACCTCGGAGCTGCATGACAAATGTCGCAACATCGTGCTGTATATCGGCAACCGATAGCCCTTTTTCGTATATCAGGTTGTGATTTAGGTATATAGCTCGGTCGATATACCCCAAAACCCATTGCCCTGTGCCATGTTGTGAACCTATGAATGCGTTGGTGATAACCTCAGCCTGCATGGTGTTAAAACGCTCTTTCTCACCCTTTGGGGAGTTATACGAAGGGCTCGTTCCGTGGTCCGAAGTCAGCATGACGACAATCTGCTCGGGCGATTTAACCTGCGCTACGATAAATGTCAAAAAGTCCGCCAAGTCGCGGTCCAAACGGTAGAGCATATCTTCATATTCTACCGACTCGGGGCCGAAGTGGCTGCATATCTTTCGAGGAGTATCCAATACAATATTTAATATATCGGTATGCTCATCCTTGCCCATTTCGCACTTTGCTGCCACCTGCTTGGCAAATGCAAACATCGCACTATTGCCCGCAGGTGTGAGTGCCATGCGGTCGTAGGAGTTTATGTCGCTCTTTTTCTTTGATGTCGCCGTGGGGGCTTTACCTATAAAATCAATGCGTTTGTTGTTTTTGCTATGCAGACCCTCGATGAACGACACTTGCGAGTTGTGGTAATTGTCGTAAGGCAAGAGCGTAGTCCAGCGCTCTAAGGCGTAGGCTTGATTCATTCCGCCCTCGTTGTATTTCTCGACCCATTCGGGCAATTTTTCGGTATAGTATGACGATGTTGTCCAATAACTCTTGTTACGCTCCATCCAATACACCTCACCTGTGTGGCCCGCCATGACGATTGCCGAGAGAGGCTCTACGGCTATGGTTGCCATGCGACTCTCGGGGCTCTGCTCCAAAAGTGCATCGCAGAGCGTCTGCGAGGTAAGCTGCCGTGGCGAATAATCTCCCGATCCGCTACTGAAATTCAGGCTATGTTCCTTGCTGTCATCAACGAGCGAGATGCGTTTATTGGTCACATAATCAAACCACGCCTCGGCAATCACTCCGTGTGTTGATGGCATAGCTCCGGTAGAGAGGGTTGCGAGCGATACGGGAGTCGAGGTCTGCATATAGTCGTATGAGGCATTTGTGAAGTATGCTCCTTCGTTTATCAGACGGCGAAAACCTCCCTGCGAAAAATTATTTTCATATTTGGTTAAATCGTCGGCACGCATCGAACTCACAACGATATTCACAACCAAGCGCGGTTGCGCCGTAGCCGTCGAGTGAGCATAAATAATCATCGTGCCGAGTATTGCAAGTGTATATCTTAAAAACTTCATATGCTGGTTTTGCAAAATTGCCACAAAATTACTTAAAAATATCTATAAATATGCCATGAACTGCTCTTTTTCAGCCTCAAAATCTATATCATGGCAGATGCCCTCTATCGAAGCTATATCATCCAGCGCCTTGCGGCAGAATGTGCGGTGAGCCTCACTCCGAGCATCGAACGGACGATGTGTCGCTGCGGCTCGGATTTTACCGATTCGCGCAATCAATTGGCGTGTCGCAGGTGAAAATGCAGCCTCCGAAAAACGCTCCCAAATATAATCGACGGCCATCTTTGATGGATGAGTCATATCTTCGGCATAAAAACGATAATCCCGAAGATCGTCATTCATAATCTCAAACGAAGGGAAGTAGTGTGCATTGGCATTTCGGTTCACTATTTCGTTTATCGCTAAGCGTAGGGTTGCTTTGCTCAGCGAATTCTCCTCCAGACCCTCGCCTAAATGGCGCACGGGGCTTACCGTAAATATTACCTGTTTGCCGCAGAGTATACCATTCAAAAGAGCATTGTAATGCTCTACAATCTCTTCGACCGAGAGCATTTCGCGGCGGAAGAGGTGCTGTGGTTGCTTATGGCAATTTGCCACAACCCTGCCGTCGGTTGTTAGGCGATAGACAATCGCTGTGCCGAATGTAATAATAAAGGTGTCGGCTTGTCGAAGTGCAGCCGCTCCAATCTCAACGCCTCGGCGCATGGCGTCTTGTGCTTGTGCAATCTCGTGGTGTGAGAATGAAGAGTGAAAATCAAACGAAAACCACTTCTCGTTGCTGTATTGCAGCTCTGTAAGCTCCGGAGCCCGACCCTCGGCAAAGCGCTCAAGTGTGGCGGCTATGGATTCCGGGTTGAACAATACTCCCGTTGGCGATGCCGTGATGCGGAACTTTGCCTCCGCAAGATGTGCCGCCATGTTGTCGGCAAAACACGAACCCAACGAAAGCAATTGTTGTGAATGGTCGATTTTGCGGGCAAAGGGCGTTATGGGTATTATTGTTCTAAACTCCATGGCTCGGATGATTTATATTTCACTTAACTCCAGCCAGCGCATCTCTTTCTCTTCGAGTGTCGAGATTATTTCGCTGATGCGGGCCGAAGCACTCATAAGTTGGTCGTGGGATAATTCGCCCGAAGAGAGTTGCTGCTCCAAAGAGTGCTTCTCCTCTTCAAGTTGGGGTATTTCCAACTCCAACTGCTCCAACTCTCGCTGCTCCTTGTAGGAGAGTTTGCGACGAGGTGCCGAGCTGTGCGCGGGGGTGCTTTTTACGCTCTTTGCACTCTTCTCGGCTGCGAGTTTAGCGCTTTCGGCGCGTTGAGCCTCCTGCTCGCGCATATATTCTCGGTACTCGCTATATTGTCCCACGAAATCCTTTATTTCGCCCTCGCCATTGAATATAAATAGGTGGTCCACCGTTTTATCCAAGAAGCAACGGTCGTGAGATACGATTATGAGACAACCCTTGAACTGCATCAGGTACTCCTCCAAGATGTTGAGCGTAATGATATCAAGGTCGTTGGTCGGCTCATCTAAAATCAGGAAGTTGGGGTTGCGCATCAGCACCGTAAGCAGGTAAAGGCGGCGTTGCTCTCCTCCGCTTAATATCTCGATATGCTTTGAGTGGCTTTCGGGCGGGAAGAGGAAACGATTAAGCATCGATGTAACCGATACATGGTGTCCGTCGGCCGCTTCGACCGTTTCGGCAATGTCGCGTACGATGTCGATAACCCGCTGCCCGGGTTTGAAGTTAAGTCCCTGCTGATGATAGTAGCCTATGCGCAGCGTCTCTCCGCGCTCGATTTTACCGGCGTCGGGTTGTAATACTCCGGTAAGCAGATTCAAAAATGTACTCTTGCCGGCGCCATTGCGACCTACAATACCTACGCGCTCGAAGCGTGAGAACTTATACGAAAAATTATCTAACATTACTCTCTCTCCAAAGCGCAATGTTACATCCTCGCAATCGATAATCTTACCTCCCAAACGCGATGTTGCAACATCTATGGCGATATCCTTGCGTGCGAGCGATACGGCTGCCTTATCCTTTAGGTCGTAGAAGGCATTTATTCGATAGCGGGCCTTGCCTGTGCGGGCTTGCGGCGTGGAGCGTATCCACTCCAACTCGCGGCGCAGAAGGTTGCGCGCCTTGTCAATATTTGCCTGCATATTGGTGTATCGCTCCTCGCGCTTGGCAAGGAACTCGGAGTAGTTGCCTCGGTATGTGAACAGCTCTCCGCGGTCAAGTTCGAATATAGTGTTGCAGATGCGGTCCAAGAAGTAACGATCGTGCGTAACCATAAGCAGTGTGCAGCGCGACTTCTGAAGATAACCCTCCAAATACTCGATAACATCTATATCGAGGTGGTTCGTGGGCTCGTCCATTACGAGAAAATCTGCCTCCTGAAGTATCATTAGGGCTATGGCGGCGCGTTTGGCTTCACCTCCCGACAATTCTCCCATCTTTTGGCGGAGATTGGTGAGTTTGAGCGACGATAGCACCTGCTTGATGCGCTGCTCGGCACTCCAACCATCAGCAGCGTCCATAGCTGCCATGGCACGCGAAATAGAAGCCTCATCGCCCGAAGCAATGGCATCTTCGTATTGTCGGATAGTGGTGTAGGTGTCGCCAAGGCGAGAATATACCTCGTCGAAGAGTGTATTTGCGGGGTTGAAGGCTGTCATCTGGTCCAAGAACGCAACCTTGATATCCTTCATAAACTTCACCTCGCCTCCACGGTCCGAAGTGTCTATGCCGGCTAAAATCTTCAGCAACGAACTCTTTCCTGTGCCATTGGGTGCTATGAGTGCTATTTTGTCGCCCTCGTTAATGTTGAACGAGATGCGCTCAAACAGCACCTTGTCGCCGTAGGATTTGCTTATGTTCTCGACCTGAAGAAAACTTGCCATGATAATCCGTTCTGCTGATTTTCCTTAAAACTGATTGCCTTCAAAAATGATTATTTCTGCCTCTTAACCTTTATCTCGCGAGCCTTGAAGGGCGATTTTACGGCGCGCTTCGCAGCCTTTTGAATGTATGGAGCCATTTGGTCGGTTACCGCCCAACCTACTTGCGGGCGCAGGGTGTTTCCCATCATCGAGATGCGGGTATAGGGCTTAATAAGTGTTTCATACCATACACATGCCGCAGCATAGCGACCTGCGCCATAATCCATATGGTAGCCATCGCGAGTGAAGTCCATGGGAGCATTGTTTATCTCTGATAAACGCAACGACTGAATAGCCGTACCTGAAGGTATTACGCGCTTAATCTTAAAATCTTTTTGCAGATTATGCACGCATTGATGTATTGCGCAGAACATCTTCTGCTGGTCGCGGTCATAATTCGGGAATTCGCCATGCTGTGAGTTGGCCGAATATGCCCAAGTCATATGCCATACCACCTCGGCTTGAGGTTGGGCGGCCTTGACAATTTCAATAAGTTTACCGAGGTATGGGGTGTAGCTGTCGTAGATGCCCGATACGCCGGATGCTTGTTGCAGCGTGATAATATCCCACTTGCCCATAGCCAAAGCATGCTGCATGCTTACGGGATGTTGCTGTGTCCAACGATTCTCACCCGCTTTCGAGTGGTAGAAGATATATGAGGACTCTTTGCGGTCGTGGAACCCGACATGCTGCTGCAGTGTGCAACCTCCCACATAGAGGCGAGCCAACTCGACATTTTTTACGCCCAAATTCTCCAGCAGGGCAGGTAGATGCTCCATACCATCGTCCGAAAAACTGTTGCCAATAGCCAAAATGCGAAGCGTGCCGTCATCGTGCTTTTGAGCTGTGGCGGGTGTGGCAAGCAAAAATATTATTGCAATGCCCAAAATGAGAGATACAATTTTTTTCATTCTATGCAGGTTTAATAGAAGTTATCATACATAGATTGGCTCTTCTCGTACTTCAAGTCTTGCAGTGATGCCGCTTTAACTCCGATATGGAAGCTCCAGCTCTTATAGTGCCCGAATGGTATCCATGAGAAGGACATCTGCCAGCAATGCAGGTCACGCGTGATAGTGACTGCCGATGTGGTCAGCTTCTTCTTTGTGATATCGAAACCTCCCGTTAGTGTCGCCGACATCTTCTCTGAGAATGTGATACTGCCATTGAATCCCAAGGTCTGCGTAATGTTGCGCTTGACTCCCGTGGTGCCATTGTTTACATAGCTCACCGAGTAGTTAATGTTGTAGTTGAATCCAAAGTTCCATGGCAGTGAGAAGTCGTAATACATTTGCGACATGTATTGCCTTCGCAGTGTGGGGTCCATCGTACCATAAGGGTCGTAGTATGGATTCATATACTCCGGAGGTATGCTGTTGATGTCGTTTATAGCCGGCTGTGACGAGTTGCGCGATTTGAAAGTATAACCGAAGCTCCAGCCGGTGTTTGTAATACGACCTAAATTTCCGCGACTCCATGTGAGTTTGTTGTAGCGCTTACCCTCAGGCGTAACCTCGTATGGGTCCAAAGTGGCACGCAGGTTAATTCCGAAGTTGCTGGAGATAGTTGTACGCAACGAAATCGAGAGTGGCGACAAACGCATAGAGTCGGCAAGGAAGTTATATGAGCCGCTGATGCTCAATTGGTCGATAAGTTTTAGTTTCTTCAATCCCGAAGTGTCGCGCTTGCTTGCGACCTTAGCCTCCAAACTCTGTGAAAGCGAGAAGTTGAGCGACATATTCTTTCCCGACGAAGGTACGCCGTAGGCGTTGTCGGTAAATGGCGAATAAACCGTTGTGCGACCCGTCGAATCCGACTGTACGGTCTTGTAGAATCCGTATTTCTGACGGCTGAAGTCGGGCGCATACGAGAAACTGATTGATGGGGTTATGGTGTGTCGCAAGCCCTGCAACTTCATGCTCTTGTATCTCTCCTTAACCTGCCATGTTCCGTAAATCGTCGTAGACATAGATACGGCAGCGTTGTAATTATATAGGCGATAGAATCCATATTCCGGGTCTAACTTCTCCAACTGATTGGTCTCCTCGTTCCACTGCTGCTCCACCTTCTTGAAATACCAACGCTCGGTGTAATTCATCGAGGGGGTGATGTTGATATAGTTCAAGGCGTTAAACGAAGCCTGGATAGGTATGTTGTGCTGGATACCGTTCTTCATATTGTCGAATGTCTCACGCTCGAACAGAGTACTCTCCTTGGCATTTATCGAGTTGGTCATCTTTCCCGAATAACTCATCGAAATCTTCTCATACCAACGGTCCTTACCCATCTTTACCTTGCGCTTTAAGGGGAAGAACTTGGCTACATTGAACGAAACATTCGGCAGCGTTGCCGAGATGGCCTGCGTCTGCGAGTTTTGTGATACGGCCATATTCATCGAGAATGAGAATGGCGTACCCGCCCAATTCTTCGAGTATGAAATTGAAGAGTTGGTCTGCGTCGAGAGCATGTCGTTAAGGTTTGTAGCCGAATACTTGCTGTAACCACTCGACGAAAGGTTCACCGATGCCGAGAATGTCGAACCGGGGTTTGCCTTGGGGTCCTGTGAGTGTGTCCATTGCAATTGGAATGTGTTTGCCGATAGGAAGTCGGCATCACCCTTACTTCCCGACTTTACATTGGCGTAATTGAAATTGAGGTTTCCCGTATATTTGTAACGCTTCATGTAGCGTGCTACGGCATTAGCCTCCCAAGAGCCTAAGGTGTAAAATCCTCCTGTAAGGGTTATATCCATGTGGTTACTTACGACAAAATAGTAACCTAAACCACGCATGAAAAATCCTCGCTTCGCCTCCTCGCCATACGAGGGCATCAAAATACCCGATTTGGGTCCGAGGTTTATGGGGAAGAATGCCTCGGGCAGACCGAGGAACGGAATATGCACATCCTCTATGACAAGGTGTCCGGGACCCATGATGGCCTTCTTGCCGGGGATAACCTTGATTTTGCTGGCATCGTAGTAGAAGTGCGGGTGGTCGGTATGGTCGCAAGTGGTGTACATTCCTCCGGCAATATGCACCGTATTGTCGGGCATCTTCTTTACTCTTTCGCCAATCAGCCAACCATCGCCCTGCTGTGTGGCAATACCGTCAATCTTCGCCTTCTGCGAGGTGATGTTATAGGTGATTGTATCCATATTAAGGACACTTCCTCCCTCGGTAAATGTGGGGCGATTTATCTTAGGTTCGCCGTTTACCGTGTCGGCACTTCCGTAGGCGTAAATGTTCTTCGAATTAAGGTCGATATCCATAAAATCCGCCTTAAGGTTGAAGTTGCCGTATGTTACATCGCCCTGATTGTACAGATAAACCCTCTTTGTGCGTAAATCGTAATAGAGCGAATCCACCGCCTTTCCCGAAATAGGTTTGTCGATAGCCGAAGAACCCTGGCTGCGGGCTGAGTCCGATTCGGCAATTATCATATCGTGGATATCCTGCTTAATATCGCTCAACATTGCAGAGTCGGCAGGCGTGAGGTATTGCACACTGTCGCTCTGCGGCTGCTCTTGTGTGGCGCGACGACGCTCCTCTCGGTTGCGACGACGCTCTCGCTCCTCGCGTTCATTGCGGCGAGGTGTAGAGTCGCTGGTTGCTTGCTGCAAAATAGTGTCTTGATGCGGTGCTATCGAGGATATGGCACGCATTACAGGCGCAAATCCGAATCCGAATTGCGTAAATAGTAACACAATGGCTACCGAAAGGATATATTTAATCTTAAAATTGCCCAAAATTTCCAAATTTTTTCGTAACTTTGCCGACAAGTCGGCAAAACGATACACGAGGTAAGAGAATATTTCTTGCGCACGCGTATTTTAACCGACAAATATAGCGTTTTTTATGTAATAACACTAAGAAATCGCCTTGAATTTTATTAAAAGTGAAAATTCGCAAAATAAAACTCAGGGCTGTTTCTCGGATAATTGGCGGTTTTTATATGAAGCGTTTGTTTTGGTATGTGATACTTGCTTTTTTTATCTCTCTACGGAGCGAGGTGCTTTTTGCCCAGACTCAAGCGGAGGATACCTTCGTGATTGTTATTGACGCAGGACATGGAGGTCGAGCGTTTCCGGGTGCTACATACGGTGGCGTTATGGAGAAGGATATTAACCTTGCCGTGGCGCTTAAACTCGGTGCGCTGATAGAGAAGGAGCTACCATACATCAAAGTTGTCTATACCCGTAAGACCGATACGGCATTAGGCGCTACGCTGAATGAGGATTTGACGGCGCGCGCCAATATTGCCAATCGCGCGGAGGGAGATTTCTTTATCTCGATTCACGCAAATGCGGCAACGAAGAGTACGGTCTATGGTCCTGAAACGCTCATCATGGGAGAGAGCGAGAAGGAGACGCGCTATAACGAGAGTGCCCTCTATAACAACAACAAGGAGGAACTTATCGATATGTCGGATGAGAATACGGCAGCAATGGTGAGGGCTTATATTCAGAATTTGCAGTTCACTTATGGCGAGTATAGTGAAATGATGGCTCGGATAATGCAGTCGCAATACTCAAGGGGAGGTCGTAATGCCCGCAAAACGCGCCGTCAGTTGCTTAAGGTGCTGTATGCTACCGATATGCCGAGTGTTTTGACCGAGTTGGGATTTATGACCAACCCGCAGGAGTTGGCTTATATGAAGTCGCAGAAGGGACAGAATGAGCTTGCGAGAATGTTGTTTAACTCGGTTAAGGAGTATGTGGGATATATCGAGCGTATGTCGGGTAAGAGTTTCTCTGTGGCTGCGGCAAATGACGCGGCATCGCAGACAACTTCAACTGCGAAGCAAACCGCATCGACCGAGGCTCAAAAAACGGCTTCAACTACTACACGAAATGATTCTGCTTCGGTTGCAACGCAATCTTCGCAGAGTGATGACCGTGGAGGTGCATCTACGGCACAAAAAAGTGCCGCAAAAGCTACCGCGACAAAGTCGTCAGCAGGGTATACTATTCAGATTATGGCATCGCCCAATGTTGTTAATTTGAAGGATTCGCAATTTAAGAGTTATAGTGGCAAGGTGCGCCGTTTGGAGGGTGCCGGAGCCTCAAAATATAAATATTGCTATGGCGAATTTGCTACTCGTGAGGAGGCGCAAAGCCACTTGGCAACGGTTAGAAAGAGTTTTAAGGATGCCTTTATTGTGCGTTACAATGGAGGTAAGGTTGTGAAATAATATAGTATTAGGATATGAAAAGAGAGGTTAAAGTAGGTATTTTTGCCGTAGCGGTATTGTTGGTAGGCTGGGGTGTTGCCCGCTACCTTAAGGGTGCTGAGATTTTTAGTAACACTTGTACATATTATGCCTATTATGAGCAGGTCGGAGGTCTTCAACCTGCATCACGCGTTGTGATTAATGGCGTGAAAGTGGGCTCGGTGGCTCGCGTTTCGCTGAATGAGGACCCTTCAAAGGGTGTTGAATTGGAACTCTCTATCGAGAAGCGATATGCTATTCCGGTAGATTCTAAGGCCAAAATCTTTACCGACGGATTGATGGGAGGTAAGGCTGTGGAGATTATATATGGTAAATCAGGAGAGGCTATCCCCGACGAGGGTACTATTACGACCGAGGTGAGTCCCGACCTCTTCGAAATGGCGGGCTCGGAGCTTGGAGCATTGAAAGATCAACTTACGGAGGTGGTAGAGAAGCTCTCCAAGACTTTGGATGGCGTGAATACAATTATCGAGGCAAACTCGGAGGCTCTCACGAGCATTATCGCCAATGTGGATGGTGTTACGGAAAATATTAACACTATGCTCGCCAACGAGAAGGATAATTTGGAGCAGGCGCTCTCGTCGTTGAGTGAGTTCTCGAAGAGTTTGGGCGATAATTCGGGTGAGATAGATACCTTGATTGATAATTTGTCCAAGTTCTCGGCTCAATTATCTGAGGCTAATCTGGTGGCAGAACTTGAGGGCGTGATGTCGCAGGTTGAGGAGGCTTTGTCGGCGGTAAATAGCGTAGATGGCAGTGTCGGTAAGTTGCTACGCGATACGGAGCTTTACGATAATTTAACTGTGGCGAGTGATAATCTGTCGGCATTGTTGGAGGATTTGAAGGCCAACCCAAGCCGATATATTAATGTGGCGGTTTTTGGCAGTAATCCCTATAAAAAAGTAGACAAAGCAAAGGCTAAAGCCGAGAAGAAGGCTATTAAGCGGGAGATGAAAGATGCCGAGGATGCGGCAAAAGCGGCTAAGAAGAATAAATAAGAGAGTAATTTAGAGATGATATATCCTGCGAATTTTGAGCAGAAGATAGGCTTTGACCGTCTTCGAAGTCAAGTGGCTGCCTTGTGCAGTATGCAGGCTGCAAAACAGCTTATCGAGGCGGAGAGTTTTTCCGCCTCGCGGGCTACAATTGAGTCGCGTCAAGATATCGCCGATGAGATGCGCGTGATGCTTATGCTTGATAGCGATGCGCCGCGTGATGAGTACCCCGATATGGAGGGTGTTATGGCGAAAATTTCGGTGGAGGGAGCGTTCCTTGATTGCGAAGAGGTAGCTGTGTTGCGTTTGGCATTGACGGCTGTGGGTAATATGGTCGGCTTCGTTATGGGACGCAAGGCAGAGCAATATCCCCGCCTCAGGCAGCGCAGCGAGCGAGTATGTGTATTCCCCGATATAATTCGTCGTATTAACCAAATTATCGACGATGAGGGCACGATGCGTGACGGTGCTTCGCCCGAACTGTTGATGATTCGCCGCACGATTCGTGAACATGAGGGGCAGGTAGCCAAGCGTTTGCAGCAGGTGCTGTCGAATGCCAAGAAGGCGGGTATAGTCGATGCCGAGGCGATGATTTCCATTCGTGATGGCAGGGCGGTAATTCCCGTGTCGGCAGGTAATAAACGCAAACTAAACGGCTTTATCCATGACGAGTCGGCTACGGGTAAAACATTCTATATCGAGCCGGTTGAGGTTGTGGAATTAAATAATCAACTCAAGGAGTTGGAGTATGCCGAGCGTCGTGAGGTTGTGCGAATCTTGACCGATTTTACCGAGTCGCTAATGCCCGATGCCGAGCCGATTGCCGCAGCAGGGGAGTACCTTGCCGAGATGGATGCCATCAGGGCAAAGGCGCGTTGGGCTATTGAGAATGGCGCAGGAAAGCCTATTGTTTCAACCGATGACAGGTTGGTGTTGCGTAGGGCGTTTCATCCTTTGCTGGCGCAGACCTTAAAACGCGAGAAGAAGGAGTTGGTGCCGTTGGATATGCAACTCGATAAGGAGAAGCATATTTTGGTTATTTCGGGCCCCAATGCCGGCGGTAAATCGGTATGCTTAAAGACGGCGGGTATTGTGCAGTATATGTTCCAATGTGGATTCCCCGTTACGGCTGCCGAGACGAGCGAGTTGCCCGTATTTGAAAGTATCTGCATAGATATTGGCGATGAGCAGTCGATGGATAACGACCTCTCGACCTATTCGTCGCACCTTCTCAATATGAAGTCGATGTTGCAGGCCGCCTCACCTCGTACATTTGTCTTAATCGATGAGTTCGGCTCGGGAACGGAGCCTGTCATAGGAGGTGCAATTGCCGAGGCAATCTTGGAAAGACTTTTGGAACGAGGCTGCTATGGAGTTATTACCACGCACTACTCTAATATAAAATATTATGCTACGGGAACTGAGGGCATAGCCAATGGCGCTATGATGTTCGATGTGCAGAATATCCGCCCGCTATTTAAGTTGGAGCAGGGCAAGCCGGGAAGCTCATTTGCTATTGAGATAGCCCGCAAAACGGGACTTCCCGAAGATATTATCCGCAAGGCGAGCGATAAGGCGGGCAGTGACCATATTAATTTGGAGCGTCAGCTTCGCGAGATTGCGCGCGATAGGCATTATTGGTCGCAGAAACGCGATAGGATACGCCTTACGGACCGTAAGGTTGAGGAGCTGGAGAGCAATTATACCGAGCAACTTGCCCGCATCAAAGAGGAGCGTCGCGAGATACTCGGCAAGGCAAAGGAGGAGGCCCAACGCTTGGTGGCGGATGCTAATCGCCAGATTGAGAATACAATTCGCACCATTAAGGAGGCGCAGGCCGAGAAGGAGCTCACTCGTTTGGCGCGTAAGGAGTTGGAGGAGTTTAAGGCGGCGGTTGATAGTATAGACTCGGCATTCGATAGCGAGCAGGTAGAACGCGAAATGGAGCGCCTGATGCGTCGTAAGGCTCGCCGTGAGGAGGGTAAGAAACGCCGTGGCGAAACGCCTACGGAGGAGCCTCAGCAAACAGTGAAAGTTGTAAAACCTATCGAAGTCGGCTCGAAGGTCAGAATCGAGGGACAGCAGATTCCCGGCGTGGTTCAGAGCATCAAGGGCAAGAAGGCTCAGGTGGCATTTGGCCAGATACTTACGATGGTCGATAAGGATAAGTTGGTCGTGGTGTCAAATGCCGAGTATAAAAAGAGCGTGCAGCCCTCGCAGCCGCGTACTGTTTTGTCGGTTGATATCTCTACGCGCAAACTTAACTTTAAGGATAGCGTCGATGTAAGAGGTATGCGAGCCATCGAAGCATTGGAGGTTGTGCAGGATTTGGTCGATGATGCATTGATGGTAGGTGTCGGAGGCGTGACGATTCTGCATGGCAAAGGTACCGGAGCATTGAAGGAGGAGATACGCCGATATTTGCGCTCGTTGCCGGCTGTGGAGTCTGCCAAGGATGAACATGCCGATAGAGGTGGCGCAGGTATTACGGTTGTGAGATTTAAGAGTGATATTTAGTAGTAGAATGAGATATCAACTATCGGAAATAGCCCGCATATGCGGAGCAAAGCATATTGGCACGGATGTCGAAGTTCGCGAGGTTGTGGTCGATTCGCGAAGCCACGCCTTTGGCGGAGGTGCTATGTTTGTTGCTATTTGTGGTCAGGCACATGATGCGCATGACTTCATAGGCGAAATGTACTGTAGAGGCTTAAGGGCATTTATGGTTGAGCGAGATATCGACGCGGGGCTATATCCCGAGGCAGGCTTTGTGCGTGTGGATAATTCGCTGGAGGCGTTGCAGCAGTTGGCGGCAATACATCGAGCCTCGTTCAAGGGTAAGATAGTAGGTATTACGGGCTCTTACGGCAAGACAATCGTCAAGGAGTGGATTGCCGGTGCGTTACCTGCGGAGGTGAAGTTTTTTGCCTCGCCCATGAGCTATAATTCGCAATTAGGCGTAGCTCTGTCGCTGTTGATGATGGAGGGGGACGAGGAGTTGGCCCTCATCGAGGCCGGTATCTCGGAGAAGGGTGAGATGGTGCGTCTGGAGCATATGATACGCCCCGATGTAGTTGTGTTTACCTCAATTGGAGAGGCGCATCGCCATAATTTTGCCACGGAGGAGGAGTTGATTGCCGAAAAATTACTTTTGGCGCGCAATGCCCGACAAATGATATATCATAGCGGATATCCTCAGATTGCCGATGTTGCGAGGCGTATGGCTTTAAGTTGCGAAATAAAAGATGCGGCCATGGATGACCGTTCGGTTTCGGTGTATGATGTTGCCGCAGTAAATATGGCGCTCGTAAGGTGCTTATGCCGCGAGGTCGGGTATGATGCCGGCGAGGTGGATGATTTATCAATGCGCATGGAGGTTAAGGAGGGCGTAGGCTCTTCGACGCTGATATTTGACTCCTATAATTCGGATTTGAATGCCTTGGCTTTGGCTTTGGATACGCTGCAAAATGTTGCACTCGGCGGGAGAACTTTGGCCGTAATAACCAATATGAATCGTTGTGGCGAGAGTGACGAGGAGTATAATGGTCGCCTTGCGGCTTTGATTGCAAGTGCCGATGTCGATGAGGTGATATATGTGGGAGAATCTTCAGGATTGACGGTTGATATGCTGGCGTGTCCGCTACGAATGTTCCAAAGCGAGGAAGAGCTCCTGCGAGAAATGAAAACTTCGGATATCGCAGGTCGCACGATTCTGCTGAAGGGTAACCGTCAAAATCCGCTACGCCGCGTGTGCCATCGCTTGGAGAGTAAGAGCCATACTACGGTTTTGGAGGTTAATTTGGATGCCATGGCGCATAACCTTCGCTATTTCAGGAGTTTTATGCCCAAGAATCATCGTGTCGTTGCAATGGTTAAGGCGCATTCCTATGGTACGGGTGATGTCGAGGTAGCTCAACTGCTTCAGCGTCAAGGTGTAGCTTATCTCGCTGTGGCATTTGCCGACGAGGGTATAGTACTGCGCGAGAAGGGTATTACGATGCCCATTTTGGTGCTGAATGCCGATGCAGAGAGCTTCGATAAGATGGTGGCGTATAATTTAGAGCCGGAGATTTATAGTCTGCATTCGCTTGAGGATTTTATTCGCAGTGTGGAGAGCTATGGCATGAAGGATTATCCTGTGCATGTGAAATTGGATACAGGTATGCACCGTTTGGGCTTTGTTGAGGAGGAAATCCCGTTGCTTGTGGAGCGGTTGTCGGGAAGCGATAGCGTGAAAGTCGCCTCTGCATTTGCGCATCTGGCATGTGCCGATATGCCCGAGGAGGATGAGTTTACGCGTTGCCAAATAGCCCTTTTCGATAAGATGAGCGGAGCGTTGGCCGCAGCTCTACCATATGATATAATTCGCCATACGGCAAATTCTGCTGCCATAGAGCGTTTCCCGGAGGCACATTTCGATATGTGTCGTTTGGGTTTGGGACTTTATGGATATGGTTATCGTCATAATGAGGAGTTGCAACCTGTGGCGACACTTAAAACCCGTATCGTGCAGTTAAGGCAGCGCCGAGCAGGCGATACAATAGGATATGGCCGCAGCGAGGAGCTGAAACGCGACAGCCTTGTGGCTACAATTCCAATAGGCTATGCCGACGGTTTGGACCGTCACTTGGGTAATGGCCGCTGGTCGATGCTTGTAAGAGGTCGCTCTGCTGCAACCATCGGGCGTATATGTATGGATAGCTGCATGATAGATGTGACGGATATAGAGGGCGTTATGGAGGGTGATGAGGTTACAATCTTCTCGCCCGCAGCAGGCAATACTCCCGAGGATATGGCGGAGGTGTTGGGTACAATCTCATATGAGGTAATTTCGACTGTGGCCGCGCGCGTGAAACGAATATATGTAAGAGAGTAATGGCAAAGGGTGTGTTATATATGATACCATGTCCGATTTCGGACTCTACGGCAGTTTATGATGTTGTGCCGGAGGCAAATCGCGATGTTATAAATTCGTTGGATTACTTTATTGTCGAAAATGTGCGCTCGGCGCGCAGATTTCTATCAAAGGCGGGTATCGAGCGAAAGATTGACGACTTGGAGTTTGTCGAACTGAATGAACATACTCGTGAGGGCGTGGCTGTCGAGGCTATGGTACGCCCGATTTTGGAGGGACGCTCGGCGGGTGTTATCTCGGAGGCGGGAGTCCCCGGAGTTGCCGATCCCGGAGCGCTGGTTGCCGAGGCGTGTCATCGTCGGGGTATTCGTGTGATTCCGTTGGTGGGTCCCTCGTCTATCCTTATGTCAATTATGGCGTCGGGACTTAATGGGCAGTCGTTTGCATTTAATGGCTACTTGCCGGTAAAGCCACCCGAGAGGGCCAAGGCTATAAAATCATTTGAGCGTCGTGCGCAGGTGGAGCATCAGTCGCAGATTTTTATCGAAGCCCCTTACCGAAATGTGAAGTTGGTGGAGCAGATGCTTGCGACGCTCTCTCCCGTAACAAGGCTTACAATCGCTTGCGATATCACCTCGCCCGATGAGATTATCGTAACGCGCCGTGTAGAGCAGTGGCGTAAGGATGGCGTGCCTGATATTGCCAAACGACCGACCATATTTATTATAGGGTAGGGCTTGGGCATATAATTTGCGCAATAAATAGTAGAGAATACGAAAAATTTTTAGATATGACAAAAGAAAAGGTTAATAATCAAGAGGTTAATGAGCAGGCAGGCTTCCGTGACGGAGATGTTGAACCTTCGTGCGAGGGTCAGTCATGTGCCAATGTGGCAGACGAGGAGCAGCCTTCGACTGACACAATGGCAGAGGAGAATGCCGATGAGGCAAATGAGTTTGTAGAGCCTTCGCAGGAGGAGGTAATTGCCATATGGCGCGATAAATATATGCGTTTGCAGGCGGAGTTTGACAACTATCGCAAGCGTACTTTGCGCGAGAAGATGGATATGGTCGCTACGGCAGGAGCCGATGTGCTGAAGGTTATGCTTACGGTTTTGGATGATATGCACCGCGCGGTTGTTGCTTCGGAGAAGAGTGATGATTTGGCGGCTTTGCGTGGTGGTGAAAAACTCGTGTTGCAGAAGTTTGAGGAGGCTTTGCGTCAGAAGAATGTAACCGAGATAGATGCTCTCGATAAGGAGTTTAACCCCGATTTCCATGAGGCTGTGGCTCGATTTGCTGCCGGCGAGGATAAGAAGGGTCTGGTTATAGATGTGGTGCAGCGCGGCTATATGTTGGGAGATAAGGTGTTGCGTTACGCCAAAGTGGTTGTGGGTGAGTAAATTGGCCTGAATATTTTATTGAGCAATGTCAGAAAAACGAGATTATTACGAGGTGTTAGGCGTTCAGCGCAACGCCAATGCCGATGAGATAAAAAAAGCATACCGTAAGGCTGCCATAAAGTATCACCCTGATAAGAATCCGGGTGATAAGGAGGCTGAGGATAAGTTTAAGGAGGCTGCCGAGGCTTACGATGTGTTGTCGAACCCCGATAAGCGTGCGCGCTATGACCAATTTGGTCACGCCGGCATGAGTGGTGCTGCGGGTGGCGGCTTCGGAGGTGGCGGCTTCGGAGGAGGATTCTCTATGGAGGATATCTTCTCGCAGTTTGGCGATATCTTCGGAGGTCACTTCGGTGGCTTTGGCGGAGGTGGTCGCAGCGGTGGCCGCAGAGTAAACCGTGGCTCGGATATTCGTGTAAAGGTGAAACTTACACTTGCCGAGATTGCAAATGGTACGACTAAAAAGTTGAAGATAAATAAGACCGTAGCCTGTGATAAGTGTGGCGGTACGGGAGCAAAGGACTCTTCGTCGTATAGCACCTGCTCGACATGTAACGGCTCGGGATATGTTACGCGTGTCGAAAATACCTTCTTTGGCCGCATGCAGACGCAGGGCGTATGTCCCACATGCGGTGGCGAGGGTAAGATTATCACCGCCAAGTGCGATAAATGTGGTGGTAATGGTACCGTGCGAGGCGAGGAGGTTGTCGAGATTAAGATTCCTGCCGGCGTTGGCGAAGGTATGGCCGTAACTGTGTCGGGTAAGGGTAATGCCGCGCAGCATGGTGGTGTAAATGGCGACCTTTTGGTTATGATTGAGGAAGAGCGTAATCCGGAGTTGGTGCGCGACGGAAATGACCTTATTCACAACCTGAATCTAACGGTTACAACCGCAATTTTGGGTGGTGAGGTCGAGGTTCCGACTATCGAGGGCAGAGTGAAGATTAAGATTGCTCCGGGTACACATGCCGGTAAGGTGTTGCGCCTCAGAGGAAAGGGCTTGCCCGAGGTGAATGGTTATGGTCGTGGCGATATACTTATAGTTGTGGATATTACCATCCCCGATTCACTCAACAGTGAGGAGCGCAAGTTGGTCGAGAAACTCTCGGAGCAGACTCATTTTAAGAGGGCGGAGAGCGTCGAGAAGCAGAATATCTTCGAGCGTATGCGTAACTTCTTTAGATAACGATTAACCTATAACGATAGAATAATATGGGATTCTTTTCTCCTTACAAGCGACACGCGAATGAGTTTTCATACACACCGCGCTATTACGACCCCGAAAAGGAGGCGCGCGAGCAGCGTCGTGCCGAATTACGCGGCGAGCGCTCAGACGATACGGGCGAATATACCCCCGGAAAGTATATCCGTACGCAACGCGAGGCGCGCGCGCATAGTCGCGCACAGCGCAAGAGTAGCGGTTTTGGCGGCGGAACTTTGCGTCTGGTGACATTGGCGATAGTGATGTTACTGGTCTTTTTGTTTGTGTATGTATTGGTGCCGCGCATCGGCGCGATAGTCGATATGGCCGGCACTACACCTATGCCTCAGGAGAATTTGCGCGAGGAGTTTGACCCATATGCTCCGCTCATTATCGTGCCTAACGACTATGTCGAGGGTGAGGAGTTGGAGATAATTGAATAATATTATAGCCTATAACCTATAACCCAACATATTATGGATGAGAATAGAATACACCTGTTGCCGGAGATTGTTGCCAATCAGATTGCCGCCGGAGAGGTTGTGGATAATCCGTCGTCTGCCATTAAGGAGATGATGGAGAATGCCATCGATGCCGGAGCTACATCGGTGACGGTGAATTTCCGTAATGCTGGTTTGGAGTTGATACAGGTTATTGATAACGGTTGCGGAATGTCGCCCATAGATGCCCGCATGGCATTTGATAGGCATGCTACAAGCAAAATACGCGATTTTGACGATGTATATCGTCTGCAGACCTTCGGATTCCGCGGCGAGGCATTGGCTTCGATTGCCGCTGTGGCGCAGGTGGAGTTGCGCACTCGCAAGGAGGGTGACGAGGTAGGTACCATTACAATCGTGAATGGAGGCGAGTTTATCTCGCAGACTCCAACAATGTGCCCCGTAGGTTCGCAGTTTATGGTGCGCAACCTGTTTTATACCGCTCCGGCGCGCCGAAAGTTCGCATCCGACAAGGCGAAGATGGTGACCGAAATTAAGAAGGTCTTTCGTCAGGTGGCGTTGTGTAATCCCGAGGTGAGGTGTGAACTCATGTCGAATGATATGGCAATTATGACATTGCCCGCAGCATCACTCTCGGAGCGTATTATAGATGTCGTAGGTCGTCATATAAAGACCAACCTGCTGGATGTGTCGGTGGATACCTCGTTGGTTAAGATTTCCGGCTATGTGGGACGCCCTGCGGCTGCCAAGCAGAAGAATAACGAGCAATACCTCTTTGTGAATGGTCGCTATTTCCGTTCGCCACAGATTTATCGCTCGATAATGAAGGCTTACGAAAAGCTGATTCCCGAGAATTGCTCACCTTCATATTTCCTTTATCTGACGGTTGAACCCGACCGCGTGGATGTGAATGTGTCACCTCATAAGACCGAAGTGAGATTTGCTGATGCCGAGGACCTCTATCAGATTATAACTTCGGCAATTCGCAGTACACTTGCCAAGAGCGGAAGTGTTGCAATGATGGATTTCGATAATCGCATGTCGGTCGATATTCCTGTGCTGAATCAGGGTGCTGTAGTCTATGAGGAGCCGCGTTCATCGTCGGGTAGTGCTTATAATCCATTCGATGAGGGCTATGCCACCGAGGCAGACCCCAATATGACGGTGGATATGTCTGCATATGATGTCCCATATGTGGATGATTCGGCGATGAAGCCTCGACCTTCGACCCGAAATTCGGGAGCTTCGTCGAGCCTTAAAGATGTATCGTGGGGGCAACTTGGTGCAATGAATGATTTTGCACTGGAGCAGATGCCCGGATGTGAACCGCAGTATGAGGAGTTTGCCTCAAGTGCTATTGCCGGAGAAGAGGAGAGCGCATTGGAGTTTATTCCCTCAGCGATAGGCGGAGAACAAATGCTCGTTGAAGAGCCTGCGCTCTCGTTTAGTGATGTGTTTGCGCCGGGGAATGGTCTTGCTATTGCTACAAGCAATGGCCGCTTAATGCTTGTGGACCTGCGCCGCGCAAAGGAACGCATTCTGTATGATTCATATATTACGGCGTTGGGGCGTGGTTGCTATGCTTCACAGCAGTTGCTCTTCCCTGAGAGTTTGGAACTCTCGATAGATGATTATACATTGCTGCAAGAGCATTTGGAGGAGTTTACCGCTTTAGGCTTCGATTTGCAAATGGAGCGCGGGGGTAAGGTGATGATGTGTGGTGTTCCTGCCAATGTGGTGGGGGATGATGCCGACAGCTTGCTCTATGAGTTACTGCGCGAGGTGGAGCAGAGCGGTGATGTCGTTGAGCATATGCGTGAGAATATGGCTCGCGTCATGGCGCAAAGTGCCAGCCGTAGTGTGGGACGCAATATCTCGACCGACGAGGCTGTGGCACTGCTTGGTCAGTTGTGTGAGTGTGAGAATTATAGTTTTTCTCCTTCGGGTAAGGCTATTATGGCGGAACTTACGGCCGAGGAGTTGAGAGAAAAGTTAAATTAATTGAAGATGAGTAGTTTTGGTCAGATGACACCCCCGGTAGTCAAGAACCTTATTATCGCAAATTGCGTTGCGTTGTTGGCTACGGAGTTGTTGCCGTTTGGTGATTTGATAATCGAGTATTTCGCGCTTTTTAATGCCGAAAGCCCATTTTTCCGTTCATATCAGGTCTTTACCTATATGTTCCTGCATGGCGGTGTAAGCCATCTGTTCTTCAATATGTTCGCCTTGTGGATGTTTGGTCGCACATTGGAGTATAGATTGGGTTCGTCGCGTTTTTTGACCTATTATCTGATTTGCGGTATAGGTGCTGCGCTGTTACAACTCGGTGTAGGATATGCCGAGTATCACCACGCTTTGGCGGCAGGCTCTGTCTCTGCGATGCGCCTTTTAGGTATCCCTACGGTAGGTGCTTCGGGTGCGGTGTTTGGCCTGTTGCTGGCATTTGGAGTCCTCTATCCTAATCAGATTGTAGCATTGATATTTCCGCCCATAACGCTCAAGGCTAAGTGGTTTGTAGTCCTGTATGGTGTTCTTGAACTGTTGTTGGGAATCTCGGGTGCGCAATCCGGAGTTGCCCATTTTGCCCACTTGGGTGGTATGATTTGGGGCTTTTTGCTGCTTTGGTGGTGGCGTCGTAAGGGTAAGATATATTTTTAAGTTTGATTTAATATGTCGGAACTATATAATAATCTATACGGCTCACGCAAGAAGAAGCATAAATCGCCATTTGCCACTTTGGTAGATGCGATAGCTATGGTTGTGACCATTCCTGTGGCACTGCTGTTTCTCGTGCTTCTGTTTGTGCCGAGTATCAATCCTAACTCTGCCGGCATATTATCAACTTTGGGCCTTGTCGCTCCGTTTATCTATGCGTTGCTGTTCGTCTTGACGCTATATTGGCTGCTCAGGTGGCGTTGGATGGCTGTCCCGATGGCGATTTTGTCGATAATCGGAATGTTTAGCCTTACGCTCTTTTTCCGACCCGAGGTAAAACGATATTACGACAAACAATATCCTCGCAATGCAATTCGTGTTTTAACCTATAATACGCGTAGCTTTATTAACGATAATGGCGAGCGTTGCGTGGACTCGGTAGGTGCTATGATTAGGGCCATAAATCCCGACATTGTATGTTTTCAGGAGATGGGTTTCTCGGGTTTGGTGGATTCTGTGCTTCAACCTTTGAAGTATAGACCTCTGCCCAAATCGCTCTCACGAGTAAATCTTAGCCCGATGATTTATAGCCGTCATCCCATAGTGCGTGCTGCGCGTATTGATACGATGCGTAACTTTGCATGGGCGGATGTGGTTATTCGTAAGGATACAATCCGCGTGTTTAACACTCACCTGCATACGACCGCCATACGCCGCGACGAGGAGCGATATATCAAGAATCATCAATATTTGGCAGAGGATGGCGATATCGCTAAGTTGCGTAGCATTGTGGGGCGCTTGAGCGAGAATAATAAGCAACGCTCGGTGCAGGTGGATACCATTGCGCAGATAATCGCCGCATCGCCATATCCGGTTGTCGTGTGTGGTGATTTTAACGATATCCCCATTTCATATACCTATCGTCATATGAGCGACGGGCTGAATGATGCCTTCCGAAGCGTAGGCCGAGGTTACTCCTCTACATATCGGGGATTCTTCGACCTGTTGCGCATAGATTATGTGCTGTATGATGATAATTTCCTGCCGTTGGGTTATGATGTTCTCGATTCGTGGGTGTGGGCTGACCATGTGCGTCGCAATGACACCATTCGCGTAAGGAAATATGGCTACAACTTAAAAGTGGAATCTGGTGAGGATGACCGAGGACCTTATAAGGTCGATTATTCGGACCACTATCCCGTGTTGGTACATTTGGAGATGAATAGATAAACTACTAATTCTTAGAGATTATGATACTTGATTCGTTGAAGAATAAGGAGCAGTATGTGTCGTTGCACCCTCGCTTTAAGCAGGTTTTTGACTATATCGACACGCATGATTTGGCTGCGATGGAGTTGGGTCGTCACGATGTGGATGGCGATAATATTTTTGTTATGGTTCAGGAGTTGGAGTTGCGTCCGTTGGAGCAGGCTCGTTTGGAGTTGCACCGCAAGTATATCGATATCCAACTCGTATTGCGCGGCGATGAGGAGGTCTTTGGCTGGAGCGAGAAGAAGGATTGCCTGAAGCCCGAAACGGAGTTCGATGAGGCAAAGGATATTCAACTCTTTGTCGATACGCCGCAATGCTTTTACACCGTTCGTGAGGGGCAGTTCTCGGTGCTTTACCCTGAAGATGGTCATGCTCCGATGTTGGGCAAGGGTAAGGTTAAGAAGTGCATCTTCAAGATTTTGGCGTAGAGCATAGCATATATAAAACAAAAAACGCAACTGAATTTCAGTTGCGTTTTTTTCGTGGTGCCCAGGACAAGACTCGAACTTGCACGAGCTAATGCTCACTACCCCCTCAAAGTAGCGTGTCTACCAATTTCACCACCTGGGCCTCTCCAGCTTGGGGTGGGAATGTAAC
Source organism: Alistipes sp. (assembly GCA_017532885.1). The sequence continues at coordinate 80,563 of JAFXIS010000075.1, read as the reverse complement.
CCATATCCCCGAAAAGGTGTGCAAATATAGATAGATTTTAACAAACAACAAAATTTTTCAGCATAAATCTATCATAAAAGTAATTTTCGCCACCTTATATTAGCTTGAAGTATGGCTTTTCAATGCAAATGGCTATATAAAAAACATGAGAACGATTTGCGCTAACAACACCCTGACGAACATCGACAACGGATATACCGTAGCATAAGCCACCGAGGCATGCTCTCCGGGAATAGTATCGTTGGCATAGTTCAGAGCCATAGGATTTGCCATTGCGCCGCACAACATACCGCATGCCGAGCCAAAATCTACCCTCCACCAGCGCATAGCCAATACGCCTACGATTAAGATAGGTACGAAGGTAATTAAAAATCCCAGGCCAATCCAAATCGCACCTCGTGCGCTGACTGCCGTTTCGAAGAAGTCACCTCCGGCGCTTAGACCCAAGCAGGCGAGGTATAGCGACAGACCGAATGCTCGAAGCATAAGGTTGGCACTGCGCGTAGTATAAGTAATCAGGTGCATGCGTGGACCATATATACCCATCAGAATACCAATGATGATAGGTCCTCCCGCCAATCCCAACTTCACAGGAGCCGAAATTCCCGGCAATGCCAAAGGTATGGCACCCAAGATAAGTCCAACTGCCAAACCGATAAAAATGGATGTCAGGTTGGGCTCGTTAAGCTCTTGTTCGGCATTTCCAAGCACCTTCTCGACCTTCATAATAGCACGCTCGCCACCCACAACGACTACGCAATCTCCCATCTGGAGTACCAGGTCGGGAGTTGCGAGAAGTGTAACGCCACTGCGATATATGCGGCTGATGTTAATGCCATAGCTATTGCGCAGGCGTAATGAGCCGAGTGTTTTGCCATTTATTCCGGGCTTTGTGATGATGATTTGGCGTGAAACGAGTTGGCTGTCAATCGAATTCCAATCGACATTATCTTTGTTCCAATCAATGCTCTCGCGCTTGCCAATCATCGCCTCCAATGTGGCGATATCCTTGCGCGATGTTACAACCAGCACTCTGTCGCCCTCCAAAAGTTGTGTGTCGTTCGAAGGTAATATAACCTTGCCGTCACGCCATAGGCGAGAAATGACAAATGGAACATGTACCCACTCGGCGAGAGTGTGCATATCGCGACCGAAAACTCCGGGATTCTGCACATGCAGTGTCGCAATGAAGGTGTTGTTTACATGTTTGGCGTTGGGCGAAGCAATGTCGGAGGGACGCACCCACAATTTATTGATTAACAGGATTGCTAAAATTACACCTACAACACCTAAAGGGTAGGTTATCGCACAACTCAATGCCGGAGCAGATGTTGGTAAGCCCATTTGCGTAAGCGTTTGTTGTGAAGCTCCAAGCGCCGGCGTATTAGTCGTGGCGCCACATAAAACTCCGACCATCTCGGGCAGGGGAATATTTAGACCAAAGCTAAAGAGCAACGCCATGGCTGTGCCGAGGATAATTACCGCCATGGCACACGCATTCAATTTAATGCCTCCCGAACGGAATGTGCTGACAAAGCCGGGGCCTACCTGCACGCCGAGTGAGTAGACGAAAAGTGCCAATCCGAAACTCTCGGCAAACTGTAACATCTGGGCATCGATTGTTAAGCCGAAGTGCCCCGCGATGATACCTGCAAAGAATATGAAGGTTACACCAAGCGATATGCCCGATATCTTGACCTTACCAAACATAAGGCCTATGGCACATATAATCGAGATTACGATTACGGCTTGCAGTGCAGAGTGTGTGTTAAACAATAAATCGAGCATTGCGGAAATGATTATCTCAGGTTCATCTCATCGAATAGATAAGATGCTCCGCCGATTCTGTCAATTGTAAAGAGTACATAACGAATATCTACCGAGATATTTCGGCAAATCGTGGGGTCGAACTCTATATCGCTCATCGTCGATAGCCATGTACGGTCAAAATTAATACCAACCAACTCCCCCTTGCCGTTGATAACCGGAGAACCCGAATTTCCGCCCGAAGTGTGGTTCGTTGCGATAAATGCTACGGGAACAGTGTAACGACTACCAATCTTCTCGCCCCAGCGACCATAATCTTTGCGAGCGTAGATGTCGCGCAGTGTCTGAGGAATATTGTAGTCGTAGATTGCGGGGTTATCCTTCTCGATAATGCCATCGAGTGTCGATACGGGGTTGTGGTACTCACCGTCGGCATACTCATAGCCTGCAATCGAGCCGTAGGCCACTCGCAATGTGAAGTTTGCGTCGGGGTAGAATGCTCGCTCCTTATCCCACTCGCGAAGTGCGCGCATATATGGACGATACCACTTCTCGATGTCGGGAATATTACTCAAATTGCGCGGAATACCTCGGGGATAGTCTGTATCCTTGCCGAAGGCAAATATCTTACCTAACTTCAAAACAGCATCTGCCTGAAGTTGCTCTACAGTAGCACTCTTCATCTTCTCAAGTGAAACGGAAGGAGAGTTATCATAAATGTAATCTACATAAGCCTCTATCGTACCGCCATATTTCGCTATCTCGGTGCGCAAAGCCTCAGGAACACGCTCCTCGGGGCAATAGCGCATAAATCCGTTCAATACGCATTTTGTCAAGGCGCGGTCCACCTCGGCATCATAATCCTTGTAAAAACTCTCGATACGCTCAATAGGCTGAGGAGTTTGAGTGTTGAGTACCGCAACCTTCGCAAGTTCAATCGTACGACCTGTTTCGTTGAACAATTCGCCCATGTAGTACCAATCGTCGTGGCGGTCATAAGCTGCTTTGAGAGAATCTAAAAGATGTGCATACTCCGCTTTGTCGGCGGCCCACTCGGCGAATGTCTTTTCGTAGGCGAGTTTCTTATCAATAGAGCCTAAACGCTTGATACCCAAAACTTCTCCCTGCCATTTCTTCCATGCGTTGGCTATACCGGCATGCTTTGCGGCATACTTAATGCGTATTGCGGCATCACGCTCCTGCGCAGCTGTGATAATGTCGAGGCGCTCGGTGCGCAATGCAATTTTCATAGGGTCAGAAATCTCGGCAACATACTTGACAGCGTCGGATGTTACATACTCCTGAGTATTTGCAGGATAGCCATAAATCATCGTAAAGTCGCCCTCTTTAACTCCCTTGGTCGATACGGCAAAGTGACGAGCCGGACGATATGGCTTGTTATCCTTCGAGTAGTCGGCAGGTTTGTTGTTCTGGTCGGCATAAACGCGGAAAATCGAGAAGTCGCCCGTATGGCGAGGCCAAATCCAGTTGTCGGTGTCGCCACCAAACTTACCGATAGAGGATGGGGGAGTACCCACAAGGCGCACATCGCGGAATATCTCGTATACGAACAAGAAATATTGATTGCCGTAATACATCGGCTGCACCGATGCAGAGTAACCTCCTGCGGCAGCCTCGGTGATGATATCCTTGGCATCAACGCCTGCTGCGATGCGCTCGGTCACATCCTCCATTCTTACCAATCGACGCACTGAAAGCCCGGGGCATGGAAGTTCCTCGTCGCGTGACATTGCCCAGAAACCATTTGTCAGGTAGTCATGCTCTACGCTTGAGAGCATCTGTATCGCTCCATAGCCGCAATGGTGATTAGTAAGGAGCAGACCCTCCTCCGACACATACTCTCCGGTGCAACCGCTACCGAACAATACAACGGCATCCTTCATAGATGCTTTGTTGATAGAGTAGATATCTTCTGCCGAGAGTTTGAAGCCCTTTTGGCGCATATCCTTAATGCGTGAGCCAATCAAGCTGGGTAGCCACATACCTTCGTCGGCTGATACTCCTAAAATGCTGAAGCAGAGTAATAGAGTGAGTGCAAATTTCTTCATAATATTTTTTGTTGATATATTTTCAGCAAATGTAGGCAAAAAGTGAGAAAATACCTATATTTGTAAAGTGGAAAAGTATAAAATCTATAAATAAGCTACTGTTATGAAGAAAAATCTCTCGATTATTGTGGTGTTGATGGCGATTTTTATGTCGGCATGTTCTGCACCAAAGCATGTCAAGAATGAGTTGCGCGCTCCGGCATATCCGCTCATCACCATTGACCCTTATACCAGCGCATGGTCTACAACCGACCGCCTTTATGATGATAAGGTGCGTCATTGGACGGGTGCTGATTTCCCGTTGATGGGTACGCTGCGTGTTGATGGCGAGCTGTATCGTTTTATGGGCGCCGAGGTTGTGCCTATGCACCCGATTGCCCCCATGTCATACGATAAGGATTGGGAGGGTGCTTATACTTTCAGTGAACCTCAGAAGGGCTGGGAGCAGCCATCATTCAACGACCGTAGGTGGAAGCGCGGCGAGGCATCGTTCGGAACAGACGGACAGCCCCATTTGCGTACAAAGTGGCTTACTGAAAATATATGGGTGCGTCGTGAAATTGAGGTAAACCCCGAAATCTTGCAGGATGGAACTCTCTTTGTGAAATACTCGCACGATGATACTTTCCAGCTCTATTTCAATGGTCATCAGATTGTCTCTACTCCATTTGAGTGGAAGGCTGACCAGTGGGTGGAGGTGCCTGCCGAGGTTGCTGCCTCTGCCAAGAATGGTAAAATTGTCTTGGCGGCACATTGCCATAACCCTCAGGGTGGAGCATTGCTCGATATGGGCCTATATAAGCGCGATAAAGGCGCTAATATGATGTCGCAGACTGCTGTGCAGACCTCTGCTGATGTTCAGCCGACACGCACGATTTATGACTTTACATGTGGTAATGTGGATTTGCGTCTGACCTTCACTGCGCCATTACTGATGGAGGATTTGGAACTTATCTCGCGCCCCGTGAATTATATCTCGTATGAGGTTAAGTCGAACGACGGCAAGGAGCATGATGTTGATATCTACTTTGAGGCCGCGCAAGATTGGGCCCGTAATGCGTGGTACCAGGAGGCTGTGAGTGAGCGCATGGAGGATGAGCGTTTCAATTATGTGAAGTGTGGTACTGTGGAGCAGAATATTCTTGGTCGTAAGGGCGATAATGTCCGCATCGATTGGGGCTATTTCTATATGGCGGCAGATAAGGCTACGCATAATGCTTCGGTCGGTGATAATATTGCTTTGCGTCGCGAGTTCGCTCAGACGGGCGAGGTTGGCGCGCACAACGACGGCAAATATATGGCTATAAGCTCTCATGTCGGCAAGGTGGGCAACAAGTCGGTTGAGGATTATATCATGTTGGGATACGATGATATTCGCTCTATCCGCTATTTTGAGGAGGATATCCGCCCATATTGGAATCGTAAGGGCGACAGCACAATTGAGCAGCAGTTTGCTTTGGCGGCAGATGATTACTCGTCGCTCAAGCGTCGTTGCGAGAAATTCGATGCCAAGTTGATGGCCGAAACGGCTGCGGTAGGCGGCAAGGAGTACTCGGAGCTATGTGCATTGGCTTATCGTCAGGCCATTGCGGCTCACAAACTTATCGAGACACCTTCGGGCGAGTTGGCATTCCTTTCAAAAGAGTGCTTCAGCAATGGCTCTATCGGTACTGTGGATGTGACATATCCCTCATCTCCGTTGTTCCTCTATTACAATCCGGAATTGGCAAAGGCTCTTATTAACTTCATATTCTACTATGCCGAGAGTGGAAGGTGGACAAAACCTTATCCTGCACACGATATTGGTACATATCCTTGGGGTAATGGTCAGACCTATGGCGGTGATATGCCATTGGAGGAGAGTGGTAACATGTTGATTCTTACGGGTGCAATCTGTAAGATTGAGGGCTCGGCGGATTATGCTCTAAAGCATTGGGATGTCCTGACGACATGGACCAATTACCTTGTAGAGTATGGTGGCGACCCTGAAAATCAGCTCTGTACAGATGATTTTGCCGGCCATTGGGCTCGCAATGCTAACCTCTCGGCAAAGGCTATTGTAGGTATTGCCGCTTATGCCGATATGGCGCGTATGGCAGGCAAAAAGGATGTTGCTGAGGAGTATGAGGCTGTGGCTCGCCAAATGGCAGCCGAGTGGAAGCGAATGGCAGCGCAGGGCGACCACTATCGCTTGACTTTCAACGAGGGCGATACTTGGAGTCAGAAGTATAACCTTGTATGGGATAAGATGCTGGGTTACAATGTGTTTGATGCCGATATTACTCCTACGGAGGTTGCTTACTACCTTACAAAGCAGAATGAATATGGTCTTCCATTGGATTGCCGTAGAGCTTATACCAAGTCGGATTGGATTGTGTGGAGTGCTACCATGGCTGAGAATCAGGCGGATTTCGAGGCTTTGGTAAAGCCTGTGCATAAGTTTATGAACGAAACCGTAGACCGTATACCTATGACCGATTGGTATTATACCAATACCAAGCATCATGTAGGTTTCCGCGCTCGTTCGGTTGTTGGTGGTTATTATATCAAGCTCTTATCGGAGTCGATGAAATAGTCTACGCCGTCGGGTAAAACAAAATCGGGACACTTTGCGGTGTCCCGATTTTGTTTGTATGATAAAGAAAATTACTTCTTCTCCTGCTTTTTGCTTCGATTGGTGTAGAGGAAACGGCGAATCTTCTTCGAAGGAGTCTTCTCGAACTCCTGCTCCTCCTCAACGACATCCGAGATGCGCGAGAAACGATTTACCTTTGAGTTTACATACTTTATAATCTCTTTCTTAAGCTCCTCCATGCGGTCATTCCACTCATCGACCTTCTTGTGCCACTCGTCGCGGGTAATCTCCCACTTCTCCATCAACTCCTCCTTCATCTTCTCGATGGCGTCGGTGTCGAAGTGTACCAATGCTACCAGCTGACCATCCTGTTCGGTTACGACAGACTCCGAAACAAAGACATGAGAGTTGAGTACCGATTCAATCTCCTCGGGGTAGATATTCTCTCCGCTGGGACCCAAAATCATATTCTTCAAGCGACCCTTGATGAAGATGTAACCATCCTCGTCGATGTAGCCCAAGTCGCCTGTGCGGAACCAACCGTCTTTGGTAAATACCTCGGCGGTAGCCTCGGGATTCTTATAATAACCCTGCATTACAGAGGGACTCTTCACAACAATCTCTCCCTGCTTGGTGTCGGGGTTGATATTGTCGAGGCGCACCTCAACGCCCTTCATTGCCGGGCCCGTAGCACCCAACTTTACGGCGGGCGAAATCTGACCTGCTACCAGCGGAGCAGTTTCGGTGAGGCCGTAGCCGATAGCGTAGGGAATCTTTGCCTCCTGCAAGAACTGCTCAACCTGCTCGTCGAGTTTCGCTCCGCCGATAAAGAGGCGTGCGCGACCTCCAAAGACCTTGTTGAGCTTCTTGCCTGCAATGCGGTGCAAGTAGCGACGCGTGAAGGCTGTGTTGTAGAGTGCGCGCCAGAAGGCGTTCGAAGTGAACTTTGCCAAAATCTGGCTGCGGTAAATCTTCTCGATGATGAGCGGCACGATAAGGAACGCTGTGGGGCGGACCCTACGCAATGCCGGCATCAACACGCTCGGTGTGGGTGGTTTCTCGAGGTATGTTACCGTACCTCCTGTCGAGAAGATGTAAATCAAGCCCAACGAACATTCATAGGTGTGAGCCATAGGCAGAACCGATAGCATTGTATCCTCAGGACCAATAGGGTAGAGGTCGTAGAGCATGTGTATCTGCGATGCGAGGTTGCCATGGGTGAGCATTACACCCTTAGGTGTGGAAGTTGTACCTGAAGTGTAGATAATTGCAGCCAAATCCTCCGCCTTGGGAATTGCGGTCGAGCCCTCAGCCTTTACGGTCTGAGAGATTACGCCGAGGTTCTTGGTACGGATGATAATGTTAAGTTTAGCTGCGGTTTCTTTCGATAGTTTTGTAAAGAGTTTATCAGAAACGAGTAACGCTTTTGCCTCAGAGTGCTTGATGAGAATATCCAAATCAGCTCCTGTGAAGTCCGGAAGAATAGGTACTGCGACCATTCCGGCTGTAACAACGGCAAAATAGCATACGCCCCAATTGGGCATACTGCTACTCAGGATAGCTACCTTGTCACCGGCATTCAATCCGGCGCCCACGAGCAAATCCTGAACCTCCTTAACTCGTTTTCCTACCTCCTTGAAACTAACATCTTCGCCACCAAACATCGTAAAGGCGGCTTTTTGCGAGAACTTTTCGATGCTATTGTGGAAAAGTTCATACAAGGTGTTCAATGTTTTCATTCGAATAGGTTTAATTTCTTAAAAAAATATTCGCGACGCGACAAATGTACTGAAAAATAGTGAAAAATCATTATTTTTGGAGCGAAATTACTCTATGATAGAATATTATCACATAAAAGAACTTGCTACGGAGGTTGGCTTTGACCTTTGCGGCGTCACTCCGGCACAACATCTTGATGCCGGAGAGAGGGGCTTTGAGGAGTGGTTAGCGCATGGTTACGCCTCGTCGCTCGACTATATGCACCGCAATCGGGAGAAGCGTTTCGATGCCCGAAAATTGGTCGAGGGGGCGAGGAGTGTGGTGGTATGTGGTGTGAATTATAAACTGAAATTTAGCGATGAATACTACACCTCGAACCGTACGAAGGTTGCTTCATACGCTTGCCGCAAGGATTACCACAAGAGCATAAAGAAGATGTTGCAGCAGATGCTTAAGTCGTTGCAGCAGAGATATATGCAGTTGCAGGGTAGGGCATTTGTTGATTCTGCACCCATCTCTGAGAAGCAGTATGCCGTTGCGGCAGGTTTGGGGTGGATTGGTAGGCAGTCATTGCTCATAACGCCGCAATTCGGTAGCTTTGTATTGTTGGGTGTATTGGTGTTGGATGATGCGGTAAACTCATACGACAAACCATATGAGGGTGTAGGGTGCGGCGAGTGTCGTCGATGTGTGGAGGCGTGTACTACGCATGCGATAATGGAGGGTCGAGGAATAGACACTTCGCGTTGTATATCGTGCCATACGATTGAGGCCGAGCCGACGACAAGTATAGATTTGAATGGCTGGATTTTCGGGTGCGATGAGTGTCAGCTGTGTTGCCCCTACAATAAAAACTCTGCGGAGTATAGCAATTCGCAATTCACTCCGCTCTTTAACCCTGCCGAGATGGGTGCTGACGAGTGGCTTGCGATGAGCGACGAGCAATTCTTCGAGCAATTTTCTGCCACACCGCTTAAACGCAGCGGCCTACGACGCATACAGCAGAATGTGATAAAAAACAAAGGTGCCAGATAATCTCTATCCGACACCCATGTTTTTCTTATAAGGGACTCTATTTGATATATACCTCCAAGAGTTTACCCTCGCCCTTAATCTCCACGCTGTCGGCCTCGGCAGGAATCATAACCAAATCCAGAGCGTCGATATGCTCGGTGTTACCACCCACCGTAACATCGGCACCACCCTCGGCGCAAATGTAAAGCACAAAAGAGTCGAGTGTTACCAATTCACGCTCCATCGAGCCCTTTAACTCGATGATGTTGGTGGTGAAGTAGTCGCAATCGACAAGCGTAACGGCCTCGTTGCGGCGTGTTTCGTAGCGCATAATGCACGACTCCTTGTCGCGAGTAAAATCTATGGCATCGACAGCCAATGCGGTATGCAACTCGCGCGCATTACCCTTGTCATCGACTCTGTTCCAGTCGTAGATGCGGTAGGTGATGTCCGAAGTCTGCTGAATCTCCAACACCTCGATACCCTTACCTAAGGCGTGAACGGTACCGGCGGGAATAAAGAATGTGTCGCCCGCCTTGACCTTTATCTCGTTCAAAATCTCATGCAGACGGTCCTCGCCAACGGCGGCGATATACTCCTCACGAGTGATTTTGTTATCCTTGAAGCCCACATAGAGCGACGCACCCTCCTCGGCTGCTACGACATACCACATCTCGGTCTTGCCGTAAGAGTCGTGACGCTCGGCCGCCAACTCGTCGTCGGGGTGTACCTGCACCGAGAGAACATCGTGGCAATCGAGGCTCTTGATCAGGAGCGGGAAGGTAAGACCATACTTCTCGAAAATCTTGTCGCCAATGAGGTTGCCCATATATACCTCGATAATCTCTTCGAGGTTGTTGCGCTTGAGTATGCCATTTGCCACAACCGAGATGTCGCCTTGCACTGCCGAAAGTTCCCAACTCTCGCCATAAGACTTCGTTGAGTCTATGCCCTTTGCTTTGCCTGCCTTTGCCTTTGCCAATAACTCCTTGCCGCCCCAAAGGCGCTCTTTCAGACGAGGAGTGAATTTTATAGGATATAACATTTTTTATATTACTTGACAATTCAACTACTCTGAAAACATCGCCTCAACGGCCTCAACAACGGCCTCAGTCTCAACATTGAGCGGGAAAATCTTCTCGGGCTGCAATTGGAAAATCTCGTGCTCGGCCTTGAAACGCTTCTCACCCGCACCTGTGATATTGAGCATAATGGTAGCCTTCTTGTCCACCTGGTCGTTCTCCACCGCCTTGATGAGTGATGCTGTGGCAATGGCTGCTGCGGGGTGAATGTCGATGCCTTCCAACTCCTCAAACAGACGCGAAGCCTTGCGGCCCTGAGCGTTTGTTACTACCAAAACATCGCCATTTGTCGCCTTCAATGCGTCGTAAAGACCACCTTTGATACTGTATGGGGGCTTACGGTTTGACAGCACCTTCGCATCGATTATGCTTGCATCGCGACGGGCACGATGTGTTTCGTAAGGCAACATTTCGCGAGAGTCGGCTCTCCACGCATCGTACATCGGTACAAATGGAGCGTTCTGCGACACCATGAGCTTTGCGATATTGTTGCCATATGAGCCGTCCTCGATAAGTCGGAGGTTTGCCTCCCATGCGGCGATAGCGCCTGTACCACTACCTACGGCCTGGAAATAGTAGTCGGGAATGCGACCTATGGTAGTTGCGGCTGAGAGCATTGTTGTCGCCATACCATCACGGCGAGCCACATTCTTCGCTCCTCCCTCAGCATAAAACATAGGCGACTGCAAAGCCATATCGCTCAAACGAATAGCGTCGAAATAGTCGCCACCCTTCTCGCATGCGATAAGTTTTACACAGGGGTTCAACGGCTTCTCAAACCATAGGGCGTCGAGATTATCGGCCGGAACAGATAGCAAAAGGCGAATGTTATTCTCCGAGCAAACCTTTGCAAAGGCACGCGCGGTATTACCTGCCGAAGCTACGACCAATACTCGCTTCTCGTCGTCACTCATGCGGCCACATACGCTATATGCCTCGGTCTCCTTGAACGAACAGGTAGTCATGCCTGCACCGTGTGCCGGGCTGTAACCATTGAGTGTGATATAGAGGTTCTCCAATCCTAAATGTGCAGCCAAACCCTTGCTACGGAATGTTACAGGGGCAGCCGAGCCTTTAAGCATACGCTTTACGGGTAACCAATCGCAGAAACGATAAAATCCCAAGCCCTCCTTTACTTCAAGTTTTTTCTTCTCGTATACGGCTCTAACCAACGAGGGCTCACGACATTCATCATCTACCAAGTCCCAACCATGGTCAGTAAACTCATGACCGGTAGCTACGCATCGAAGCGTGTAGTGTGTAGGTTCGAATTTATCCATTATTGTGAAGTCCTAAATTTTGTACAATTGTGCAAAAATAACAAAAAATAGCGAAATGAGGTCTATGTTGGGCTATAAATTTGTACTTTTGTATGTGATTGTAATTCGAAACATTAATATTTTACCTCTTATGAAACGCTTTTATATTCTATTGTTGCTTATGTTTACGATTGCTTCTGCGCAGGCGCAACATCGCGATTGGGCCGATTTCGGGCGCTATGCCGATGCGAATAAATCTGTTGTGGAGCGCCCTGATGCGGTATTTATGGGAAACTCGATCACCGAGTTGTGGGCGCAGTACGACCCTGAGTTTTTTACGAAGAACAACTTTGTTGGTCGCGGCATCAGTGGTCAGACCACAGCCGAGATGTTGGTGCGTTTTCGTCAGGATGTCATCGCCCTGAATCCGCGTGCGGTGGTTATTATGGCGGGTATTAACGATATTGCTATGAATAACGGCTATATCGCCCTTGAAAATATATTTGGTAATATTGTTTCGATGTGCGAGTTGGCAAAGGCTCACAAGATAAAGGTTGTTTTGTGTTCTATAACCCCTTGTGCCCAATTTGGTTGGCGTAAGGAGTTAAAGCCTGCCGAGCCTATTCGTGAACTGAACAAGATGATTCGTGCCTACGCCGAGGAGAACAAGATTTACTATCTCGATTATCATTCGGCGCTTACGACAGAGGAGGGTGGCCTGCCCGAAAAGTGGACCTTCGATGGTTGCCATCTTAACTTGGAGTGCTACCGCGCAATCAACGAGCCTATGGTCTGCGAGGCGATAGATAAGGTGTTGAAGGTGAAGAAAAACCACCGTCATCAGCCGATGAAGTAGGTTTCTATAAAAAACAGACAAGCCGACATCTTCAAATGTCGGCTTGTCTGTTTTTTAGAATGGAAAGAGCTAATCCTCCCACTTCTCGTCACGCATAGACTTTGGTCTGTCCTCTACGGCTGCTCCCCACGCCTTGTTAGGCTCGGGGCCCATCTCAAACTCCAAAACATTGTCCTTGCCGAAGAGGTCGTTGTGGTGGAACCAGGTCTTGGTGTAGGGCTTGCCATTAACCTTGAGTGACTGCACATAGCAGTTCTCGCGTGAAGCCTCGGGTGCAAGAATCGTAAGCGTACCCTTGCCGTGCTTCAATTTGAGGCTCTTGAACATAGGCGTTCCGACGCAGTAAACACCATTTCCGTGCATCTGCGGGAATATACCCATCGCGCTCATAATATACCAAGCCGACATCTGTCCGCTATCGTCATTACCGCAAATTCCGTCGGGAGTAGGGCGGTAGAGCGTGTAGAGGATATCGCTAATCTTCTTGTGGGCACGCCACGGCTGACCTACATAATTATACATATAGAGTATCTGGTGAGCAGGCTCGTTTCCGTGAGCATACTGACCTACGCGACCCGTAATGTCCGATGCGGGGTTAGGGCCTGTGACATGTGAACTTACCAAGAAGAGCGAGTCCAACTTCTCGACAAAATTCTCCTCGCCACCCATCAAATCGGCCAAGCCGGCAACATCATGTGGCACGAAGAAGGTCCACGACCACGATGTACCCTCGCAGAAGTCGTCATCGGGCTGATAGTGATTCGAATAGAAGGGGTCAAACGGCGTACGCCAATTACCATTGCTATCCTTGCCACGCATAAAGCCCACTTCGGGGTCAAACATATTTTTGTAGCGCGCAGCACGCTCCATATAGTAGTCGTAATCCTCCTTCTTGCCCAGAGCCTTTGCCATCTGTGCCAGCGACCAGTCGGCATAGCTATACTCCAGGGTCTTTGAAACCGAGCTAACCTCCAAATCGCACGGTACATAGCCATATTTGTTGTAGTAGCGAGCACCGCGGAACTGACGCAGGAAGTAACCGAAGGTATCTTTGTTTGCCGAGGTCTTCATCGCCTCGTAAATAGCCTCGACATCGTACTTGCGGACGCCTTTTGAGTAGATATCTGATATTGTCGGCACAGAGTTGTAGCCAATCATACACATATTCTCCTGACCTGCCAACAACCATACGGGCAGCATACCGCAGTTGTTGTAGTGCTCTTGTAGGGTCTTTACCAAATCGTTCATCACCTCGGGGTGGAGAATTGTGATAAGTGGGATTTGTGTGCGGAATGTATCCCATGGGCTGAAACAACCGCCGTAGTAGTTGAACTTGCCCTTGTGCACCTTGATATCTGAAGAACGATATTCGCCCGTAACATCCGAATAGAGCTGCGGATAGAGGTGCGCAAAATAAAGGCTTGTGTAGAACGCCTCTTTCTCGGGAGAATTCTCATCGTCGATGATGATTGCCGATAGGGTTTCGTTCCAGAGGTTGTTCATCGTCTGACGCACCTTGTCGAAATCCCAGGTCTTTATCTCCTTTTTGACATTCTTGCGAGCGCCCTCCATGCTTGCCGGCGAGATACCTACACGCGCTACAATGGGAGCATCACCCTCGCCAAACTCTACAACGGCACGCACATCGGTTGATTCCCACGCGGTTACGCCCTCCTGTCGGTGGCAGTGGTTGTAGAGCGTGATGTTTTTTATAGGCTCCGAGAACTCGGCGTAGAAATAGACATGCATCTCGGGTACCCAGCCATTTGATATGCGATATCCGCGTACGGTGCGCTCATCGACCAGCTCGATGCGGGCTGTGCGTACGGTATCCCAATCGTCCTCGGGGATGATGGTACAAGAACCCTTGCCACCGTGCTTCATATCGAGGAAAATCTGACGACTTTTACCCTCGGGGTAGGTGTAGCGGTGCATGCCGCAACGCGAGGTGGCAGTAAGCTCCACCTTGATGTCGCTGTCGAGCAGCTTCACACTGTAATATCCCGGCTCAACATGCTCCTTATCCTTGTCGTGAGAGTAGGGAGCCGAGAACTCCGAAGGACAACGCTCGCCACCGAGCCAATCGGGCGATGCCAGCGGCATGAACATAATATCCATGAAATCGGTACCTCCCTGACCACACTTGTGCGTGTGACTGAAACCCTTGATGTGGCCATGATAATATTTGTAACCCGAGCCCCAGTAGAAGGTGTCGGGGCCAAGGCCTACCATACCGAATGGCGCTGTGGCAATGGGTGTTACATTACCAGGGTCGGCTGTACCCATCATCGGCCGCACAAGGTCGGCGGGTCGGAAATCAGCCTCCTGAGCCTGCGCTGCCGAGAAAGTGAAAACTGCAGTCGCAAGTAAAAATATTCTTGAAATCTTGTTCATAATATAGCGGTTAATCGTTTATAAATTCTCTGTTGCTTCGCTAATATAACGCATCAAGTATGCGAGTTATTGAATTTTGTCACACTAAAATTCAGGCGCATGCACGCTTTTTACAAAGATAAAAGTTTTTTTTCACCCACCGCATAAAATAATACTACAAGAAATGATTTTTTATAAATTGATTTGATAGCCTGCAAATGTAGACCGATAAATATATCCGAGTTAAAATATCTCCCTTTTCCAAGGCTGCGAGTAAGCGAGGGCAGAGGGCGATATTTTCGTCGTCATTCTGAGCGATAGCGCGAGAATCTCGAAAATGGGAATGTAAAGATGATTGAGGACACAAGTCCTCCCCCCGCTACCATAAAAAAAAGGAAATCCGCAATGGATTTCCTCTATGGTAGTGTAGTGGTTGGAAAGCCCCTCCTTTGTCAAAGGAGGGGTTGGGGAGGAATGTAAA
Organism: Alistipes sp.; assembly: GCA_017532885.1. The sequence continues at coordinate 65,368 of JAFXIS010000075.1, read as the reverse complement.
TATAGTTGGGAGGTAAGTCCTCCCCCCGCTACCATAAAAAAGAGGAAATCCGCAATGGATTTCCTCTATGGTAGCGGGGGGAGGACTCGAACCTCCGACCTCCGGGTTATGAGCCCGACGAGCTGCCAACTGCTCTACCCCGCGATGTATCGTTATATGGGCTGAATGCCCGATATTTCGTGGTTAAGTGGTGCAAAGATAATGAAAATTTTTACTCCGGCAAAATTATTTTCGACTTTTTTCTGCCATAAATGGTTTTGGGTCAATATCGAAACCTTGCAATAGGCTTTGTATTAGCGGGTTAGCTCAATCGAAAACTGATGGCTGAAATTGCGGAAATGAAGGGGGGGTGTTGTGTAGCTAAAAACAATGTTTTATCTTTTTCGTTAGAATATCGTGGTATGGAAAACGATATTAAAATAAGAGGTTACTCATCTCGCTGAAGATAGGTAACCTCTCATTGCTGCAAACGCCTGTACGGGCTATTTGAGTGTAAAATCTACGCTATATAGCACCTCTTCTGCCGATGTTGCAATATGAGCCGTAAATTCGCCTTTCTCGGCAATCCATTTGTGCTGCTTGTCGTCAAAGAACTTTAACTCCTCCTCCGAGATGGTAAATTCTGCCATGCTGCTCTCTCCTGCAGCAAGGTGTAATTTCTTGAAGCCCTTAAGTTCCTTAACGGGGCGGGGTAGTGAAGAGTCCTTATCGCTGATATATAGTTGCACTACTTCGGCGCCGTCACGCTCTCCAGTATTACGCACTTCGACTTTGAGTTTAATCTCTCCGCCCTGTTTTAGGCTCTTTTTGCTGATTTGGGGCTCCGTAATCTCGAAAGTTGTGTAACTCAAGCCGTGTCCAAATGGGAATAGCGTTTTGATATTCTGCTTATCGGCCCAGCGATATCCTATAAAGATGCCCTCGTTGTAGCGCACATCTACACCATTTCCGGGATATTCCCCGATGGAGTGTGCTGCATAATCCTGCAAACGAGTGTGGAAAGTGAAGGGTAGATGTCCCGAAGGATTTACCTCGCCGAAGAGTACGGGAGCAATAGCCCGGCCTGCCTCCGAGCCGAGGAACCATGCCTGTATAATTGCCGGCACACTCTCCACCCATGGCATTTCGACGGCATTACCCGAGATGTTTATCATTACAAAGTTGGGATTCGCCTCAGCCAAAGCCTCGATAACTCTGTTTTGGTCGTATGGTAAGTGATAATGTCCGCGGTCTACACCCTCGCAATCCTGACCCTCCTTGCGATTCAATCCTCCGAAGTATATGACGGCATCGGCGCTCTTTGCCACCTTTACGGCATCAGCGATAAGCTGCTCGGGGCTACGCTCGTCGCGCAAATCCTGCCCTGTCTTTACGCCGTTGTAGCTGCCTGTAATATCGCCTACATAACCACGCTCATATATCACCTCGACATCGTCGCCTACATATTGCTGTATGCCCTCCAATGGAGAGTATTCGCGTTGCACCTTGAGCGATGCCGAGCCACCGCCTACGGTCATCATCTTTATGGCATTTTCGCCAACTATAAGCAGGCGCTTCAGCTTCTCTTTGCAGAGGGGCAAGACATTGTTTTCATTCTTCAATAGTACGATACCTTCGCCGCCAATCTCTCGGGCTATGGCTTTATGCTCCTCGCTATTGAGCGCACCAAAAGGCTTGCGGGTATTCATTGCCGTGCGGAAATTGAGTTTTAATACGCGACGCACTTTGTCGTCCAGCTCTTTTGTCGAAAGTTCGCCTTTCTCGATAAGACGCTGGTAGGGTACTGCGAGGAAATAGGCGTCGAAATTGTTTTTAAGGCCCATGCTCAAGCCGTCTGTACCTGTTCCGAACTCCATATCCAATCCGTTTAGAGCCGCTTCGCGAGTGGAGTGTACTCCGCCCCAATCCGATATAACAGCACCATCGAAGCCCCACTCACCCTTTAGGATTGTATTGAGCAGGCGCTCGTTATGGCAGCAGAATTGCCCGTTGTATTTGTTGTATGCCGGCATGATAGCCCAAGTGCCACCCTCCTCGACTGCGGCCTTGAATGCCGGAAGATAGATTTCGTAGAGTGCGCGGTCATCCACAATGGCATTTATATGATGGCGGCCATGCTCCTGATTATTCAGTGCAAAGTGCTTGATGCATGCTGCAACGCCATTAGCCTGAACGCCTTGAATGTAGGGTACGACCAACTTCGCAGCCAGATATGGGTCCTCACCCATATACTCGATATTGCGGCCATTCAGAGGCGTGCGATATATGTTTACACCGGGGCCTAACAACACATCCTTATCACGATAGCGAGCCTCCTCGCCTAATGCCTTGCCGTATTTTGCCGACATTTCGGGGTTCCAAGTTGCAGCCAAACATGTGAGGGCGGGAAATGCCGTACATGAATCACTTGTCCAACCTGCTTGCTCCCACTCATCCCATAAAAACTCGGCACGCACACCATGAGGACCATCCGTGCATTGTAATTCGGGAATACCGAGGCGGGGGACTCCTGCTGACGAAAATTTTGATTGCGCATGCAGAATGCGAATCTTCTCACGCAGCGTCATGCGACGCAAAGCGTCTTCGACGCGCTCATCTATGGGTTGGTTTTCGTCAAGGTAGATTGCGTTTTCGCTCTCTTTGTTTATGGTGCTGCATCCTGCGACAAATAATGCAGTTGCAACGAGCAAAGTCCTAAGTTTCATAACTATATGCTAAAACGATTATGTACAATAAGAGGCATACCCGATAGGCATGCCTCACAAAGATAGTAAAAATTATGATTTAGTGAAAATATATCTCTGCGGAATTGCGATTTATCTTATTCTCTCATATATGCAGAATCGGAAAGGGTAGGGGTATTTCTCTCCGCAGGGGAAGGTCTGCTCCTCGACCAAACGCCACAGCGTCGGGTCCCAAGCGGGAAACGATGTGTCGCCCTCATAAGGGTGTTCAACCTTTGTAAGGTAGAATTTGTCGGCAATGGGCATAGCCTGAGCATAAATTTGTGCGCCGCCTATGATGAAAACCTCCTCCTCTGTGGAAAATAGGGCAATCGCCTTCTCTAATGAATCGACCACCTCGCACCCTTCGATATGTGTTGTCGTGCGACTTATGACTATATTTCGGCGATTGGGAAGCGGACGACCCAACGACTCAAAAGTCTTGCGACCCATCACTACGGGATGCCCTGAAGTTATGCGCTTAAAGTTGCGCAAATCCTCCGAGATATGCCATAAAAGTGAGTTTTTATCTCCTATCGTGCCATTTTCGGCTACGGCTACAATTACGCTTATCATTTGTGCTTAAAATATTAGAACGACATCGGAGCCTTGATTGTGGGGTAGGGGTCATAGCCCTCCAGCGTGAAATCCTCGAAACGGAAATCAAATACCGACTTCACCTCGGGATTCAGATGCATCGTGGGTAGCTGTCGGGGTGTGCGCGATAATTGCTCCTCGACCTGCTCCATATGGTTTAGGTAGAGGTGGGTATCGCCCAGCGTATGAATAAACTCTCCGGCGCGCAATCCGCACTCCTGCGCAATCATCATTGTAAGCAGAGCATACGATGCGATATTGAACGGAACACCCAGGAATGTATCGGCACTACGCTGATATAATTGACATGAAAGACGCCCCTCGGCTACATAGAATTGGAACAGCACATGACAAGGTGGCAGTGCCATATCCTCCACCTCGGCAACATTCCATGCCGAGACAATCATACGACGCGAATCGGGGTTATGCTTTATTGTATCGATAACTTGACGGATTTGGTCGATATGCTCTCCGTTTGGCTTGGGCCAGCTGCGCCACTGATAGCCATAGACATGGTTCAAATCACCGAATGTGTAACCCTCGATAGGCGACTCGATGCGTTGCTGTGCTGCCGCGAGGAATGTCTCCATATCAACGGGCAGAACTCCGTGACGAATGCATAGCTCATTGTAATATCGGTAGGCATCGTTATCCCAGATATGCACGCCATTATCGACCAAGTATTTGATGTTGGTATCTCCTGCCAAGAACCATAAAAGTTCATGGATAATTCCCTTTAGAAAGACCTTTTTTGTCGTAAGTAGGGGAAATCCATTCTCGAGGTCGAAGCGCATCTGATGACCAAATACACTGCGTGTGCCTGTGCCTGTGCGGTCGCTCTTTACAACGCCCTCGGTTTTGATTCGGGTTAGAAGGTCAAGATATTGCTGCATTATCTGAATGTTTTAAGTTCCAATTTACCGTTATTGTCGATTGTGGCATACGAAATCTCCTCGTCGCTCCAATCACTTAAGAATACAACATGTAGATTATCCTCCTTTACCTCATGCCCCAAGTGCAAATGCCCGAAGATTGTGGCATCAATATCGGGGTGCGATGCCTTGTAGTCGCGAGCGTAGTCCACCAAAAAATCAAGCGACTCCACAGTCGAAGGTTTGGGGTGCGATTGGCGGGATTTGTTGCTCCACCACTTGCCGAAGCGCATTGCCAGGTCGGGATGTATTAACCATGAAAAGATTACGCGCAGAGGCTTTGAACGGAAGCATGTATTCATAAGTCGCAACATCGGCTTATCTGCAATGTTCATATTGTCGCCATGTGCGATAAATATCTTTTTGCCGGCAAGGTTGTATGTGCGAGGCTTGTGATGAATCTCCACACCGCACTCCTTCTCTAAATAATCCCGACACCACATATCGTGATTGCCGGTGAAGAATACGACCTTAACTCCGTTGTCTGTGAGATTTGCCAACTTCCCGAATACGCGAGTGAATCCCTTGGGTACAACATGCCTGTATTCAAACCAGAAATCGAAGATGTCACCTACCAAAAATATCGTATCGGCATCCTTTGCGGCCATATCTATCCATCGCAAAAAACGCTGCTCCGTCAAACGGGCTTGCTCCTTGCTTCCTGCTCCGAGATGTATGTCCGATACGAAATAGTACATTCTGTAATCTTCTGGCTGTAATCCTCAGGGAGGTATGCTTAGATAAGACGCTTAACTTCAGCCTCAAGCTTCTCGGAAGTCAAATCCTTGCCTACGATTTGACCATCGCGGTCAATAAGGTAGCTGGTGGGAACATTCTGAACATTGTACTCACCCACCGTAGGAGATGTCTCGCCGCGCAAGTCGCAAACCGAAATCCAGGGGAGCTTCTGCTCCTGTACGGCATTAATCCAAACCGCCTTTGAGCGGTCGAACGATACCTGGAAAATCTCAAAACCGTTATCCTTGTATTTTGCGTACAACTCCTTGAGGTCTGCATTCATGGCATTGCTGTTACCTGCCGCGGCTGACCAGAACTGCAGGAGGATGACTTTGCCGTTCAATGACGACAAGGTGCGATTATTTCCAAACATGTCGGGCAGCTCAATCTCCGGCATATTCATCTCCTTAACTTTCGACAGAAGGCTGATTTGAGCATCCATGCGGGCAATCTGGCTACGCAAGATTGGCAAATAGTGGCTCTCGGGATAGGTCTCCGCTACGGCATCGGCAACGGTGCGATAATAGATTACATCGCTATCGCCGTTGAATAGGTAATTCTCGTTCATAAGACGCTGATGCAGAGCGTATACCGCTGCAATGCGATTCTTATTCTCGACGATAAAATGCAACTGCTGCTGCTTGATATCCAAATATAGTTTCGAATACTCCTTGGTTAGAGCTTTACGCTCCTCTTCGCTCAATTCGTCAGAATATTTCGAAATCATGCCGTTGAGTTTGATTGCGCCCTCGATGAAGTTTTGGTTAAATTCGCGCAAAAGTTCCGACTCCAACGAGCCTTCAACGGTATAATTGCGAGCAATCTTACCTGCTGCATTTACCTCGATATCGTCGCCACCCGTCAAAAGGAGTGGAATACGCTCGTTATCGAATATGATGTTGTAGAGCGAAGGTGTATTGCTCACATTATCCAAACGGAGGTCAAAACGACCATCCTCGCCGAGCTTAACAGAGTCCAATAATATCTGCTCCAAAGCAGTGGCTTGCTCCAAATAGACCACATCGGCCTGAGAACCGACAAATCGTCCCGAAATCTTCACTTTCGAGGATTGACATGATGCCAAAGTCATCAAAACTGCAATCGCAACAAAAAATATTTTTTTCATATCAATGATGAGGTTTCTAAATAATTTACAAATATAGGCATTTTTAGGAATAACGCAAAATTACTTCGGGGAATTGTGTGAAGTTATTTCGAGTTACTGCTTTTTTGATTGCGAGCCTTGCCTTTTTGCTGGGTGTTTTTGCCGTTATTTCTTTGCGCGGTGCGCTGTTGAGCCTTTTGAGGACGCGCCGAAAGGTGCTGTTTATACTCTGTTCGGAGATTATTTATAGCAACTTCATCCAACTCTATTGCGTTATTGGACATCTGCTTTATATCTTTTATGATAACCTCGTTATTGGGGTGTTCCTGATTATACTCAAAACTCTTTGCCCGCATATATCGCGCTACGGAACCTATGGCGGCGTTGCGCGCCTCGGTATCTTCCTCGCTGCATAATTTTTCGATTATGCGTGCTACATATTTGCCATAGTGCTTAAACATTATTCGACCCTGCGTATAGTGCATAGGGGCGGGTTTAATTACCAAATCCTGACGCGTGGGTCGTGAATATGGCGAGTCTACATCTAATTGAAAATCAGACATAATAAACAGATGGTCCCACAATTTGTGATTAAAATCGGCGGTGTCGCGCAGCGTAGGTTGAAGATTGCCCATCACGGCGATAACGGCGCGGGCTTGACGATTACGCTCCTCGCGATTTTCAATCATCATCAACTGATCTACCATCTGATGTATGTGACGACCATACTCGGGCAGATACAATTTGCGTCTTGTGTTGTTGTAATTTTTCTTCATAATGTCGTGTCGGTTTTCTACTCCTCTGTCCTCGGTAGCATCGTGCTTTTTAGGTTGTTTTCATGTTTTGTTTGGACAACGAGAATAAACCTTTTTACAATTAAAAGAGCGCTCACTTTTGTGGCGCGGCTCGCGGTCACCGAGATTGGAAAGACCGAATAAAGAGCCTACCTTTGGTAGTGCAAAGTAAGTGCAAAAATATCAAAAATCAAAATATGGCAAAAGTTTTAATACTCCAACAATCAAAAAGCATGCGAAACATTCTGCGTGAGCGACTTGAATTCGAAGGTTTCGCTACAACAATAGCCGAGCGCGATGAACTTTCACAGAACATATGCCTAAAGCGCGGATATGATGCAATTCTGGCAAGTCCCGATTTGGATAATGTGGCAGAATTGGGTGTCCCGTTTATTACGGTCACCTCTTCGGGCTCGATTGATGAGGCTGTTGCAGCGGTAAAAAGCGGAGCGGAAGATTACCTTACCACTCCCGTGGATATGAATCGCCTGCTGTCGTCGCTAAGGCGTATTGTTGAGCATGAGGATACTGCGCCTCAAGCATCGATGCCTTCGCGCATGCGCAAGCGCACGCCGTGCGAATCGGAACAGATAATAGGCTCGTCGCCGGCAATAGCTCATGTTAGGGCGCTCATCGAGAAGGTTGCACCCTCGGATGCGAGAGTGCTTATTACGGGCGAAAATGGCACCGGCAAGGAACTTGTCGCTCGCCGCCTGCATGAACGCAGTGCGCGCATGGGTGCGCCGTTTGTCGAGGTGAATTGTGCCGCTATCCCCTCGGAGCTAATCGAGAGTGAACTTTTTGGACATGAACGCGGAGCGTTTACCTCGGCGATAAAGCAACGCAAGGGCAAGTTTGAGCAGGCCAACGGCGGTACGCTCTTTATGGATGAAATAGGCGATATGTCGCTTTCGGCGCAGGCTAAGGTTTTGCGTGCGTTGCAGGAGAATAAAATCAGTCGCGTGGGTAGCGATAAGGATGTGACGGTGGATGTGCGTGTCGTGGCGGCTACGAACAAGGATATTCGCGCCGAGATAGCCAAGGGCAATTTCCGCGAGGATTTATATCATCGCTTGAGTGTGATATTGATAAAAGTGCCACCCTTGCGCGAGCGTGCGGGCGATATTGTCGAGCTGGTGCATTACTTTGTCGAGAAGATTGCCGCAGAGCACTCCGTCGCACCCAAGTCGGTCGAACAGGATGCTTTGGAAGCACTCTCGGCTATGCCATGGAGCGGAAATATCCGCGAGTTGAGAAATGTCGTCGAACGCCTGATGATTCTCAGCGGCGAACGCATCACGCTCTCGGATGTGAGGATGTATTGTTAGAGGGAAAGAATACTCTCTATGGTTTGATTCAACTCTTCCACCGTATCGACTATACGCTCGGCGTTGGCCTCCTCCAATTCTTGGCGAGAGCGAAATCCCCAGCTGACGCCTATGGAGTGTATGCCGGCGTTGCGGGCTGTTTCGATATCGACTGCCGAGTCGCCCACCATAATGCAGTTCTCCAACTCCACGCCTGCCTTCCGCAAGATAATATCCATAAGTGCTGTGTCGGGCTTCAGGGGTACTCCCTCGCGATTGCCGCAGATATCGACAAAGTCGATGTCGGGGAAGAATTTGCGAATCAACTTCTCGGTGCCGGCCTGGAATTTGTTGGATGCCACAGCCAATTTATAGCCTTTGGTCTGAAGCGAGGCAACCAATGCGGGTATGCCGTCATAGGGACGGGTGTGCTCGTCGATATGCTCGATATAGTACTGCACAAAGTCCTCGCGGGCCGATTTTACATACTCCTCGGTCTGCAACTCCTCGGGCAGGGCGCGCTCAACCAAGCGGCGTATGCCATTGCCGACGAATGAGCAATACTCCTCGTAGGTGTGAGTCGGTAGCGCACGCAAACCGAGCATATGGTTACAAGCTACGGCTAAGTCGCCAATTGTATTGAGCAGTGTGCCGTCGAGGTCGAATATTATAAGTCGCTGATTAGTCATTTTGTTCATTTTTAGGAGTGGTTTTGAAAATCTTGTATCCCGTAGCAGCCACGATAATTGACATAATGGGGCTTACGAGGTTGAATATACAGTAGGGTAGGTAGGTGAGTGTTGCGACACCCAAAACCGTAGATTGCGTCATACCGCATGAATTCCACGGGATAAGTACCGAGGTTACGGTTGCCGAATCCTCAACGCTGCGTGAGAGTAGGCGACGCTCCAAGCCTCGATTGTCGTAAAGGTGTCCAAAGAGGTTGCCTGTAAGGATAATCGAGATATATTGGTCACCCGTTGTGAGGTTGAAAAAGAGACCTGATGCTACGGTAGAACTTACAACGCCGATTGTGCGATGTGCCACGCGCAGGAAGAGGCGCGAGATAGCGAGCAACATTCCGCTGCCCCACATGACGCCACCGAAGCACATGGCGCAGATAATGAGCCAAATGGTATCCATCATACCACCCATGCCACTCGTTGCGACAAGGTCGTTGAGCAGAGGGCTGCCTGTTTCGACGGCTGTCGAAGTGGTTATGGCGAGAATGATGGCTTTGAGCGACGAGAAGAAGTCGAGCGACTCCGCGCCTACGATACGCATAAGGATTTCGGGTTGTGCTATTGCCATAGCGATGGCGGCCATGAAAACCGACGAGAAGAGGGTTACGATAGCCGGCAAACGACGACTGATAAGCACTCCGGTAAATACGGGAACCAAGAGCAACCAGGGCGAAATGTTGTATGTCGCTTGCAGAGCTGTCTCTATCTGCATGGTATCGGCAGCAGATGCCGGCGAGGTAAGCACACCCGATATGGTGAATACTATAAGAGCGATAATGATTGATGGTATTGTGGTGATTATCATGTATTTGATATGAGAGAACAGAGGTACACCCGAGGTCGAGGATGCCAACACCGTAGTATCGCTCATCAGTGATATCTTATCGCCGAAATATGCTCCCGAGATTATCGCACCGGCAATCCAGCCATCCTCAAAACCTAAAGCTCGGCCAACACCCATCAATGCTACGCCGATAGTGGCGATAGTGGTCCACGAAGAACCCGTGAGCAGGGATATGAGGGCGCAGATAATGCACGACGCCGGAAGGAAAATCGAGGGGTGCAGGATTTCGAGTCCGTAATATATAAGCGTAGGAATTATACCGCTTGCCATCCATGTACCGGCGATGGCTCCAATAAGAAGCAGGATTATAAGTGCCGGTGTGGCGCTACGCATGTTCGTTATGATGGAGTCCTCCAAAGTCTGCCATTTGCAACCATAACCTACTATGGCAATCGCTGTACATACGGCCGAGGCGGTAAGCAACGATAGCTGGCTACCTCCTAAGATAGCATCGCCGCCGAATAGCTTTATGGTAAGTGCCAAGAATACAACCAAAACCGCCAAAGGTATAAGTGATATGGCGATAGAGGGTTGTTTGCTATTATTTGTCTGTGTCATAAATCTTCTACTCTATTTCTATTACTTCTCTATTATTTCTCTATTATTTCGGCGGCAAAGATAGGGATAATTCGAATTATTCTTTATCTTTGCATAAAGAATATTCGGTTTATGTTGAGATTATCTCTTATAATAGCCACCTATAATCGCTCGGAATTGCTTGTCGGAGCGTTGAAATCGGTAGTGGTCCAGACTGCGCCTCGCCAGGAGTGGGAGTGTGTAGTGGTGAATAATAACTCTACGGATAATACTTTGGAGTGCTTTGATGAGTTTGCGCAACAGTACAAGGATTTTAATTTGCGTATTGTTACGGAGATGAATCAAGGCTTGTCGTATGCCCGCAATCGAGGAATTAGAGAGAGTAGTGGCGAATATATCGCTATTATAGACGATGACGAGCGTATTGCTCCCGACTTTATCAAAGCATATATCGAATTGTTCGACTCTACACCCGATGCTATGGCGGCCGGTGGCCCTATCATTGCTGAGTATCAGGGTAAGCGTCCGCGTTGGATGTCGCGTTTTACCGAGCGACCTATCGCCAATACCATGTATTGGGGTGATAAGGTAAAGGAGTTTCCAAAGGGCCGTGTTCCGGGCGGTGGAAATATGGCGCTGCGTCGTGAGGCTGTGCGCCGTTATGGCGTGTTCGATACGGCATTGGGTTATGTGGGCGAATCTTTGCTCGGTGGTGAGGAGTGCGACCTTTTTGAGCGTCTGCAAATTGCCGATGCGAAATATTATTATGTTCCCAAGGCGGTGATGTATCACATTATACCCGAGCGTAAATTGACCGACGAATATTTCGAGAGCCTATGCCATAATGTGGGTAAGAGTCAGATGTGCCGTGCGAGATATTATCATCGCGAGGGCTATTTGCGCCGTGCCGAGATTTTTAAGTGGGTGGCGACATTGGTGCTTGCGGCGTGGTATTTGGTCACATTGCAGTGGGGTAAGGCGAAATATATCGTTAAGATGAGATATCATATTTCGTCAGGTATATATAATAAAAATACTCGCTAACAAGCGAGTATTTTTATTATAATCTCTTGGTGTTGGTAGTAAATGTAATTGCAGCATAGACAAGCGCCGGACCAAGTCCCGAATAAAACGAGGCGGTAAATGCCGAAGGAATACCGGGAATTACCTTAAGTGCCATACCGAGTCCCATCATAAAGAGGATAATTGCCCAACCGCTCTTTGAGAAGGTGTCGCATGGCGTTATATTGCCTTTGAGAGATATGATTCTCGCGGAGTACTTCGCTACAATGCGACGAAATATAGTCAAAAATGCCGATATTACGGCGAGCGAGATGAGAATCAACCACCATAAATCGGAAGAGGGTTGCTCACAATACGCCTTGATACCCTTAATTGAGATAAAGACTCCCGGTATACCCCAAATAAGAGCAGCAATATAAAACAGATGTTTCTGCTTCATCCATCTACATCGAAAGAATCTTCACAATATCAAGGTCTTTGAGATCCATGGCCTGAGAGTGCGCGATTGCCTTCTTGAAGGGTACATATACTAACTCGCCATTCTTAATGCCAATCATAACATTGCGCTGACCCTCTGATAGAGCCTCGATAGCCGTAGCTCCCATTTTTGAGGCGAGGATTCGGTCCTTGGCGGTGGGTGAACCACCACGCTGAAGATGTCCGAGGATAGTTACGCGGGCGTCAAATTCGGGGAACTCCTTCTTAATTCGCTCTGCCAGGCCTAAAGCTCCTCCCGTAGCCTTATTCTCCGCTACGAGTACGATAGCCGAGTTCTTGCTCTTGCGGAAACCGTTGTGGATAAGGTCTGCCAACTGGTCTACCTCTGTTTCACGCTCAGGGATGATAGCTGCCTCGGCTCCCGAAGCTATAGCACCGTTGAGCGCAAGGTAACCTGCTGTGTTACCCATTACCTCGACGAAGAATAGGCGCTCGTGGCTGCTTGCCGTGTCGCGCAACTTATCCACCGCATCGACAATGGTGTTAAGGGCTGTGTCGTAGCCGATAGTTTCGTCTGTGCCATCGACATCGTTGTCAATTGTTCCCGGCAATCCCACGATGGGTACATCATACTCCTCGGCGAAGAGTTGCGCTCCCGACAGAGAGCCATCACCTCCGATTACAACCAAGGCGTCGATGCCTGCTGCCTTCATATTCTCGTAGGCCTGACGGCGTCCCTCCTCTGTTCGGAACTCCTTGCTGCGGGCTGTCTTAAGAATTGTGCCACCCTTCTGGATGATGTTGCTCACGCTTTGTGACTTGAAATCGACAATCTCGCCCGTTACCAAGCCGTGGTAACCGCGCATGATGCCTTTGACCTTATATCCATTATATATAGCGGTGCGTGTTACGGCGCGAATCGCCGCATTCATACCCGGAGCATCACCTCCTGATGTGAGTATTCCGATACATTTTATTGCCATAATTTTCTTTTTTTTGAATTGTATTACAAAAATAGCGATTTTTTTTCTCTATAAAATAGAGAATGTGAAAAAATGTTCGGTTTTTTGTAAAAATATACTACTTTGCGATACAAAGTATAAAAACTTTTCATATATTTGCAGTACGAAAATATTAAACCATACTAAAATACTCGAATTATGAAAGAGACTATTAATGTAAACATTGCCCAGCAGGCCTTTACGATGGACACTGATGCCTATCGTCGATTGACGGCTTACCTTGAGGATGTTTCAAGTCGTTTACCCGAGGGCGATAATGAGACTTATGCCGATATAGAGGCCCGTGTTGCGGAGATTTTTCGTGAAAAAGTACCCGTGCCGATGATGGTTATAACCATTGGTGTTGTCGAGCAGACAATTCTTCAAATTGGCGCTCCCGAAACTTTTGGCGGAGTAGGGCGTGGTGCGGCGTCTGAGTCTGCTGCCGAGACGGAGGGTGCAAAGAGTGGTAAACGCAGATTGTATCGCTCGCGCAGTTGTCGCACAATAGGTGGTGTATGTGGAGGTATTGCCGATTATATGGATGCCGATGTGTCGATGGTAAGACTGATTGCCATCTTGTTGCTGTTTTGTGCCGGAGGTTCATTGTGGTTATATATCATTCTTATGCTTATTGTACCCGAAGAGCCTGTTCGTAAGATTGATTTGAATAAAAACAAATAGCAACATGATAATTACAATACTTGTAGTGACGGTCGTATCGCTGACCGAATATATAATGACAAAAATTAATAAATAGGAGGAAAAGATATGAACGAAGAAAATGTAAAGGTCCAAATGCGTAAAGGAATCCTTGAATATTGCATCTTGGCAATACTCTCTCGCGAGGACTCTTATGCGCCGAAAATCATTGCCGAGCTAAAGGCTGCGCAGATGATTGTTGTGGAAGGTACGCTCTACCCAATCCTCACACGACAGAAGAATGCAGGTCTTTTGACCTATCGTTGGGAGGAGTCACCGCAGGGTCCTCCACGCAAATATTATATGCTTACCGAGGCGGGTCGTCAGCAGTTGGCAATGCTTGATGAGGCGTGGGACGAATTGGTCGAGCAGATTAAGGTTATTCGCGGAAAGTAAATTTTTCGTAACCCATGCAAATTAAAATAGTTTTAACCTGAAAAATAGGAAACGAATATGAAAAAGATTATAGCTCTCTCTGTGGCGATTTTGCTTGCAATGCCTATGACGATTTTGGCGGCAGAGAATATGGATGGCAAGAAGGTTCACCGCCTGAAGGGCAGTGATAATGTTGTGCAAAAAACAATTCAACTTACCGGGGAATATACCGAAATTGATGCTTCGCGCGGTGTAAAGGTTGAAATCGAGGAGCGCCCGGGCAACGAAGTGATTATATGGGCTAACGACAATGTTATGCCTTATGTGGAGTTTGAAATCGAGGATGGCGAGTTGGAGATTACAATCGACGACGATGTAAATTCGCTAAGCAATGTGACGGTGATTGTGAGCCTGCCCAATAACAATAATATCACAAAAATCGAGGCTTCGTCGGCAGCGAAGGTGCAGGTGAAACCCGAACTGAATGTCAAGACCTTCAAGGCGGATGCTTCGTCAGCTGCGGAGATTAACTTTGCGCGTGCCAATGTTGAATCTTTCGCGATAGATGGCTCTTCAAGCGGAGCGATTAAGGGTGTTATAAAGGCTGATAATGGCTATCTGGAGGCTACCTCGGCCGCGGATGTGGATATGACGATTCTTGCGATGCGCTGTACGGCAAAGGCTTCATCGGGAGCTGAAATCATACTCGCGGGTGAGGTCGGAACACTCTATGCCGAGGCCTCGTCGGCGGGCGATGTTGTTGCTGACGGATGCCTGGTTTTGGAGATGGCAAACGCTAAGGCTTCATCAGGAGCTTCGATTAAGGTGAATTCGGCAAAGAAACTCATTGCCAAGGCTTCATCAGGCGGTTCAATTCGCTATAAGGGCGAGGGTAGCGTAGTGCCTGATGTGTCGTCGGGAGGTAGCATTAAGCGAATGTAGTATTGTTTAGTTGTTTGATTCAAAACAGAAAAGTAAGTTTGGACTCAAAATTTTATGAGATATGAACGAGATTAAGAAATGTAGCATCGGTGGCATATCGTTCACCTTAGAGCAGAGTGCTTACGATGCTTTGAGTACATATATCGACACTTTGACGGCTGCATATAAGGATGACCCCGATGGCGAGGAGATTTTAGCCGATATCGAGGCCCGTATAGCCGAATTGATTCTATCAACGCAGTCAGCTGAGGGTGTGGTTGCGCGTCCTTTGATTGATAATATCATCAAGCAGTTGGGTACGCCGCACGAAATCGACGACGAGAAGGCTGCCAACGCAACCCGTAGTGCCGAGCATACCGATATACATGGTAATCCCCGTATCCCGCGCCGCTTGTATCGCGACTTGGAGAATAGCAAGTTGGGTGGTGTTTGTGCCGGCATGGCTAAGTACTTCGATATTGACCCTACATGGGTGCGTTTGGCGATGTTTGCTCCGTTGCTTTTGTCGGTGTTGGGTTCGTCGAATATATTTGGTTGGCACTTCCTCTATAAACTGTCTGCTTTGATGGGTAATATGTTCGGCTTGTTGATTCTTGGCTACATCATTATGTGGTTTGCCGTGCCGGCAGCCTCAACCGCACGCCAGAAGTTGGAGCAGCAGGGTGAGCGCATCACGGCGCAGGGCATTAAGGCAAATACACAGTCTGCCCCGGATGAGCGCGAGCGAACTTTAGTTGCTAAAATAGTTGTGACGGTAGGTAGTATAATGCTGATTGCGCTAAAGGTCTTTGCGGCATTGATGCTTGTGGGCTTGATTGTCGGAGGTAGTGTTTTGGGACTTGTGGCGTTGAATGCCATTCCGATGATAGCCTTTGATGCAGCTACGGGCGTGGCTCTGCTGGCATTCTTCTTCGTGGTGTTGGTACCTATTGTGGCGCTTATATATTTGGCTATTGCGTTTATAGGCTCGCGTAAACCGAGCGGGAAAGTTATGCTATGGATGCTTATTTTGTGGATTCTGTCGCTTGTGGCAATGACCGTATCGGCAATTAAGTCGCCTGTGCGCTTTGAAAACTCTATCGAGAATGCCTTTGAGTCGGTATTTGAGCACGACGAGGATATTCTCTACGAGGAGTTCAGCACCGAAGAGGTTGAGGAGTTTCGCCGTAAACTCGGAGTTGAAGTTCCGACCTCGGTTGATAGCACAACGACCAGCACTCATGTCTTGGGCGACCAAACGGTAGTTCTATCGGGTAGCACCGAAGCGGTCGAGAATATCGAGGCGAATATAAAATTTAGCAAAGAGGGCATCTCTATTATGGAGAATGGAAAATCGTTGGTGAAAATCGCAACCGACGGCATCACGGTCGAAGATGAGAAGGTTGTGTCATTCAAGGAGGACGAGAACGGCTTTACGATGGAGATTGGTGGCGTTAAAATTAAGGTAAATGATGAGGGTGGTAGTGTTACAGCTGCATCGAATGGCGTTAAAGAGGGACACGATTATCGCGTGGTGGATGACATTGCCGTAGAGCGACACCAGAAATCAGATCGTGTAATAATATTTTGCGGCGAGGCAGACGATGTCAGGGAGTGCAAGGAGAGATTGAATTTTACCAATACGGAGGTGACATTTGTAGCCGATAAGAAGTATTGTATTAGGATAAATCGCTCGGGCGAGGTCGATAACGGATTTGCAAAACTCCGTAATAAGGTATTTGACAAAATTGATGCCGATACACGATATGGTGAGTTCTTTGTTGATGATGCTGATGTGTTGGTCTATTACGAGATAGGACCGAATGCCGATATGTATCGTAAGAGCGCTGAATCGTTGTGCAGGCTGTTCAAGAAGCTGGATTAGTGGCGAGAAACAAGATGAAAGAGCAAAGATGAAAGAGCAAAGATGAAAGGAATTGTTTTTAATTCAAAATTGTTAGACTGCGCGAGAGAATAATCGTCGGAAAATGTCATGCCACATTTTGGAATGAAATGACAAAATGATTGGCATCTCTACCGAAATAATTTGCCTGTAGAGATTCCAATCCTCGCCTTTGGCTCGGTGGAATGACAATTCCTTTACGATAATTAAACTATATAATACGGATAAATAATAATGAAACGCTTTCTGAAAATATTTCTTAAGCTGATAGTTTATCTGTTGGCTGCGATTGGCGCACTTACGGTGTTTTTCTTGATTGCGGTAAACAAGGTTGGATATAGCATAGAGTTAAATATTGCCAATGAGCAATATGAGGAGTATGTGGATTTGCTTCGCAATTCTGGTCCATATAAGGCGGATGCAGCTAATCTTGACATGAAAATAACCATCGATCAGTTGCGCGCAGCCCAGATAAAGGAGTATTTTCAATTAGATACCTTGTATTCAGCCGATGCAGATACTTGGAGCAGGGCCTTGGCAATAGGGGAGTTTGTTGCGACCAATATCCCGCATGCCAACCAAAAGGAGTATCCCAAGTCGGTAGATGCAATCGGTCTTTGGGAATATACCAAGAGCGTAGAACCTGCTTTTAATTGCCGTCTGCATAGCATTATGACTTTTGAGTTGCTTTCGTCGGTAGGAATCAAAGCGAGGTATATCACTTGTCTGCCTAAAGATGAAAATGATAGGGATTGTCATGTTGTAAACGAAGTGTGGCTGCCCGAGATGAATAAATGGGTGATGCTCGATACCGATATGGGCGGACATTATGTGACCGATGGCTCGGGTCGCTTGCTATCGTTGCGAGAGATGCGCGAGCATTATATTGCCGACAAGGAGATGATATTCTATCCGGGATTCAGGAATGGCAGCGCCAAGAAAACTTACTACTATAAGTATATGGCAAAGAATACCTATTGGTTTGCCCTATGGAATAATCTCGGATTTTATCAGGAGGATTACGAGAATCACCCGAATCAGGAGTTGCGAGATAAATATTACGGATTGGTGCCGAGTGGATTTAATCCATTTACCAAAAAGCACAACAAACGCACTGCTATTGCCACAAATGATGTGGAGCAGTTCTGGAAGTAGGCGTGCTATGGGCGTAGATAGTAATTAAAAATGGAGTGTTCAAAGCAAAGAACACTCCATTTTTGTACTATTAATTTTGAATTTTGTTTTTTTTCTCCTACTCCTCGAACCACTCGTAATTTGGTGTTGCGCCCATTTGGTAGGTGAGTTCTCCGCCATTGACAATCGCCGAGAATGGTATGCGTGTTGAGTGCCACTCGCGACCGTTGAGCCACATCTTCTGAATGTATAGATTCTTATCCGAATTGCCCTTTGCCTTGATAGTGAATGTCTTACCGCGGTAATAGTCGTTGTCGAGGTGGATTGTAATCTCGCGGAACAGAGGCGAAGTGATATCCAATTCGGGAGTTGCCGCCACGCCGCCATCCATCTCGAACAGACCCATTGCGCTCATAACATACCAAGCCGACATTTGACCTTCATCCTCGTCACCCTCCCAGCCGTGGTAGGGTGTCGAGCCGTAGTAAGAGTTAAGGATTGCGCGCGACCACTTCTGCGCCAACCAAGGTTTTCCCGAATAGTTGAACAGGAACGGAGTACACATATTAACCTCGTTGCCGTGGTTGATGTAGAACTCTGCCGATTGCCCCATCGTGCGGTCAAATACATGCGCGGCGAAGCGATGCTTCTCTGACTTTGCAAAACCCTCCTCAAGGCGAGAGTTGAAGGTCTCCTTGCCGATAAGGTCAATCAATCCGTCGATATCGTGCGGTACATACCACGAATATTGCCAGCTGTTACCCTCGATAAAACCCTGATTCGAGAATACATCGAAGTTAGGGTCCCACTCGCCCTGCTTGTTGCGCTGCATGACAAACTTTTTCTCGGGGTGGAAGACATTTTTATAGTTCATCGAGCGCTCTTCCAGAGCCTCGCCCTCGGCGGTTTTACCCAAAGCCAAAGCCAACTGCGCCACGCACCAATCGTCGTAGGCATAGTCCAAAGTCTTCGATACCACACCATCCTCGCGTGGCATATAGCCGTAGCGTATGTAGCTGTCGAGTTGCGGATTACCCATCCAACCTCGACATGGATGCCAACTTCCCGACTGCGTTACATTTTTCTTCACAGCATTGTAAATCGCCTCGCCATCGGTGCGTATACCCTTCTGATAGGCCGAAACCATAAGTGCCGTTTCGTGTGAGCCCTCCATAATGCCCGAATACTCCAATCCTGCGGGGCCCTTTCCGGTCCAACCATTGTGGCGGAAGAGTTCGAGCTGGGTGGTTACCCAATCATCCATATATCGGGGCGAGATAATCGACCAAAGACCATTCAAATTCCAGAAGCTGTTCCAAAAGGCGTCACCGCCATACATCTTACCCGAGGTGAGCTGCTGCACCTGCTCGCAAGCATCTACATATTTTCCGTTGGCATCGCTCCATGTCTGCTTGCCGGCATATGAGCGGTAGAGGTTCGTATAAAACTTCACTTTATCCTCTTCGCTTCCGCCCTTAATCTCGATGCGACCCAGCAAATCCTCCCACTTTGCGCGTGTAGCTGCGGCTACGCGGTCGAAGTCGTAGTCAAGTGGTGCCAACTCCGCTTCCATGTTCAGGCGGGCCTGCTTGATACTCACCAGCGATAGGGCAGTGCTGACGGTAATCTCCTCGCCCGCGGTTGTGGTGTAGAGTACATATGCTCCCGTATCGCCCTTGCCCGAAATCTTGTCGATATTGGTATGCTCCTTGCCCTCGTTCCAGCCGTTTATCTGGCGGAAAGGCTTGCTAAAGCGGATGACAAAGTGCAGGCGATAGTCGTTCCAGCTGCTCCAATTTCCCGAATTGCAATCGGCATAGCCCTCCAGCTCGGTGTCACTTACCTTTGTGATGCAAGCATCTTTAATATGAAAACCGTAGTCCCACTCCGTTGGGAACAGCAGGTCAATCAATATGCGCGACTCTTTGCGCTCGGGGAAGGTGTAGCGATGAATACCGCAACGCGTGGTTGCCGAAAGCTCTGCCTTAACCTCATGGTCGTAGAGGTATACCGAATAATAACCCGGCGAAGCAACCTCGCTCTCCTTCAAGATGCGCGAGTGATAGCCCGAATTAGCACCCTTATATGGAGAATCGACCGAGTTGTTGGTAAGTGCAAGGTCGGCCGTAGTGGGCATAATCATCAGACCTCCCATAGTCCAAGCGTGCAGGTGACTGAAGCCCGAAACACTGCCTATGGCGTATTCGTAGCCGCCCATCCAAACATTACCTTGATTGTCAGGGCCCAACTGTATCATTCCGAAAGGCTCCTGCGCATAAGGCCCCAACATCCAACGCGAATTGGATGTGCCGATAAACATATCAACATAATCTACCGGCGATTTCTTCTTCGATTTGGCTTCGGTAGTTGTCGCGCCACACAAACATGCGGCGATAAGTAGTAGTGCGATTCTTATCTTCATAGAGGTAGTTTTTAGTCGTGAAAACCTTGAATGAACAAATTTGGTGATTTTTTGCGAGATGCGCAAGTGTTTCTGCACGAAAAAACTCTTTGTTTTGCTCTATATTATGGCTGAAGTGATAATCGGAGAGAAGTAAAGACTTTGGACCACACAACTCTCAAATAAGAGGGGCTGCCCGACACGATTTGTCGGGCAGCCCCATTCGTATGCTTAAATGCGGGTTATTATTTCAGAGACTTCGCTCTACCGAGGTTGAATCCGATACCCATATACATGTTGAATGATTTCATGCTGTAAGGGATAGAGGCACTCTCGTACTTCACCATCTTTGTAGGGATGTAGTCGGCGCCTAAATATATGTTCACACCCGTAGGATGGATGTTTAGCGCAAATCCGAAAACTCCGAGTTTATTGTGGCTGAGGAGCGTGTGGCTCAATGATGCCGAAATCCAATTCAAGGGGCGGAAGTTCACCGAAGCGGTAAGCTCCGAGAAGGTCATCATCTGGCAGAACTCGGTGTGTGACAACAAACCGAATCCGATACGGTCGCCTAAAACATTATACTCGGCACCCAAATTTAGTGCGCAGTTCAGACGAGTGGCGTAGCCGGCATCCTTGACCTTTGTCATCAATACATTAGCATCACCGTCGCTATCTGCCTCCTCGGTGTCAAGATTGACTCCGTTGAAGTAGAAGTCGGCGCGAGCATCTGCCTCGATATGGGTCTTGGGTGACCATTTGATGAATCCCAGGTCGGTAACGGCTGCAGAAACGCGCAAACGGTCATTCAGAAGTGACATCTCGGCTCCCAAGTCGATAGCAGCACCGAAGTTGCTGACATTGTTGAGAATCATTTCGATATCGTCGGTGATTACATCATCCGAGAACTCCTTACCGGCAATAACCTTTGAAGGGTCGAAGATAGGACCATTGGCGCGAATCTTACCCTCAAGATGAGCCGTAACGCTCTCCGATGATATGTTGGCATACATCTGGTCAATCTCCGTAGAGGCATTCATTAAGCCGACAAGGAATTTTACGCGCGCACCTGCTGTGAGTCGTCCGAATTTAAGGTCTACGACTTTACGCGAGTGACCAACATATATCTCGGCAAACGATGTCGAGCTAAGCGAGGTCTTGTTGAGGTCGTAATATCCGTTTCCGAGAGTCTTAAGCGCCTTGAAAATATCCTTCGATAGGGTTATCTCATTGTTTGAGCGCAAGTTTATACCGAAATTCCAGAAATGCTTCTTGGTATGGAAACCTACACCCAAAAGGTTTGTGTTGAGGTTTGCCGATAGGCGTCCTGTGTTGGGAAGCTTGCCGAGGAACTTATCCGCCGACACCGACTCGTGGAGTGCAGTCACTACTTCATCGCCGTTCTTGTAGAAGAAGTTATCGACCGATAGGAAATTGTTGTTGATGTTCATGCCGAAACCACCCAAGCCCGGCAATGCGACATAGCCGCGTGTGGGGGCGAGTGCAGGGTTGAGGTCAGTACGGAAATACGAACCTTCCATGAAGTATGATGAACGCATCTGTGCCGAGGCTGAGAATCCAATCATCGACGCAGCAACACACATTGCAATAAAAATTAATCTTTTCATAATCTAAGTCCTTAAGTTACTGTTATTCGATGATTCTATTCTTCGAGAAATTTATCTAAATCGACCTTAATGCCGCCCTTAATCTCTATCTTTGCATTTGCATAGATATATTGCTCGGCGTTGAGCGCTACGCTACCATCGGCCGAGCGCATAGCTTTGAGGTTGAATCTGATGGCATCTACATCGGCGAGTTGGTTAAGATTTCCGTCCTTGCCTAATTTAAGACCTATGCGCAGTGTAGATTTTGCCTCACTTGAGCCGTCGGTAGAGCCGGCAATCTTATTGTTTGACTCCGGAATATCCAACTTAACAGCCGTAGGCTCTCCCTGAGCATTCAGCAGTTCGGCATCGAAGCAGAAATCCAAAGGAATAGTGTTAAATACCTCGGCAATAAGAGTGATATCTCCAACCGAGATATCCTGCTCCTCCAGCTCCTCGAAAGTGTCGGCAAGGTCTTCAACCGTACCCTCGATTGCTATGTCGAGTTTATCGTTGAACTCCAAAGGAATCTTTACATCGTAGTTGTATTTCGCTGTGTAGCTGTCGGCGATGTAAATAGTGTGAACGGTATTCCCATCGGTCGAAAGGGTCATGTTGAGCTTAACCTCGTCGGGCAAATCTCCCTTGAGTATATTTGCTAAGTTGCATTTAATCTTTTGGCTTCCGTCGTCGGGGAGTACGCCCGCGAATGACTCATCCACGATGCGGATTGTGGCGTTATTGTTTAGAACCTCGCCACCTACGATTGTTGCTGCCGGAATAACGATATTGTTAATCTCGACCATGTTCTCAACCATTTCAACGCCATCGATAACGGGAATAAGTGACGCAGAAACCTGGGCATCCAAAGTTAGCGGATTCTCAACATTAATAGTAATAATGGGCGAGAGTCCCGGGTGGTTAATCGCAAGGTCGATATCCTCTTCTATACCACCCATCTCGATAGTGGTCGTCTCCTCGTGCTGGTAGGCGATTTTACCCTCTAAGCTAACCAACTCGAGAGTTGTAGCATCAATACCTGCCGAGAACTCAATCTCCTCGTCATGTAGGATTGTCGAGAGCTTCGCCTCGGTGCCGGCTTCGATATAAGCAGCGATGTCGGGTGTGAAATCCAATGTCAAAACGCCATTCTTCGGCTCCAAGCCATTGCCCGAGAATGTGAGAGCATCGAGGTTGATGTCAATCTTGTGACGCAAATCACTGAGGTTTGTGCGCAGTGTATGTGTCGCAGCATCGTAACCGTGGTGTTGGTCGTCGTGCAGCGTGAGGTAATCGGGTAGCTGTGCCTCGATGATGATATGCTCGGCGGTAGTGTCCTCAATCCAATCAAGTCCCTCTGCCATCAGGTGCATAGGCGAGTGGTCAGAGAAGTTTACTCGATTGATGCTCTTTACCTCTTCGGGAAGGTCATCGAACGAGATTGTAGTAGCCTCACCATCGAATGAGCCATGCTCGAGAAGTACTACCTCGTTGAGTACGATGTCGGCATCCTCGTATTGAAGTGCAGCATCCATATGAAGCTCGGGAGTATCCTTCAGTTTGAGCGTATTGGCGCGTGTGGTAATGTCGAATGATACATGATAGCCAAGTTCAACGGGGATAGAGAGAATATTGTTCTCAACTACCGACTCGTTGGCGATGCTGGCAACATATACCACAAACTCAATCTCCTCGGTGCCGGCAGCAAACTCCTGATTCTTCGCAATTTGGTATGTGGTGGTGTGACCCTGATGGTCTACAACTTCCAACGCTTGACCATCCTTGCCATAGAGCTCGTAGCCGTCGTTTGCCATCAACTCCATAGTGATGTGGCCGCCGCCATTGATTGCAGCGAGGTCGAGGAACTTGAATTTCATATCGATGCAGGCGCCCTTGTCGCCAGCCTTTTGAGGCTTAAGATAGATACGCTTGATAGCAGAGAGATAGTGGGGTACGGTATACTCCAAATGCTCGCTGATATTGCCCTCCTCCTCGGCCGTAACGCTATAGCCTGCAGGAATGGGAATTGGCGTATCATACGGGATATCAAGACCCTTGAAATTGGGTGTGATATAGAATGGACGATTGATAATGTGAGCATCGCCCGTAATATTAAAGGCCGGATACTTGGTCGAGAATGTTGTCACCGTCTTCTCAATATCGAATGTGTTGTCGATGCCATCAATCGAAATCTTGTCACCTTCGCCCTCGAACGAGAGTGAGTAGTTTCCGTTGGCATCAATTGTAAGGCCTTCGATATCTTCAACTGTGATAAATTCTCCCAATTTCTGCTTGTCGAGGTGACCTAACGGCAGGGTGGTGGTTCCTCCGCCCACCATTACCTCTTTAGATACTTCGTCGAGTCGGAATCCTTCATCAACGCAAGCTGTTACGGCAAATAGTGAAAATGCCACAACTAAATAGTGTAATTTCATAATATATTTGTTTTATGGTTTTGCGTAAGATTTCCACAAAGATACATAAAATATCTCTGATTGTGCAAAAAAGTGGTAAAATGTGGTCTTTTATTCGCTGCATATGGCGCCGATATGGCGTGTAGGGATTTTCGGGTAGATAAATCGTTCGGCACAAAGTCGTGGCACTGCTATTGTAATATAAGTCGTGGTCGGGGTGTGGTGAAATCTAAATAAACCTTAACTTTGTAGTGGATTTTGAAATTTAACATCAGGGATATATGTTCCGAATTATAGCAATAATGTTCCTCGGTGTGGCAATCGGCTATTTGCTGCGCCGTATGCGGGGTATTGGCATGGTGAGTGTGACGACGATGCTTACAATTGTGTTGTTACTATTTATCATGGGCATTGAAATAGGCAGCAATCAAGATGTTGTGCGCAATCTGCTCTCGCTCGGAGGTGAAGCCCTTGCGATAGCCTGCGCTGCGACATTGGGTAGTGTGCTTGCCGCGCGATATCTTTATAAGAGGTGGTTTTCGGTAAAACAAGGTGGCAATGCGCAGTAGTATATTTATAATCCTTGCTTTTGTCTTGGGCTGTTTGGTGGGTGGATATGAGCTCCTGCCTGAGGACTTCTTGGGCGATAATGCCACACTCTGGGTGCTGTATGCCTTGATGTTGCAGGTCGGTATAGGCATCGGTAGCGATGAACGCTTGAAAGAGATTTTTCGCTCGCTATCGCCAAAGTTGCTATTGGTGCCATTCGCTACCATATTCGGCACGCTGCTATCGGTGTTGATTATCTCGTTTGGTTTCTCACGCTGGTCGGTGGCGGAGATTTTGGCCGTGGGCAGCGGCTTTGGTTATTACTCGCTCTCGTCAATTCTCATAACTTCACTCAAGGAGGCAACAATCGGAGTTCAGGCCGCTGCGGAGCTTGGTACCATAGCACTTATGGCAAATGTTTTTCGCGAGCTCATGACGCTGCTCTTTGCTCCGCTTATGGTGAAGTGGTTTTCGCCACTTGCCCCGATTTGTGCCGGAGGAGCAACCTCTATGGATGTGACACTGCCCGTAATTACCCGCTTCTCGGGGCGTGATTGGGTATTTGTCGCAATATTGCATGGTATTGTGGTGGATTTCTCGGTTCCATTCCTTGTCCCGCTATTCTGTTCGTTAGGGTAGGTTTACAGCATGATTATTACTCGTGAGGATTACGATGTCAGGGTTATGCCGAATTAGAAATTTCATGCGAAGATATCCCGTAAAAAAATAACCGTCGAAATCCTCGGATTTCAGCGGTTATTGTTGTTTAAGTTTATGCGGAATTAGTACACCAACTCCATCTTGTCGAGCCACATCTTACTCTTCGAGCTTCCTGTAAAGTAGTCACCCAGCATACTTGATGCGCATGATACGATGATGTGTGTCGGACGACGCGATGTTGAGGTATACTCGACAGGTATTTCAACATGAATCCATCCATCGGTGTCCTTATCGAAAGTGATGCTTCCATAACCGATGACAGCCTCGCTCTTAGTGTCGAAGAAAGTGCTACGGTCGGTGGTATTGATACATACGGGGCTTTCGGGCGTACCTCCATATATGCGGTAATCCCAATCTCCCAATGCGATAAATATCTGTCCGCGGTCATTATCTCCCACCTTTACGGGGTCGTTATCGGGTGTTTGGTCCAAACAATCAATAGCTCCGCTTTCGTACTTCACCCATACCGAAAGTTTGCGTGGACGGAGCGTGAAGGGGCGTCCGAAATTAACCTTACCGCCACTTGTGCCGATAACTCCGGCGAACTCTCCGACAAAGATATTTCCGGCAGCGAATTTTATGCCGACAACATTCTTTGACTCAAGGCGTACCGAGTAGCGACCATCCTGCTTATCCTCGGCGTCGGGGTTTGTGATGGTATATTTTGCGCCTCCGATAGTAGAACCCTTATTTCCTGAATCCCACCACTTTGACTGATTCTCCAATATTGCCGCTGCAGGGTCGTAGAATGAATAGAAATCACTATCCTCATCGTGGCTGATGAAATCGAAACTTGAGTTTGGCATCTGGCGAGCCTCCTCGGTTGTGAAGGTGTGTATATCGGTGCTATCTTCACCACTATATGCCAAGCACTCATAAGAGGTCATGGGCTTCAAATTCTCAATACAGCATGAGAATGCACCTCCATCGATAGAGAGCTTATCTCCACTGATGTCAATCCACTCTGTCTCACCCTTTTGGCGATACTTGAAGCCATTGGTACGCTCGGCTATACCCGAAGCACGCAACCATGCCACAGCGGTCCATGCGTCAATGGATTTCATCTCTACTACGGTAGAGGTCTGCTCGACATAGAGTGTCCAGTGCTCTTTGCGACCATGTGCTGTTACGGTAATCTCGGCGCCATGTGTGAAGTTTCTGATATCCTCAATGGCAGGAGAGTATGTCGTGATGTCGGCAGGGCCCAACTTTAGCGATGTGATTGTGATGTTGCTGATGCTCTGATTTTCGGTGACATATGTTATGGCACGAAGGTTCACATCATCAATTTCACTTGCTCCAACCTGTCCGGCAACGGTAAAATAGCGCTCAATAGGCTGCTTTGTGGTTATGGTCCACACATAATCTTGATAGGTGCTGAGCGTGACAGCCAATTTATTTGAGAGGTCATGCTCGCCGGTGAGTTCCCACGATGAACGCGTCTGGTCATCCGAAAATACCACCTCCTTAATATTTACATTGCGGATGTCGGTCTGCTCCTCGAGTGTAATTTCGACGGTCTGCTTCTCGGAGTTGATGTATACCTCCGATGCGCCCTCCACCTGCATCGATACGATACGAGGCTTAATAACGGGGAGAGGCAAATCGTTATCGATACATCCCGAAACGAGTGCGGCAAGGAGTGTAAAAAGTAAAATTCTTTTCATGATGCGTTACTTTTAAGGTTTAGAGATGTATTGAAAGTCCTACACTGATATCCATGATATCGAGTTTGAATTTAGCTTGAGAGTAGTCGCGAGTACCTATGGTCTTGCCATTCTCGCGTAGATTGGTGTGGTTGTACGACACACCTCCAATACCCATCGAAACATGTGTACTGATATTGTTCATCGCAAAGACGACAATACCCGGATGCAGGCTCAGCTTCACTTGATGCGTGCGAGCGTGACAGTTCTCGGTAGTGGCGTTATACGCAAATACATTCTTGCGATTAGCATAGCTCAATGCGATGTCGGCAAAAACACCTATGCGACCCTTATTGTCCAAACCTAAATATGAGCGATGGTACACCGAGGCTTGAATTGCTGTAAGCTCGGCTCCTATATCCTCGATTGAGCCATCGAGATTGCCCAGCAAGTCATACTCTGCCTGGTTGATATATCCCGATGCTGCGGTGTATTGAATGCGCATACCTATCGAACGATTGTTGTGATAAGAGTATGCGAAGAAGGGGGCAATTTTTGTAATCGAAGCGTTGGCATCAAGTCCGTTGATCAGAAGCATAAATTCGCTGTTGTCACTCGAAAGGCTCACATGCGATAGCTGCGCACCAAGTTGCCATTCCCCTTTGGGAATGATGAGGTGCTGTTTCAGCCCACGATGATGCTTCTTACCCGCGGAATTTTGCGGAATCTCTGCTCCGAGAGCTATTGTGGGTTGCTCCTTTCTCTTTAGCTTGGGCTCGGTTGCTTGCTCCTGTGCCGAGACTGCTGTCATCAAGAAAACGGCTATGCCGAGAAATATCGTCTTTAGTATAGTCTTCATCATATCCGTTGTTTAGAGGTAGTAAGCCAGCCCGAAGCCGATAGAAAAAATATTTACTTTGAAGTTGAGTTGTGTGGCGTCACGACTGCCTTTGTAAACCTGATTGTGAATCTGGTCTACGGTGTTGTATTGCAGTCCCAACATGCCCACATTCACCTCTACGGCGAGGTGGTCATTAACGAAGGCGATGAGCCCGGGGTTTAACCCCAATTTCAGGCTCATAGACTCTTCGTAAGTGCCTTTGACACTGTTTATGTCGCGTCCATTGATTAACTTGGCCTCCCCAAAACCCAGCGCAAACTGTGTTTCGTTGAAAAGAGCAAAACGCTTCGAATTTCCGATGGGTATATAGTTACGATATACCACCATGCCCGTAAAGTCGTGGCTTAGGCTGTAATAATCACGAATATCGATTTCGGTATCCATGATATTCATGTGAGCCGAGTTCACAAGCAACATGTTTCGTCCATAAGCGAAGCGCATACCTATGCTCATATTGTCGCGAATGGCATAGCACGCCAACGGACTTACCGAGAAACGGTAGCCATTGGAGTTTATTCCTTCAATTATTAAGAAACGGTAGTTGTCGTTTGAATGGGTAGAGTAGGCCACTTGCCCACCAACC
This sequence comes from Alistipes sp., assembly GCA_017532885.1. Next base: position 36,730 of record JAFXIS010000075.1, on the reverse strand, counting down.
ATCCATGTTCCCTTTTCGATGAAAGTTGTGGAGTTGAGGTCGAAACCTCGATCATAACGCTGTGCGCGGACGCCCGAGACGCCCGCAATGCACAACATTACAATAGTTAAAATCAATTTTCGCATTTTAGAAACGCTAAAGCACGCCTCCCCATGCAGGGAGGCATGTGTAGTTCAAATTATTTTACGATTACATTCTGGTCGTATACCAACTCTACGGCATCTACACAGAGCTTACTGCTTGTACTACCTGTGAAGTAGTCACCCCATGCGCTCGCTGTAAATGATACGATAATATGGGTAGGAGTGCTCTTTGTATCGTAGTACTCGATAGGTATAGTCAAAACATTCCAGCTGTTATAGTCAGAATATGTCTTTTCAGATGTAGTGCCGTTAATAGTTACAGGACCTGCACCGTCGATAATAACTGTACCATATGCGATAGTACCCTTAGTATCATCACCCGCCTTACGAGCAGCGCCATCTGCTGCGTAATCTACCATAGTAGACATATCGGCAGTATTTGCAAGTACGGGGCTGATATCATCACCCTTATAGATATTGTAATCCCAGTCACCTAAAGCAACTTTAATCTGGGCTCTATCCATTGTCACGCCTTGAGTAATTGTTACTCCTGCGGGCTTATTCTTAACCATGTCAATTGTGCCTGTATTGTATTTCATATACATGCGGATTGCAGTAGGACGACCTGTAAATGGACGACCGAACTTCACCTTACCAGAAGGATTGCTAAGGTCTGAAGTGTCAGTACCACCATAATCTCCACTATACAAGTTTCCGGCACCAAGCAACTCAAAAAGTCCTGAAATACCTTGCATCTGTGATGCCATCTGAACTGCTACACTGTTGCCAGGGATAGGATAAGAACCTGTAATAGCATCGGGGTTAGGAACATCTGTGGTAGAGGTTGTGATATTAACAACAACTCCCATTGCTTTCTGGTTACCACAATCCCACCATTCTGAGCCACCTTGTGGGTAGAATCTTGAACAGCCATCGCCATCAACAAAATTCTCCTCAAAGCTTGAGTTAGGCAGTGTAGATGCGGCAGCTGTGGTAAATGTGCTTACACCGTCAACTTCCTCCTCTGCCTGGGTCTCATTGTTGTATACGACGAGCTGATACTCGTAAGTGGTTTCGGGTGTAAGACCACTCAAAACAGCGTCAAACGCACCATCCTCAGATACCTTAGTGGCAGCTGCAGATTTTGTCCATGCGTCTGTACCCTGCTTTCTATACTGGAAGTAAACCTCATTCTCATCATAAGTAGTCAAATCAACATCTGCATGTACGGTAGCATGTGTAGCCCAGAACTCGTACTTCTTCGATGCGCTGATACCTACCGATGTAGGATCGAATGTAATCGTATTGTCGATGTCATCAGTGCTCTTATCAACCATAATAGTTACGGTCAAAGTACCATTCTTCTCAACATAGATAAGATTCATCTTGTACTTTTTGCCCTGAGCAACCTCAAATTCACCACTCTTAGTCAAGGCATCGCCATTTGTTTTGGTACCAGAGAAAGTCCATGCGAGTTTAGGATCCAAAGCGTTATCGTCGATGATAAAATAACCATCTGTACCAGAGTTTGCTGCGGTATACTCCAAGTTATTGCCGTCAAGACCGATAGTAACCTTATAACCATCGTTGAAAGCCTCTGCGATACTCTCGTCCAAAGTTACATTGGTAATAGCATTGCAAATCTGAGCATTTACAGTGATAGGAGATGAGTTTACCACACCTGCTGTTACATCGAATGTTGCTGAGCCCTTATAGCTCTTATTCTCGAATGATGCGATAGCGGGAGCAGCGTTTACGCGCTCACCTGCAACAACATCTACGCGATAGCCATTTCCTGCGGGCAAATAAACCACAGAGGGCATATCTGAATAGGTATATTCACGAGCCAAACCTGCATACGCCGGCTTATAAATCTTAACTTGTGCAGTATTTTTCAATGTTGTGGCATCAATTGCACGCGAAGCCAAAACATCCTCAACATTTGCTGAGATTGATACACCGCCTTCGGCTTCAGTGCCTTCGGTGTAATCCTTCTGGCATGAACTGATGCTAAACATCAATCCTGCACAGAGTGCTGTATATATTAATTTTTTCATAATTTTTGGCAGTTGTAGGTTATTTACTATTCGATAACAACAGTAAGATTAATAGGCTTAGTCTTACCGCTTTCGTCCTGATGCTTGCAGCCTGTTGTGTCGGTTACATACATTGCGAAAGTATGAGTACCACTATACATCTGCAATGCAGGAATTGCTTTTGTCAAATCAAACAAAATTTCGGCCTTATTGATAACATTTTCAGGGTAAGGGAATGCGATACCCAATAAATTTAAGCCATCAATAACCTTACGGTGCTCCTCCTCTGTTTTTGTAAGATAGATACGACCATCTTTGTTTACTGTAATACCTTTAACTGCTGTGTTGAAATCGGAATTTGTAGAAGTAATGTCTACATAGAACTCATAAACGCCATTAGGAATCTCGGCAGTGAACTTTAATGTAGAGATATTCTGGTCTACAGACAAGTCAATCACAGGCTTCTCGGTCTGAGCTGCCTCGTTCCATGATGTAATAACCTCAGCTGCGGGACCCTCGGTGCAAATAAGCTTAATGCCACCGTCACCCTTAGGTGCGTTGGGGTCTGTACCGATAGACTCCTCTGAGCCTGTCAAGTCCTCGTTCAATGGGTTGTCCTCAACATACTCGTCAAGTACGATATCGAAAGTTGCGTTACCCTCCTGGTTAATCTTCTTGATGAACTTAACCTGACGCCACTGCTTTGCCGCGATGTCAGTGAAAGTCTTGGTCATACGCATAACCTTTGTAGTCTCGCTCTCCTCGTCGTAGATAGCTCCGCTGAACTTAACTGTCATTGTGGTGTTCTCGCCATTGTTTACATTGAAGTAACCTGCTGACTGCTCGTACTTTGAGATTTTTGAGTTAGTAGAATCCCATACGATGTTATAATCCAAAGACTCACCGATCGATACAGTTGTGGTACAGTTACCCTTAACCATAGCCAAGAAGTCGTCGTTATAACCTACGGTTACCTTACACTGCTGAAGTGTACAAGTGATTGTACCAACAGGAGTTTTCTGACCGGCTGTGATAGTGATATTCTCAACCTGCGCACCATATACGGGCTCCTCGAACTCTGCTGCGGGAACACTCTCTGCTGAAAGAACCTCCAAAGAGTATACTCCTGCGGGCAATGAAATACCCTCAGCCTTGATGTTGCTGTAAGTATATGTGCCATATACAGCACCCTCCGCATTCTTAACAGTGATAAGGTATGTACCAGATGCCTCGGTAGCACGCACGATATTCTCTGAATCATCTACTGAAATCTGAAGATCGGCAAACGAAAGTGTACCGAAACCAGGCTCCTCGCTCTTGTACTTAAAGTCGTCGGCACATGATGTCATCAAAGCCGATGCGAGGAATGCAAATGCAAATAATTTTTTCATATTTTTCTTGTTTTTATTTTCGTGTACAATTATTCGTTGATGTCGATATTTCCCCAATCGATAGTCTCAGTAGGCTCATCTCCGAATGTGATGTCGAACGAGTTGCCACCAATGTTCGAAGCATCGAACTTGAGGCTGTAACACTGAGTAGGCTTTGCGGTGTACTCCTTCGAGAAAGTTTTGGTTGTTGAAGAGCCCTGCGCCTGCGAGGTGAGAGTTCCCTCAACCTTGAAAGTAGTTGCCTGGATGAACGCACCGCGAGTCTCGTCAGCAGCGAAATCTACGGCAGTACCCTGTGAAGTTACCGTAATCTTCTCGAATGAATAGTAGTTCTTGAACATGTTAGTGAACTCCATACGAACAATGGCATTCATCAACTTTACGGGAATCTGAACGGGGGTAGTTTCGCCACCCTTGATAATGAAATCCGCCTTACCCTCGAATACGGGGCAGTTGAAGCCTACGGCACCGTTGTTGTAAACGGCAGAAACGCTGTACGCGCCCTCTTCGAGTTTGGTTGCAGCATCCCAAGCGCCTACGGTGCCAGAGTAAATCTGCTCCTCATCCTCGTTGGTGATGGTGATTGTGAAATCCGCATCAGCGGGAGCTGTGTAGCCTGAGCCCGCAGCCGTGCTGATTAAAATTTTGTCGGCGCGAGTCGTGATGTTATCTACATTGTCGGTGGTTGCGACCGAAAATGTAAGATAACCCGACTCAGCACCCTTGTCGGCAGCGTTGTCGCTGTCGTTGCATGCCATTAAACCTACCAGGGCTAAGGCACACAGAGTTAAACTTCTAAGTTTCATGTCCTATAAAATTTTAGTTAAAAAAAGTGTGTTTTTATTAATATCTTGTTTTCGTTTTAATTATCCTATTGCACAATCTGAACCTTGATGTTGTCTATAAACATCCATTGATTACCATTACCTACTTGAATAAAGCCTGTTATTTTACCTGTTCCACGAATCTGCCATGAAAGTCGATATGTGTTATTGCAATTACTAATCGTATGTGTCATGCTTTGCGTGATATTAGTAAATGAGCCAGAGGTGGATATAGAGGGAATTAAGGTATATCCATTAATATCTTTCCAATTGTCTGAGTCTGAAGAAAATGATCCCGTAGTTCCATCTATAGGTCCTGATGTAGTCGTGTATCCGAATACAGCACGCGGAGAAAACTCGCTTCTACCATCACGACCGCCACTATAGTTGAAAGAAACACTGATTTTTACATTTGCTCCATTTTTTAGACCACTTAATGCTGGAGAATCTAAACGACCAAATGTATGTGTGAATCCATAAACTTGGTCTACGCGAGAGCCAACGCGGATTGCACTACCTGCACTTCCTCCTGTTCGTGCTCCTGTCCAACCAGACCGTAATCCGGGATTTACATTATCTTTATCACTATTGGCGATACTTAGGTCGTAACCTGTGACTGCTGTACCTTGCGCGTTTGTCACTACATCAAAACCATAAGTGTTAATAGTGCTGAAATCCTCGAAGAACAAATATGGTACAGTAAGGTTAATTGTGTAGTCGTTGCCTGCGGTCATCGAAGGCATTGTAATTGAATTGGTTACAATTGCGCTCTTTGATTCGTAGGTTACGGTTACGCTCTTGCCCGAAATGCTCGAAATTGTAGATTCGTCATAATAGATGTCGAAACCATTGCCCGTTGCGATTGTTGAACTTTCAGAGCCTGTATAATACTCATAAATATGGTCATCGTTCTCTTTCCACTTTGTAGACGAGTCTGACGAAGTGAGTGTAATACGATATGGCTGCTCACCCAAATTGTTGGTAGTGATGCGGAATGACATCTTGGGCAAATCTCTTGGCGAAGAGCAATCTATCGCTACGGGGGTAATATGTCCTGCCAGCATAGCCTCACGACCTGCGAGTAAAATAGTCTGCTCAACGAGCTGTTTTTGAGAGTAAACCTTCATCTTGAGTTCATCGCCGTCGTTGAATGCGGCGGTGGGGATAATAGATGCGGCGGCGAAGTCGGGGTTGGCTGCCGAAGTGGTTGCACCTATATTTCTCGCTAAGTCTAACGACATGGTATTCACGCCATTAGTAACTGCGGGGGCACTGCTCGGATTGGTGTAATCCAAAGTTACATCGCCCGCAACGGTTTGAGGCATAGTGAATACAATACGCTCAATTGTTTCGCCCTCGGCAAAACCCCATTGATTCTGCATAACGAAGAAACGAAGGGCGTGCATCGTGTGTTTCATCCTCAAAGAGAGGTGGTTATCATCAATTTCGTAAGCGTCATCTGCGCCAGGCTCGCCCGTTACAATGCCGAGCTGTGAGCCCGTAGCGGGGGTGGCAATCATAATAGCTGCGCCTTTTGAAATTTGACCGTCCTGCGAGGCGGGTAGTGTGAAGCTTGCCTGCGTGCCACTCACCGACTTGGGAACGGGATATGTGGCATAGTAATTATAGCTGCCTGCTGCCATGGGTGCCGTCAAAGTCGCTGTAAATAAGGCTTTTTGGCCATCGCGATAGTAGATTTTGAACGGCTGTGCAGAGAGCGTAGCTGTACCCTCGGAGTTGATTGCCCAAAGAGCAACCTTGTCATCCTTGCTCCATGAGGTGCTGACGCCATCACTATTGATAGTGGTGCGTGTCGGCCCCCCACCGGCAAAGAAACCCACGGTAACCGGACCCTTGTCGGTTGCGACCTCTCCCCACTCTTTGATGCAACCTGCAAAGAGTAGCGAGATTGTCAGGATAATGTATAATTTTAACTTCATATATGAGGTTATATTCTTATCTATTTATACTTATAGGTATCATGGCGTAAATGCCTACTTCACATGATACGACACAAAAGTATATAAAGCCAATTTTTTCTGAAAAAAAATTCAACGAATATGTTGGTTTTGTCAATGAAATGCAGGTTTTTATCAACGAAAGCGAAGCGTATATTGCATAAAAAAGAGGTATTCCGCAGAATACCTCCTATATGAAAGACTATTGATAGTCTGATATTTAGCCGACGATTACTCCTTCAGATACTTATCTAACCAGCCGAAGAACTCGCGATTCCAAACCATAGAGTTCTGTGGCTTGAATACCTGATGTGCCTCATTCTCGAACTCAACCAAGCGGGCATCAACACCCTTGAGGCGTGCTGCAGTGAATGCCTGCAACGACTGAGTGAAGGGGATGCGGAAATCGAACTCGCCCGTAATAATAAGTATAGGTGTATCCCACTTATCGACAAACTTGTGTGGAGAATAGGCATAAGAGCGCTGCGCTACCTTATTTGACTTATCCCAATAGTTGCCGCCGTAGTCGTGGTTGATGAAGAACAGCTCCTCGGTCTCACCATACATAGACTCAAAGTTGAAGATACCGCAGTGCGAGATAAAGGCCTTGAAACGACCCTCATGGTGACCTGCCAAGTAGTATACCGAGTAACCTCCATACGATGCACCTACGCAACCCATGTGGTCGGTGTCGCACCATGGCTCCTTTGCTACCTCATCAATAGCGGCGAGGTAATCCTTGATGTTCTGACCCGAATAGTCGCCTGAAATCTGCTCACGCCACTCCGAACCGAACGAAGGACAACCGCGGCGGTTAGGAGCTACGACAACATAGCCCTGCGCAGCCATAAGTTGGAAGTTCCAACGGTAGCTCCAGCCTTGTCCGACGGTGCTTTGAGGACCTCCCTCGCAATAGAGCAGTGTGGGGTACTTCTTCGCGGGGTCGAAATCGGGCGGAAGGATAACCCATGTGAGCATCTCCTTGCCGTCGGTGGTCTTAATCCAGCGCTTCTCGACCTCGCCCATCTTTACATTGTCGTAGACATGGGCATTGATGTTTGAGAGCTGCGCGAGTGAGCCGTCTGCGAGATTTACATCGTAAAGTTCCTTGTCGCGGCTGATAGTCATAAGCGTAGCCAAGCACTTCTCGCCGGCAAGTGAGATTGAAGCGATGTCGTGGTCGCCCTCGGTGATAACCTCGATTTTATTCTCGGCAAGCGATGCGCGGCATACCTGCTGTGTGCCGTAAAGTGCTGAAATAAAGTATAATGTGTTGTTGCCACTCCATACGACATTCTGTGCGCTGTGGTCGAAGTCGAGCGACAGGTCTTGATGCTGCTGTGAGGCAATATCGTAAACAAAGAGGCGGTCTTTGTCCGACTCATAACCGGGTGTTGCCATCGAGCAGAATGCCAACTTCGTATCGTCGGGTGACCATACGGGGTAGCGGTCGTAACCTACAAACTCCATAAGGCGCATGCCGGCATTGGTCTTAATCTTGTTGATGTTGAGCGTTGAGCCATCCTCGGTATTGTAGATGAAGATGTCGGAGTCGGTCGATACGGCATAAGCTGCGCCTGTGAGGGGCTTGCAGGTGTAGGCCAAGAATTTACCATTATTGCTCCATGCAATCTCGCCGGCATCGAAATAGGGTGCCAATGGCGCATCCCATGCAGCCTCAGCACCAAGGATATCCTTACCCTCGGTTACCTTGTCGTTGCCAAGGTCGGCGATGAAGATGTGGCGGTAATCGCCCTCATCCCAATAATCCCAGTGGCGTGACATCAAGTCGTCATAGATGCGAGCCTTCGACTTGTCCATATCCTTATGCACATCCGAAGATTTGAAATCGGCAACATGTACACTCTTGACATAGAATATCTTATCTTCAGCAGCCGTTACGCCATAAGCCTCAATGCCGCCGTCAATATCGGTAAGCTGCTTAAGGTTGTCGCCCTGTGCCGACATCTGCCATAGCTGCATCGAGCCACTGCGATTCGAGAGGAAGAAAATCTTCTTACCATCGGCGCTCCACTTGGCGTCAGCGGAGTTCGAGGTGTTGTCGGTTAGCTCCACCTCCTCGCCTGAAGCGATGTCGCGACGATAAATCTGGGTAAGACCACGATTCTCTGCCATGTTATAGCGGGTAATGGTGTAGAGTGCTGTGGTACCATCGGGTGAGATTGTTGCGCCACCCAAGCGTCCCATTTTCCACATCACCGAGGGGGTTAGACGACCTTCGGCAATCTCCTCCTGAGTGAGAGTGTTGTCGATTTCAAGTTTTTGCGGTTGCTCGGTTTTAGTGCAAGCCGCGAGAGCCATAGCTGCAATAGCCATAATAAAGGTTAATTTTTTCATACAATTTTATAGCGGTTTAACTTCAATTTTAGTAAATTTGCCCAAAGAAAACCGAACAGAACGATGAAGATGACCGAACGGAGCGATTTTTTTGAGAATAAGAGAGGTGTTGCAGCCTCTTCTTCGGGAGAATATACTTTACCCACGCGAGAAGACTCGGGCGAAGTGAGGGTATATTTTGCCGATAGAGAGTTGCTGTTTACCTCATCCAATGCCCCCGACGAATATTATATCGTGGAGCCATCGGATTGCAACCCTATTTCACGAGCGAAGATAGTTACTTTTCTTGAGAAATACAATAAAGTCGCTGTTGAGTGCCAAGATATTCAGCAAACTTTTGACTCTTTGGCCGCGCAGTTCGTCTGGATTGAGGCTGCGGGCGGTGTTGTCTGCAATGATAATGATGAGGCGGTGATGATTGTAAGAAATGGTCGTCGCGACCTTCCAAAGGGTCATCGTGAGGAGGGTGAAACTTTCGAGGAGTGCGCTGCGCGCGAGGCGGAGGAGGAGACTGGCGTGAAAATTGCCGAGGTCGGTAGGTTTTTATGTGCAACGGTACACTGTTATAATATATACGGCAAGTGGGAGATGAAATATACCGAGTGGTATGCGATGCGGGCTGTGGCGGATTATGAGCTTAAGCCCCAGCATGAGGAGGGTATTGCGGCTGTGGAGTTGGTGCCTCTGTCGAATATCGAGGAGGGCATAAAATCCTCATTCCCTACAATTAAAAGGGTATTTGCCGCGTTTTGTGATTAGAAAAACAGATTTTTATGGTAAAGATATTATGGGTAGATGACGAGGTGGAACTTTTGAAGCCTCATGTGCTGTTCCTTAAGGGTAAGGGCTACGATGTCGAGACATGCAATAATGGTTATGATGCCATTGATATGGTGCGTGCTACGGCATATGACCTTATTATCCTTGATGAGATGATGCCCGGAATGACGGGCCTCGAAACCTTGCCGCTGATAAAGGATATTCGACCTACGACACCGGTGATTATGGTTACAAAGTCGGAGGAGGAGAATATTATGGATAAGGCAATAGGCTCGAAGATTGCCGACTATATCATCAAACCGGTTAATCCCAATCAGGTGCTGCTGTCGATAAAAAAGAATGTACATCAGCAACAACTCGTCACCGAGCAGACTACGGCAGATTATCGTGCCGAGTTCGGACGCATTACCTCGATGTGCCAGATGGCCTCGTCGTTTCAGGCATGGTGCGCCATTTATCGCAAATTGACAAATTGGGAGATAGAGTTGTCGGAGTCGTCGGATCAGAGTATTCGTGAGGTGCTGGCATACCAGAAGAGCGAGGCGAATCAGGAGTTTTGTAAATTTGTGCGTCGCAACTATTATAATTGGATTAACCGCAGGGTGGAGGATGAGGAGATTCCCGTCATGTCACATACGCTGATGCGTAAAAAGATTTTTCCTGAGGCGGATAAGCGTGAGAAGGTTACACTGCTGCTGATAGATAACTTCCGCTACGACCAGTGGCGTGCGATAAATCCTCTGTTGCATAACTATTACGATGTGGCGGTAGATGATTTCTATTGCGCCATTCTGCCTACGGCTACGCAATATGCCCGAAATTCGATTTTTGCGGGTTTGATGCCTTTGGCTATTGATAAGATGATGCCCGACAAGTGGCTTAACGATAACGAGGAGGGTGGTAAGAATCAATACGAGGAGGAGTTCTTGCGTCGTCAATTGTCGTCGTGTGGCAAGAGTTATAAGTGGACTTTCGACAAATTGGTGCGCCCTGAGGCGGGGCGTAAACTTATCGACAATATTCGTCGCGTATATGATGCCGATTTTTCGGTTATAGTCTATAATTTCCTTGACATCCTGTCGCATGCCCGCACCGAAACCGATATAATCCGAGAACTCACCGAGGATGAAGCTTCGTTCCGCTCGCTTACACGCTCTTGGTTCGAACATTCGGATTTGTTTGAGATTTTGAAGATGCTCTCCGAGCAGGGTCATACCGTAATTATCACTTCGGACCACGGAACTATTCGCGTGGATAATCCTGTGAAGGTTACGGGCGATAGAGAGACTTCGGCGAATTTGCGTTATAAGACGGGCCGTAACTTGCAGTATAATGCCCGCGAGGTCTATGAGGTTACGCGCCCCGAGGATATCCAGTTGCCGCGCATAAACCTCTCGTCGAGCTATATCTTTGCATATAATTCGGATTTCCTGGTCTATAACAACGATGCAAACCGATTTATACGCTACTATAAAAATACCTTCCAGCATGGTGGCATCTCGATGGAGGAGATGATTGTGCCGTATATTGTTTTGAATCCCAAAAGATAGTTGAAAATGAAGAGAATAGAGATAGATTCACTCTCGCAGCTCGATATGGTTGCCGAGGAGGTTATAAATGAGTTGAATGGTCGTAGTGTGGTGCTGTTCCGTGGAGGAATGGGCGCAGGCAAGACCACGCTTATCAGCCGTATTGCCGCAGCGTTGGGCTCGGAGGATAATGTGACAAGCCCTACATTTGCGCTTGTAAATCAGTATGAGGGCGAGGGCGATTGTCGCATATATCACTTTGATTTTTATCGCATTGACTCTATCGACGAGGTGTTTGACTTAGGATATGAGGAGTATTTCTATTCGGGCGACCTGTGCCTTGTGGAGTGGCCCGAGAAAATTGAGCCTCTGATTCCCGAGGATGTTATGGAGGTTAGGATTACGGTAGCCGATGATGATTCTCGCATATTTGAAATAGAGTAATATTTTTTATTTTACTCTATAATATTACTATATTTGCAGAGCAAAAAACTACAACGATGGATTTTATACCCTTTACAATTCTTGATTTTGTCGATATTCTGCTTGTGGCGCTTCTGATGTTCGGAATCTACCGCATGACCAGAGGTACCAATGCACCATATATTTTTACGGGTATTATCGTGATTTATGTGGTGTGGGTCGTTGTGCGTGCGCTAAACATGACACTTTTGCAGACTATCTTGGGACAATTGGTAAGTGTCGGTGTGATTGCTCTGATAATTATCTTCCAGCCCGAGATACGCAGCTTCCTGCAAGTTGTGGGCATGCGCCAGCAGGGATTTCGGTTTATAAACCATATTTTCAACAATGGTCCCAAGTCGGAGCTGGTGTTGGAACCTATTGTTACGGCATGTACAGAGATGTCATTAACGAAAACCGGAGCGTTGATAGTCTTGGCGCAGGAGAGTGATTTGCGCGATATTATAGATAACGGTATCAAGATTGATGCGCAGGTGTCGGTGCCTTTGCTTGGAAATATATTCTTCAAAAACGCTCCTCTGCATGACGGAGCTGCGATAATTGCCGACAATAGAGTTGTGGCAGCGAAATGTATCTTGCCCGTTACGCAGTCTAATGTCCCTAAGTCGTATGGTACGCGCCATCGTGCTGCAATAGGTATTACCGAGACTTCGGATGCCATAGTTGTTGTGGTGTCGGAAGAGACGGGAGGTCTGTCTGTTGCGTTTGGTGGAAAGATTGAGCGAAATATTGCTCCCACAAATTTGGCTGCTGTTATCTCATCACACTTTACCGCACGCGAGGCGGAGCGTACAAAGCGCCAGCGCCGTAAGAAGGGTGAATCTGCACAATAAGGCTCTTTGGGTATCAGTCGCGCTGTTTTTTAGTGAGTTTAAGGAGTTTAGTGAATTTAGCGCTGACGCAAAAAAGTTAAGACGCTTTCCTTAAACTCCCTAAATTCCCTAAACTATATCTTATATATATAAGGTGTAGCTGTTCGCATCTTTTCGGCATCCTCCTTTCGCTCGAAAAGACCAAATATTGCCGAGCCGCTCCCCGACATTGCGGCATATACGGCACCGGCATCAAGTAATTGCTGCTTCGTTGCCTCCAATGAGGGATGCGACGGGAAAATGCTCCTCTCAAAATCATTCTTTATCCTCTGCTGCCACTCGTTAATGGGCGCTTTTATGCGTTCGATAAGTGGTGTGGAGGGTATTTCGGGGGTTACGCCCGCATAAGCCTCGCGCGTGGAGATGCTTACATCGGGTTTGATAATCGCAATCCATAGTCCCTCTAAACATAGCTCTATGGAAGAGAGAATCTCTCCGCGGCCCTCGCATAGTTGGGGTGTGTTGCTGACGAAAAATGGTGTATCACTACCTAACTCTGCAGCCAAAGCTCTAAGCTCTTGAGTGGAGAGGTGCAGCGCGAAAATTTCGTTTAAGGCGAGGATTACCACCGTACCATCCGATGAACCGCCTCCCAAGCCTGCACCAAAAGGTACTCGCTTGTCTAATGAAATGGTGGCGCCACCAATGCCGTAACGCTCCCGCATCAGGTTATATGCCTTAAGGCAGATGTTGTCCTTGTCGCTACAATCTACCCGCAAACCGAGCTGGATGAATTGAACGGCGTCGGAGTCGTTTTTCTCAACCTCGATAATGTCGTAAAGACCTTTGACGGGATACATTATGGTTGCAATTTCGTGATAACCATCCTGGCGGCGACGCAAAATGTCTATGCCTATGTTGATTTTGCAGTTGGCGTTGATAGTCATATGCTGATATTATTTGAGAGTCGCGATTAAATCCTCGATAGCGCCTCGCAGCGTGGGGCGTAAATGTCGTAGGCGTGCTGCCCAATCGCCGATTGAACCATCGGCACCATCGCTGACGACCTTAATGAGGTGAATTTGCGGCATTGCGCTGCCTGTTGTTTGGGCGAGATATCTTACGGCTCGCACTATGGCGTAGCTCTCCATGTCCATGCAGTCGTAGTCGGCAATTAACTTGCGATACGCTTCGGGTGTATCCTCGCCAATGAAGTTGTCGCCCGAAAGAATGGCTGTGTCGTGATTGCCTGTTCCGAGTGAGATTTCGTCGGTTGCAAAATCGCTGCCAATGAAGGCATCGCCTTGAGCCACGCGAGAAGGGAGCAAAACCGATGCGAACGGATGGCGGAAAGAGCCTGTGGTGCCGGCATTGATTACGATGTCGTAGTCGGCTTGCTGTAAAGCGGTCGCGGTCGCTTCGAATGCCGAGAGCTTGCCGATGCCAACATAGCATATGTCGCACAGCTTTCCAAGTGCCGCTACGGCCTCCTCGCCAAGTTCTGCGGGTAGGGCAATCAAAAGCAGGATTCTGGGATGTATGTTACTCATTTGTCTGTTGCCGTTTGGTTTATAATGCAAATTTCGCGAATTCCCTTGTAAAAAACAAACGGGAATCCGCGAAATTTATAATCTTAACAACTCTAACCGAGAGCGATTATTTGCTCTGAGCCTTCTCCTTCTTCTCGGCAGCGTAGAGCTCGTTTACCTTAGCCAAAACTGTGGCGCTGATGTTGAGCGACTCGTCTGCATCGAGCAAAGATGTTGCGTTGATAACCAACTTGTACTTCTTGTCGGCATTTACCTCCTGAATTGCACGCATCAAAAGGTCGTTCATGCGGTTGTTGAATACATAGTTCTCCTCGTCGAGAGTCTGAGCCTCCTTCTGAGTGTTAGTCTGGAAGTTTGCGATACGCTTCTCCAAAGCCTGACCCTTCTGCTGGAAATCAATTGTAGTCATAAGACCCTTTTGGTACTTCTCCTGCAACTGTGTAGCCTCATACTGAAGATTCTTCTCCTTCTGAGCCCAAGCATTCTGAGCCTTAGTGGTCTTCTCCTGAAGTGCTACGCCCTCAGTCTTGTAAATGTCACTCTCTGCCAATACATACTCAACCTGCACATAAGCGATATCGCCACCTGCAACTTCGGTAGTAGCCTCTGCTACATTCTCCTCGGTAGTAGCAGCTGTCTTGTTCTCACATGCTACAAATGCAAAAGCAGCAACGAACAATGTCAAAAAAACTTTCTTCATAGGTTTTGTTTATTATATTCTATAATTTTTTTTAATTAAATGCCGAATAATTGACAAAGGTAGAAAAAAATATTTATTTTTGCCATATTGACTGTTAAAATTAAATTTATGTACGAATATATTTCCGGAAAAATAGCAGAACTTGCCCCAACTTATGCCGTAATAGATGCTTCGGGAGTGGGTTATTGCTTAAATATCTCGTTACAAACCTTTTCGGCTATCGAGGGTAATGACGCGGCGCGTTTGTATGTCCATTTTGCTGTGCGCGAGGATGCGCAGGTGTTTTATGGGTTTGCTACGAAATTGGAGCGCGAATTGTTCCGTATGCTTATAAGCGTTTCGGGCGTGGGCGGTAATACGGCCCGCATGATACTTTCGACCTATTCGACTGCGGAGTTGCGAAATATCATAGCTACGGAGAATGCTGTTTTGTTGAAGAATGTCAAGGGTTTAGGCTTGAAAACGGCTCAGAAGATTATCGTTGAACTGAGTGGTAAGATGTTGGAAGTTGGTGCCGATATCGATATTGCAAAGCCCGTAGTTGCGCAGGATAATGAGGTGCTAACGGAGGCGGTTTCGGCTCTTGTGATGTTGGGATTCCAAAAGGCTGCATCGGAGAAGGCGGTGAAGGCTATTCTGGCAGAGTCGCCAACGGTATCTGTTGAGGATGCTGTGCGTCAGGCGCTGCGCCGATTGTAGTGCAAAGTGATAATAAAATAGCAGTATTCCCGTTTTATTGGCAGAGAAATTGGTGGTATTGGTAATTTTTATTATTTTTGCACGATTATATGCTTATGAAGTTGAGGTTTGCGATATTTATGATTGCCGCAATGTGTATGTGCTGGCTTGTTGGATGCGAGGATGAGGATACTGTCACAAATTCGCAGCGCCAAGCCATCGAACGCTATTTGCAGCAGAATCATCAACCGCGATTGGTATCTCGTCAGGTTGCCGAGCAATCGGGCGATACCGAGTTTTACGATGTGTGGGGGTTGAATACCTATCGTTATATCTCGACAATGTATGCCGAGGGGCGTGACGAAAAACCCGTTGTAGAGATGGGCGATGATGTGGAACTCTCGCTTACGGCATATGTCTTTTCGGGCGGTCAGCCGCGTGCCGAGGCTATCTATTTTACTAATGAACAGGCGCAGATTGACCGTTTGGTGGGATTGGGCTTGAATACCGAATTTTGGAGTGCCGAGCCTATGAAGTTAAGATTGGGCAGCGGTGATATAATAAAAGGTGTAGAGAAGGCGTTAATTGGTTGCCACGAAGGCGATGCGGTCGAGGTCTATATGACCAAAGAATCGGCTTATGGTAAGCATGCCGTTGGCATCGTGCCGAAGGATGCGTCAATTGCGTGGTGGTTTACGATTACCGCTGTAAATAAAAGATAATATGGCATTTTTATAGTGCGCTGAATAGTATTTGTTGAGATATATGAGATTTGTAAATCGATTATTTTTGATGTTGGCGGCATTGGTTACTCTCGCTCTGTCATCGTGCGTGGAGAGTAATGATATGTCGTTTCAGGAGGTTGAGAAGATTGCGTTGGATGCTTGGATGAAGATAAATAAGCCCGAGTTGCTGAAGAATTATCAGGAGCGCGGAGGCTTTTATGTCGAAGTATTGGACGAGGGCGTGCAGGATAGCGTTGCTGTGCGTGATGCCGAGGGAAATCCATGGGTGTGGTTTGATGTTACATGCCGCGATTTGAAGGGTAATGTGGTACTTACGCGCGACTATGGTCAGGCAAAGCAGCAGGATAGCTATACGACTCATACTCACTATGTTCCATATTTCTTGTATTGTGGAGCTGACGAAAATACCTCTATGCCCGAGGGTACATATATGGCTTTGCGCAACAAGTTGAAGATAGGCGATGATTTGGAGTTTAAGGTGCGCTATGGTACCAAGTTGCGCCTCTATTTGCCATCTTCGGTAGCCGCCGATGACCAATCTTTGGGTGGTGATGGCGGTTATGGCGGTCAGTATGTGCTTGATGCTCACCGTCCTATGATTGTCGATATGCAGGTATGGGGTCATGTGGCAAATCCTTTGGCGTATGAGGATTCGTGGCTAAACTCTTTCGCCGAGGCGAATGGCGGCGTAGCCCCTAAGAAGGATAAGGAAGAGGAGAAGGCTGAGGCTGCATTGCGTCGCTCATATATGCGCAACAGCCGAGCTGACGAGGACGAAAGCAAAGAGGAGGAGGTTGTATACGATGATAAATGGCACTTGGCGGTGGACTCGATTGCCGGCCTGTATATCAATTATCTGTATACTCCCAAGCAGAGCCTGAATTACGATTGCCTGCGTGCCGATACATTGCTCTATGCCGGACAGACAGAGTATAAGAAGGGTGAAATCTTTGAGGCGGGACTTGCCGAGATTAATCGCAGAGTCGATGAGGTGCTTTTGAAGAGATTCGGTGAGGGCATTCATCCTGCCGATGCGGAGCCTTTGGACTCTACAAATGTTGCCAAGGTGTGGTATGTGACTCGTTTGTTGGACGGATTTATCGTGGATACCAATATCCCCGAGGTTAAGCGCATCGTTTATGACGATGTTGAGGATGACGAGGAGGGCGAAGCGTTGGATTTCTATACCGATAAGGATTCGGATGCAAATAAGTATGTAGATGCGTGGATTTACGCTGTGCCGCAATTGAAACTCGGTGCATGGAACCTGATTCTTACAACCTCGTCAAATGCTTATGGCGCGACGGGTGTTTCGGGTACCTCGAGCAGTTCTTCGGCGAGCAACTATGCCGACTATTATAACTATTATAATTACTATAATAGCTATTACGGCAATGGTTATTACAATAACTACTATAACAACTATTACGGTTATGGTGGTTATGGTGGTTACCCGAGCTACGGTGGTTATGGAGGTTATTATGGCAATTATTACAATAATTACTACAATAGTTATTACTATAACAACTTGTATAATAACTCATATTACACCAATACTACAACCACAACGACTGTTACGACCGAGATTCAGCCGTATTCTCCGCTTTTGTGGCAGGTTTATATCGAGGAGGACGATAAGTAGTATTAGGGCTTTTATTTAAGGAAAATGACGAATGAGAGGGTTATATTTCGATATAATCCTCTTTTTTTAGTTTTTTTTGTTCGGAAATTTGGTAAAAAGAAAAATTGGTTGTAATTTTATGTGGAAAATGAAACGGAATGATTTTTTTCGTCTTCGCTAAAACAATAACAAACCTAAAAATAGAGTCATTATGATTATTACATTTAATGAATTGCGTCGTATTAAGGACAAGTTGCCCAGCGGAAGCTCACAGCGCATTGCTGATGAGTTGGGAATTGATGTAGAGACAGTTCGTAACTACTTTGGTGGAAGACATTTGGATGCTAAGGAGGGTGCCGGTATCCATATTGAGCAGGGCCCCGATGGTGGTGTTGTAACTTTGGATGATACAGCTATCCTTGATGCAGCAATGCGTATTCTCAATGAGAATAAATAGTTGATTGGCATAAATCCAATCGCAGAAAATTTTGCATCGAAGCCGTTTGAGGCTTCGATGCTTTTTTTTATTGGGTGGCGAGAGTTTATTTGGCATTCATTGTTGGCTGACAAATCGGAGTGCAAAGTGACAAAATGTCAGTCAAAATGACAGATACAATGGGGGCTTTGGCACGCTTTTGTGTCATAAATAGATATTTTTGGCATATTTTCTTTTTGGTATAGCGTTTGTTTGTTATTATGCAACCGCAAATAATAGTGCTTTTGGGAACTGATAGGTTTGCGAGGAAAAATGGAAAAAAGAAAATAAGTACAAACAAATAAAACATTAAGAATTATGGGAAAGATTATTGGTATTGATTTGGGAACAACTAACTCGTGTGTATCTGTAATGGAGGGTAACGAGCCCGTTGTAATTCCAAACTCGGAGGGTCATCGTACCACTCCTTCAATCGTTGCATTTACCGACTCTTCGGAGCGCAAGGTTGGTGACCCTGCAAAGCGTCAGGCTATTACTAACCCTAAGCGTACGGTATTCTCTATCAAGCGTTTCATGGGTGAGCAGTACGATAAGGTTACAAACGATATTCAGCGCGCTCCTTATTCAATCGTAAAGGGCGATAACAATACTCCTCGCGTGGATATCGACGGTCGTCAGTATACTCCACAGGAGATTTCGGCTATCATCCTTCAGAAGATGAAGAAGACCGCAGAGGATTACCTCGGCCAGGAGGTTTCGGAGGCAGTTATTACCGTTCCAGCATACTTCTCTGACTCACAGCGTCAGGCTACAAAGGAGGCGGGCGAGATTGCCGGCTTGAAGGTGCGTCGTATCATCAACGAGCCTACCGCAGCGGCTTTGGCTTACGGCTTGGATAAGAAGGATTCCGATATGAAGGTTGCCGTTTATGACCTTGGTGGAGGTACTTTCGATATCTCTATCTTGGAGTTGGGTGACGGCGTGTTCGAGGTTAAGTCTACAAACGGTGATACTCACCTCGGTGGTGACGACTTCGACCATGTGTTGATTGACTATATGGCAGAGGCATTCAAGGCTGAGCACGGTATAGACCTTCGTCAGGACCCTATGGCGTTGCAGCGCTTGAAGGAGGCTGCCGAGAAGGCAAAGATTGAGTTGTCATCTACAACAACTACCGAGATTAACTTGCCTTACATTATGCCTGTAAATGGTATTCCTCAGCACTTGGTTATGCCTTTGACTCGTGCGAAGTTCGAGCAGTTGGCAGACCACCTCATCCGCAAGACTATCGAGCCTTGTAAGATTGCATTGCGTGACGCAGGTCTTTCGGCGAGCGATATTGACGAGGTTATCTTGGTAGGTGGTTCTACCCGTATTCCTGCTATTCAGGCTATCGTGGAGCAGTTCTTCGGTAAGGCTCCCAACAAGTCGGTGAACCCCGATGAGGTTGTGGCTATCGGTGCTGCTATTCAGGGAGGTGTCCTTACAGGTGAGGTTAAGGATGTGCTTTTGTTGGATGTTACTCCTTTGTCACTCGGTATCGAGACTTTGGGTGGAGTGTTCACAAAGCTCATTGAGGCAAATACTACAATTCCTACCCGCAAGAGTGAGGTATTCTCTACGGCTGCCGACAACCAGCCTTCGGTTGAGATTAATGTATGCCAGGGTGAGCGTCCTATGGCGCGCGACAATAAGTCTATCGGTCGCTTCCACCTCGATGGTATCCCTGCCGCTCCGCGTGGTGTGCCACAGATTGAGGTTACATTCGATATCGACGCAAACGGTATCTTGAATGTATCGGCAAAGGATAAGGGTACAGGTAAGGAGCAGAAGATTCGCATTGAGGCATCTTCAGGCTTAACAGAGCAGGAGATTCAGCGCATGCGCGATGAGGCTAAGGCTAACGAGGAGAAGGATAAGCAGGAGAAGGAGCGTATCGACAAGATTAACGCTGCCGATTCTAATATCTTCGCTACCGAGAAGCAGTTGAAGGAGTATGGCGATAAGATTTCTGCTGACAAGAAGTCTGCAATCGAGGTTGCTTTGGCAAAACTCAAGGAGGCTCATAAGAATCAGGATGTTGCGGCTATCGATACTGCTATTGCAGAGCTTAACAATGCTTGGCAGGCTGCATCGCAGGATCTATACGCAGCCCAGCAGGCCGAGCAGCAGGCACAGGGCGGCGCACAGCAGAATGCCGGTGCTAATCAGCAGCAGGGCGGTGCACAGCAGCAGCCCGAGGATGTAGAGTTTGAGGAGGTTAAGTAATCGAAGATAGGGGGCGTCTAATATGGGGCGTCTGACAAGGAGGTGCTAACAAGGCTCTTTCGGCATCTGCCTTGTTTCCGAAAAATAGTGTGTTCCAAATTTGTGGAACACACTATTTTTTGTTGTAGTTCTTAGTGATTTTAATGAAATTAGCGCAGACGCAATGAAAGTCTAAAGTGCAATTCCCAAATTCCTTAAATCCTCTACTTATTGCTTTTCATCTTTCATCCCGCTACGCGGTCTTTTCCTCCTTCGCACCTCGGCAAAGAGTAAGATTTTCGTTGTCATTCTGAGCGAAGCGTGAGAATCTCGAAAATCTTACTCTCTGCTCTCGCTCCGCAGCGTCGGTTGCTCTTTGCTCTTGTTTCTTGTGCGTGAAGGTGTGATTTCTACTATTTTAGGGGGTGTAAAAGCCGAAAACTGCAAAATATTTTCATAAAAGGTTGAAAAACGGGCGCAATGATTCGATTTTCAGACATTTTTTATTATCTTTGTACGCTAAAAATCGGATTGTCCTCGGAGATGGTTATGCCGATAGGTGTGACCGTAGCGGATTAACTTGGAACAAATAACGATTAAATTAAATACAAACAAAAAAATTAACAAAAATGCAAAGTAAAGGCTTAGTTAAATTAATCGCAGTTCTTTTGGTAATTGCGTGCGTTTATCAGCTCTCATTCTCGTTTATTACGCGTAGCGTAGAGAAGGATGCAGTGGAGTATGCTGCTGCATTCGACGAGGCAGAGCAGGCATCGCGTGAGGCTTACTATTTGGATTCAATCCAGAATAAGCCCGTTTTCAATTTCTTGGGTAAGAAGTTCACTTACAAGGAGTGTAAGGAGAAGGAGGTAAACCTCGGTCTTGACCTCAAGGGTGGTATGAATGTAATGCTCGAAATCGAGGTTCAGGATTTGGTGAAGTCACTTGCAGGTGACAGCCAGAACGATCCCGCTTTCGTTGAGGCTATTACTCGTGCCAATACCGCTTTGGCTGAGGGTACAAACGACTACATCGGTGAGTTTGCAAAGGCTTATGCCGAGGTTACGGATGGTGCTCCTTTGGCTGCAATTTTCGTTAGCCCCGATCGTCAGGATATCACTCCTAACTCAACAGACGATGAGGTTATTAAGGTGTTGAAGGCTGAGACTGATGCCGCTATCGCTGCATCTTTCAATATCTTGCGTAGCCGTATCGACCACTTCGGTGTTACACAGCCCAATATCCAGCGTTTGCCTAACTCTAACCGTATCATGGTTGAGTTGCCGGGTGTTAAGGAGCCTGAGCGTGTTCGTAAGCTCTTGCAGGGTTCTGCTTCGTTGGAGTTCTGGGAGGTTTATACTGCACAGGAGATTCTTCCCGTTTTGGCTGAAGCTGATGCTCTCTTGAAGCAGACTGCCGAGGAGGCTGCTCCTGCCGAGGAGGTAGCGGAGGAGGCTAAGGCTGAGGCTAACGACCTTGTAGCAGAGGTTGCTGCTGCTGAGGGTGAGGAGGACGAGGTTGCTTCTCGTTTCTCTCGCGAGTCAAATCCTTTGTTTGCGTTGTTGGATCCCTCATATGCAGGTGGTTGCATCGTAGGTACAGCTACTGCAGCTGATATGCCTATCATTAACGAGTACTTGTCTCGTCCTGAGATTAAGAACTTGTTGCCAACAGATTTGAGCCTTAATTGGGGCGTTAAGGGTGAGGCTTATGCTGATGGTCGATTCGCTTTGTATGCGCTTCGCTCAATCGACGGCAAGCCCGCAATGGATGGTTCTGCAGTATCTACTGCACAGGAGAACTATTCACAGAATGGCTCTGCAGCAGAGGTTAATCTTATGATGAACTCTAATGGAGCATCACAGTGGGCTCAGCTTACAGGTCAGAATATCGGTAAGCCCGTAGCTATCGTGTTGGATGGCTTGGTATATTCAGCTCCTACCGTTCAGAATAAGATTGAGGGTGGTAGCTCTGTAATTACAGGTAACTTTACTATTCAGGAGGCTCAGGACTTGGCAAATGTCTTGAAGTCTGGTAAGGTTCCCGCGCCTGCTCGCATCATTCAGGATCAGGTGGTTGGTCCGTCTCTCGGTGCAGAGTCTATCAATGCCGGTCTGTTATCATTCGTATTGGCTTTCTGCCTTGTACTTATCTATATGGGCTTGTTCTACAAGACCGCAGGTTGGATGGCTGACTTGGCACTCTTGCTCAACATCTTCTTGTTGATGGGTGTCTTGGTATCATTCGGTGCTGTATTGACATTGCCCGGTATCGCCGGTATCGTCTTGACAATGGGTATGGCAGTGGATGCGAATGTGATTATCTACGAGCGTATCAAGGAGGAGTTGCGTGCCGGTAAGGGTATCGCATTGGCAATCAAAGATGGTTTCTCGAATGCTTACTCTGCAATTATCGACGGTCAGCTCACTACAATCATCACAGGTATCGTATTGTTCGTATTCGGTAACGGTCCTGTTCAGGGCTTTGCTACTACCTTGGTTATCGGTATCATCACATCACTCTTCTGCGCAATCTTCATCACTCGCATGTTGATTGAGTGGGTTGTTGAGAAGTGGGGTACAATCTCATTCTCTCGCTCTTGGTCAGAGAATTGGTTGGCAAATGTTAAGTTCGACTTCATTGCAAAGCGTAAGGTTTCTTACATGCTTTCAGGTTCAATTATCTTGTTGTCAATTATCTCGTTGGCAGTTCTTGGCTTGAACACAGGTGTTGAGTTTACCGGTGGTCGTACATATGTAGTACGCTTCGACCAGAATGTATCGGTGGAGAATGTTCGTACAGCTGTGGAGCAGGCTTTGGTTAGCGACGATGCTACAATGTCTTCTTTGGAGGTTAAGCAGTTCGGTGGCGAGAATCAGGTGCGTATCATCACTCAGTATAAGTATGACGATACATCGGAGGAGACCACGGCACAGGTAGATGCTATGCTGTATGAGGCGTTGAAGGGCTTCTATTCTTACGAGATTTCTTTGGATGGTTTCACCAGCACTCAGGATGATGCCAATGGTATTATATCTTCAGAGAAGATTGGTCCGACTATTGCTAAGGATATGCTTTACAGTGCATTCTATGCTGTATTGTTCTCGCTTATCGCAATAGGTTTGTATATCACCATACGATTCAAGCGTTGGCAGTGGGCTTTGGGTGCGACAGCTGCTTTGGCTCACAATGTATTCGTGGTTATCGGCGTGTTCTCTATGCTCTACCATGTAATGCCTTTCGCTTTGGAGGTTAATCAGGCATTTATCGCTGCTATTTTGACCATTATCGGTTACTCTATCAACGATACAGTGGTTATCTTCGACCGTATTCGTGAGTTCATCACGCTCTATCCTAAGCGTGCTATGGCTGATAATATCAACAAGGCTATCTGCTCGACATTGTCGCGTACGATGAATACCTCAGGTACTACAATCGTGACATTGCTTGCGATGTTTATCTTGGGTGGTGAGAACTTGCGTGGTTTCATCTTCGCATTGCTCTTGGGTGTTGTTGTTGGTACTTACTCTTCAGTATTTATCGCAACTCCTATCGCATACGATATCTTGCGTAAGAAGGAGAATAAGTAGTCTTATATAATATTAAGGTAAAAGGATTGCGGCATGTTTTGGATGTCGCAATCTTTTTTTATACCTTTGTGGGCGTTATGGGCAAGATAGCAGAAAGAATAAGGGTTTTCAAGCGTTGGATGCAGCGATATGTGTCGCCTGCATTCATTGCACTATTCTGTGCATCGTTTATTTTGTGGTATATCCTCAAGTTAGGTAATGTCTATACGACGGATTATTCGGTATTTGTCAATATCGACGGACAGACGCTTCGCGTGCCTTGCGTCGTGGAGGGCGTGGGAACCAATCTTTTCGGATATCGTGTATATATGCATAAGGAGTTGAAGATTCCAATGTCGGACTTAAAGTATAAGATTGAAAAGGTCTATGACGAGGAGAGTGGAGAACCGTTAGGTAAGGTTTATGTCTTTGACCACCAATCTATGCAGAGTGCTATCTCGGTGCGCTTTAGCGATATTAAAGTAGTGTCGGTCGGCGATATCCCGACGCTCCCCGTTTCGGAGGATGTCGCATCGAAGTCGAAATCTCAAAAATAATTCCCCATGTATAAAGTTGGTATCACGGGTGGTATCGGAAGCGGTAAGAGTAGTGTTTGCGCGCTCTTGGCGGCTTATGGCGTTGCTGTGTATGACTCCGACGCTCGAGCTAAGACCCTGATGAATGAAAATGAGGCGCTGCGTAGGGCGTTGTGTGAAGCCTTTGGTGAGGCGTGTTACAATGCCGAAGGGTTGAATCGCGCATACCTTGCATCGCAGGTGTTTGGTTCGGAGGAGGCTTTGGCGCGATTGAATGCCATTGTTCATCCTGCTGTTAGGGCAGATTTTCGCGCATGGGCGGAGTTGCAGCGTGGTGAATATGTTGTCTTGGAGAGTGCAATATTATTCGAAGCTGGATTTGAAACCGAGGTAGATACTACTTTGGCAGTGTTGGCTCCAAAGGAGGAGCGCATACGCCGAGCCATGCAACGCGACGGGGCGGAGCGTGAGGCGATAGAACGACGCATGGAGCATCAAATGGGTGACGAGGAGTTGCATGCCAAGGCGGAGAAATGCCTTGTGAATCTACGCATGGATTACCTTGAGAGTGATGTTGAGCAGCTGCATAAAATGTTATTGTATGAGGCTCGGAGATAGAGAATTGGATTTGTCACAACCCCAAGTAATGGCTATCGTTAATATCACCGATGATTCGTTTTATCGGGGTAGTCACAACGATAGTGAGGCGCAGATTGCAGAGCGTGTGTCGCGCGCCATTAATGAGGGGGCTTCAATCGTCGATATTGGAGGATATTCGTCGCGCCCTTCGGCTGCGGATGTACCGTTGGAGGAGGAGTGGAGGCGCGTGGAACGAGGTTTACGCGTTGTTCGCACTGTGTCGGAGAGTATCGCTGTGTCGGTTGATACTTTTCGAGCCGAGGTTGCGCGTAGGGCATTGGATAGCTTTGGTGCTGTGATTATAAATGACATCTCGGCAGGTGAGGCTGATGTGCAGATGGTGGATGTCGTTGCAAAATATGGTGTCCCATATGTGGCGATGCACATGCGTGGTACGCCTGCGACGATGCAGCAAATGACCGACTATCCGGAGGGTGTTGTCGAGGATGTGTGCCGATATTTCGAACAGAAGATTAGGGCATTGCAGGAGCAGGGTGTCGAGCAGGTGATTTTAGACCCCGGATTCGGTTTTGCCAAGAGTGTGGAGCAGAATTATGAACTTCTGGCAGGTATGCACCGACTATGCGACATGGGCTATCCCGTTTTGGCAGGTCTATCTCGAAAGTCTATGATATATAAAGTGTTGGATTTATCGCCCGAGGAGGCGTTAAATGGTACAACAGCGCTCAATTGGGAGGCTCTGCGGCAAGGTGCAACAATCTTACGAGTACACGATGTGAAGGAGGCTTGTGAGGTGATAAAACTATTCGAACAATACAAAAAATGGGCGTAGCATTAGCATCGCCCATTTCTCTTATATGTTTAGAGGTGTGATTACTTGCCCCAAAGGTTGCGAGGATATACGCCAGCCTCGATAAGCTCCTCAATCTTAGCTACAAGCTGAGGTTTGTCGGCCTGATATGTCACACCAAACCAGTTTGCTGTGGTGCTCAATACCTTCAACTTAGCTGCGCCCTTACCTACCAACTCATTAACCATCAAAGGAATGAAGAACTCAGCCTTGAGGTTTGCCTGATTTGCAGGATCTGCGAGGAAGCCCTTGAAGTACTCCTCTGAATGAGCGAAATAGTCGGGTGTGAAACCGAAGAGGTTCATTGATACGGGAGTATTCTCCTCCAAAGCTACATCGTCGCCCAAGTCGTGGAATACGATTGTACCCTCTGCATTGCGCTCAATCTTTGTGCGCTCAACGATAGATGTGAGGAAACGGTTCTCGTCTACCTCGCAAACACCGCGTGATACGGTACCATTC
Organism: Alistipes sp.; assembly: GCA_017532885.1. Next base: position 10,481 of record JAFXIS010000075.1, on the reverse strand, counting down.
TCCGACAAAGTCTTGTTTACCTCGTAGCCTACCATGCAATAGTGGTTGCTCTCCTCGCCAAGCTGGCTCAAATAGTCACCGATAACCTTGTAAGCATCTGCGCCATAGAAATCGTCAGCGTTGATAACAGCGAAAGGCTCCTTGATGGCATCCTTTGCCATGATAAGAGCGTGGTTTGTTCCCCATGGCTTCTCGCGACCCTCAGGAACGGTGAATCCCTCGGGAAGATAGTCGAGCTCCTGATATACAACCTCGACCTCAATCTTACCACCGAAACGCTCCTTGTTGAATACCTGAGTGAAGGCATCTGCGAAAGAGTGACGAATAACAAATACCACCTTGCCGAAGCCGGCGCGAATAGCATCATAAATAGAGTAGTCAATAATAGCCTCATTGTTGGGGCCTACGCCATCCATCTGCTTGAGCGCTCCATAACGAGAACCCATGCCGGCAGCCAATACAAGTAATGTAGGTTTTACCATAATTTTATGAATTAGTTTAGATTGTGTTAGTTTTAATCACACAAAGTTAATAAAAATATGTTTATTGTCAAATAATTAACTCTAAAAATCATTTTAGAAATAATAAGGCGTTTTGAAGTGCGTTTTTTAGTAATATTGGTCCTTTTGAATGGTAAAGATAAAAAGGATGGATTATGTCGGGTGGAATATCCAAAAAATTAGTATATTTGCATAATGTAGAGATTGAAATATGAAACGATTGTTTGAAAATATAAAGGGCTGGTTTCGCAAGAAGCGTTTTTCGATGAGTGACCCTGCCGAGGGACGCGATAATTGGAGCGTGCATATCTCACCGGCAGGTCTGCTGGGCAGTATGGTCGCATTTGGCATATTCCTATTCTTGCTTGTACTGATTTTGGTGGCATATACTCCGATATTGGATATTTTTCCGGGCTATCGTACCGCAGCCGAGCGCTCGCATGATGCTCTGGTCGAGGAGGTTATGAGGATTGATTCGTTGGAGCGCCGCATGAACGATATGTTGGTTTATAGCGAGAATGTCGCGATGATAATGGATGGCCGCACCCCTGTCGTGCGTTCTCAAATGCTCGAAAACGACACCATAAAATTGGATAAGACTTTGGTGAAACCTTCGACTTTAGACTCACTGTTGCGCTCTCAAATGGAGGGCGAGGGTGAATATTCGTTGGCAAAAACTTTGGCATCACAAGGTGCTGAGGGTCGCAGCAAGGTCTTTGCGGCGCCCGTCGAGGGTATCATAACCCGCCACTTCTCGCGCGAGGATAGCTATTTGGGCGTCGGTATTCAGGCTGCACCAAATGCGCCGGTTACAAGCATTGACGAGGGCGTGGTTGTCGATGTCGCATCGAATAATGATATGGGCACAACCGTTACGGTGCAACATTTCGATGGCTATATTTCGGTGTATCGTAATCTTACCCAAGTCTTGGTCGATAAGGGGCAAACACTCAAGGCTCGTCAGGTTATTGGCTATAACTCCATGCCGCAGGTCGGTGATATGGATAACCCTATCTTCGAGTTGGAAATTTGGCATGAGGGTAAAGCTGTGGACCCCGAAATTTATATTGTATTTTAGTGCTTTGTGAGGATGAAACAACGATTGTCGATACTTGGCTCTACGGGCTCGATAGGTGTGCAGACACTCGATATAGTGGCTGAAAATCCCGATTTGTTTGAGGTTAATTCTTTGGCGGCAGGCTCTAATTGGGAGTTGTTGGCTCAGCAGGCCATACGCTTCGATGCCGATTGCGTGGTAATTGCCGATGAGTCGAAGTATGAGGCGCTGCGTCAGGCATTGGCGGATTATCCCGTGAAGGTCTATACGGGCGAAGATGCCATGGAACAAATTGTCGCAAGTTCAGAGGTCGATGTTGTAGTGAATGCACTTGTCGGCTATGCAGGTCTGCGACCTACGGTTGCCGCTATTCGGGCAGGAAAGAAAATTGCCCTTGCCAATAAGGAGACTTTGGTCGTAGGCGGCGATTTGGTTATGCGTCTGGCGGCAGAGAATAATGTACCTATCTTACCTATTGATTCCGAGCATTCGGCTATATTTCAGTGCCTTGTGGGTGAACATTCTCCGGTGCGCCGCTTGATTATAACTTGCAGCGGTGGAGCGTTGCGCGATGTGCCTGCGGAGGAGTTGGCTACGGTGACACCCGCGCGAGCGTTAAAGCACCCCCAGTGGCAGATGGGCGCAAAGATTACAATCGACTCGGCTACTCTCGTAAATAAGGGTTTCGAGGTTATCGAGGCGCATTGGTTGTTTGGTATGCCTGCCGATAAGATTTCGGTGCTTATTCATCCTCAATCTATCGTTCATTCGATGGTTGAGTTCGAGGATGGAGCTATTAAGGCGCAGTTGGGTACTCCCGATATGCATATGCCAATCAGCTACGCATTGATGTTCCCTTGTCGTGCTCGTCGCGAGGCTGAGCGCTTCGATTTTCTGGCGCATCCTACACTCTCGTTTGCCGAGCCCGATAGAAAGAAATATCCGGCGCTGGATATCGCTTACGACTGCCTACGCCGAGGAGGTACGGCTGCGTGCGTGATGAATGGTGCGAATGAGGTTGCTGTGGCGGCATTCTTGAGCGAAAAATGTGGATTTAACGATATTGTAGGCTCGATAGAGTATGCTTTACAGAGGGCCGATTTTGTTGCAACTCCATCGCTGGAGGATTATGCTGCGTCGAATGTCGAGGCACGAGCATTGGCTGCGGAGTATTTGAAATTGTAATTTTTTAGGGTAATAAAATGGATATTTTAATTAGAGTAATTCAGTTTTTTATGAGCTTGTCGCTCTTGGTGGCGATACATGAGTTTGGACACTTTATCATGGCGCGAATTTTTAAGATTCGTGTCGAGAAGTTTTACATATTCTTCGACCCGTGGTTTTCGCTCTTTAAGTTTAAGCGAGGCGACACCGAATATGGCTTGGGTTGGCTGCCGTTGGGCGGTTATGTGAAGATTGCCGGTATGATTGATGAGTCGATGGATACCGAGCAGATGAAGCAACCCGAGCAGCCGTGGGAGTTCCGCGCCAAGCCGGCATGGCAACGCCTTTTGGTGATGATTGCGGGTGTTGTGATGAATGTTTTGCTGGCGATGATGATTTATACGGGCATCCGTTATACGCATGGCGAGTCGTATATGGCAAACGAGGATGTTCGTTGGGGATATGTCTTCAACGATGCGGGTAAGGCGATGGGCTTCCGCGATGGTGATAAAATCATCTCGATAGATGGCGAGGCAATAGACGATGTGAATGAGATTCGCGCGAAGTTGCTCCTCACCGAAGGTGCTCGCGATATTGTTGTGGAGCGCGGAGGTGAAGAGGTCACTTTTACCATTCCATTTGAGGAGTTGCTCTCGATGCGTAGAGAGAAGGCATATGTCGATTTATATTCGCTTTGTGTGCCGTTTATTATCGATTCTGTTGCTAATGAGGCTGTTGCGGCAGCTGGTGTGCAGGCCGGTGACGAGGTTATTGCGTTCAATGACCGTCGTTTTGCGGGCGTTGTTGAGGCGACATCATTGCTGAAGGATGAATATAAAGGCGATAGCGTAAAAATGTCTGTTTTGCGCGGTGGCGAGATATGTGATTTTAAGGTAGCTGTAAACGAGGAGGGTAAGATTGGCGTTATGCTCAAAACCGATATTTTCCAGCCCCGTACTCGCGAGTTTACATTCTTAGAGGCTATTCCTGCGGGTGTGAAACTCGCCGGCGAGAGTATTGCCGAGTATTGGCAGCAGTTGAAGCTTATCTTCCAGCCCAAAACCAAGATGTATGAGGAGTTGGGCGGTTTTATTGCTATCGGCAAGATTTTCCCTTCGGAGTGGGATTGGTTGCGCTTCTGGTCGATGACTGCAATGTTGTCGATTATGCTTGCGGTGTTGAATATTCTGCCTATTCCGGGTTTGGATGGCGGTCACGCGCTGTTTACTCTGTGGGAGCTTATTACGGGTCGCAAGCCGAGCGATAAGTTCTTGGAGATAATGCAATATATCGGATTCCTTATCCTAATGGCACTCGTTATCTATGCTAACGGAAACGATATATATCGCCTATTTGTAGGGTAGGCAGCTAAATTAAGAGTTTTATGGCAAAGGTTAAAAAGGCATATTTCTGCCGCGAGTGCGGATTTGAGGCGCCCAAGTGGTTGGGTAAATGCCCTTCGTGTGGGCAGTGGGATACCTTCACCGAGGAGGTGATAGCTAAGGCATCCACCTCGTCGGCGGTGTCGGTTGCTGTGGGTGATATGCCACATACGCCACCCCAGAGGGTTAGCGAAATTGAGCGCTCGAATCTCCGTCGCTTGGATTTGCACAATAGCGAGGTAAATCGAGTTTTGGGTGGAGGACTTGTGCCGGGCTCTTTGGTGTTGCTGGGTGGTGAGCCGGGTATCGGAAAATCGACTTTGAGCCTGCAACTCGCTTTGACTGCACATGGCTTAAAGACGCTGTATGTATCGGGCGAGGAGTCTGCCGAGCAGATTAAGATGCGTGCCGAGCGTCTGGGCATTGGCAACGAGGAGTGTTACATATACTCTGAAACGCTGCTTGAGAATATTTTGATGCAGATTAAGCAATATCAGCCCGATATTGTGGTAATTGACTCTATTCAGACGATTTATACCGAAACAATCGAGTCCTCGGCAGGTAGTGTGTCGCAAATCAGAGAGTGCGCCACATCGCTTTTGAAGTATGCCAAGACAACGGGCACTTCGATATTTATTATCGGACATATTACTAAGGATGGAGCTATTGCGGGCCCCAAGATTCTGGAGCATATTGTCGATGTTGTGTTGCAGTTCGAGGGCGATGGGAATAATGTAAATCGCATTTTGCGAGGTATAAAAAATCGCTTTGGAGCAACTTTCGAGATAGGTGTCTTTGAGATGTACGACAAGGGCTTGCGTGCGGTGGAAAATCCTTCGGAGATTCTGCTCTCGCACTACGATGAACCATTGAGCGGTATCGCTGTGGGAGCTTCGGTCGATGGCGTGCGCCCCTATCTTATCGAGGTGCAGGCGTTGGTCAGCAATGCTGCCTATGGTACGCCGCAACGCAATGCTACGGGCTTCGATACACGCCGTATGGGCATGTTATTGGCGGTGTTGGAGAAGAGAGTTGGCATGAAGATGTTCCAGAAGGATGTGTTCTTGAACTTCGCCGGAGGTTTTAAGGTTGCAGACCCGGGTTTGGATTTGGCTGTGGTGGCGGCGGTTGTGTCGTCGTATTACGATAGGGCGGTTGCCGAGGGCGTCTGCTGTGCAGGTGAGATAGGACTTTCGGGCGAGGTGCGTCCTGCTCCGCGTACCGAGCAGCGCATCAGCGAGGCTGCACGACTCGGCTTTAGGCGTATTATTGTGTCGGGTTTTCTGCGTAAAACGCTTAAAACACCCAAAGGTATCGAGGTGGTATATATTAACAATATCGGTGAACTTCCTCCGGCTCTATTTTGCGAGCAGATATAAAACGCGTGAGCCGCAAAATGGTATAAAATTTGAGATACTCCCTTCGATATTATTCGAGGGGAGTTTTTCTTTAATGGGCTTTGAGTATGACGGTACAGGAGTTTAATGCCATTACGGCACATAATAAATTGACACTTGTGGATTTCTATGCTTCGTGGTGCGGACCTTGCAGGGCTACGCATCACACTTTAGATAGGCTTGAGGAGCAGCTTGGTGGCGAGGTGGATGTTCTGCGCATAGATATCGACCACCCTGTAAATAGCGCCCTTGTCGAGCATTTCCGCATTATGGCAGTACCTACGCTTATGCTATTTCGCCGAGGTCGTAAACTCTGGCGCGAGAGTGGTGTGCTGACAGTCGAGAGCCTTACCGAAATCATCCGCCGCTACGAACGGGTAGAGGTGTATTAGTTGTTTATAGATTAATTACAAACGAGGCTGTCCAACCAGAGTGTTGTGACAGCCTCGAAAATATATACCAAAACTATTATTCGAAATCGTAGCCTTCGATTGCATCGGCATACTCGCTGCATGCACCCAGCAATAGCAATGGCATGGCTAACAAATAGAATAGCTTTTTCATGATATGTAATATTAAAGATTGTTGCAATCTTAAATTATTGGTACTCAATGAAATACCCTCCCCGAAATTCGGGGAGGGTATTTCGTATCCTAATGTTAAATGTAATTCATTATTTTGTTGTATATCAATGCTACAAAGGTAAAAACTTTTTCTAAACGAGCAATATGTGTAAGGATGTATTTTACTCCATGCGCCATGACATTTCGTCTAAGATATACTCTTGGGTGGGGCTGTCGGGGAGTGATTGCAGCGTGTTACGCACCTCTTGCGCAAGATTTTGTGCAAGGGCTGCCGACATTACAGCCACCACACCTTGCCCTGCAAGGCGTGACGAAGGGTAGTGCTGTACGACATCAGCCAACGAGGCGAGTGCGTGAGTGCATGCGTCACCGCCTTTACGCGCTGCTGCCATAAGGGCTGCATAGACAACAAACTCCTGCTCCGAGCATCTCCAACTGTCATATATCTGCGCAAATGGCTCCGCTTTGCTCAGCAGGGCAAATGCCATCTCTTCGGCAATCTCCGAGGTGGTTAGACCATCGCGCCATGCCTCCTGCGAGTCGTAGAACTTGCTTGGCTCGGCAATATGCAGAGCCGTAAGGCGTAGTTCGCGCACATCTTGTTTATATAGGTATAGCGCTAAATCGTTGTTCTGAGGTTCGGTGGCAGCGATAGAGCGAATTGTGGGTAGACTAACTCCGTAGTTTAGTCCGTAACGCGAGCCATAATAGCGCATCGCATCTGCTACGGCGCCATTCATCTCGCGTCGCAACTCGCCCAGCAGATATATCATTCGCGATGTAAGGTCCGCAGCCATGATTATCTGCTATTTTACAATTGTGGTAGTCTTGCCGAACTCAAAAACGGGGAGTGTGCGGTTGTTGATAACCTCGTCGCCCAACTTCACTGCGCAATCGCTCAAGTCGGCGCAGCGAATCTGCATAACAGATTTTGCTTTAGCGTCAGCGGGGGTAATACCTTGAGTCATAACCTTACCCGAAGGGGTGATGTTAAGGGTTATGGCATCACCCGCATTTGCCGATGCCTCTTGAAGTCCGCTGTTTTTAGAGAAACGAGCGAGCGTATATGTCTTATGCTCAGCATCCACAGCGATATAGAATCGCTTGGTGTAGGTAGAAACAATAGTCTTACCAAAAAAGAGCTCCAAGAGAGCCTGCTCCTGCTTGTCAAGTGCTGCGAGGGCATCTTTTAGACCTGCACCAAAGACATTCTCGCCGGCCTCGCCCGTAATAAGTTCCATGCGGTGCTTGCGGATATCGAAAATTGCTTGTGCCGCCTCCATGGCCGAAGCACTAAGGCTCTGCACTGCACTCGATGTGCGGTCGGGGAGTATCTTTGCGAACTCCGTAGTGCTGCCATTGTGAGAGTACACCTCCTCGCTTGCCGCCTCAGATGTGATATTGTAAAGCATATCCTCGGCTGAGGTAAGTGCGAGATTCGCCTCTAACAGGGTGTATGAAGTCTTCTCAACCAAAGAGCCTCTTGTGTCGAGATATTTTTGTGCATAGCGAGCATAAGGGCCGACGATGGTCTGCTCCTTTTGGATGGTGACATCAACGACAATGGCGGTTGTGGGCGATATAAATGATGTGGCACCCGACGCATCAGTCACAACTCCGACTACCGATTGGTAAGCGTTATTTTGTGCTATTGTTGTGGTTGCAAAACCTAATATAAGAGCTGCGATAAAAAATACCTTTTTCATATATTGTTGAAGTTTTAATGGATTATCACTTCTACAAAAGTAGCTTTTTTGAGCGATATAACAAAATAATGGTCAAATTACTTTACCACCGGCAACTCCTTCTCTTGCCAAGAGAGTATGCCGCCGTCAAGTTCTATGACATCGAAACCCTGCTTGGCGAGCTGTGTGGCAGCTGCTTTGCTGCGACGACCGCTGCGGCAATAGATGGCGATAGTCTTATCTTGGGGCAACATCTCCGAGGCTTTTGCGGAAAAATTCTCTTGCAGAGCGTCGATGTTGTATTGCGCTTGTGGAATATGACCTTCTGCCCATTCGTCGGCACGCCTGACATCAACGACAACGATATTTTCATTCTCGATGAGCGCGGAAAACTCATCGACGCCGACCGATTTGAACTCTGGTTGTGATTGGCAACCTGCCACGCAACCCAATGTAAAGAGTGATAGTAAAGCCATAATTAGGATGTGTTGTTTCATGTTGAGATGGTTCAAAATACGAAGATTATTAAAAATTGCTAAAATTTCAGGTAGAAATCGCGCGTCAGAGCTTTGTACTCTTCGCTGTAACCCTGCGGGCCTTTGTCCTCGATGATGATTTTATCTGTCGAGGGGACTTCGGCGGGTGGTGTTGCCGAAAACTCCGCCATAATGCGTTTTACTCCACTTTCGGGAGTGCTCCACACCTCACATTGGCGCGTTAGGAATAGCTGCCCTCGAGCGGCGGAACAAAAACGCGCAAACTCTGAGGGTGGAAGTATAAGCGAAAAACGACCACTCGGAGAGAGTAATCGCAAAACTCCTGCCACTAAATCCTCGAACGATAGCGATGAGGTGTGGCGTGCCGTGGTGCGTGCCGCATCGGGCGATAATAGCGAGTCGATAAAATATGGAGGATTTGAGATTATCACATCGAAATGCGTGGTGGGAAAAAACTCTTGCAAGGCGGACTCTTCGATGCGGATTCTGTCGTTCCAGGGCGATGCTTCGGCATTTTCGCGCGCCTGAATTACGCAGTCGGTGTCGATATCTATGGCGGTGATTTTGCTTTTTGCCGAGCGCTGTGCCGCCATGATGGCTATGAGGCCCGTGCCTGTGCCGATGTCGAGTATCGAGCCTTCGCCTTCGGGTAGCGCTGCCCACGCACCGAGCAGTGTGCCATCCGTTCCGACCTTCATTGCACAGCGGCTGTGGTCGATGTGAAACTGCTTGAAAGTAAAACCCTTACCTCGCATAATATCTACTCTTTAAGGAAGCCGTCAATGCCCGCTCCGAATAACGAGTAGTCGTATCGTACGGGGTCTGCAGCGTCAAATTCTCGCAAATTATTGGTTATCTCCACTGTCGCTTTCCAATCGCTCTGTCGGCGGTTGAGCAGCCCCAATGCGCGCCCCATATTGCCCGTATGAACATCCAAAGGCAGGTAGAGTGCCGACATCGGTATCTTGCGCCAAAGCCCGAAATCAACGCCTCGGTCGTCGTGGCGCACAAACCATCGCAAATACATATTCAGTCGTTTGCAGGCGGCACCCTTGTCGATGCTTGAAAGGTGCTTCTCGCAGTGTGTATTATGCTCGCATGAGAAAAATTCGCGGCGGAATGATGACAGTACCGCAGCTAAATTGCCCGTGCGTTCATACTCGCTCTCGAAATAGTCGCCAATACCTCCGTGACGCTCCATTATGCCTCGTGTGGCGAGTACGAAATCTGTAAAATCCTGACCATTGAATGTGCGGTGTACATAGCTTTGCAGTCGTGCCAATTCGCTCGCTGAAGCGTTGCGCACAAAGTCGGCAGGAGCGTTGTCCATGTACATCATCATGCGGTGCGCACTCTTGACAATGGCTTTACGATTGCCCCAAGCGATTGTTGAGGCGAAGAATCCGGCAATCTCCCTATCTGCCTTGTCCGCAAATGAGTGCGGCACACTGATAGGGTCGGGCTCAATAAATTCGGGACGGTTATATTTGTCGTGAAGGTGCTCCAGCAGCTCCTTTAACTCTTCTCTCTCCATTATGTTTGCGGCTGTAACTCTGTTGTGGCTATAAAATCATTCCGTCACGCATCGTAATCTTTCTATCGGCCATCGACGCCAATCCTTCGTCGTGTGTGACAATTATGGTTGTCTGCCCCAGCTCCTCGCGCAGACGGAAAAAGAGTGCATGTATCTCGTCGCGATTTTGTGAATCGAGGTTGCCCGAAGGTTCGTCGGCCAAAAGCAGTGCCGGGCGATTTATCAGCGCACGCGCAATGGCAACGCGCTGCTGCTCTCCGCCGGAAAGCTGGCTCGGCTTATGCTGTGTACGCTCGCGTAAGTTCATCATCTCGAGTAGCTTTAGCGCCTCCTGCTCCGCTTCGCGATGGTTGCGGCGGGCGATAAGAGCCGGCATCATCACATTCTCCAAAGCCGTAAATTCGGGCAGTAGGTGATGAAACTGAAAAACAAACCCAATGCGGCGGTTGCGGAAATCCGACAAACGGTCATCGTTCAGAGTGGATATATCCTCACCGTCGATGCGTAGTGAGCCGCTATCCATAGGGGAGAGCGTGCCTAAAATCTGCAATAGCGTGGTCTTTCCGGCGCCACTTTGCCCGACAATTGAAACTACCTCGCCGGCTGCGACATCAATCGAAACGCCTTTGAGCACCTCCAACTCGCCGAAACTTTTATGTATATCGTGTGCGTGTATCATAT
>JAFXIS010000074.1 GCA_017532885.1 Alistipes sp. | reverse complement strand
TGCCGCGATTAGGCTTCGCGCGGTAATATTTCTTTTATCTTTGCTCTTTCCTCTTTTATCTATTTCCTCCTCTAAGGTAGAGGAGGTGGCACTCGCCCCAGGCGAGTGACGGAGGAGTCTGCATATTAGAATGTATTTATTCTCCCATTAACACACTCCCTCCCCCTACGGGTACTCCCTCTAATTTAGAGGGAGAATTTTTATTTAGTTTACTACTTTTTCTTAAAGCAGTCGGCGGCGCGCATCGTCTCCTTGGGGTTGGGCGAGTAGATGCCGAAGACCATCTTATATTCGGGTTGCATAGTCTGGAGATTGACCGCCGAGCCTATCTCGCCCAAACGGCCATTCTTTGCCACTTTTTGCTCCTTCTGAACGCTTACCTCCTCAAGGTTGGCGTACGATGTTATATACTCTCCGTGTGCCACAAAAACGTCGTATTTGCCCGATATTCTGTTGCGCCTTATCTCGACAACCTTACCCTCGTAAATCGAGCGTACCTCGGCACCGCGACGGCCTACAATCTCGGCCATATTGCCCTTATACTGCTTAACCCGACCATCGGCAACGGGCAGGTTAAGGTTAGAGGTAGTGCGCGAGAACGATGCGCCCGCAGTGTTACCCTTTGTGAGTTTGCGCAGTGCATCGATGGCGGCATCCAGACGCTCCTCGCTCTCCATCTTATCGCGCAGGGCGGCCTTCTCCTTCGACGTGAGTTGGTTCATTGCCGTCTGTGCCGACTTCACATCGCTCTGCAACTTCTTGCGCTGCTCCTCAGCCTTGCGTTGCACCACGTCGAGGTCCTGACGGCGGCTGTTGAGCGACGACTGCTGTTGCTCGATGGCCTTACCGAGCGAGTCGATGCGACGCATACGCTCGGCACGCAGTTCGGCTACGGCGCGGATGTTGGCTATGCGACGTGCCGCATCGGAGAAGTTCTCGGATGCCAACAGATAGGTTATGTAGTTGTTCTGCTGATGGTTACGATAGGCCTCGCGCACCATTTCGGCATAGCGTTCACGCTCCGAAAGTTCCTGCGCGCGGGTTTTTGTCAGCAGCGAGTCGTTGAGTTGTATGTTTTTTTCGATTGACGAAATCTCCTTTTCGGTCTTGTTGAGTAGTTGGTTGCGCGAGTTGATTTGGCGCGTGATGGAGCGCACACGTTGCTGTGCTGTCGATTTGTCTTTCTTTATGGAGTTGAGTTTTTTCTCCTCCTCCTCGACCTCTTTTTCCAACTGCTCGATGAGTTTGCGTTGCTCGGCGATGCGGGCCTTCTCCTCGGCGGTCTGCTCGGTCTTATCATCCTTCTGCTGGGCACATAGTGTCGCAGGCAACGATATAATCGCCGCCCATAACAATATTATTATCAGACCTTTGCAGTTCATATTTTTTTGAATTAAACGCACACTCCCTCCCCCTAAAGGGTACTCCCTCTACCTTAGAGGGAGAATTTTATTTAATTTACTACTCTTGCTAATTCAGCATTTTATAATTCAGCAATCAAAAATCAAATCCAAAAATAATTTTGAATTTTGCATTTTGCATTACTCCTGCGCTCGGTTCAGTTGGGTTACGGAGATGGTTTTCTGCAACTCCTTTTTGCCCTTCACCTTGACCTTTTCAACCTTTATATGGCCGTGTTTTATCTCCGAATTCTTCAGCAGTGCGAGGCGTAGTTGTATCTCGACGACATCCTCGCCAAACTGCAAGGCGCGACGCCAATAGGTCTCGGCCATAAACCTGTCGCCCAGCGCATAGAGTATATCGCCATAGTGCAACGCCAGAGTCGAACTATTGCTCCTGTCGAGCGATATGGCTTGACGCATCGAGGTGCGGGCCTCGTCGTAGCGGCCCAATTTGTAGAGTATCCACGCATAGGTGTCGATGAAGGTGGCATTACCCTTCTGCAAGGTGATGGCCTTGGTGGACATATCCAGCGCGCGCTCCAATTCGCGCTCCTCCTCGCTCAGGTAGTAAGCGTAGTTATTTAGCACCGAAGCGTTGTCGTAGTGTATCTCCAATGCCTTCTCGTAGGCCTCGTAGCACAACTGCGCCGCCTTGGCGGGTTTTATCTTTATCTTATACTCGGTGGTATCGCTCTTTGTGCGTACAGCCTCGCTCATAGCGTGATAGGTGTCGCCTATGTAGCCCCACAACTCGCCTCGCAGCGTATCGCTCTCGGTGTGCTCCATAGCCTGATGGAAACTCTCGATGGCTCCGCGCATATTGCCCTTGCTGTATTGGCGGTTGGCCTTGCGGATGTAGAGTATGGGGTTTGATGAGAAGATTTTGCTGGCTCGCTCGACGTAGATGTCCACCGAGTCGGCACGATGCAGATAATCCTCGATGTCGATGACGGCCATATAGTAATCCAACTGCGGCGGCTCGTCGTC
>JAFXIS010000073.1 GCA_017532885.1 Alistipes sp. | reverse complement strand
CTTTTTCTTTATATGTCAATCAAATTATTTGAACAACATAGGAGCGAACTCTGAAAGATAGATTCGCCAGTTACGCCAGATGTGACCCTCGCCACTCTCACGATAAGTGTAGGGGAACTTGATAGAGTCCATATACTTCATCATATCGAGGTTGCGCTGATACAAGAAGTCGGTGTTACCGCAAGCGATCCAATAGAGCTTGAAGCCATTGTCGCGCTGTGACTTGAGTGAGTTCTGAACCTCCTCGTTATCCAGGTTACCTGCAGCAGCAGAGAACAGACCTACGTAGTCGAAGGTGTTGGGATAAGTACGAGAGATGTTGTAAGAGTGACCACCACCCATAGAAAGACCTGCAATAGCGCGAGCCTCCTTCTTCTTGATTACGCGGTAGTTGCTCTCAACGAACTTGATAACATCACCAAATGACTGCTCAAACGATGCAGCAGGGCGAACGTTAGCATTGCCACGCATAGAGGGCTGAACCATACCACCAGCAGCCTCACCTACAGCAGCGGTCTGCCAAGCGTTACCGTTGGTCATAACTACCAACATAGGCTTCGCCTTACCCTGTGCGATAAGGTTATCCAGAATCTGAGAGGTACGACCCAAAGTCATCCAAGCCTCCTCGTCACCACCGGCACCGTGCAAGAGGTACAATACGGGATACTCCTCCTTGCTGGTCTCATAACCTGCGGGAGTATAAACAGTCACGCGACGCTTTGTCTGCAAAGTGGGGCTGTCGTACCAAGTCTTGGTTACGCTACCGTGAGGAACGTCGTTCACGCTGTAAATATCGCCACGATCGCCGCCGATGATGAAGATGTTGAACGATGATGCAACATCACGGCAGATAAATACGTTTGAGGGGTCGCAAATGCGAACACCATCAACGATGAAGTTGTAGTTGTACAACTCCGAGCGCAAAACGGGTGAAGTGTACTCCCATACGCCGTCAGCGTTGCGTACCATCTCGGTATTCTCTACGGGGTTGCCGTCGGGGGTGAGGAAGTTACCAGCAACGGTAACCTTCTTTGCCTCGGGAGCAGCCAAACGCAACGTTACGCTGTTGTTCTCGTTAATCTGCGGAGATACTACCTGGGCACGGCTACCCAAAGCCTCCTGTGCTGATGCGCTAAATGCAAAGCAAGCAACAGCAACAAGCAAAAATAGTTTTTTCATACTGAATTGTTTTAGGTTTTGTAAATGAGTATTTGAATCAAAGGTACGCTCTTTTGCGAAAATATGCAAATTTTGACCAACAAATAACATCTCAGCGTCATAATCATAATCCAGCACGAAAATTCAGATTTGGAAAATTGCGATATACATCATACCTTTGTCAAGATTTTAACCAAGAGTCAGTCGCGGACTCGCAAACAGATTTTTTGAAAATGAAACACGCTTATGTTTTTCCTGGTCAGGGCGCACAGTTCTCTGGCATGGGAAAAGATCTTTACGAAAACAATGCTTCGGCAAAGGCCCTCTTCGACAAGGCTAACGAGATTCTGGGCTTCAACATCACCGACATTATGTTTAGCGGAACGGCTGACGAACTCAAGCAGACAAAGGTTACACAGCCTGCCGTATTCCTTCACTCGGTAATCCTTGCCAAAGTTCTCGGTGTAAAGCCCGATGCCGTAGCGGGTCACTCGCTGGGCGAGTTCTCGGCCCTGGTGGCTGCCGATGCACTCTCTTTTGAGGATGGTCTGCGCCTGGTAGCGAAGCGCGCTATGGCTATGCAGCAGTGCTGCGAGCAGCAGCCTGGTGGTATGGCGGCAATCCTTGCAATGGCAGACGAGAAGGTTGAGCAGGTATGCGCTCAAATCGACGGCGTAGTGGTTGCTGCAAACTATAACTGCCCCGGACAGTTGGTTATTTCGGGTGCTGACGAGGCTGTAGATGCAGCTTGCGTTCAGCTCAAGGAGGCTGGTGCCAAGCGTGCTCTGCGTCTGCCCGTAGGTGGCGCGTTCCACTCTCCACTGATGGAACCTGCCCGCGCAGAGTTGGCACGTGCTATTGAGGAGGTTGAGTTCCACAACCCCGTATGCCCTATCTATCAGAATGTAGATGCCCAGCCCCACACCGATGCCGCCGAGATCAAGGCTAACCTGATCGCTCAGCTCACCGCACCCGTGCGCTGGACACAGATTGTTAAGAATATGATTGCCGACGGCGTAGAGTGCTTCACCGAGTTGGGCCCGGGCAACGTATTGCAAGGTTTGATCAAAAAGTGTGACGCAAACGCTACGGTAGAGTCAAAAGCCTCGATGTAAGCCGTTTGAAAAGGCACAACATATCCAAGTTTTGGAAAAATTTTACCGTCATCCTCTCGGATGGCGGTATTTTTTATTAAATTCATTAAAATAATTAAAAATTCGCTTGCACGTCACAACAAAAGTAATTATATT
Organism: Alistipes sp.; assembly: GCA_017532885.1. The sequence goes on along the minus strand of JAFXIS010000073.1, from coordinate 3,761 downwards.
TGCCAATAGCAAAAGAATAATATTTTACACCTTACATAATATGTCTTCGCTAACTGAATTTTTCAATATTCAACCTAACGAAAACCTTAAGGGTATTACTCATAAGAACAATATCATTAAGCGTAATATCATCGCCTATATGGCCCTCAATGGTGAGTGCACTCTCTCCGAGCTTACCAAGGAGCTGCACATCAGCGTGCCGACAATCACCAAACTCGTGCAGGAGCTAATCGAGGAGAAGATCGTAAACGATCTGGGTAAGGTTGAGACCCCTGGAGGTCGCCGTCCCAATGTATTCGGTCTGGCCAATTCGGCTATATATTTCGCCGGCGTGAATGTTGGTCGTGACAATATGACCTATGTAATCACCGACCTGCAGAACAACATCATCAAGGAGGTTACCGACTCATCATTCGAGTTGCAGAACCGCCCCCAGTGTCTGGAGAAGATCTGCTCAAATATCGAGAATTTCATCAACGACTGTGGCATCGACCGTGCAAAGATTCTCGGCTTGGGTGTCTCGATCGTAGGTCGAGTAAATCCCGAGACGGGTCGCAGCTATATGTACTTCACATCGAGCGAGGAGTCATTGCGTGACATTATCGAGAAGCGAGTGAACATCCGCGTACTGCTGGAAAATGACACCCGTGCCCGTTGCTACGCCGAGTATAACTGCTCACGCTCAAAGGAGGAGAGCAACGTGATCTACCTGCACCTGGGTCGTGGTGTGGCTATCGGTATCGTAATCGACGGCAAGTTGTACTATGGTAAGAATGGCTTTGCGGGTGAGTTTGGTCACATTCCTTTCTTCGACAACGAGACCATCTGCGCCTGCGGTAAGAAGGGTTGCCTGGAGACCGAGGTTTCGGGTATCGCCATCGAGGAGAAGATCATCAAGTTGATTAAGAGCGGTGTGAACACCATCCTGCGCGAGAAGTACGACCGTGGCGAGCAGATTCACATCAACGACATTATCGCGGCAGCACAGAACGACGACAACCTCTCAATCGAGCTTATCGAGGAGGTGGGCGAGAAGTTGGGCAAGGCTGTGGCGTTCCTGATCAACACATTCAACCCCGAGAGCGTAATCGTGGGTGGTAACCTGGCAGCTGCCGGTGACTACATTATGCTTCCGTTGAAGTCATCAACAAATAAGTATTCGCTCAACCTTGTGTATAAGGATACCAAGTTCCGCCAGTCGAAGATGGCCGAGAATGCCAACGCCTGGGGTGTAGCGATGCTTATCCACAACAAGATTATTGGATTGTAACAGACCGAGCCGTGAATATCGAGGGTGCTATATGCCGTTTGAGGGCCCTGGAGCCTGAGGATCTCGATGCTATGTATGGCTGGGAAAACGATACTGACGTATGGCGAGCAAGCGGGACCGTGGCCCCGTTTTCTCGCCATGTGCTTTCTCGGCTCATCGACGAGCAGCAGTTCGACATATACGCCACACGACAAATGCGTCTTGTTGTAGAGTGTAAAACGTCGGGCAAGGTGGTCGGTGCGGTAGATCTGTTTGAATTTGACCCGCAGAACAGACGTGCAGGCGTAGGTATTATTATCACTCCGCCCCACCGCCAACAAGGATTGGCATTAGATGCACTCGCTACGGTAGAGGATTATGTTCGCAAGGTTCTGCATCTGCATCAGTTATGGTGCAGCGTGGCGGCTGACAATGTGGCGAGCCTGCGGCTATTCGGAAAGGCCGGATATGAGGAGTGCGGCCGTCGCCGGGAATGGTTGCTAACTGCCGACGGAGCAATGGACGAAGTGCTTATGCAGAAGATTTTATAATAATAAAGAGGTCGATTACTTCGACCTCTTTATTATTTGCGCACCCATACAGGGCCACTCATTGTAGAATCGTTCTATGTAGGCTTTCTCCTCGTCGGTGCAGCCCACCATAAGTTTCAGTTCGGCATCACCACGATCCAGATCCACCGTACATATCACAGCATCCAGAGCCTTCTTAGGGTCGGTACCGAGCCATACGTCAACACCCTCGCCATCGTTGGAGGTTGTGCCATCCAGGTAGCCATAATCTATGGCGTAGATAATCTCTGGAAATCGCGGATGCGACGAGCCTCGTGGGCGGTCAATCACAATCGCGCTACGCTCCAACAAGGCGTCCAATCGCTGCCAGAATACTTCACTATGTTTTGTCTGCATCGTTATAGGTTTTTCTTTAGACAAAGATACTAATTTTCACACAAATAACAAAGGGCGCCGAACGCCAACGTTCGACACCCCGTAAAGTGGCTATATTCAAGACGTTTAGAACATATACGATGCTCCGACGTAGAAGTTGCGGTTATTGATTTTATTGCCACCCGACTTTGCGACATCAATCAAGCCCCAATCATAACCCACATAGATACGATAGTGCTCAAACATCGCAACACCGGCACGCAGTCCCAGACCAAAATCAAAACGTTTCAAGCCGTCCGACGAGAAGGCATCGGGCTTGGACTCAACGCCCGCCACGGTCACCTTATTCGTTCCGAACAGACCCACGCCAAAATAGGGGCCAAACGAGCCGAAGATGCCGACATTACCTTGCCCAAACATATAGCGATAGCCGATATGAATAGGAATCTCAAGGTAATAGGGACGAGAAATAACACTCGCAGCATCCTCGCCCGAAGAGGAGTCAAATTTTGCACCTTTGGCGCTCAACAAAGCCTCGGCATCGAAATAGAAGCCATCGTAGATGAACGGAGCATCCATCTCCATACGAAACCCGGCCCGGAAACCGATACGCGAATCGGGATTGAACGATATACCCTCGACCTCCATTGCATAGTTGGCAACATTCATCGCACCCGTAATACCATAGCGCAGGCCCTGCGCCGAGACGGTAGCCGTAGCCACGAGTGCAACAAGAAATAATGGTAAAAACTTTTTCATAGCATTTGTGTTTTAATACATACGCAAATGCTGAATACAAAAAATATGCGAGAACCCACAGGCTCCCGCATATTTTTACTTTATAGGCTTTTCTCTATATCTTCTGCCAAGATTAAAACATATAGGCCGTGCCGATATAGAAGTTCACCAGACGATGCTTACCGAGTGCGTCGCCATCGAGATTCTTCTTTGCGAGATTCAACAGGCTGTGCTCCAAACCAAGATAGAACTGCCACTGATTCCACACCTCAACACCGAGTTTATAGTTCAAACCGAAATCGAAGCGCTGCAAGCGAGTACCAAAGACATCGGTCTTAACCTTTGCGCCACTTACCTTCTCGACATCCTTGCCCAATACGCCCAATGCGAAGTAGGGGCCCAAAGAACCAATGAGCGACACATCGCCCGAAAAGGTCAGACGATAACCGAGGTTGATAGGCAACTGCAAATAGCCCAGATTTGAGTGACTGCCAGAGTAGCTGCCGCCCTTAAGGTTATAGAGCAAGCTACCCTCAAGATAGAAGCCGTCAATCAGATAAGATGAAAAATCCATCTCAGCCTTTGCTCCTGCCTGGAATCCTATATAACTGTCAGATGACATCTTAACACCTGCGGCCTTGGTACGCTCCCACGCAAAGTTCAAACCACCAGCAACACCCCAGCGCAACTCCTGCGCTGACACATTTACCGCAGCAACAACTGCCAATAATGCAATGATAATACGTTTCATAGTCCAAAATGATTTATATATTTGTTTACAAATATAACTTTTTTCTACAGAATAACAAAATCTAAATCTCTTTCGGCCCCATAACGGCTAAAAAAATGCTTAATTATTCTTACCTTTG
>JAFXIS010000072.1 GCA_017532885.1 Alistipes sp. | reverse complement strand
GTAAGCTCGATAGTGTGAGTCTTCTGCGCGGGGTCAATGTTAGTCTGATACTTGTAGAAAGCATCGTACTTGTCGGCATTGCCGTCGAACTCGGTAGCAGTAATCGCCATAGTCTTGTTCTCAAGGCTTACCTCATAAGGAGCATCGGTGTGATCAGCCCAGAAAATAGCTGAATAAGTACGACCCTCAACCAAAGAGATGTTGATTTTAGTAGAACCAACGAAATTGGCTACCTCTCCCTTCAACTCAGGAAGATATACACCGTTCTCGTCGTAGAAAGCATACTGAAGGTGGTTGGTGCTCTGACCCTTACCATCCTCCGCACGAGTCATCAACTCCGGAGAGTCGATAGTAAACGATACCAAAGATTCATTGCCTACCACAGCTGAGTCATCCTTGGTACATGCAGTTGCAAGCATGGCCATCGCAGCAACTGCCAAGAAAATCTTCTTCATGGTAAAAAAAATTTAATATTAATTAATTAAAAAAAAGGTATAAATGGGTTCACTTTTTAACTGCGTTCAAAAAAGTTCAAAAACTCGTTTTCGCGCAGAAATATATACACAAAGTTACAAAAATATTGGTCAAAAAATCCCCCCCCCGAAATTTTTGCATTTTTATGCAAAAATAGTTAAAATATTAGCATATATGCAAAATAAGTGCATATTTTCAAGGGGTTTATGCATGAAAAACAGGGGTATTTTAGGTATTTGCAGGTAATCGCGCTTGTTCAATTATTTGACTTTGGTGGGCAAAAAGTGTGCAAAAAGAGAGGATTTTGCGCTATAATTTTTTCGTCGTCATTCTGAGCGAAGCGTGAGAATCTCGAAAATCTTACTCTCTGCCGAGCAGGAGCAGGGAAAAGCCGACGACATCGGCCGCATAACGAAAAGCAGGCAGGCGGAGAGAAGTGGATAGTGAATAGGGTTTTTCAAGAAAAAAATTATACTTTTGTAATATAATATCGCGCGCGAGGAGCTGAAGAGCAAATTTTATGACCGAGCAATGTAGCATTTCGGCACAAAAGGCGACTAATAAAGAAGATTATAAACCAAAAAATAGAATAGACAATGGAGGAAAACAAAATTTTTGAGACAAAAGTGGTGGTTGAGAAGAGCGACACCACACCGACGGAGGAGGCTCCACGCAAGCCAAAACCCCAAGCAAAGAAGAGCAAAATCTCGTTCTCGACAATATTCGGCGCGGCGCTGTTAGCCGTTGTAGTGGGAGGAGTTGTGAAGTTCCTGCTATGGATGGGCCTGTTCTCGGTTGTGGGGTCATTCTCGTCAGGCTCGACAGTCGTTGTGCCCGAAGAGGCAATCCTGAAAATCGACTTCGCAGAGAGCATCCTGGATGCACCCTCGAAGGACCCCATGGCAGGATTCGACTTTGCGACACTGACCCCGGCAAAGCAGCTTACGCTCTACAAAACACTCGTTGCCATTGAGGCAGCAAAGGAGGATGAGCGCATAAAGGGTATATACATCAACATCACGGGTGGTGGCGCAGTCTCAGGTACAATTTTAGAGGAGATGCGCGCAGCATTGGCAGATTTCAAGCAGAGCGGAAAGTTCATCGTGGCATATAACGACGGTTACAGCCAGTGGATGTACTACCTATGCTCGATTGCCGACAAAATCTATATCCACCCCGAAGGTTCGTTCGATTGGATAGGTACTTCGGCAACTTCGACCTTCTTCAAGGGTCTGCTCGACAAGCTCGGTGTGAAGGTTGATATCCTGCGCCCCACGGTCTGCAAGTACAAGAGTGCCGTAGAGCCATATTTCCTCAAGGAGATGTCGCCGGCAAATCGCGCACAGATGCAGTCGATGGTGGATTCGATGTGGGATGTGCTGACCGAGGCGGTATCATCGTCACGCAATATTTCGGTTGAGGAGTTGAACAAATTGGCAAACAACCTCTCGGTGGTACTTCCCAAAGAGGCTATTGAGCATAAGTTTGTAGATGCAGCACTCTATGCCGACGAGATGAAGGCCCTCTTCACCTCGGAGTATGGCATCGAGGAGCCTGAGTTCGTGTCGTTGGGTGACTACTCATCGTCGCTTGTTCCCGATGTGAAGAACCTCTCGGCGCCGCAGGTGGCAATCGTTTACGCCAACGGAAATGTGATGGATGGCGAGGGTTCAGACGACAACATCTACGGCTACACGCTCTCGAAAACTATTCGCGAGGTTGCCGAGGATGACGAGATTAAGGCTGTAGTGGTGAGAGTGAACTCTCCGGGTGGAAGTGCTTTGGCTGCCGATATCATCTGGCGCGAAATGAAGCTCTTGCAGGAGAAGAAGCCCGTAATTATCTCAATGGGAGCGTATGCCGCAAGTGGAGGTTACTATATCTCGGCACCTGCGGATGCCATCGTTGCCGACAGAATGACGCTCACAGGCTCCATCGGCGTATTTGGTATGCTGCCGACATATGGCCCTGCATTGGAGAAGAATTTGGGTATTACTTTCGACGGTGTAAAGACAAATGCACACGCCGACATGGGTAGCGGCATCACACCGTTGGACAACACCGAGCATAAGGCTATTATGCGTAGCGTAGACCGCGTATATGAGCGTTTCACATCGCTCGTTGCCGAGGGCCGAAATCTACCTTTAGAGAAGGTTCTGGAGATTGCCGAGGGTCGCGTATGGATGGGCTCACAAGCACAGCAAATCGGCTTGGTAGATACTTGTGGCGGCATTAAGGCGGCTATTGCCATTGCAATCGACAAGGCTGCTTTGGGCGAGAGCTACCGCATTGTGGAGGTTACCGACAAGGTTGAGGGCTTTGCTGCGATATTGCAGTCGTTGAATGTGAAGGTGCGCAGTGCAATCCGTTCACAGAGCGAAATGGGCCGCTTAAAGGAGGAGTTCCGCAAAATCGAGCACCTCGTATCGAAGGAGGGTGTATTTGTATATTGCCCCTACATCTACAACTTCGAGTTCCGCTAAGATTGGGTTTTCGGAATAAGAGATTCTCACGCAATTATTTTTTTAGATTCTCGCGTCGGACAAAGCCTCCTCAGAATGACGAAAAATAATTGCTCAGAATGACGCACGAGAATTTAGGGAGTTTAGGGAGATTAAGGAATTTAATGTTTTTTTGCGTCAGCGCTAAACTCCTTAATTTCACTAATTTCACTAATTTCACTAATTTCACTAATTTCACTAATTTCACTAATTTCACTAATTTCACTAAAAAAAACAGTGTATTCCACAAGCCGTGGAACACACTGTTTTTTTCACTCACAAGGCAGATGCCGAAATAGCCTTGTTATACGGATTCTACCCTAATCTTGGAGAATATCTATATATATCTCGCGCGAGAAAGCCTCGATAAGAGATACATAGGTCTCGGTCTCCGACACTCCCGGCACCTGAAGAATCTTGTTGTAGATGGTATTCATCAAATGCTCATTATCCAAGCAGTAGAGTTTAGCCATAAGGTTAAAAGCACCTGTCATATAGTGGCACTCCACAATCTCGGGGATATGCTTCAAGTGGTCCACAGTATCCTGCTGACGCTTGATATCCGAAACCTTAATATTGATGAAGGCGCAGACATCAAAACCCAACGACTTGGGCTCTACTGTCAGGCGGCTACCTTGAATCACACCCATATCCTCCAACTTCTTGATGCGCTGATGAATCGCAGCACCCGAAATGCCACACTCGCGCGCAATCTCCAAGAAAGGAGTACGAGCGTTCTTTATCAGAAAGAGAAGGATTCTTCTATCTGTACTGTCCAACATTGTCTTTGCCATACCTTCACCCTATTACTTCAAGACATTCAACTCCTTACCAATCTTCACGAAGGCCTCAACGCAACGGTCAAGCTGCTCGGTAGTGTGACCTGCCGACACCTGAACGCGAATACGAGCCTGACCCTTCGGAACTACAGGATAGTAGAAACCTGTAACGAAGATTCCCTCCTCCTGCAACTTTGCAGCGAAATCCTGCGAAAGCTTTGCATCGTAAAGCATTACGGCGCAGATAGCCGACTGTGTAGGCTTAATATCGAAGCCTGCAGCAACCATCTTTGAGCGGAAATGCTCTACATTTGCAGCCAAACGGTCATGCAACTCGTCGCTCTCCTCCAACATCTTGAACATCTCGATGCTTGCACCTACAACTGCGGGTGGCAAAGAGTTTGAGAAGAGGTAGGGGCGTGAACGCTGACGCAACATGTCGATAATCTCCTTGCGACCTGTAGTGAAACCACCCACAGCACCACCAAAGGCCTTACCCAAAGTACCGGTGAGGATATCTACCTGACCACGAAGGTTGTAAAGCTCGGTGATACCGCGACCTGTCTTACCCAACACACCTGCCGAGTGGCACTCGTCTACCATTACCAAAGCATCGTACTTCTCTGCCAAAGCGCAAATCTTATCGAGCGGAGCGGCGTTACCATCCATCGAGAATACACCGTCGGTTACGATGATGCGGAAACGCTGTGCCTGCGCACGCTTCAAGCAATCCTCCAACTCCTCCATATCGGCATTAGCGTAGCGGTAACGCACAGCCTTGCAAAGACGCACACCGTCGATGATTGAGGCGTGGTTCAATGCGTCAGAGATAATTGCATCCTGCTCGGTCAAAAGGGGCTCGAAAACACCACCATTTGCATCGAAACATGCAGCATACAAAATTGTATCCTCGGTTCCGAAGTAGTCGGCGATAGCCTTCTCCAACTGCTTGTGCATATCCTGACAACCGCAGATGAAACGAACTGATGACATACCGAAACCGCGCTCGTCCATAGCCTTCTTCGCTGCCTCGATAAGACGCTTGTTGTCTGACAAACCGAGGTAGTTGTTGGCGCAGAAGTTCAACACCTTGCCACCGGCAACATCAATCTCGGCACGCTGAGGTGACTCGATTACACGCTCTGTCTTGTAGAGTCCGGCAGCCTTAATCTCTGCCAACTCCTGCTGCAAATGCTCTTTGATTTTTCCGTACATAGTATTATGATTTTTAAGTTTGTTAGATGTTCTGCTTACAATTTTCAACAAAGGTAGCGTACCGAAATCGAAAAAACAAACAAAATTGCGATTTTCTGCCATTTTTGATTACAATTTATAAGAAAACACCCCAATTAAGGGGCTCACTGCAAGTAAATGCCGCCTCAAAATCGTAACAAGGATAAATAGGGAGATTAAGGAATTTAGGGAGAATTTTTGCGTCAGCGCGAAATTCCCTAATTTCCCTAATTTCCCTAATTTCCCTAAAAAAACAGTGTATTCCACGGCTTGTGGAATACACTGTTTTTTCGAGAACAAGGCAGATGCCAAAAGAGCCTTGTTATACGGATTCTCTATCTCTTACATTGCAACTGTAATCAAGACAGGGAAGTGGTCGGCCATATACTTGCCGCCATTGCTCTTGGGGTCAATCTCACCACCATAGTTTGTGTCGCGGATAGTGCGGAACTCCACAGCATTACAATTCTTCAAGAAGAAGTGGTCAATCATATTCCAGCTGTTGGGGCTGTAATTGTTGTTTTCCTGCTTGTCGCGAGAAGGAGCATCATAGTCGTTCCAAGTGATACTGTTGCGGTTGTTCTCGCTTGTAACCTGAGTTGCTGTTACACGACCGCTTACAAAGCCATTGTTGAACAAAGGATTGAAGCACTTGTCGTTTGCCACCTGGTTCATATCACCACCAAAAATCAGAGCCTCGCCATTTGCAGCCTTCGCCTTCATGCGCTCAACAACAAGAGCAACGCCCTTCTCGCGGGCTGTCTGACCGAGGTTATAGTTGGCATGGTAACCAAACTCAAGGTGAGTATTGTAATAGAAGAATACCTTACCGTCAGCCTTACGCTTAAACTTCACCCAAGTACAAGTACGGTGATACTTCATAGCGCCGGGAGTACCCTCAACGGGAGCAAAAATTTCGTCATTCCAGCTCTTCGATGCAGTGTCGGGAGTGGGTGAGAGCCAGAAAGTACCCTTCTCCATAACCTCTACGGTTGCGGTGTTGTACATAATTGATGTACGCTCATAGCCGTTGTTGTTACCGCCGCGGTCAATACCATAGTGGTCGTAACCCGAAAGTTTGCTCTTCAAGTAGTTGAGCTGGTGAGCGGTTACCTCCTGCAAACCCATTACATCAGGCTTCTCGGTGTTGATAAAGTTGATGATTGCGCCACGACGAGACGACCAATAGTTGGTACCATCATCGTTACTTACGGTAATATTAAACGACACAACCTTCAACAAGTTCTCGTTATCGACAGCCTTTACCTCGACTGCGCATGTTGCGGTCTTGGCGCCATTATCGGTAGTTGCGGTAATTGTAGCCTCACCCTCGGCAACAGCTGTAACCTCGCCATTCTCGACAGTCGCAACCGCCTCATTCGAAGATTTCCACTCTACGCTCTTATCCGAAGCTGTCGCGGGCAAAATAGTAGCCACCAAGGTCTCCTTCGCGCCGGGGATAAGCACCATGTGCTGTGAGCTGAGCGTAAAGCTCTCAACGGGAGTGCGCACCAAGACATTGCAAGTTGCGGTAACCTCATCATTGTCGTATGAAGTTACGGTGATGGTTGCCTCGCCATTAGCCTTAGCCGAAATAACGCCTGTCGAGCGACCTACACTTGCCACATCAGAGTTTGACGAGCGGAACTTAACATCCTTATTCTCAACAGCCTCAGGCAAAACGGTTGCCACTAAGGTCTCCTCATCGCCGGGGTTCAAAGTAAGCTCGGTGTAGTTGAGCGAAATGCTCTCTGCCGACACCTCTAAAGCCTCAACCGTAACCTTACAGCTTGCCGTTTTAGCACCATCCTCAGTTGTTACGGTGATGGTTGCCTCGCCCTCAGCCACTGCGGTTACCAAACCCGCATCGCTAACTGTCGCAACCTCCTCCTTTGACGAGGTCCAAGCAACAGCCTTGTTTGTAGCGTTCTCGGGAGCAACGGTAGCTGTGAGCTGCACGGTTGCCTCGGGATTCAACTTTACTGCCGCCTTATTAAGTGTAACAGCCGTAACGGCAACCTGAGGGTCACCATTGTCGGTGTTGTTCTCCTTACAAGCGACACCCATAGTGGCAGCGACCAACATATAGGCACATACCACAAAAGAGAAAATTCGTTTCATAATAGTAGTATTTAAGTTTTTGTTTTGTTGTTTTCAGATTGTTAAGCCCGAAAGAAGAGGTAATTCAAAATTCAAAATTCAAAATTCAAAGTTTTTGGCTGACGCGCGGAAATATTCTCTGATATATGCGACTAACCAAAATTTGTATAGCATTGTTTATTATAAAATTTATATTGGCGACTATTACCAGCCGCAGGCAATTTTGAAGTTTGAATTTTGAATTTTTCTCCTCCCCCTATCTATACTTATTACTTATCAGTGTCAAAAACTCCTCACGCGTGCGCGTATCCTTTAGGAATATGCCCGTAAATGCCGAAGTCGTAGTTGCCGAGCCCAACTTCTCGACACCGCGCATCTGCATACACATATGGCTCGCCTCGATAACCACAGCCACACCTATCGGATTCAAAGCCTCCTGAATACAGTCACGAATCTGCACCGTCAGGCGCTCCTGCACCTGCAAACGACGCGCAAAGCACTCCACAACGCGAGCAATCTTCGAAAGGCCCGTAATGCGACCATTCGGGATATATGCCACATGAGCCTTGCCAACAAAAGGCATCAAGTGGTGCTCACACATCGAAAAGAGCTCGATATCCTTCACCAACACCATCTGCTGATACTCCTCGCGGAAGATTGCCTGATTGATAATCTCCACGGGGTTCTGCGTATAACCCTTAGTCACGAACGACATAGCCTTTGCCACACGCTCGGGTGTCTTCAAAAGACCCTCTCGCGAGGCATCCTCACCCAAAAGCGAGAGTATCTCGCGATAGTGATATGCCAACTTCTCGATGCGCTCGGCGTCGTAAATATCCTCTCTCTTATAATTTGATTGCAGTTCCTCCATCATTGCAAATTTAATATTTTCGGTTTAATAATCCAATACTCCGCCTCTTCCGCTACAACCACTTCACGCGCTCCTCGCCCTCATATGCAGGCAGGTCGGCAGGCTGAAAATCAGAGTAACCCAACGCTATGGCACACAAAATTCCATATCCCTCGGGGATGCCCAACTTCTCGCGCAGGAAATCATCTGCCTTTACTCCCTCGGGCTCATCCTTCTTAACGGGACGGTCGTTTACATGCACCCAGCACGAAGCCAAGCCCTCGTCTACCACAGCCAGCTGAAGCGTCGTGGCAGTTATGGCGCAGTTATCCAACCAAAGGTCGGTTTTTGACTTATCACCCATAACCAGAATGGCCGCAGCGGCATTTTTCACGAATGCCGAGCCATAATCGCGCATCTCGGAGATAATCTCCAACTGCTGCTTATCGGTCACAATCCACAAGCGTGTAGAGCGCGTATTTCGTGACGACGGAGCGGAGAGTGCCATCTCGGCAATGCGCTGCAACTTCTCCTTCTCGACTGCGCGGTCGAGGTATTTTCTCACACTACGACGCGTCGTAAGAATCTCTTTCAGTTCCATAGTTCTTATATTTTTTAGTTTATATTTTCATCATTTCTTTCCATCGCCATCCGCTCTTTAGGCAGATTAAAATGCGAATGAAAAACATCAAAACATAGAGTTTTTTATCTATACCAAGCGGCGTGCCGAACTCTTTTCGGTTAGGTAGAGCTCTTCATCTGCACCTCGCTCCACGCCCTCAATCAGCACTATGCCACACTGTTTTCCCGGCTCCAACGAACCCTTCTCGCCCGCTATGCCCAACGCCTCGGCGCCGTTTTGCGTAGCCCACATCACCAATTCGCGCAGAGGCACTTCGCGCATTAACTTCAGTTCCTCGACAATCGACAACGAGTGATTCGACGCCAAAGAGTCCGTACCCACGCAAATCCTCACTCCCGCCTCGCGCAGCAGCTCCACCGGAGGTCTTATGCCCGAAATATAGCTGTTCGAGCGAGGACACAACACCCAACTTACGCGCTCGCCGAAGCTCTCCTGCACAAGCTGCACATCCCTTTTCGTAACACAACAATTATGCACCAAAAGCAGTTTTCGCTCATGAGGTACACTCTCCACAATGCGCCTTGCAGGTGAGCCATAGCCGAGGAAATCACACCCCCACCCCATTCTTTCGTACCACGCCGCAAGCGAGCCCTCACCACGATAGAGTGCCGCCTCGTCATCCGACTCCATAAAGTGAATCGAGAGCGGCGCAACGCTCTGCTCGGCGGCAATCTCACGAAATACCGCATCCTGAATCGAGTAGGTCGAATGCGGAGTGAGCGAACAACATTCAAAAGAGAGCAACTCGCGCGCTGATGCGGTTGTGGAGTTTAGACCAAAGACCTCGGCAAAGCTATGGTAGGCGATGCGGGAATGACTCTTCATCTCAAACGACGAAGCATCGTTCACGATATCGGCAACCGCCTCTACGCCCTCCGCCCACATCGCAGCATCGGCAGCCACCAAAGCCTGCCGGCGCTCCTCCATAGAGAAGCCTCCACGCACCTGACCTATGGCGCGCGCAAAACCAGCAAAACCCGTACCCTCGGCGATTGAGCCACGCAGGTAGGATAACTCGGCATGGCAATGCGCATTCACAAAGCCCGCACACAACACTCCGGCATAAAACTCCGTCGCAGGCATCGTATCGAGCCGCTCCCACTGCCCGATATTCACAACGACACCCGCCTCATCTATCGTTACAACAGGATGTGGCATTATCGCTCCTCTGCTTATCAGATAATGTGCTGCGATATGTCGCTGATTGCTCATCGGTGGTGTTTTATTTGTTTTTTAATCCTTTATCCCGCTCAAGTTATCCCGCTCAAACGGTTGTTTAGTCGTTTCGGCTCGGCAAAGTGTAAGATTTTCGAGATTCTCACGCTCTGCTCAGAATGACGGCGAAAATCTTACTCTCTGCTCTTTCATCTTTTTCTTTACTCTGCCTTCAACGAGTCTGCGACCTCCGCAACAAGCGAGTCTATCTCCACCTCGGCAGGGAAGAACATCGTGTCGGAGAGTATTCTTAGCTTCAAAAATCCATCATATAGCTCCTCCACGCTGCGCTCCACGGTGGGAGTATATGCAACCGTCACCTCATGCAGGGTCATCTTCGAAACCTTCGGGCGCGGATGCTCCTTCTTATCCCTTTTCGATTGGAGGCGGAAGTCGTCGAAGTTTATCTGCAAAGCCAAAATCTTCTCGGCATCGCGCTCCGAGATGGTTATGTGTGACGACGACTTTGACTCCTTGCCGAGGTGCATCATCGAGCTATGCAGCTGGCTTGTGGTGGAGTCGCGCAACAACTTACGCACCGTAAAACGGCGACCGCGTGACTTATCCAGGCTGTCGATAGTATAGATGCCCGACACCTCATACTCTCCGGCACCCTCAAAGGGTATCTCGTAGTGAAGCTTAACCGTATCACGGGCCCTCTTTACCACAATGGCGGTATCCTGCACCAACATGCGACGCGCACGACGCAGGGCCACGCGGTCTATGGTGTCGAGCTTGGCGACGGCAATCTCCAAAGCATCGTACTCCTTCTCGATGCGATAAATCATATCGTCCACGACATCGCTCAGGTTGGCACTCTTACGACGCAGGAATCCGGCAATCGTATAGCGCACATCCTCGGTAGTGTAGCCATAATGCTCGAAAATAGGCTCGTAGATATTCAGCGAATCGAGCTTTATAGATTGATTGCCCACATAGGCATTCACAACCATTGCATCGTGAAATATCGCCGCCAACTCCTTATCGGGAATCGTCTTGCGGCGTTCGCAACTCGCCAACGACAGGAGCGAAAGCATCAACAACGAATAAAAAAACTGTTTCATATCTTGTAAACTTCTTATTTTCAATCTTTAATCATCCCTACCATCACCCTGCGGCGCAAGCATACGGCGCACCGTAAGGTAGGTAATAATAGCTGCAACACCCACATAAACCACCGCCGTAAGTACAACATCAACCACGCTCAATCGCACGGGATAGGCATCAATCATAAGCGTTGCGGCATTGAGCTGCACCAAGCCGAGATATTGTTGTGCTAACGACAAAGCAACGCCCACCGTAACACCCACAGCAAGGCTCAACGCAACCATAATAGCCCCTTCTGCGAGGAACACGCCACGAATATCGCGGTGTGACATTCCCAAAGTGCGCAGCGTAGAAATATCGTCGCGTTTATCGATAATTATCATCACCAAAGCACCCACAATCGAGAGCGAGGCGATAATCAAAATGAGTATCGCAACAATGAACACGCCCCACTTCTCAAGCGCCATAAGGCGATAAATCGAGTTGCTCTGCTCGCGCGTAAGCACCCTTGCGCGCTCACCCAAACGCTCCTGCAACGCCGCAGCAACCGCCGCAGACGAGGCCTCAGGGGCAATTTTCAGCTCTACGGACGAGATACGCGACGGATAGTTGAACAGCTCCTGAGCCGACCTCAACGAGGTAAAGACCATATTGGCATAGCTCTCATTCACCGAGAAGATTCCCGTCATCGGCATATCGCGGCGCGTATATCCACCAATGGGCAGGAGCGAAGAAAATTTCGCCCTATTTATGGCATAGAGGCTCATCTGCTTGCCCATAGCACTACGCGCAAGGCGCAGATTATACATCACGCCATAGCCCACTACAAGGCAGTCGTTAGAGTCCATTTGCGTGGTGAAGCTACCCGCAATAAGGGTTTTATCTACCGGAACGACATCCTGATAATTCTCCCCCACGCCCTTCACCTTAACAATCGTTCGCAGGCCGTCGTACTCGATAAGGGCATCCTGCTCAAGCACCTCGGCAAAACTCTCAACGCCCTCGATGGAGCCAATATCGGCAAGCAAGGTTTCATCCTTTGGCATGGTGCTGCCCGACCGGGGTAACACACGAATATCTGCCTCAACGGCCATAAAGTGTTGGCGCGTCATATCACCCAAGCCGTTGAAAACCGACATCAAGACAATTATGGCGGCTACGGGAGCTGCCATAGCCACAACACTCACACGCGAGATATGGTTTATTACCGTGTGGGAGTTTTGCGACCGCATATAGCGGCGAGCTATGAATTGTCGAAGGTTCATCGGCTTAAATGCTTACAAAGGCTACTCTTTAAGCAGCGAATCTATATTTTCGATATACTCCAACGAGTCGTCGAGGAAGAATTGCAGCTCGGGAACGACCTTCAACTGGTTACGGATGCGCTTGCCCAATTCGCGGCGCAAGAACCAATTATTCTTCTCCAACGCCTCCATAACCTCCCCATTACGCTCGAAGGGGAAGATGCTGAAATATACTTTGGCATATGCCAAATCGGGCGATACACGCACGGTGGTTACCGTAACCATCGAGCCTAAAGTAAAAGCTTTGCCGTCTTTCTGTAAAATCTCGGCTATATCGCGCTGAATCTGTCGCGCAATCTTCTGCTGTCTTGTAGTTTGTGTTGCTTCCATTATCTGTGTGTTTTATTGTTGTTAGGGAGTTTATGGAATTTAAGGAGTTTAGGGATTGCGTCAAATAATTCAAAATTCAAAATTC
>JAFXIS010000071.1 GCA_017532885.1 Alistipes sp. | reverse complement strand
GGGCGATACGGAGTATGGCTTGGGTTGGTTGCCCCTCGGAGGTTACTGCAAGATTGCAGGTATGGTCGATGAGAGCATGGATAAGGAGCAGCTGGCATCGGCGCCACAACCTTGGGAGTATCGCGCAAAACCCGCTTGGCAACGCTTCTTGGTGCTTATTGCAGGCGTTACGATGAATGTTATCCTCGCCTTTTTCATCTACTGCGGCATCTCCTTCTCGTATGGCTCGCAGTATATCTCGAATGAGGATATGATTTACGGCTACGAGTTCAGCCAGAGTGCTGAGCAGTTGGGTTTCCGTGATGGCGACCGCATCGTAACCATCGGTGGCGAGAAGGTGGAGAATATCAACTCCATACTCGGCAAGATTCTTCTTGCAAAGGAGAATTGCGAGGTGGAGGTTATCCGCGAGGGCGCAGAACATAAATTCGTGCTCGACAACGAGATACTCAATTTGATGCGTAAGGATAACACCTTCGAGAAGGAGCGTCTTTACTCTCCGCTTATTCCGTTTGTGGTGGATAGTATCGCAAATACGGCAGTTGCCGAGGCGGGCTTGCAGAGGGGTGACCGCATTATCGGTATTGGCGAGGAGTCGTTGCCATATTTCAACCACTACGCCGACCGCCTTGCGAAGTTGGCAGGTACGACTGCCGATATTAAGGTTTTGCGTGGTGCAGACACCTTGTCGTTGGCTCTGCCTGTAAATGCCGAGGGTAAGTTGGGCGTTGTTACCGAGAACTTCTTTAAGGTGCGCACCGAGGAGTACAACTTCTTCGAGGCTATCCCTGCGGGCGCACGACTGACCGCCAAGACAATTAAGAACTATTGGGACCAGCTTGTGCTTATCGTAAAACCTGATACGGGCTTGTACAAGCATGTGGGCGGTTTTATCGCTATCGGCAATATCTTCCCTTCGGAGTGGGATTGGCATCAATTCTGGTCGATGACGGCGTTTTTGTCGATTATCTTGGCGGTGATGAATATCATTCCTATCCCCGGACTCGATGGCGGACATATGATATTCACCTTCTGGGAGATGCTTACGGGCCGCAAAGTGAGCGAAAAGGTCTTGGAGGTCGCACAGTATATCGGTATGATACTGATACTTGCGTTGGTGCTGTTTGCAAATGGAAATGATATTTACAAACTATTTAAGTAGGGGCGTTAAGGGCGTTAGCGGCGTTAGAGAGAGCCGAGCAGTTTTTTCTGCTCGGCTCTTTGCTTTTAGACATTGGCTTTTTAGATGACATTGAATGACAATCACTCCCAAAGGTCGCTGAATGGCAACAAATGGCAATCGCTCGTTTCACTCGCCGAATGACAAAAGCACAAGTTATTAAGCACTCCTTTGGACTGCGCTGCCATTAAATGTCATTCTATGCCATTCATGGCTGAAAGCCCGCATGCCATTAAATGCCACTCCCTCTACCGCCAGGTATCGTTTTCGATACCCGTGAAGGTTAGAGGACTTAATCACCGAAGCAATTAAAGCAATCGCCTCGCAATTCTGCGAGGCGCTGCTGTTTATGTATCAAGAATTTATATTTATTCGATTTCTCAAGATTGCACTTCTGCCCAAATATGGTGTCTGTTTGCAAACATATTGACTATTCGTAAAAATTAGTTGCTATAATTATGTGCTACAATAGATGCTTTATGTTTCCACCAATTATATTGAGATATTTGCCCTCGTTTATATTGGTATTCATTAAATGATATGTAAGTGTTATATGCATTTTCTGGAACATATATTTTAAGTTGAGACCATGTACAACTAAATGCTCCATAATATACATTGGCTGTATC
>JAFXIS010000070.1 GCA_017532885.1 Alistipes sp. | reverse complement strand
TCGCTGCCCTCGTTTGTGAGGTCACCGGCCACGATAACAATCTGTGTTTCATCGGCATTAATCTCCTCGACAACCTGTTTCAATATCTGTTCGTTGCGATTGCCGGGCGAGACGTGCAGGTCGCATAACAGCGCTATGCGATTCTGTGCGGCAGCGGTAAGTGTTGCAAAAGTAAGGAGTAGGGCGGAAATTAAATTTTTCATATTGCAAGAGGGTTATAACATTTCAATCAATTCATCCACATCTTCGCTTCGTGTGGCCCAACTTGTAGCCAGACGAATTATGGTATCGCCGTTGGGGAGTCTATCCCACTCGGTGAAAGTGGTTGCGGCTTTCACTTTGGTTAGTTGCTGGGGCGTGAGGCGCAGAAATATCTGGTTTGTGGGCGAGAGCGAGTAACTCTCGTAGCCCTTTGCCTCCAAACCCTTGCGCAGACGTGTGGCCTCGCAGATGGCGTGGCGGGCAATTTTCAGGTAGAGCCCGTCGCTAAAAAGCGTATCAAACTGCATACCGAGTATCCAACCCTTAGCCAGCAGTGCGCCCTGCTGCTTTATGATTGTAAAGAGGCGAGGTACCAGCCCCTTGCGTATGACGACTGCTTCGCCCAGCAGAGCCCCTACCTTTGTGCCGCCTATGTAGAATACGTCGCATAGTCGGGCAATATCCTCTAACGTAAAGTCGGCCTCTGCAGATGCCAGTCCGTAACCCAATCGTGCGCCATCCATAAAGAGCGGAATCTGCCACTTGCGGCATATATTAGCGATAGACTCCAATTCCGAGAGCGAATAGATTGTACCATACTCGGTAGGTTGCGAGATATAGACCATCGCGGGGAAGACCATATGCTCGAAACTCTCGTCGGCATAGAAGTGTTCGATGTAGGCGTCAATCTCCTCAGCCCGCAACTTGCCATCGTGTTGCGGCAGAGTCAGCACCTTATGCCCCGTAGCCTCTATTGCACCCGATTCGTGAACGGCAATGTGGCCCGTTGCGGCGGCCATTACCCCTTCATGCGGGCGTAGCAGGGCCTTTATGATGGTTGCATTGGTCTGTGTGCCACCCACCAGAAAGTGTACCTCCGAGTCGGGATTGCCACACGCTGCAAGAATTTTCTTGCGTGCCTCGGCGCAAATATCATCACAGCCGTAGCCCGTAGTCTTAACCATATTATGTGCCACCAGCCGCTCCAAAATTAACGGGTGCGCACCCTCCATATAATCGCTGTCGAAATGCTGCATTGTTTTTAATTCAAAATTCAAAATTCAAAATTACGAGAGATAAACTCTCGTTTCCTCCTCGCGGCTCGTCAAAGAGTGTAAACACTCTCTGCACTCGCTCCGCAGCGTCGGTTCAAAATTCAAAATTTTCATTTTTCTTTCCTTTTTCCTCTTATCTTCAGTCGGGGATTGGAGTCTCTAACCTATTTCTTCTCTTCTGTCTTACTCCATCAATGTAATCTGGCTGCCCTGTGAAGGGGGTACAGCGTCAGCACCCACGCCCCACGTCTTGCAGGGGCGGTTACCCATCACGAGTTCCAATGTACCACCCTCGACGAGGTCCTCGTGTGAGAAGTAAGTCTTGTTGTAGGGCTTGCCGTTGAGCGTTGCCGACTGTATGTATTTGTTGTCAGCCGAATTGTTCTTTGCCACGACGGTGAATCTCTTGCCGTTGTCGAGGTCGATTGATACCTTTTCGAACAAGGGGCTACCTATGACGTAGTAGGGCAGACCTGCCGTTACGGGGTAGAATCCCATAGCCGAGAAGACGTAGAATGCCGACATACCGCCACCATCCTCGTCGCCGCATACTCCCATCAGGTCGTTGCGGAACCACGCCTCCATCAACATACGGATACGTTTTTGTGTCTTCCACGGCTCACCTGCGTAGCAGTAGAGATAGGGGATGTGGAAACTCGGCTCGTTACCCATAACATATTGGCCTACGTTACCCGATGAGTCGGGGTGTACGGCATAATATTGCCACTTTGAGCGTTGCATACCCTCGACAAAGAGTTGGTCCAACTTCGCAGTGAAACGCTCTGGCGAGCCAAACAATGCCACCAAGTCGCCAATGTTGTGGTGTACGTCCCAGATGTAGGTCCACGCGTTGTTCTCATCGTAGTAGGCTCTTGCGCCAATGCCGCCTGAGAATATGTAGTCGAAGGGCTGAATAAACTCGCCTTTGGCATCTTTGGGGTGGAAGAAACCTGTCTCCTTGTTGAAGAGTTTGCGATAATTGAAACTGCGCTGCAAGAAGAAATTATGCTCCTCCTTCTTGCCTAACTCTTTGGCCAACTGCGCGATGCACCAGTCGTCGTACGATGCCGCCAACGAAACGGCCACTGCCTGACGCTGCTCGAAGCCTCCGACACCCTCTACCGTCTCCTTCTCGCCGGGGTGCAATGCGGGGAACCAACCATTCTGATGATAGAAGTCATCGAGTTCGGTCTTCGGGCCGCGCAGCCAAGGTATCATAGTCTCGGTCATTACCGTGTGGCTTATGCCCTCGAATGCGCCCTTTACGTCGAAATCTATGCCTTTGCATAATGCGTCAGCGAAGATTGCAGCGGCGTGGTTACCATTCATACAGTGAGCATCTCCGAAGACCGTCGGGAATGTAGGTACCCAGCCCGATTGGCGATACATCCTCACAAACGAGTTTAGTTTCTCGCTCTCATCGTCGGGGTTGAGGATTATCTGCAAGGGGTGTAGCGCGTGATAGGTATCCCACGCCCAATCGTCGGTCCAATAGGGCTCACCCTCGTCGTCGTGTATCTGCTTGTCGAAGCCACTGAAGTAACGCCCCTCCTCCGAGATGTTAATCATACGCTCGTGGCAGCGGTATAGCGCCGTATAGAATGTCGTGCGCTCATCCTCCGTACCGCCCTCTACGTGAATCTTGCCCAGCGTCTTGTTCCACGCCTCGCGGCCAGCCTCGGCAACGGCATCGATGTCATATTCTTTAATCTCGTTGAGCATATGTCGCTTTGCCTGTTCAGAGTCGATGTACGACACGCCGTAACGGGCCTTTATTGTGGATGGGCCTGTCGATGGTGAGAACGAGGCATAACGTATGGCATCACCATTTGTGCCGCTAACCGTTTCGGGTGCCTCATCAAACTCCATATAGAAGTAGTGTTTGATGCCGTGATAAGTATCCCATCCCCAAAGAGCATTGCCCTCGCCGTGCAACTCACCGCCAGCAGTGCGCAGTTGGATGTAACGACCTCCCGTCTGCTCGAAGGTGCAGCCAAAGATGGCCGAATGTTCGGCAGGCGCGAAATCTACCGCAATCATAAAGTCGTCCAACAGTACCGAGTAACGATACGGTGCGGTCTTCTCCTGGTCGTAGCGGTAGCCGAAGTGGGGTTTGATGACGCTCTCGTCGCCCGCAAAGGGCATCATCATCAATACCGAGCCTTGACGGTGCGAAGGCACGTTGAGGGGCAGACCGCCCATACGGTCTGTCGTAAACTCATTGTGGTCGGGGTTCATACGCAACATCGAGTTGGGCAGTTGCGCCGTAGGATAGGTCGGTACAAGCAGGTGGCTGATGTTACCTATACGGTTGTTTACATAATCTACGGGTTGAGTCTTGTTGGTTATCAAGTCACATCCTGCGAGTAATGTCGTTACTACCGCCGTTGCCAAGAGTAGGGTTCGCTTCATATTTTGTCTTTTTAATATAGTTTCGTTATTACTTGTTAAAATTAGGGCTTTTTTTTCTTTTGACAAAATAAAAACAGAGATTAACCGCAAAGTCAATCTCTGTTTTATCTATCGGGCGTTACCGTAAGCCTTATTCCTTGTTCTCAAGTACGTAATTG
>JAFXIS010000069.1 GCA_017532885.1 Alistipes sp. | reverse complement strand
CTCCTTCTCCTTCTCAAGCTTACGCTCCTCAGTACCCTCTGCAATTGCTGTGCAAACTACATCAAGGATAGTAGCGATAGACTTTGAAGCATCGTCATTTGCCGGAATTACATAATCGATATCGGTGGGATCACAACAAGTATCAACCATAGCAAATACGGGGATGCTCAAACGCTTAGCCTCCTTAACGGCGTTAGCCTCCTTCTGCACATCAATTACGAACAATGCTGCGGGAAGGCGAGTCAAATCGGCGATAGAACCGAGGTTCTTCTCCAACTTAGCACGCTGACGCTCAATCTGGAGCTTCTCACGCTTTGAGAAATTATCAAATGTGCCGTCGCTCAACATCTTATCGATGGTGGCCATCTTCTTAACGGCTTTTCTTATTGTGGGGAAGTTTGTAAGCATACCGCCAGCCCAACGCTCTGTAACATAGGGCATTCCAACGGGAGCTACCTTTTCGGCAACAATCTCCTTAGCTTGTTTCTTTGTAGCTACGAACAACACACGACGACCGCTCTTTGCAATCTGCTTAAGTGCTGCTGCAGCCTCATCGAGCTTTACAACAGTCTTGTGAAGGTCGATGATGTGGATGCCGTTCTTCTCCATGAAGATATAGGGAGCCATTTTGGGGTTCCACTTACGCTTCAAGTGACCGAAGTGAACGCCTGCATCCAATAATGTATTAAAATCTGTGCGTGACATTTTAATTTCTTTGTTAAAATTTTAATTTCTCTTTTCTTCAACTTCTCGGTAGTAGTCCTTGACCAATCCAAGAAGTTTTCCGCGACGGAGCAACCCGCCAGTAATACCTATATATAATATATAATAAATAGCAGTCTCTCGGGTTTCGAACTCTCGTCGTGCTTGCCGAATTTCGGTCGTGTAAGGATTAACGCTTACTGAACTGGAACTTACGGCGTGCTCCGGGCTGTCCGGGCTTCTTACGCTCAACCTCACGAGAATCGCGTGTCAAGAAACCGTTCTTCTTCAAGATTGAACGGTGCTCTGCGTCAATCTGGCACAAAGCGCGTGCGATACCCATACGAGCGGCCTCTGCCTGACCCTTGATACCACCACCATCGAGGTTGATGGTAACATCATACTGCTCCAAAGTGTTAGTAACCATCAAAGGCTGCTTAACCTCATACTGGAGAATGTTCAAGGGGAAATAGACATCGAGTGCCTTGTGGTTGATTGTAATCTGACCATTACCCGGCTTCACGAATACGCGAGCCACAGCTGCCTTACGGCGACCTACGGTGTTTACAACTTCCATACTCTTTACTTAATCTCGTTTAACTTAATTTCCTTAGGGTTCTGTGCAGCGTGAGGATGCTCTGCGCCGGCATAAACCTTCAAATTATTCATGATAGCCTCACCCAGACGAGTCTTGGGAAGCATACCCTTTACTGCGTGCTCAATCACAAACTCAGGCTTCTTTGCCAAATAGTCTGCGGGAGTCGCAAAACGCTGACCACCAGGGAAACCTGTGTGGCGTACATAGACCTTGTCGGTCATCTTCTGGCCTGTAAGCTTAACCTTCTCGGCATTGATAACGATAACATAGTCACCGCAATCAACATGAGGAGTATAGCCAGGCTTGTTCTTGCCTCGCAAGATCTTAGCAACCTGCGATGCAAGACGACCCAATACCTCGTTGGTAGCGTCGATTACCACCCACTCTTTCTGAACAGTAGCGGCGTTCAACGAGATAGTTTTGTAACTTCTTGAATCCATCTTTTAACCTGTTAATACTTTAATTTGTTGTAATCCTATTCCCGCATATTTACGGGTGCGCAAAGATAGTAATAATTTTTCATAATACCATACATCCCTCAAAATTATTCTTAACTTTCTGAATAAAAATCGCATACAATCCTCTCAATGCGCCGTTTTTATAGAATTTTTCCATTTTCTGCCCGCACTTTGCCCAATTTTTACTCAAAACAAGCCTCGATGCGCCATCAATTCATCCCCAATACGCACAAAAAAGCCCTCCCGCTATTACGCGAGAGAGCTTCATATATAAATATAGGTATAAATCGATTATCCGAGGAATGCCAACAAAATACCTGCGGCAACAGCCGAGCCAACCACACCTGCGACATTGGGGCCCATAGCGTGCATCAAGAGGAAGTTTGAAGGGCAAGCCTTCTGACCCTCGGCCTGTGATACACGAGCAGCCATAGGCACAGCCGACACACCTGCTGAACCGATTAACGGGTTAATCTTATTACCATCCTTAGCAAAGAGGTTCATAACCTTGGCGAGGATTACACCACTTGCAGAGCCGAAGCTGAATGCCAAGATACCCAATACAAGGATGAAGATTGTACGCTCGTTAAGGAATGAAGATGCAGTAGCAGTAGCACCTACCGACACACCAAGCAAGATAACCACGATGTTCATCAACTCGTTCTGAACGGTCTTGCTCAAGCGATCAACTACACCACTCTCCTTCATTAAGTTACCCAACATCAAGCAGCCAATCAATGGAGCAGCCGAAGGCAACAAGAGTGAAATTACGATAGCCAATACGATAGGGAAGATAATCTTCTCGGTCTTTGACACCTGACGCAACTGCGACATCTTAATCATTCGCTCCTCCTTAGTAGTCAGCGCACGCATAATAGGAGGCTGAATAACGGGAACCAACGCCATATAAGAGTAAGCAGCAATAGCGATAGGGCCTAACAAATCCGGAGCCAACTTCGCTGTAAGGAAGATAGATGTCGGACCGTCAGCACCACCAATGATACCGATACTACCACACTCGTTAGGAGCAAAACCCAATGCGTAAGCACCCAAGAAAGTAGCGAAGATACCCAACTGTGCAGCTGCGCCCAACAAGAAGCTCTTGGGATTAGCAATCAGCGGACCAAAGTCGGTCATAGCACCTACACCGATAAAAATCAAACAAGGATAGATACCCAACTTAACACCCAAATAGAGGAAGTCAATCAAACCTCCTGTTTTATAGAGGTCATACCAATCAATCTGGCCCTCATCGAAGAGTGTAGGATGGAACATCTCAGCACCCGGGAAGTTTGTAAGCAACATACCGAATGCGATAGGGAGCAACAACAATGGCTCAAATTCCTTCTTAATGGCAAGGTAGAGCAAAAGCAATGATACACCAATCATCACCAATGACTTCCAACCCTGACCTACAAAGAATGAGACCAAGCCTGCATCATTAGCAAAATCTTTCAGGCTCTCAACAATGAAACTACCTGATTCAAGTAATTCAATCATAAGACTACTCTATAACAAGTAAAACTTCACCCTCCATAACGGTAGCACCCGCCTGGACATTGATAGACTTAACAACACCTGCCTTTTCAGCGTCAATATTGTTCTCCATCTTCATAGCCTCCAATACTACCAAAGTCTGACCGGCTGACACACTTTCGCCCTCCTTAACATTGATAGATATAACTGTTCCCGGCAACGGACAAGTAACCTTTGTACCGGCAGCTGATGCGGGAGCCGTAGCGGGCTTAGATGCGATAGGAGTAACAGGCTTCACTGACAAGCCGGTAGCCGCAGGAGCTGCCACAACAGCAGGCTTTGATGTTACACGAGCTGTTGCACCCTCAATCTCTACATTATACTTAATGCCGTTTACAACGACACGAGCCTCTGTTGAAGCCTCATTAACATCATCAACCTTTACTTCGTATTGGTTGCCGTTTATCTTTAATGAATACTTTTTCATTACTTTGCTTTATTTTTTATGATTAGGGAGCTGTGTCAAGCCATGAATCTTAGAGTTCCATGGAGAGTAAGCTCTTGTTATACGATTAATAGTAATAACTTCTGACTCGCGGTCGTGCAAATCGCTCTTATAGAGTTTGAGAGCAACAGCAATAGCGGCAACTATCTCTGCATCACTGATTGCGTGGTCATCATCCTCGATAGAGCCTCCGGCTGCTACGACCTTGGCCTTACGCTGATGTGTAAAGAAGTATCCCATAGCCTTCATTACGCCAATCATCAAAACCAGCACAATGAAGACGATAAGGAAACCTACCAACGCCATCAACAGCATTTCGGGCCAACCAATATTTGCAAATTTATCCATAACAAATCTTTATTACAATGGAATATTAGAGTGCTTCTTAGCAGGATTCTGCATACGCTTTGTTGCCAACGACTGCAAAGCACGAATAATGCGGAAACGAGTGTTGCGAGGCTCGATAACATCGTCGATATAGCCGTAACGAGCTGCATTGTAAGGATTAGAGAACTTATCCTTATACTCCTGCTCCTTCTCTGCAACGAACTTAGCCTTCTCTGCAGGGTCTGTAAACTCAGCCAAAGCCTTAGCGTGAAGAACCTCCACAGCACCACTTGCACCCATAACTGCAATCTCAGCAGTAGGCCATGCGTAGTTGATATCGCCACGGATATGCTTAGACGACATCACGATGTAAGCACCACCGTAAGCCTTACGCAAGGTAACTGTAACCTTAGGAACAGTAGCCTCGCAGTAAGCGAACAACAACTTCGCACCATGAGTAATTACACCACCATACTCCTGACCTGTACCGGGCAAGAATCCGGGAACATCAACCAAAGTAACCAAAGGAATATTGAATGCGTCGCAGAAACGAACAAAACGAGCTGCCTTACGGCTGGCATTGATATCGAGTACACCTGCCATAAACTTAGGCTGGTTAGCGATAATACCTACGCTCTGACCATTGAAACGAGCAAAGCAAGTGATAATATTCTTAGCATAACCTGCCGATGACTCCAAGAACTCGCCATTATCAACGATAGCCTTAATAACAGAGTACATATCGTATGGCTGGTTAGGATTGTCAGGGATAATCTCGTTCAATGAATCCTCCAAACGAGAGATGCTGTCTGTGCACATTGCCAAAGGAGCATCCTCCATATTGTTCTGAGGCATATATGAGAGAAGGTTGCGGATAAGTGCAATACCCTCCTCCTCTGTATCAACAGCGAACTGAGCTACGCCACTCTTTGTTGTGTGCATATTTGCACCACCCAACTGCTCCTGAGTTACATCCTCACCTGTAACAGTCTTTACAACCTTAGGACCTGTCAAGAACATGTTAGAAGTCTCACGACGCATGATGATAAAGTCGGTCAATGCAGGAGAGTAAACCGCACCGCCAGCGCAAGGACCAAAGATCGCTGAAATCTGAGGAATAACGCCCGAAGCCATCACATTACGCTGGAAGATATTAGCGTAACCAGCCAAAGCGTTCACTCCCTCCTGAATACGAGCACCACCCGAGTCATTCAAACCGATGCAGGGAGCGCCGTTGTTCATAGCCATATCCATAACCTTGCAAATCTTGTCAGCCAAAGAGATTGACAAAGAACCTGCTGTTACGGTAAAGTCCTGTGCAAATACATATACCAAGCGACCTGCGATGGTACCATAACCTGTAACCACGCCATCACCAAAAGTATGCTTCTTCTCCATACCGAAGTCATAGCAACGGTGAGTTACGAACATATCGAACTCCTCGAAGCTACCCTCGTCCAAAAGCATGTGAATACGCTCACGCGCAGTAAACTTACCCTTTGCGTGTTGCTTCTCGATAGCCTTCTCGCCACCACCCAAGCGGGCAATCTCGCGATTCTCAATAAGTTTGGCTACCTCTTTCTTCTGAATTTCGCTCATAATTTAATGTGCTTATTATAGTTTTAATTATTTGTTCTTATTCTCACAAAGCTCTGTCAAGATACCCTGAGTTGATTTTGGGTGAAGGAATGCAATTGTCATACCCTCAGCACCTGCGCGAGGAGTCTTGTCGATAAGACGAATACCCTGCTGCTCTGCATCAGCCAACTGCTCCTCGATATTCTCACAAGCCAAAGCCATATGGTGGATACCCACACCGCGATTCTCGATATACTTCGCGATAGTAGAGTCCTCTGAAGTAGGCTCCAAAAGCTCAATCTTAGTCTGGCCCAACATAAAGAAAGCGGTCTTAACCTTCTGGTCAGCAACCTCCTCAATAGCGTAGCACTTTAGACCCAATACATTCTCCCAATAAGGAATCGCCTCCTCAAGGCTCTTTACAGCAATACCAAGATGCTCAATGTGTGAAACTTTCATAATTTTTTGATATTAAAAGTTATTAGTTATATATGTAATTTTGTTTTTTTACTCTTATTTGAATCAAATCTTCACAATCTTTCCGAGCGGGCATAGACTCACTCACGAAGTCCACACCCAAAACTCCGCAAAGTTACAAATAATAAAAGATTCAATCAAGATTTACGACCTAATTTTTGGCATATTTTGAGGATTATTTTCCTCTTTTTAATCATCATCCGACGATACTTCCCAAAAGACTTGTTTGTTTGCTCGAAAGTTGCTAATTTCGCTCCCGTCAAACCCGATATAAACCAATGAAGAGATTACTCATACTGCTCATAACATTATTTGCCAGCATCGGCACGATATATGCCGAAAATATAATCATTGGCGACAAAACTCCCAGGCTTCGACTGCAAGCCTGGCTAATGGATATGCAACCCGAGGAGGCGGATTTCACATGTATTTTATTTCACAACTCCGAGAGTGCATTATGCAGGCAAAGCCTAAACGAAATAAAGCAAATAACCAATAAATTTACCCCGAACTTAAACCTCATAATCATCACCAAAGAGTCCTACTCGGAGGCAGGTGTCGCTCTCACGAGTTTCATATCCGACCACACGAGTGTCGGTTTCGACGAAAGAGGTCGCACATTCCGTGCCTTCGGAGTCAAATTTATCCCGTTTTGCGTCATTATCAACAGCAAAAACCGAGCTGTATGGTGCGGCAATGGGGCATCGCTCTCCGAGGCGGTTATAGAGAAGATTTTAACGACTAAAACTAAATAAAAATGGCATTTACCAAAATCGAGCATTTCGAGAAGGAGTATCTTGACACACATCACGATAGTGCGCTCAATGTTACCGAAGGCGTTGAGGACCAACCTATCGTCAATCCATATTTTGTGCGCAAGCGTCGTCGCACGCTCTCGACCGACCAATATGTAGAGGGCATCTTAAAGGGCGATATCACCATTCTCTCGCAAGCCATCACGCTCATCGAGAGCAATAACCCTACGCATTACGCTCAAGCACAAGAGATTATCGAGCGGTGCCTACCCCACGCCGGACGGTCGGTACGCATCGGTATTACGGGTGTTCCCGGAGCCGGAAAATCAACCTTCATTGAGGCTATCGGAGGCATGGTCGCATCACTACACCACAAATTGGCAGTTTTGGCTATCGACCCCAGCTCGGAGCGTAGCGGAGGTTCCATTTTGGGCGACAAGACCCGCATGGAGAGCATCTCTTCAAACCCCGATATTTTCATCCGTCCTTCACCCTCGGCAGGTTCACTGGGCGGTGTAGCACGCAAGACCCGCGAGACAATCGTACTTTGCGAGGCTGCGGGTTTTGATGTAATTTTCATCGAAACCGTAGGTGTAGGACAATCCGAGACTGCCGTACACTCTATGGTAGACATGTTCCTGATGTTGCAAATTTCAGGTGCAGGCGATGATTTGCAGGGTATCAAACGCGGTATTATGGAGATGGCGGATATGATGGTCATCACCAAGGCCGATGGCGAAAATATCCACAAAGCGGAGCTTGCAAAGGTGCAGTATCAAGGTGCATTGCACCTTTTCCCCATGCCCGAATCTCAGTGGCGCCCAAAGGTTTACACCTGCTCATCGGTTGCACAAACCGGTTTGGAGGAGGTATGGAAAGGCGTTGAGGACTACCTCGACCACATTCAGGCGAATGGATATTATGACGCCAACCGCAACCGCCAAAACAAGTATTGGATGTACGAGAGCATAAACGAAGCTCTGAAGAGCAGTTTCTATCAAAATCCCGAAATCGCCGAGCGCATCGAGGAGGTCGAGCAGCGCGTTTTGGACGCAAAGATGAGCTCTTTTATCGCTGCAAAAGAGTTGCTTGACATCTATTTCAAACGATAATAAATCACTCATAACGGCAAAAAACGGAGGCACAAGGAAATGCCTCCGTTTTTCATTTACATATACTAATCGTCTGATTATCCGATATATCTCAACAAATAACCCGTTGCAACATACGCCAAAATAAAGACCGCGATAAAGCAACCCACACCCTTACCATTCTTTACATTCGTTGCCTCGGCAAATGCCTTATACTCCCAAAACAGCGACCACACCAAGAGTAACAATTCCACGACACTTACTGCCATCAACACATTCATATGCTGCATCATGGCGTTAATATTCCCATCCATCGCCAACGCAAAAACACTCTTCACGCTCGGAATAGCGAACACCAGCACACTGACATAGAACGGAATACGGGCAAACATCGAAAAAGCCACCACATCGCCAAATCGCACCTTTGAGTTTGATGCAAAAGCACCCACAACATACATAATAACGGCATAAATTGCCCACGCAGCCGTCAAGCGAGCCGTAGCAATCCACAGACGCGAGCCACCAAAATCAAGTTGCGTAAGCGATGTCGGACGCAAACCATTCAACCAATAGAATACAGATGCCAAAATCAGCGCCACAATACCCCAGCACAACGCATTACGCATTGACAAA
Source organism: Alistipes sp. (assembly GCA_017532885.1). The sequence goes on along the minus strand of JAFXIS010000069.1, from coordinate 71,098 downwards.
TACTTAAAGGGATTTATTATTTTCTCCTTCATAACCAACTTTTTTATCATTAAACACCTCTATTATTACTCTATTAATACCTTCTTTTAACAAATGCCACTACTCCTCATTACTCTATTGCAATGAGGCGATAATATCGTCAAGTCGATTTCGCACCGTCGGATAACTTAGCTTCAATTTTGACGCCATCTCCTTCAACGAGCCACTGCACATTACAAAATCCAGCACGAACTGCTGGTCCTCCTCCGATAGACGCATCAACCGAGGTAGCGGAAAGCTACCCTCAATGCGCGTATCACACCCGGGACATCCCATTGCCTGCACATACAGCGACTCTCCACATGCAGGACATACCTTCGGTAATTTCTTCTGGCTATTCATAGCAATATAATTTAAGCTTTACATTACAAATATAAACACATATTTTAATAAAATCAAACATTTATTTAATTTTATTTAACAAAAACTTCATTTTTCGACCATATTTCGTTCCATAACGGCAAAAAGAAATTGGCTCACCACTACGGCAAGCCAAACATTCCATTCCCCAAGCAACCGCTATTTATTCAATTGCTCATAGATAGCCTTATATTTATCATATTTCTCCTGCATACCAGGCTCCCGTCTAAAATGGAAAGTCAAAGCCTTAAGCAACTCTACCGTACCCACATCATTGCTATTCAATTCAAACGACTTCTCCAAATACAGCAACGCCTCTTTATAAATATCATTAACCGCTTGCATATATTTATCATACTCATCCAGAGTGATTTCTTCATTAGCTCCGAGCTCCTCATGAGCTGCATCACCCTTCAAAAAATAACAACGGCCAATATAATGCCACGCGTAGGCGTCGTTAGGATCAATCTCCACAGCTTTCTTGAACGATACGGCAGCCTCGTCATAATTTTTCAACTCCGACAAAATGCGACCGCGAGCAAACCACATATCGGCATTCTTGGGATTACGCGCCAAAGCTCCATCCAACACTTCGATGAGCTCAGCCGAACTACCCCCACTTGCCCCGGCAGCGGTATAGGCATGGATAAAGCTCGCCACAATATTATCATTATTGGGAAACTTCGTCAAACCCTCCGCCAAAAGTTGCTTTGCACGCTCAAGGTTTGCAGTACGCGACGAAGAATCCTCCTGATAGTAGCAGCATGTATAAAGATAGAAGTATATATCGCCCGCTTTATCGGTATACCCCATCGCCAATGCCTTATTCAGAGCCTCTGCACCCAGCGCATAATACTTCGGATTACCCTCTCCTATCATCGTGTAAATATAACCGGCCATATATGGGTAAATACCCATTTTGACACCTCTATACGCAGGACTCGACTGCACTTCACTCACCATATTATAAGCATATGCAGCATCCATATACATAGCTATATTAGAACTTGCATCTGCATTCTTTTCATAATATCTTTCAATATTCGACAGCAAACCCGAAATACGCTCTTTCTCGGTCGGAGCCAACGAGTAAGCTTTGTTCAATGATTTCAGCGCAACGGCACACAAATCCGTTCCCGCCATAGGGCTCTTAACCTTCCAACCTTGTATCTCGCTATTCTGCGTCGAGGTATAAATCGTCACAAGCGGATATTGATACGCATTATACGCCACATCTCCAATCGTAACGGTCGAACGGCTCGTATAGGCCCCCACCACTCCAACAGGTACTCCTCGCGCCAAATCCCGTGTTGCAAGCGCCGCAGCCTCATAATAAGCCTCCGCATGCTCAATCCAAAGCTCTGCATTTGAGTTTTTCTTCTCATTATTAACCGCAGCATCCAACTTGGTAAGCTGCGCAACAATCTTATCCGTATTTACATTCTGCGCAAACGCTCCGGCCATAGCTACACATATCGCACCACATAGCACTATCGCCTTTTTTAAGCTTTTCCTCATAACTACTCGACATTTAATTACTTGCATCACAACAAAGTTATAAATAATTATAATTTACACAATCCTTACGCATAAAATATTTCATTAAAGTTCCATCAAAACCCCAACAAAAAGCCACCCGACGACAAGCGTCGAGTGGCTCCACTAAAGTTATATCAGATTGCTGGTCTGTCTGCTTATTTATACATAAATCGCTTGATTGACTGCTTGGGAGTATGCTCAAAGCCACCCTCTTGAATCTCAATCTTCGCCACCTGACTGTAATTAGGCAAAATCTTATTCAACTCTACACGATTAACCTCCAATGCAGCCTTAATCTCCTCTTGGTCAGCCTTCTGGTCATCGGGAGTCAGAGCAACCAACGCAACCAATGCATGTCCTCTATCCACGATGAGCGACTCTCCGACATGAGGCATAGCGTTGAGCATGCTCTCAATCTCCTCAGGGTAGATATTCTGACCATTAGCCGAGAGAATCATACACTTACTGCGGCCCTTGATAAAGATATTACCCTTCTTGTCGATAATTCCCAAGTCACCCGTACGCATCCATCCATCCTCGGTGAACACAGCAGCCGTAGCCTCCGGGTTCTTATAATATCCCTGCATAACATTGTCGCCACGCACCTGAATCTCGCCGACCTTGCGCTGTGCATCCTCCGAATCAATACGCACCTCAATATTATCTGTTGCGCGACCACATGAACCCAAGCGGAATGACTCCCAAGGAGAGTAACCGATAAGCGGCGCACACTCGGTCATACCATAACCAACCGTATAAGGCAGACCAATCTTCTTAACAACCTCCTCAACAGGACGGCTCAATGCCGCACCACCCAACACAATTGAGCGCAACTTGCCGCCAAAGACAGTCATCAACTGCGTACGCACCTTCTTATATATAAGATTACGCACACCGGGGATTGCAGTCAAAACCTTCAACGCGGGCTTCTGAAGCGTAGGTATAACCTTACCCTTGAAAATCTTCTCCAGCACCAAAGGTACAGTAATCAAAATATAAGGCTTAACCTCGGCCAATGCCTGCATAAGGATTGTAGGAGTAGGAGTCTTGCCCAAGAAAGTGATATGACCACCACCACACAAAGGATAGATAAACTCAAACGCCATACCATACATATGCGCCATAGGCAACATAGAGAGGGTTCTATCACCATCCTGAATAGGAATACGGCTCAACGCGAACTCGATATTCGCCGAGATATTTCGCGCCGTAAGCATCACGCCCTTAGGCGAGCTTGTCGTACCTGAAGTATAGTTGATAATTGCCAAGTCATCGATATCGCCGAAGGTGTAGTTCGTCACAGCCTCCTTCATCGACTCGGGATAAACCGCCGGAATCTTCTCCTCGCTCTCGGCAATCAACTCCACCAACTTGCCATCCTTAGAATAGAGAGCCGTAAAGCTATCCACATCAATTACAGCCAACAAATTGGGCAACTCCTTCGGCATAGCCTCCCAAGTTGCAGCATCGGTAAAGAGCACAACGCTCTCCGAGTGATTTACCAAGTTCGAGATAGCCTCCGCTGTAAAATCATTAAGAATAGGTACAGCAACTGCGCGATATGTAGCCGCAGCCATGAAACTTGTAGCCCAACGAGCGCTATTCTTCGATGCCAAAGCAACCTTATCGCCCGGCTTCACGCCTAAGCGGTCAAAGATAAAATGCAATTTTGAAATTCGGGTTGCGATATCAGCAAAGGTGAAAGTGTCGCCTTTATAGTCGCTCAATGCAGGCTCATTCCATTTACGACGAATCGCGACCTGCAAGATTGTCAAATAATGACGAAGAAAATTTTTCCGTAAAATACTCAAATGATGTACCATATAATTATTCGCTAAATGTTTTCACACTGCGAATATCGGTCAAATGTTATTTACTGAAAAATAAAAGTGATATACACACTAAATCTGGGATTAAATTACTATATGGGGCAAAATTTTTAATTATGGGGCGAAAATCGATATCTCGATTTTCGCCACGACTATCCGTGCAGCCACTGATTAACGCTCTCGGAGTATGTTTTAGAGATAGGAACATCAGGCACGCCATCAACACCCAACTCAATAAATATACCCTCCTTCTCTCGACGAAGAACCTTGATAGCATCGATGTTTACCATATACGAGCGATGACATCTAACCACTCTACTACCGGCAAGCTGCTCGGCAAGATGTTTCATTGTATTACGCACCATCAATTTCTTTGGTACATTATTATTCAGATACCAAACACAAACATAATTATCGGCAGATTCTATAAGCAACAGATTCTCGCGGCGCACCGACAAACGCATATCTCCCTTATCATCCAAAATTTGAATATAGGCAGCCTGCAATACCGTTTCATTTTCCGCCAAACGCTCTCGGATAATTCTCAACTGCGACACCCTCTCCTGCCAAATAAAATAGATATAGCACATAACATAAGGTATGAGCAATATCAACACCGTCTTCATCAGAGAGTTATGGAATAGCGTCAGCACATCTTTACCCGTATCGGTGAAGATTGCAGCAATGGTAAAGATACCCGCCATAATCAAAATCTCCAACGATACCCATGTAATATATGTCACATACGACAAAACATGTTTCTGATTAAGCGTATACCAGCCCATAATCGAACGACTGATGGCTACAACCGCCATGCCGACAAGAATCATCAGTATTGTAATCAGCTGCACAGCCAATTCACGCGAAATATTGAGCCATGACAGGAAGTCGGCATCAATCTTATCGAAGTCCAGAGGACGATAGATATTAATAAATACCAACGCAAAAATAGGCACAAAGACAATCATTGCAACCTGGTTGGACTTCTTATATATAAAAGAAGGTATCGGTGTCATTACAATCGGTTATTAGTTTAATCACAAAGTTATGGCAAAATTTGCAAATATCAAAATCCGAATTTCACCCCTCATTCTGATTTTCCGCCAATACACTCAATAATTTACCCCAAAAGAGCAAAGATGAGCGCCTCGCTAAATTCCTTAAACTCCCTAATTTCTCTAAACTCCCTAATATTACGCCAAAGAATAAGGAGATTCTCACGCAATTATTTTTTTCGTCATTCTGAGGAGGCATCAGCCGACGCGAGAATCTGAAAAAAATAATTGCTCAGAATGACAGTTTGACTACCACATGGCGTATCTGTACTCCCACATCGTGCGTGCGATGTGGAATGACGATACTATAAAAATGCGGTCACCCGAAGGCAACCGCATAAAGTTCAAAGCCTTAAACCTAAATTCTAAAAAGCGGACACAGCACGCACATAGTAGTTGTAGTTCTTACTGCTGTCGTAGGTGTAGCCGTCATTCATACTGACACCCCACGCACAAAACTCAGGCTGGAAACTTGTATATTCCGTTGATGCCCAATAGCATCGCGCACCTCCTTTATTATCCAATTTTGTCACACCTCGACTTTCAAGAGTTTTATTTACCGCATCATGCACCGAATCATTATGCAATAATAGCTTTAATTCCTCTATTGCTGGCAGATACCAATCTTTACCCTTATTTCGACACCATACTTACAATCTTACCATGCCTACCGCCACCCCATACATCGAATACTACGCCCTCATTTATTCCGTCGTAATAATAGTCACCAACTTTATAAAAACCATTGTGCCGATTGCCACATTTATCACACTCCCCTCCTCCCAAAAAACATAGGCTCGGTTTCCCGAGCCTATGCAACATAAAATCCGACTATTGAAGGAAGATTACTGCTGATCCTTCATCTCCTTATAGATGTTGTTATACTTCTCGTACTTCTCCATCATACCCTCCTGATCACGAAGACGGAATGTCAAAGCCTTCAAAGTCTCAACGAAGCTGAAATCGGGATTCATCTCATAAGCCTTCTCCATATATGGAAGAGCCTCATTGTATACTGCGAGAATCGCTGCCTGACCCTCATTCCACTCCTTGCTACTCTTGATATCACGCTGGTTGAACTCCTCGTTCATGGCATCAGCCTTATTTACATAGAAATAACCGATATAATACCAAGTAAACGCATCGCTGGGATCAATCTCTACAACCTTCTTGAATGACTCGATACTCTTGTCGAAATCCTTCAAGCTATAGAAGATACGGCCACGACCATACCACAAACCGCTATTCTTAGGATCACGCTCCAAAGCCTTGTCTACCATCTCGATAAGGTCGGCAGGGTTACCTACATTAGCATCAGCAGCTGTATAGATATTGATAAGACCCTCTACGATATTATCGTTGTTGGGGAACTTAGCCAAACCCTCCATCAACACCTGCTTTGCACGCTCAAGGTTTGCAGCACGCACCGGAGAGTCCATCTGGAGATAGTAGCACATATAAAGATAGTAGTAGATATCGCCATTCTCATCAGCAAAGCCTGAAGCCAAAGCCTTATTCAAAGCAGCAACACCCTTCTCCAATGAAGGAGCATTTGTCTGACCATCAACAGTGTAGAGGTAACCTGCGATGTAAGCAAGGTCATGATTCTTCTCACCTGTGTATGCAGGGCTATTCTGAACATCATAAGCCATCTCGTAAGCGTGAGCGGCACCTGTGAAGTCCTGAACATCGGTCAAAGCATTACCCTTAATCTTGTAATAGTTTGCCAAGTTAGACATATCCTCAGCAATCTTCTTACTGATGTTGTTATCCAACTCATAAGCCTTATTGAATGACTCCAAAGCCACAGCAGCAGCATCTACGCCATCAGCACACACCTGCTGAGTAGTAATCCATGACACAACCAAGTTGTGCTCGCTTGCATAAACCTTAACCCAAGGATATACCCACTCTGTGCATGTAACATTGTTCAATACGACACCGGGGTGGCCCTCAATAGGATCACCAAGATAGAGAACTACATCCTCCATCTTCATACCTACGAACAAATCCTTTACAGGAGCATTCTCAGCCTCAAAATAGGCTTTTCCGCGTGCAACCCAAGTTGCAGCCTTAGTGTTCTTCTTAGCATCCTGAGTAGCAGCGTCAGCCTTCTCCAACTTTGCCAAGATTGCATTCTTATTTACCTTTTGTGCATTTGCCATTGGCACCGCCATAACCATTACAGCAAGTACCGCGAAAATTAATCTTTTCATAATTAATTTCTTTTAATGTAAAACGGTCTAATTATTAATTTTATTGTTGTTATTCATTATTTTCTACCTGTGCAGGCTCCTGCTGAGGCTCCGCAACTACTGCTGCATCACCCTCGACATCACCCTCTGCAACGACCTCTGCTGCGGGAATCTCCTCCTCCTCGCTTACAGGCACTGCCATAACCGAAGCAATAGCATCACCCTCACGCAAGTTGATGATTCTCACACCCTGAGTAGCACGACCGGCCAAACGAATCTGCTCAACCTTGGTACGGATTGTAACGCCCGACTTATTGATAATCATCAAGTCATTTTCATCCGTTACAGCCTGAATTGAAATCAAGTCACCCGTCTTTTCGGTAATATTGATTGTCTTAACACCCTTACCGCCACGGTTTGTGATACGATACTCCTCCAAGTCGGTTCGCTTACCATAGCCATTCTCCGAGAGTACCAACACATCCTGCTTTGAATCAGGCTCGATGCAAATCATACCTACAACCTCATCACCCTCGTCAAGTGCGATACCGCGAACTCCGGCACCTACACGACCGATTGGACGAACTGTGCTCTCATTGAAGCGGATAGCCTTACCACCACGAGCCGCAATCATAATCTCGGCCTCACCGCTGGTAATCTTAGCCTCAATCAGGCGGTCACCCTCGCGAATAACGATAGCATTCACACCATTCTGGCGAGGACGAGAGTAAGCCTCCAGCTTAGTCTTCTTGATAACACCCTCACGAGTACACATCACGATGTAGTTCGAGTTGATATACTCCGCATCGTTGAGGTTCTTCGTATTAATATAGGCGCGAACCTTATCATCGGGCTCAATCTGGATAATATTTTGGATTGCGCGACCCTTCGATGTGCGTGTTCCCTCGGGAATCTGGTAGACCTTCAACCAATAGCAACGACCCTTCTCGGTAAAGAACATCATTGTATTGTGCATCGAAGCCACATAAATATGCTCGATGAAGTCCTCGTCGCGTGTAGCACTACCCTTAACACCTACGCCGCCACGGTTCTGAGTACGATACTCTGCCAATGGGGTACGCTTGATGTAACCCATGTGCGAAATGGTAATAACCATATCGTCATCGGCATAGAAATCCTCAGGATTAAACTCCTCCGAAGAGTAGACAATCTCGGTACGACGCTCGTCGCCATATGCGGCCTTAACCTCTGCAAGCTCGTCCTTCACAATCTGCAACTGCATCTCGGTGCTTGCCAATACATCGTTGAAGTAGTTAATCTTGCGCTCCAACTCCGTATGTTCATTCTCCAACTTCTCAACCTCCAAGCCGGTCAATTGGCGCAAACGCATCTCGGTGATTGCTGCCGTCTGCAACTCACTCAGTCCGAAACGCTCCTGCAAAGCCTGCTTTGCCAACTCGTTATTACGAGAATTTCGGATAATATGCACCACCTCGTCAATATTCTGCTGGGCAATAATCAAGCCCTGAACGATATGCATACGCTCCTGAGCCTTGCGTAAGTCGAAGCGTGTACGACGCACAACAACATCGTGACGATGCTCAACGAAGTGCTTAATCAAATCCTTCAAATTAAGAAGCATCGGGCGACCATTCACCAAGGCGATGTTATTCACTACAAACGAGGTCTGCAACTGCGTATTCTTGAAAAGCGTATTCAGCACGACATTTGCCGAAGCATCACGCTTAATCTCGATAGCGATACGGGTACCGCTGCGGTCACTCTCGTCGTTGATGTGTGAGATGCCCTCCAACTTCTTCTCATTGACCATCTCGCCAATACGCTTACACAACTCGGCCTTATTGACCATGTAAGGTATCTCGGTAACGATAATTGTTTCATGACCATTATCAGCAGTCTCAATCTCCGCTTTCGCACGCATCATAACGCGACCATGACCGGTAAGCAAAGCCTCCTTAACGCCCTCATAGCCGTAAATCAACGCTCCTGTCGGGAAGTCGGGGCCCTTCACATACTGCAACAACTCATCGCACTCGCACTCGGGATTATCGATATAAGCGCAGCATGCATCAATAACCTCACCCAAGTTATGTGGAGCCATATTCGTAGCCATACCTACGGCAATACCGCTGGCACCATTCACCAACAACAAAGGAATCTTCGTAGGCAATACGGTAGGCTCCTTCAATGTATCGTCGAAGTTTGTAGTCCAATCGATAGTCTCTTTCTCGATATCGGCCATTACCTCGTCGGTAATCTTCTGCATGCGGGCCTCGGTATAACGCATAGCCGCAGCCGAGTCACCATCCACAGAACCGAAGTTACCCTGACCCTCTACCAAAGGATAACGCATAGCCCAATCCTGAGCCATACGCACCATAGCCTCATAAACCGAACTATCGCCATGTGGGTGGAACTTACCGAGCACATCACCGACGATACGGGCAGACTTACGAGTAGGCTTATCGGAATAGAGATTAAGTTCGGCACTCATATCGTACAAAATACGACGATGCACAGGCTTCAAACCATCACGCACATCAGGCAACGCACGCGATACGATAACCGACATCGAGTAGTCGATATATGCCGTTTTCATCTGTTCCTCGATATTGATAGGTACAATTCGACCCGTCAATTCGACATTCTTTTCTTCTTCAGTCAACATAAAATTTAAGTTTTCCAAATTAGCGCCCATGGCGCACTATTTCTAACAAACAAAAGTAGTGTTTATTTTACAAATAAACAATTCTACACACAGTTTTTTACGCTATCATACGATTTATTTTTGAAAACTTCCCGTTTTTGCCCATTTTCAGGCGATTTGACGGCAAAAAAAATTTCTCCCGACACCCTGCCGAGAGAAATTAAGACTTATAGCCGGCAGACCGACTATTTTCTATCGAAAATCTATTATCTCGTAATCCTTATATTGCGAGCGATTAAAACTCTTCACATCGCCCTGCTTATGCTCTACCTGCTCAACAACGACCTTAATTACATCATCGTAGAGCGTATATTTCACCTCTTTCGGGCAAGCCGTTTTAGAATCTACGGTAAGGAATATTTCGCCCTCCACCGTTTCATCTTTGGCGCGTAAACCAAGCGTAATATCTCCTCCTATGCGCTCCACGATTGTTGCAGTGTAATCCTCCTCGACAAAGTCGAAACAGCGCGTAGGATTATCCAAAATATTGCGACTATCCAAATTCATGACATCAACATTCACCTCGCGGCGTGCATTATCAACCTCATAGCGCACTTCGCCATCGGCATAGACCTCGGCATCGGCAACAGAGATATAATAAGACTCTCCCTTAACACAATATCGTCCTTGAGAAGTAAAGCCTTCAGCATCTATCGAGAACTTAACTTCATAGCCATTTTTTGAGTCCATATATTCCGATACGCGCTGTAAAATTTGCCACACGCCCTCCTGCGCCGCAACACCCCACGACACAAGTAACGCACATATCAGCAATGAAAATCTTCGCATAATCACCCTCTTTTCAATATAACGCTTTACAATATAACGGACATTCGCCGTCAAAAAGTATTACGACAGGCCCAACTCCTGTAATTTTGCCTCCAACGACGGCATATCGTAATATTTCACCTCGCGTTGTTTCTTTGAGCCGCCCTGCGGACCGCCGATTATTCCGGCGCGCTCTAATTGCAAAAAGATTCGTCCTGCGCGATTAAATCCCACCTCGAAGTTACGCTGAATGAGCGAGATAGAGAGTTCTCCATTCATCACCGCAAAGCGTGCCACCTCGGCAAAAATCGAGTCATATTTTATAGCCGAGCCACTCTCTCCGTCTGCCATCGACGCTCCGCCGTCACCCTCCGATTCGGGAACATAATCGGGCAGCGGATAAGCCTCGGTGTAGCCCTGCTGTTTTGAGATAAAATCAACTAAACGCTCCACCTCCTTGGTTTCAACCAATGCGCACTGGATACGCGTCAAATCGCCATCTTTCGAGAAGAGCATATCGCCTCGACCGATGAGCTGATTAGCGCCGGGCTGGTCGATAATAGTACGCGAATCAACCGTTTGAATTACACGGAATGCAATGCGCGACGGGAAATTCGCCTTAATACCACCCGTAATAACCTTCACATCGGGTCGCTGCGTAGCCACAATCAGGTGAATACCCACAGCACGCGCCTTTTGCGCCAGACGCATAACAGGTACCTCGACCTCGCGAGCAGTCATTATAAGGTCGGCGAACTCATCAATAATCACAACTATATACGGCAAGAAGCGATGACCCTTATTGGGGTTAAGCCTTCGAGCAGTAAATTTCTCGTTATACTCCACAATATTTCGTGCCGTCGCCATCTTCAACAACTCCAAGCGACGCCCCATCTCCTCGACCAATGAATTAAGCACATATACTGCCTTTTTCGGCTCGGTAATGATAGACTCCTCCTCTGACTCCATCTTGGCAAGGAAGTGTTTTTCAAGTTTGTTATAAACCGAAAACTCCACCATCTTGGGGTCAATCATCACAAATTTCAACTCGGCAGGGTGCTTTCTGTAAAGCAACGAGGTTATAATGGCATTCAGTCCGACAGACTTACCTTGACCCGTAGCACCCGCCACCAAAAGGTGCGGCAACTTTGCCAAATCGAAAGTAAAATTCTCATTCTGAATCGTACGGCCAATCACAATCGGCAGCTCCGCCTTCGACGATTGGAACTCCTCGGAGCAAATTGACGAATACATCGACACAATCTGCTTATCACGATTCGGCACCTCAATACCAATTGTTCCCTTTCCCGGAATAGGCGCAATGATACGAATACCCTGCGCACGAAGACTTTGGGCAATATCCTTCTCCAAGCCCTGAATCTTCGAAATCTTCACGCCTTGTGCCTGCGTAATCTCGTAAAGCGTAACCGTAGGACCCACCGTAGCATCAATATTTACGATAGGAATGCCAAAATACTTCAGCGTCTCTTGAATGCGGCGCTTATTCTCGAAAATCTCCTCCGAGCTAACCTTATGAGGTGATTTATAATCCTCCAGCAACGACACATGGGGCTTCTTGTAGAACTCCAAATCGAGCAACGGGTTATATGGCTCCACCTCCAACTCATCCTCCGATAGGGTTTTAGGTTTATTCTCATATACTTTCACGACCAACTCCTCATCCTCTTCGCCGGGCGCAACATCCTCATTTAATTGCTGCTCAATCGGTTGCTCCTCCGCAACAGCATCTTTATCTTCCCCAACTTCAACGCTGAAAGTATACTCTTCGTCATTATTATCCGCAACAGATACACTCTCCTCACTTTTCAGCAGAGTTTCCACATCTATCGCATTAGGCTTACCCTCATTATTAGGCTCTATCGAGAATGATATTTCATTCGCGTTATTCGGTTGAGCGGCCTTCTCATTTACACCACTCGCTTGTGGAAGATTATCATTTTGAGCAACATCCTCCGCCGAATCAGTAGCCGCCTCCGCCGAATCCACATCTTGCGCTGCATCCTTCTCCTTATTTGAAGCGATACTCTTAACCTTGCCAATTACATTCTCGCCCGTATGTACCATGCCGTCCACACTCCTATTTACCAGCGCAATGACATTACGATTGATATATACCCCCGTTAAAATCCACGCCATAAGCAGGAGCATGATAACACCAAAGTCGCCCATTACATCGGCCAAGTCCTTAGCACACGCCTGTCCTAAACGGCCACCTATATCGTGCGACAACGAGAATTCCATAGCAATAAAGCCCATAGTCACCGAGCCTACAACCAGCAACAGCGCAGCACTCAATGCCAAATGGTTAAAATGCAGGCTCTTACGACGGAATATTCGCCAGCCTAAGAGTGTTATCACCACGGGCAACAACAGTCCAAATACACCAAACGAGCAATCCACAACCCAATAAGCGATATGCGCACCCAGGCTGCTACACCAATTCTCATAAGGTATAACCACACCTGACAACGCCACATCATTGCGCAGAGCCGACAAATCTGCCGACCAATAGACAAAATGCGACAAAACAGACACGATGGATAATATTCCCAATATAAGCATCACAAAACCTAACATCCACAACATATTATCATTTGATGTCGTGGATGGTTTTTTGCTCTTATTTTGACTCTTTTTTACTCGTTGTGCCATATATTTTCAGGCTCTAAAATTATAAAACTTAAACGACTTACCGGCTCCCGACTATCGTCCGAGCCTTTTGTTCCAATCGCCTGCGATACTCCTCATCGGCGAAAGTTAAAAATTCATATTGAGGCGTCAGAGTTGCATCCGAGCGTAAATCATTCTCATCCAAAAGGCTCTCCACGCGTTTTTCCACAGCCTCCCCCGAATCAATAATCAACACTTCGTGACCTGACACCACACGCTCAATTACATCTCGCAGAAACGGATAATGCGTACATCCGAGAACGATAATATCCGCGCCCTCCGCAACGATAGGCTCAACGACATCGCGCACCAACTGCTCCGTATGCTCGCCATCCTCCTCGTCGCGCTCCACCGCCTCGACAAAACCTCGTCCTACAGCCTTTATAACCTTTACCCCCTCGCCATAGCGCGCCAATGTTGTCAAAAACTTTGCTCCGGCAAGGCTTCTCTCGGTAGCTACAACACCTACAACGCCCGTTTTGGTATTCAGGCATGCAGGTTTTATTGCAGGCTCCAAGCCCACAAACGGCACATTCGGATATCGCTCACGCAGATACTCTATTGCCGCAGAGGTCGCAGTATTACATGCCACGACCACCATTTTGCAGCCCTTCTCAAGAAGCACCTTTACTGACTGCTCTGCCAAATGGCGTATCCGCTCCTCCGACAATGAACCATAAGGACAATTCTTCCCATCCCCCAAATACACCAACGACTCCGCAGGCAGGGCTCGATACAACTCTCGCCACACCGACAAGCCTCCAAAGCCCGAATCGTAGATACCTATGGGATTATTATTCATTATCCTTTATGTGTTGCAAAATAATCTCTATAATCTCTGCATCGCTGCGCTCCTCGCACTCAATGCAATACTCTGCTTTAGCGTAATAAGGCTCTCGCTCCGCCATATTTTCGGTCATAAAAGCTACCAACTCCTCGTCATTCAGACCGCGCAATTTGGGGCGTTTCTGCCTACCATGAGGGCTTAGGCGTGAGGCTATCTGTCGTGCCGAGCGTCGCAGGTAAAAAGTCTTTCCCGCCTGGTTCATAAACTCAACATTATCCCGCCACACTGGAGCGCCACCACCGGTCGAGATAACCATATCCTCATCCTGCGCAGCCAACTCCTCCATAAGTTGCCTCTCTGCCCTACGAAAATACTCCTCACCTTCATAATGGAATATATCGGCAACCGAAGCACCTTCTCTCTGCTCAATCTTTGAGTCCATATCGACGAAGTTAAGCCCCGCAACCTTGGCAATTTTCCGTCCAAGCGTACTCTTGCCACAACCCATATATCCGACCAGAAATATCTTCATCGTCGTACTTTTTAGAACAAGTTTAGTTGCTCGGGATTCAGCACAATAGCAACCTCCTCTTCCTCTTTCGTTACAGGTTCTGCGACATAGTCTGCATTATCCTCCATATTGGCAACAACCGACATCGCATCACCCATATCCACTACATCTGGCTCAAAGTTCTCCTCCGCCGGCGCATTCTCCTCCGCAGAATCAGCCTCGTCATCCGGATTTTCATCCTCTTCAACCTCAGGCTTCTCCGGCTCGACAAAGTTCAACGCAGCCACCTCATAGGTCGTAATACGCTTACCCTTCGCGCGATGACTCTTTACGCCGATGAACGAATCGACATCCACCTCATCATCGGGTCGCGAAGCATGCGCACCCTTATAGCTTACAACAAGCGTTGCGCCCTCACAATCTGTAATGGCAACAAACTCCATCGTAGCCTCGTCATCCAAGAACGACTGCATGCGCTCACTGGCCTCCAATTGGAAACGCTTCATATAGTAGTAACCCTGCTCCTTATCGAAATAGCAGAGGCTATACACCTTGCCCGCAACATAACGCTCTACACGCACCGTCTCGTCGGGGAAATGCTGGTCTACACCGAAGCCTGTGATGTAATATTGATACTTCGAGGTCCACACCACAAGTTTATCATCGCCCTTAAATTCGCCAAGCAGCTGACCTCGGCCATCGGTATTGAGGCGACGCACATCCTCGTCAAACCAGATATTCTGACCTCCCAGAGTCGAAGTTCCCCTCTCCTTCAAGACAATCTTGTGAATACCGTAACGCGAGAATAGGTTACCCTGACTCTGGCGACCCTTGATTGCGACGGTCGAGAAGTCCAAATCAACTATAACCTTCTTCAGGCGCGGACGCGGACGGAAATAGATTTTCAACACCTCGGCCTCACCATTGGGATTTACCGACATATACAAAATCTCGCTCTTCGGCGTACCCTTCGTCAGGTCGTACTCCTTGTCGCGCGTGATGCTCTTAATTGCGCAGCGCTTCATCATAATAGCGCCGCCCCTTCCATCACGATACAACACATTGTAAATCGTGCGCTCATCGTTGCGCTTAAATACGCCGATATAGTAGATATTCTTATCGAAGAAGGCCTTGTCGCTAACCTTTGTAATCGTATAGCGACCATCCTTCAAAATCACTATCACATCGTCAATATCGCTACAATCGCATACAAACTCGGCATCCTTCATACCCTTGCCGATTCCGAAGAAGCCCTCTGCCCTATCGACATAGAGTTTGGCATTTGTAACCGCCACCTTTGTAGCCTCAATTGTATCGAACTCGCGGATTTCGGTCTTACGCTCACGACCCTTGCCATACTTTTCACGAATACGCTCATAATAAGCAATTGCATAATCGGTCAGGTGAGCCAAATCGTGCTTCGTAGCCTTGATATCCTCCTCAATCTTCTTAATTTCGTTATCTGCTTTCTCGGAATCGAACTTCGAGATACGGATGAATTTCAACTCCGTAAGGCGTTTCACATCCTCCTCGGTAACCTCGCGGCGCAACTGTTTTTTGAAAGGCTCCAAGCCCTTATCCACCGCAGCATAGGCCTCCTCATGCGAGCGGCAGCCCTCGATGAGCTGATAGAGCTTATTCTCAATAAAAATACGCTCCAGCGATGCTGCATGCCAAGCCTCATTGAGTTCAAACAGGCGAATTTCCAACTCCTTACCCAACAGAGCTTTGGTATGCTCCGCCGAGCGACGCAGGATATCTTTCACACCCATAAAATGGGGCTTATCATCCCAAATAACGCAGGCGTTAGGCGATATTGACACCTCACACGAAGTAAAGGCATAAAGCGCATCAATAGTCTTATCCGACGACTCGTCGTTTGCCACATGGATAACAATCTCGACCTTATCGGCGGTCAAGTCATCGACCTTCTTAATCTTAATCTTACCCTTCTCGTTAGCCTTGATAATCGACTCTTTGATTGACTCTGAAGTTGTAGAAAAAGGTATCTCGGTAATAACCAAAGTACGCTTATCAACCTTCGAAATACGCGCACGCACCTTCACCGCGCCACCTCGAAGGCCATCGTTATAACGGCTGGCATCCATCAAACCTCCTGTCGGGAAATCAGGCAGAAGCTGAAAGTCCTCACCTCGAAGATGGGCAATACAAGCCGAAATCAACTCATTGAAGTTGTGTGGCAGAATCTTCGATGCCAAACCTACGGCGATACCCTCGGTACCTTGTGCCAACAATAGCGGGAACTTTACAGGCAGAGTCACAGGTTCCTCATTACGGCCATCATACGAACGCATCCACTCGGTAGTCTTGTTATTGTAGACCACATCCAACGCAAACTTCGACAAACGCGCCTCGATATAACGACCTGCCGCAGCCTCATCGCCCGTAAGAATGTTACCCCAGTTACCTTGCGTATCAATCAGCAATCCCTTTTGACCGAGTTGCACCAACGCGTCTTTGATAGAGGCGTCACCATGAGGGTGATACTTCATCACATCACCCACAATGCTCTGAACCTTTGTTCTGACACCCTCGGCACAGTGGCGTTTCATCGTATGCAGAATACGACGCTGCACGGGCTTCAAGCCGTCGTCGATATGCGGCACAGCACGCTCCAAAATAACATACGAGGCATAGTCCAGAAACCAATTCTGGTACATACCTGTAAGTTTGCGCAAATTACCCGAATCGCCAAACAAGCGATTGAACTTACTATTGGCTACGGGCTGCAACTCCTCCGACGATGCTAACTCCTCATCCATCGGCAACGCCTCCTGCTCCTTGATTATATCTTTATCTTCTGCCATCTATGGTAGATTTTTCTTCTGTTTGCAAATCATTTATTTTCGCCATGGACATTCGCTATGCCACAACCTCATCGGTAATATCCTCCTCGATACGCAGGTTGTCGATAATAAATCCCTGACGCTCAAAAGTATTCTTACCCATATAGAACTCCAACATATCGTTAATCGGGTCATCCTTTGTCAGGCGCACCTTATCCAAACGCATGTTCTCGCCAATCAAATCCTTAAACTCCTCAGGCGAAATCTCACCCAAACCTTTGAATCGGGTAATCTCAGCCGTTGCCCCACACTTCTTTATCGCCATTTGGCGTTCCTCGTCGGTGTAGCAATAGAAATTCTCCTTCTTGTTCTGCACGCGGAACAGCGGAGTCTGCAAGATGTAGAGATGTCCGGCACGAATCAACTCGGGGAAGAACTGTACAAAGAACGAAGTCATCAACAAACGAATGTGCATACCATCGACATCGGCATCGGTTGCGATAATAACCTTATTAAAACGCAAATTCTCCAAGCCATCCTCAATATTCAGCGCCGACTGCAAGAGGTTGAACTCCTCATTCTCGTAAACCACCTTCTTCGTTAGTCCATAGCAGTTGAGCGGCTTACCACGCAAGCAGAACACCGCCTGCGTCATAGCATCACGCGTCATCGTAATAGGGCCCATCGCCGACAAACCCTCAGTGATAAATATCATGGTTTTTTCTGCCAATTCATTCTTCGAGTCGGTAAGATGCACCTTGCAATCGCGCAACTTGCGGTTATTTACCGCCACCTTCTTTGCCGTTTCGCGCGCCTTCTTCTGGATACCCGAAATAGCCTTGCGTTCCTTCTCATTTTCGGCAATTTTCTTCTGCAAAACCTGAGCTGTTTCGGCGTGCTTATGCAGATAATTATCCAAATCCACCGACAAGAAATCATTCACAAACTGCTGCATCGACACACCCGGAGCTATCTCCTTTGAGCCGAGGCGAATCTTCGTCTGCGACTCAAATACTGGGTCGTTCATACGAATCGACACAGCCGCAATGATAGAGCCTCGCACATCGGTCGGATCGTAATCCTTCTTGTAAAACTCTTTGATAACCTTTGCCACCGAAGCGCGGAATGCCGCCTGATGCGTACCTCCCTGCGGAGTATACTGACCATTTACGAACGAATAATAGCTCTCGCCATAGCCCGTACCGTGGGTAATAACCACATCGATATCCTCACCCGATAGATAGATTGGCGGATACAAAGGCTCCTCCGAGAGATTATCGTTCACCAAATCCAAAAGACCATTTTTCGAGACATACTCCTTGCCGTTGAGGATAATCTTCAGCC
Source organism: Alistipes sp. (assembly GCA_017532885.1). The sequence goes on along the minus strand of JAFXIS010000069.1, from coordinate 52,484 downwards.
CGAGGTTGAGGTATGTATAGTTGCGCACCAGCTGCTCAACATAGTCCATATTGTAACTATACTGACCGAAAATCTCCTCATCCACGCGGAAGCGAATCATCGTACCATTCTTCTCACTCACGCCGCTCTCCCACCTGTCCGAGAGTTCCAATCCCTGCGCAAACGACACCTCGTGTGCCTCGCCATCACGCACCGAGCGCGCCATAAACTCACTCGACAACATATTCACAGCCTTCACGCCGACGCCATTCAAACCAACAGTCTTTTTGAAGGCATCGCCCTCATATTTACCGCCCGTATTCATCTGGCTTACGGCTGCCGACAACGACTTCAATGGAATACCTCGACCATAGTCACGCACCGTCACAACATTATCCTCAATAGTTATCTCAATCTTATCGCCGGCTCCCATGATAAACTCGTCGATAGAGTTATCGACCGTCTCCTTGATAAGCACATAGATACCATCGTCGGACTGTGAGCCGTCGCCCAACTTTCCGATATACATACCCGGACGCAGGCGCAAATGCTCTCGCGGCGACAAGGTCTTTATCGCATCGTCGTCATATGCCGCAACGGGCGTGTTGTTTTTTATATTATTCGCCATATTTTCGTTTATTCTCCTCTTGCTATTCTTTCAGCTTTGTCCTCTTTTAGTTTCGCTCTCTTTAAGTTTCGCCACTGTTCGGCTTCGTCCTCTCTAAAGAGATTAAAACATCGCAGCAAAGCTATCATTCCCATGTGACAATTCGTGTCACAGAAGATTATTTTTTCTCATTTTTCACCTTCTCGCGCAACTCCGCCAACGCCTCGATCATGCGCTGCTGAGTATTCGCAGCCAGCTCCTTTGCCTCCAAAGCGGCAACCTCCTCTACCGGCACGGGCTTCAAGACCTTGATTGCGATATGATTGGTCCAATTAATCAGCCACTTCTTGCGGAACATATTGTTCGTACCGGTCATTACTACGGGCAGAATCTCAACACCCGCCTCCTTTGCCAAGTTGAAAGCTCCGGCCTTGAAACGATGAATCTCGCCATCCTTTGAGCGAGTGCCCTCGGGGAAGATTGCCACGCTCGCACCGCGCTTAATCCAAAGTTTTCCATCCTCGATAACCTTTGCCATAGCGGCAGCAGCATTACCGCGATTGATAGGGATATCGCCGTGAATATAGAGCAACGGGCCCATAAACGGAACATAGAAGACCTCCTTCTTCGAAACCCAGCGGAAATTCAACGGAATTTTATAAGCCGCAAAAATATCGAAACCCGAATTATGGTTAATTACCATCACATACGACTTACTCTTATCGACATTCTCCAAGCCCTCAATCGTACGACGCATACGGGGAGGCACTCCGAACAGCGTTGTGCATATAATACGCGAGCACTCATGCACCCAACGGCGACTCTTATCGAAAGGATATGTGATAATCAGCACAATAATCGACACCACAAACCAGAATGTCACCTGCAAAAGCGTAAACAGGTAATATAAAATACTCAACATAATACAAAATTTAGGTTACAATTCTTCATCTTGCAAATTTACTCATTTTTAGCCACCGACACAAATTTTTACCCCACTTTTTTCAACGATTTTTCAACATCCGCAGACATCATTCGACCCAATTATAACATCGGCAACAAAAGATTTGAAATTTTCGATTTCGAGTATTATATTTGCAGTTAGAGCAACAATATTAAACCCAAGAAAATATGTCATTATTCTCAATTTTCGGGGGCAAGGCAAACAAGCCCGAATACCCCACCGATACAGTACGATATGGCGAGGAGGGCGCCGTTACATTCACCTTCTTCAAGCACGCATCATTCGCCATTACCATTGGCGACAAGCACATCTACAACGACCCCGTAGCCGAGTATGCAAAATATGCCCAACTGCCGAAGGCCGATGTAGTACTCGTAACGCACTCACACTACGACCATTTGGACCGTGCAGCAATTGATGATATATCCACTCGCAACAGCGTGATTATCTGCGACAAAACCTCGGCCGAAGTTTTCGACGGCGAGGCTGTCGTTATGACTCCCGGAATGAAGGCACAACCCCTGCCAAATGTCGTGATTGAGGCCGTTGCGGCATACAACACAACCGAGGGTCACACCGATTTCCACCCACAGGCACGCGAGGATTGCGGCTATGTTTTGACCATCGACAACGACCTGCGCATCTATATTGCAGGCGATACCGAACCTACACCCGAGATGCTTGCACTCGAGAATATCGACATCGCATTTTTGCCCGTAAATCAGCCCTACACGATGACCGTAGATCAGGCCGTTGAGGCTGTAAAGGCTATCCGTCCCTGCGTCTTTTATCCCTACCATTACGGTGAGGTCGAGGAGAAGACCGACATCGAGCGCCTGCAGAGCGAGCTTGCTGATGTTTGCGAAGTTAGAGTTTTCCCGATGGAGTAAAACAATAAATAAACGACATAGAGGATGCCCAATAACTTTGGACACCCTCGCGTTTTTAAGAATTCGTATAACAAGAGCTATTTTACCCCACCACAAGGGTGGTGTTTCCTCCTTGCGGCTCGGCAAAGAAAGTAAACTTTCTCTGCACTCACTCCGCAGCGTCGGTTGAAGCTGCTCGAAGTTCCCGAAAGCGCAGCATACTTAGGCGTATGTGAGCATTTCGGGGACAAGGCAGATGCCGAAAGAGCCTTGTTAGACGGATTCTTTTAGGTTATATGGTTACAGCCCAGCCGACTTCATCGACCGAGCTGCGGAACTCATTAACTCCCAAATTATTTATTACTCTTATACAGGAAATACTCCACCACAAACGAGATAACAAGTCCCAAACCTGAGCACAGCAACACACTGCCGGACATTGACAACTCTGCCGGAGTATAGCCAAACTTTTCATTTACCCAACCTTGAATTAAACCACCGGCAAGACATCCTACACCGAGGCCAACGACAAACATACCCCAACGCAAGACTTTCCCAACGGGATGCAGAGGCTTTCTTGCACCCTCCTGCTCGGCGGGCTTTGCCGTTGCACCCAAGCCCAAAGGCATACGCTTGGCATACTCCATCAGATTATCACCCTCCAAACGCGATGCAATCTCAATTCGCTCCTTCTTCATCACCACCAATTCAATCCACTTATAGATAAAAAAGGCGATACCCACAAAAATAACAGCAATAAAAAGTTCATCAAACATAACACTAATTTTTTAAGGTTTTACATTATTATTTATTTGTATTTTTCTCTTTGCCGCGGCATTTATCATCCGTTTCTGTCATATTAGACGCAAAACCCCGAAAAAGGTTACAGTATTTCCGAAAAAAATTTTTTCACTATTTTCGTGTAACCTTTCACTCACTTTTGCGTCTAAAGGTTAGCTATGATACACAACGAGGAGAAACTACTACAACGCATCAAAAGTGGCGACGATGAAGCCTTCGCCCTCCTGATGGAGCAATATGCCAATCAGGTGTATGCACTCGTTGTCCGCATCATTCAGCAGCGGGAGGACGCCGAGGAGCTTACGCAGGATGTATTTATAAAGGCATACGAGCAGATGGAGAGTTTTTCGGGACGCAGCTCGTTTGCCACCTGGCTCTATCGCATTGCCTACAACTGCGCAATATCACACACGCGTCGCCACCGAGTGTCGCATCTGTCAATCGACGAGGGGAGAATCGCGGCCATAAGGGATGAAGATATTGAGCAGATGGAAGGCGACCTCTCCGACCACAATATCGAAGCTCTTACGGAGGCTATCGAGCAGTTAAATGCCGAGGAGAGGGCTTTGGTAACGCTCTTTTACTATGAGCAGCGCCCCATCGCAGAGTGTGCCGAGATTATCCGCCAGAGCGAAAGCAACACGAAGGTTCGCCTGCACAGAATAAGAAAAAAGTTATATTTACTAATAACTCACAGCAAAGATGAAACAGAGCAATAACGCCATACATCGCGCCACGCTACGACGCATCCAGCCACAACTGCCGGCAGGATTTGGTCAGCGTACAATGTTACGGATTCGCCGCCGCGAGAGGGTGCGCGAATTGATGCAATACGCAATCTGCGGCACTATCCTTATCGCGCTGTTAGCACAAAGCCTGCAATGGGCTTTCGCGCGGCTCACGGTTCGCTTTGACATAGATTTTGCGTTGCCCAAATTAGACTTTTCGGCAGTAGATTTCGATCTCGTAAAGAGCCTTGCAATAATAGCTGTTCCTCTAATATTAATGCTGCTGTTGGACAGCTATCTGCGCCTGAAGATGCAGGCTCATTTTCTCTTCAAGAAGGAGAAAAAATAACACCCCTAAAAACAAACCGAGCATCACCCCGCGGGGCAATGCTCGGTTTTGAATTTGGTTTATCGAAGTTATTTCTTCTCCTCGGCTTTCACCTCAGCCTTAACCTTAATCTTTGCAAACGATTTCAGCAAGTTTGCATCGCTATTCTTTGTAGCATCATAGGTTACGGTTACCAACTTGGTAGGAACATCAACCTTAACATCCTTAACACCCTTCTCGTAGGGGATTGTGTTGGTAATCTTCTTTGCGCAGTGCTCGCAGTCGATATCAGTCACAAAAACAGTTGTTTTAATTGCAGCATCACTCTTTTTCTGAGCAGATACCTCGGCTACACCAAAGCCGATGAATGCCATAAGGCACATAATAATTAACTTTTTCATATTCATTTGGTTTTATTGGTTTATATTCACTTTTACATCATATCTTCCTCCGTCATTCCGAGCAATTGTTTTTAGACTCTCACGGTCGGATTTCATCCTCCCTCAGAGTGACGCTTCAAGAAATTCAAAATTCTCCTTTATCTTTGCTCTCTTGTCATTCCACCGAACGCAGTGAGGATTGGAATCTCTAACGGCTAATTATTTCGGTAGAGATGCCAATCATTAGCGCAAGGTAATGCAAGTGGTATCTGCAAGCAAATACTTTGCGCTAATGTGGCATGACACTATCTTTGCTCTTTGAACTTTGCTCTTTCCTCTTTTAATAAAGGTTAAATCGCATACCGATATAGAACTTGCGACCCATAAGTGGTCCCCATACACTCGACGAGTTAAATGCCGGTGAGAAGGGGTCGTTGGCGTTCAAAATCGGGTCTTTCTGCATATAGTTGGCGATATTCTCGCAACCGACATACAGCTCCACCGCACGAATACGATGGCTCACCTGAAGGTAGAACATCGGATAAGCTGGCGACATATCCTCGCGCGACAGATTGCCATCCAACGATGGGCGACGCATCGGACCGTTATACTGCGCCGTAGCATCGAACACCCACTTGCGGTGGTTAGTAGCGTATTGCAAGTTGATAAGCGCCTTAAAACGGCTTGTAAGCGGGCGCTCAACCAAGTGTTTCTCATCACCTCGCCACAAAGTAACCTTTGCATTGGTGTAACGATAGGTAGCAAAGACATCGAAGCCGCGCAGCGGTGTCCACTGGAAATCAACCTGATAAGTGTCGGTAAACGAGGGTTGGTGAGTATTATAAATATGAATCTCATCGAACTGCTCGCCACCAAGTTCCTGGTCCGCCAGAACCGTATTGAAGAGCTGCGTGCGGAAATAATCGAAGCTCAAAGTAGCATCGCTGAATCCGCCCAACTTGATGTACTGCGTAATACTACCACCTACGGTCAAAGCCTGCTCGATATCGTCGCTCATATTCGTAACATTTATCTTGCGACCCGTAGCCAGCATCCAGATATTATCGGTGAAGATGCTTGCACGACGATAACCCATACCGGCCGAAGCTCGCAAAACGGTCGAAGGGGTAACATTCCACTTTATATGCGAACGGGGAGTGAGTACAAAACGACTTTTCGGAGTAAAGTACGCCGAAGGATAGGTCGCATCTACACTCGGGGCTGCAACATCATTCTTTGCACCCATATAGTCGCCTCGCAGACCCAACACCAACGAGAACTTCTCCTTGATATTATAGGTATATTCGGCATATACACCCGGCTCGACATAACGCATCTTGTTAAGCGTATTGTAGCTTGCAATATCGGCCACATACGACGAGTGAGCAGGTGTAACGACTACTCGATTCAACACATCCTCATTGCTACCCATAATCTGTGCCGAAGCACCGAAAATCATCGACGAACGAGGTGAGAAATAGTGAGCATACATCAAATTCAGCCAACCTGCATTGTCGTGAGCATCGTAGCGATTAAGGCCGAAATAGGCATCCTCCTTGAAGTAGTTATAGTCAGCCACAAAGGCTATATTCGAGCGCAACTCCTCGTCTGCTTCGGCATCGTAAACAGCCTTACCGACAGGCATACCTACCTTGAAATAGGCATTTACGCCCGTATTGTCCATATGTGAGCCGTAAACCGAGAGGCTCTGCTCCATCTCCTCGCGCATCGACTCTTTGTAACCCATCTGGCCACCCAAGCGGTTTTCATTCACAACTTTCCAGCCCCAGCGAACCTGCATACCGTTCTTTGCCTGCCACAACCACTTGTTGGCGATATTTATCTGGTTGGTCTGCGGCAAGTCGCGGAAACCATCATCGTTCATATCGTGCGACTTGGTATCTAACGAGCCATGCGCCAAAATCACCGTCGAGAGGCGTTTATCCTCCGTAAGCGGGAATGCCGACGAGATGTTTATCTCGGGGCGCAACTCACTATCGAAATAGAGGTTAAGGAACAATCGCTCCTCATCGGTAGGTTTGCGATGTTCCATATTTATCTGACCCGTAATAGCCTCATGGCCCGCCGTAACCGACGACACACCCTTCGATACCTGAATCGAATTAAGCCACATACCCGGCGTATAGTTCAAGCCGTAAGGTGCGCTCAGGCCTCGCATAATGGGGCGATTCTCGTCAAGAATCTGGGTATAAGTACCCGTAAGACCGAGCATCTTAATCTGACGCGCACCCGAGATAGCATCGCTATAACCAACCGTTACCGATGCCGAATTCTCGAAGCTCTCTGCCAAGTTGCAGCACGCCATTTTACACAATCCGGCAAACGAAATGGTCTCGCCCTTCAACACGCCTTCGCGATTGACATAATTGCCCAATGCGCCCTCGACAACCACCTCATCAATCTCGGTATCGCTTACGAGCTTAAAATCGACATTTTCAACTCCGGCAGCCACCTCCACGGTATCGCTACGATAACCTACATAGCTGGCAACGAGTTTATTGTAGCCCTTAACGCGATGAACCGTAAACGAGCCATTAACATCACAAGTCACACCAACGGTCGTGTCCAACCAATGCACCGTAGCACCCACAAGCACCTCGTCCGATGCGGAGTCCTTGACTGTACCCGAAATATTTTGCGCTGAAGCACCTGCACAGGTTACCACAGCCAACAAAAGCGAAAATAAAATTGTTTTGATTTTCATAGAATGTTTTTGCTAATGATTTAATTGTTTATCCAAGCGGGACCAACTCTCCCGCCCCATAAAATTCAATTAAACCAAAGCAGGCGGGGCGCGCAACACTGCACTCCCCTTCTCCACCCCGGATTGAGGCGGTAGCAGATAGCGGTCATACTCGATTATAGTAGCGACGACCTCATACTCGCAATCTACGCACTCTGTAACAAGCGCCGGCATAAGCAGAAAGCGCTCCGCGGTATCATCATTCCAACTGCGAGAGAAAGTATACAAATCGACATCGGTCGAGTGGTCATGACTGCATCCACATTTCTTATCAACCGAGGCATCTCCAAAATTCAGCGCATGGCACTCGCCGCAAGAGCAACGATGCTCCACCGCCATATGGGAGTGGTGATGATGGCTATGACAGTCACACAACATCAACGACATATTACTCGCCACCATTACCGAAAGGTAAACAAGCAGCAAGCCCGCAGCCGAAAATATTTTGAACCATTTATTTGCCATATCATCATATTTACGGCACAAATATACGAAAAAAATTAACAACTCCGTTGTTTTTTACTATTTTTGCAAAACATGAGCAATCGAAACGACCATATAACATCACAACTGAGGCAGACACTGAAGCACTACTGGGGTTACGATAGTTTCCGCCCCGGGCAGGAGGAGATTATCCTCTCGATAATGGCAGGGCGTGATACTTTGGCCCTGATGCCTACGGGAGGTGGCAAGTCCATTACATACCAACTCCCTGCAATGATGCGAGAGGGTGTATGTATTGTTGTTACGCCCCTTATCGCACTCATGAAAGACCAGGTCGATAGGTTGCGCAAAATGGGTATTCAGGCTACGGCTATTCACTCAGGCATTTCGTATCATCAAATTGACATTGCGCTGGATAACTGCGTATATGGCGACACAAAGTTCCTCTATGTAGCACCCGAGCGTCTTGCCACGGAGGTATTTCGCATGCGAGTGGAGCGAATGAAGGTAAACCTCATCGCCGTAGACGAGGCGCATTGCATTTCGCAGTGGGGCTACGATTTCCGCCCCTCATATCTGCGTATCGCCGAGATTCGCAAGCGCTTGCCCGAAGTACCGGTTTTGGCCCTTACAGCCTCGGCTACCGAGCTGGTTGCCAACGACATAATGCACAATTTGGGCTTTGCCGAGAGGCACATAATCCGCAGTTCGTTTGCAAGGCCTAACCTCTCGTATGCGGTACGCCATACCGACGACAAGCAGGAGCAACTGCTACGCATCATACAGAATGTCGAGGGCTCCGGAATAATCTACATGCGTTCTCGCGAGGGGTGCGAGCAGATGGCGGAATTTCTCCGCACGAATGGTTTTTCGGCCTCATTCTACCATGCGGGACTACCCCACCTCGAACGCTCCATGCGCCAGGAGAGGTGGCTTAGTGGCAAGACCCGTATTATGGTTGCAACAAACGCCTTCGGCATGGGAATCGATAAAACGGATGTCCGTTTTGTGGTTCACTATTCGATGTGCGACTCTTTAGAGAACTACTACCAAGAGGCGGGGCGTGCAGGACGCGACGGTAAGCGCAGCTATGCTGTGTTATTGGTTGCCTCAGACGATACCTCCCGCCTGCAAAAGCACTTCGACACCGAATTTATACCTATTGACCAGGTTAAGGATATTTACGAGAAGATATGCAGCTACCTGCAAGTTGCCGTAGGCGATGGCGCATATACCTCACACATATTCAACATTCACGATTTCTGCGTCAAGGAGCATATCTACGACGGAAAGGTGCGTGCAGCGCTAAAACTGCTGCAACAAAATGGCTACATGACCCTCACCGAGGAGATGGAGAATCCGGCCCGCATAATGTTCTGCGTGAGCCGCGATGACCTCTATCGCATCCGCATAGACCGCCAGGATTTAGACCATATAATCCTCACGATACTAAGAATCTACGATGGTGTATTTGTCGAATTTCGCGCCATTGACGAGCAGGAAATTGCCACATACAGCGGTTACACTGTCGAGCATGTCAAAGAGCTGCTGAAGCGCATGTGGCAGATGCGAATCATTCGCTACATACCCTCCAATATTTCGCCCATGATATTTTTCGACGAGGAGCGCCTATCCCGCAACAATATCTACATCGCGCCTGAAACTTACCTCAAGCGCAAAGAGCTACTCACCGAGCGTTTCGGGCATATGATAACCTACGCCACAAATGAGCAGGAGTGTCGCAGTAAATTTTTGCAGCACTACTTCAACGACACAGAGGCAGAGGATTGCGGCATCTGCGACATATGCCTTGCAAAGCGTCGCCAAGCCAAGAACCCGACCGAGAGATTGGAAGCGGAGATACTACAACTCCTCCGCCAAACGCCCCTCACTGCGCGCGAAGTGGCTCGCGAGATAAAGGCAGAGCCCACCGCTATTGCCGAGGCAATAAAGCATTTGCTGGAAAAAGAAAAAATTTCCACATCCCAAGAGTGTAAACTTATAATTATTGAGTAACTTTGTGGCTCAAAAAGCAGATATAGCGAGTTTATTGAGTGTATAATGATATTTCAACCCACCATAACGAACGAACAGACTGCCGAACTTGCACCGGCGCAATTTAACGGAGAGATTCTTATCATCGACCGCGAGGAGCAGATTGATGCCGTATGTCGTGACCTCGAGGAGCAGAAGATTATCGGTTTCGACACCGAAACACGCCCCTCGTTTAAGGCGGGTATTACAAACAAAGTTGCCCTACTGCAACTCTCAACACGCAGCCACTGCTATCTGATTCGCCTATGCAAGTTAAAGCTGCATAATGCCCTGCTGAAAATCCTCAGCAACCCCAATATCATTAAAATTGGTGCCGATGTCGCCGGCGATATACGCTCTTTGCACGCATTGCGTCACTTCAGCGAGCGCGGATTCCTCGACCTGCAACACATCGCCTCAAAATGGGGCATCGAGGAGAAGAGCCTGAGGAAAATGTCAGCAATAGTACTCGGAAAGAGAGTTTCAAAGGCGCAGCGGCTGAGTAACTGGGAGGCTTCGATACTTACACCCCAGCAGCAGATGTATGCCGCAACCGATGCGTGGATATGCATCAAGATTTTCGAGAAGCTGCGCGCAACCGCCCCGATTGGCGACGAGTCATTCGAGGATATCATTCAGCATGCCATAGTGCAAGCCGGTGCCGAGAAGCAAGCAAGTAAGGAGAAGGCGAAGCGCCGCGTGCGCCATCATAATTCGAAGAAGAAGTTAAATAGTGAACAAAATATAGCATAATGGTAACTACACAGATATTTCTACGCCGAGGCAAGGAGGAGTCGCTGGAGCGTCGTCACCCCTGGATTTTCTCCGGGGCTATCGAGCGCATAAAGTGCGAAAAGGAGGAGATTCGCGAGGGCGAGATTGTTGATGTATTCACAAAATCGGGCAACTTCATTGCTCGCGGACACTACCAGATTGGCTCCATTGCCGTTCGAGTTCTTTCGTTCGACGAGGAGGAGATAGACCAGGCGTGGTGGAATCGCCGCATAGCTATCGCCTATGATGTAAGACGCACTCTCGGCCTTACCGACAACGAGCAGACCAATTGCTATCGCCTTATACATGGCGAGGGAGATTCGCTGCCCGGTCTTGTGATTGATATCTACGGCTCGGTGGCCGTTGTGCAGTGCCATTCGGTGGGCATGTATCTGTCACGCATGGCCATTGCCGAGGCTTTGCGCGAGGTGTATGGCAATCAGCTCACTGCTATATATGACAAGAGTTCGCAGACCGTACCCTTTAAGGCAGGGTTAAACGCCATAGATGGTTACATATGGGGTGGCTCGGAGCATAAGTCGGTTGTTGTCAAGGAGAATGGCGAAAAATTCCTCGTTAATTGGGAGGAGGGACAGAAGACCGGTTTCTTCCTCGACCAGCGCTACAACCGCGAGTTGGTACGCCACTACGCCAAAGGTCGCACCGTACTCAACACCTTCTGCTATACGGGAGGTTTCTCGGTCTACGCCGCATCGGGCGGAGCTGTGGAGGTATGCTCGGTAGATGCTTCGGAGCGCGCCGTAGAGTTGGCTGACGAGAATATGCGCCTGAATTTCGGCGAGGAGTACCCCCACAAGGCAGTTGCTGCCGATGCTGTGGAGTACCTCAAGCAGATAGGCGACAAATATGATTTGATTATCCTTGACCCACCCGCCTTTGCCAAGCATCACAAGGTCTTGGGTAATGCCATGCAGGGCTATAAGCGCATAAATGCGCGTGCTATATCGCAGATTAAGGCGGGAGGTATACTCTTCACCTTCTCCTGTTCACAAGCCGTAAGCAAGGAGTTATTCCGCACAATGGTATTCTCGGCGGCGGCTATTGCAGGGCGTAAGGTGCGCATTCTGCATCAATTAACGCAACCCGCCGACCACCCAATCAACATCTACCACCCCGAGGGAGAGTACCTCAAGGGATTGGTGTTGTATGTGGAGTAAAGATAAAAGAGCAAGAGTAACAGAGTAACAACAGTAACAATAGTAACACCCCTGTTACTGTTGTTACTGTTGTTACTGCCCTACCCGCAAAAAAAGAGCAGAGAAGAAAATCCCTGCTCCCATAATCACAAATATCTACTCTTAAATCATATCGCTAACCTCCCAAGCGAAGGCACGCAAGCCCTGCTTGTGGTTGTCGGCATCGAGCCGCTTAAGAGCTGCCAAAAACTCCGCAGCCTTAGCATCCTCCATAACCGCGATTAGCGCTGAATTCATCGTAGGCCATGCGTGGTTACCCAAGTGGGGCTCGCCATCGTTCGTACCACGACCAATAAGCTCCTCCCAGCCTGTGAAGCCACTTATCTGCATATCATCCATAATATCCATAACCGCATCGAACATCGACTGGTTACATGATAAAAATACTGCTTTCATACTTTCTCAGTTTTAGTTATTAGCCCTCAATTTATGCCTTCAAAGCCCTCTTTGCCTGACGCTTCTCGCCACGGTAAGCAAATGCGGCGTACAGGGTAGGAATAAGAATCAAGGTAATCAATGTCGAGAATGACAATCCCCATGCGACCGACATACCGAGTGAGTTCCACATCTCGGCACCGACACCATTACCCACAGCCATAGGAATCATACCCAACACGGTTGTAAGTGTAGTCATAAGGATAGGACGCAAACGGCTTCGACCCGCCGTAACAACAGCATCCAAGACCTCCAGACCACGCTCGCGGCAGAGGATTGTGTAGTCCACCAGCACGATACCGTTGTTCACCACAATACCGATAAGCATCAACACTCCCAACAGAGCCATAATATTCATAGGTGTGCCCGTAATTGCCAATCCGATTACCACACCCACGACAGCAAACGGCAATGAGAACATAATAACGAACGGATAGGTCAAAGACTCAAACTGCGACGCCATAATCACATATACCAGGATTACCATCAATGCCATCAATAGGAACAAATCGCCGAAGGTCTCCTGCTGGTCCTCATAAGTACCGCCAATCTGCCACATAAAGCCCGCAGGCATTGGGATGTTCTTCATCTCGACTTTAGTCTTTTCAACCAACTCCGACAACGCATATCCTGCACCTACAACACCCGATACGGTGACATAACGCTCACGATTCTTTCGCGTAATTGCAGGAGGAGTAGCTGCCTCCTTCACTACGCCCACATCGCGAATCTTGATGCCCTGACCCATCTGGTTGTAGATAGTGATATTCTCGATATCCTCCAAAGACTCACGGAATTTGCGGTCATAACGCACGCGGATATCATACTCATCACCATCCTCGCGGTAGTATGAAGTTACCGAGCCATTGATTCGGTTACGCAAGTAACCCGACGCCGTCGTAACATCCAAGCCCGAAGCTGCCAACTTATCCAAGTCGAACTCCACATGATACTCGGGTGTATACTCATCACGCGAAATGGTAACCTCGGTACAACCCTCCATATTGCGGAACATATTTGCCACCTGCTCAGCCAAAGCATCCGAAGTATCGAAGTCATAACCATAAATCTCGATATCTACGGCAGACTTACCTGCCATACCGCCACCACCTTCGGTAACCTTATACTTGCGGATGATAGTATACTCATCCATGATGCGACGCACGCCGTCACCAATCTCGGCAAGGCTCAAATCACGCTCGGTTTTCTTCACCAAACGCATATTCATCGAGATAACATGCGTACCATTGGTTGAAAGCGAAGCAAAGGTATTATCCGTATCCGCCTGACCGGCACGGAAGTTCACCATCTCAATCTCCTCGGGATAAGCCGCACGGATTCTGTCTACCAACTCAAGAGCAAGCTCCTTTGTAATCTCCTGACGAGTACCTGCGGGGAGCTGAATCTCAGCCGACATCGATGCACTATCCTGTACGGGGAAGAACTCCGACTTCAAGTGGGGTCCCAATATACCCATCACAGCGAGGAACAGACCGATAGAGCCGAAAATCACAGTCTTGCGGTGACGCACACACCAATCCAGGATACCACCATAGAAGTTATTGAAACGCTCCATAACGGCATCAATCTTGCCCTGGAACCACGCCTTCTTGGGGTTGAGCTTCAACATCAACGAGCACAACACAGGGGTAAAGGTCACAGCCGCCAAAGTAGAGATTGTAAGTGTAATGGTCACCATCCAACCCATGGCGTTAAACAACACTCCCGCCATACCTTGCACCATAGTCAAAGGCAAGAACACGGCAATTGTAGTAAGTGTACCACCTATTACCGAGATACCCACCTCCTTTGTAGCGAAGATAGCCGCCTGCTTGGGCTTTGCACCACGGTCGATGTGCGTCGTGATATTCTCCAACACCACGATAGCATTATCCACAACCATACCGATGGCAATAGAGAGCGACGACATGGTAATGATATTAAGCGTATCGCCCGTAGCGAAGATATAGATAATCGCTGCCAACAACGAGATAGGGATAGTCAAAACGACAACGATAGTCGCACGCCAGCGTCCCAGGAAGAGGAACACAACCAACATAACAAGCACAAAGGTCGTAATAATAGTGTCGCGCAACGAGTGTACAGTCGAGATGATGTTATCCGAAGTATCCATGATGGTAAACAGATTCACATCCGAAGGCAGGTTGCCCTTAATCTCCTCGATGTAGTCTTGTACACTTTGGCAAATCTTCACCGAGTTGGCACCCGACTTCTTCTGCACGATAATCATACCACCCTGCTTACCATTGTTGTAAGCCTCCTGAATACGCTCCTGAATAGTATCGTTGATAACTGCCACATCGCGCAACATGATAGGCGCACCATTGCGATAACCCACAACGAGGCTCAGCATCTCCTGAGGATCCTCAAACTCATGGTCTACACGCAACGAATAGGCATTTGAACCGATATCGAACGAGCCGGCAGGAGTACTACGGTTTACCGAAGCGATAACCGATGAAATCTGCTCGATAGTAAGGCCATAAGCCTCCAACTTGTTCGGGTCGCAATATACCTGAATCTCTCGCTCGGGAATACCGGCAATTGATACCGTACCCACACCGCTTACACGAGCCAACGGCGTTACAATCTGGTCATCAAGAATCTTATACAGACCAGGCATGCTCTCCTCTGCAGTAACACCCACCATCAATACGGGCATCATATCAGACGAGAACTTAAAGATAATCGGCGTACTCACACCATCAGGCAGAGTAGACAGCATGTCCAATTTATCACGCACATCATTCGCCAAGATATCTAAGTCGTAACCATATTCAAACTCCAATGCAACGACAGAGATATTCTCCTTTGAAGTTGAGGTCAAGTTCTTCAAATGGTCCACACCATTCAACACATTCTCGACCGGGCGTGTAACATTATTCTCGATATCCTCGGCACTCGCTCCGGGATATGCCGTCATTACCAACATCGCATTTGACTCGATGTCGGGGAAAAGGTCAATACCCAGACGCGAGAGTGACACACCACCAAAAATCATAATTGCTACGAACAATATGATGGTGGTAATGGGGTTATTGACCGATGATTTATAAATATTCATCGTAAAATTCTCTTAAAAATACAACCTAAAACTACTCGTTTACACGCTCTACGGCGATACCATCCTTCAATGCAACCTGACCTGAAGTCACAACCTCAGCACCATCTGCGATACCGCTCAAAATCTCATACTCGCCACCCATACGACGGCCCAACTCAACCTTCTGGAACTCTACGGTACCATCCTGCTGATAAACATAGATATAACGGTCACCCGAGCCCAACTGCTTAACAACAGCAACATCGGGTACAACGATATTCTTGCGCGTACCATAGTTCATCGCTACGCGAGCATACATACCCGGCTTAATCAACTCCTTACCATTCGATACAGTCACCTCAACCTCGAAAGTACGAGTCGAAGAATCAATCAACGGAGTGATGCGCGACACCTTACCCTGGAACTTATTCTCGGAAAGAGCATCCAACTCTACCTCAACCGCCATACCCTTCTTGATATAAGAGTAGAGCGACTCCGAAACATTGATTTTAATCTTCACAGGGTTAATCTGCTGCACCACGAAGATAGGCAGACCACCACACATATCGCCATTATCGTAGTTACGCGCAGTAACCAAGCCTGAAATGGGCGAGAGCAATGTAGTATTCTCCAAAAGGTTCTCATATGCAAGTCTTGACACCTCGTAAGCGGTATGCATAGACTCCCAATTAGCCTTTGACTCACCTCCGGCCTTATACAACACATCCGTACGCTCGAAGTTCGCCTTATTATTCTCATACTGAGCCTTTGCCTGCGCCAAAGCCGAAGAATCCAACTCGGCAACCTTCTGACCTGCATACACACGGTCACCTACATCCACCAACAGACGCGAGATACGACGAGGCTGCTGGGGAGTAATATTATTCACGGCAAAGCCCTCAACATTACCTGTAAAGGTACTTGTCATCACTACATCCTGAATATTCACCACCTCGGTAGTAACCTTGGGTTTTGCTACCTCAACCGGTGCAACCGACTCTGCACTCTTCTTCGAGCCACATGCTACGCTTGCAATGCAAACACCTCCAATGAGGAGGCCTCTGATAATTACATTCATCTTCATATCTCTTTCTGTTTTTTAGTTTTCTGTTTTGATTGTTTCTGTGTAAGTGTTACCTACGAGCTTATCCATCGAGGCAAGATTTACGAGGTAATCATAAATAGCAGCCGAACGCGACAACTCAGCCTGAGTATATGCCAACTGTGAATTGTCGATATCCACCAAAGTTCCGCCACCGACTTCATAACGCTTCACAGCAATGTCGTAACCGCGCTTAGCCTGCGAAATAGTCTGTGACGAAGCGTAATACTGCTTCACATTGGTCTGCATATTGCTATAATACGACATCATGGCTGTATGCAACTGACGCTCAGCATTCTCGCGCTGCAACTCTATATTTGCCAAATCCAGCTTCGCCTGATTAATCTCGGCACGACGCTTACCACCCGAGAAAATGGGGATACTCAAATTCAGCACCGCCACAGAATAGGGATTCCAATGATACTGGCTGAACTTATAGGTTTCGTCCATGGCTGTGAAATTGTAGTTTACCGACAATGCCAACGATGGGATATTTGCCGCACGCTTAACCTTCAACGCCTGCTCCAACATGCGCTCCTGAATATCCAACTGCTGCATGGTGCTGTTGTTTCTCAAATCACCCATCTCAATCTGCGCTGTGAGAGCCGACTCATAATCAGCCAAACGGCCTGCGCAATCGATATCGACATTAAGGTCCATACCGAGCAGCGCCTTCAACTGCCACAAAGCCAACACGATAGAGTTCTCGGCATTGAACACATTGGGCTCGGCATTCGCAACCGACACCTGTGAACGGATATAGTCATACTCCGACACCTGACCTGCCTTATAGCGCATTTCGACAATCTTATGATTCTCTACGGCATTGTCATACACGCGCTTATAGACATCGTAAGAGTCCTTAGCCAAAAGCACCTGATAAAAAGCCTTTGATACCTGCTCAATCATATCGATGCGTGACGAACGAGCCTGCTCAACAGCCAACTCCACATCCATAGCCGAGAGTTTGAGCGACTTCCACAACTGTGCATTCACAACAGGCATAGCGGCCGACAAACCGCCCGAATAGTTGTTGGCAGTACCGACCTCCATAGTCTGGCCCATAATGTGGAATGTCTGCTTTTTGATATAACGCTGATAAGTAGCCGAAGCCGAAATCTCGGGCCACAACGACGCATAAGTACCCTTCTTGGCGTACTTCTTCACTTCAATAGTCTTGTCAGCAACCTGAACCGTAGGGTTCTCGCTGAGCGCAATTTCCAAAGCCTGCTCCAAAGTCAAAACCACCGGTTCTGCCCCCTTGACAGCCTCGGAATTCTCCTGTGCCATAGCAGGCACCGCTGTTATGCCCATAAGCACAACCAACGCAAATAAGAGATTCTTCAGTTTCATAGATATTACCTTTATTAATACTGTTTATGTTTCTTTCTTTACTTAAACGCTTTTCTGCTTCTCTCGCGCCAAAATCTCATCAATCTTACGCAAGCCTTCCACCGACGCCAAACCTCTAAGGAAATTAATTATAAGCACACTGAACGCCTTCTCCTTGCTAACGCCTTCGGGCAGCGATATATTGTTACCGCTCATTATAACGCCCATATTCGTAAGGAACAACTGCGCCATAAGCTCGATATCGGCATGTTCGTCCAAATATCCCTCCTCGCGGCACTTATCCAAAGCATACTGCAAATTAGCCAAACCCTGCTCTGCATGATAGCGCTGAATACGCTCGAACATATTGGGATAGAATTTCTTTAGATTTATAACCAAACGGCACTCCATTTCGCTCGACACGCCACTCTTACATAGCTCTCTAACGCTAAGGAGTAATATTTCGAGCATACTGTCACACGACGCCGCAAGTTTTGTCAATGTGCGCGTATGCTGGTCCATCATATAACACAAACTCTCATATAGCAGCTCCTCTTTGTCGCTAAACATCTCATACAAAGTACGCTTCGACATACCGAGTTCGTTCGCCACATCGTCCATACGGACCGACTTAACGCCCAGACTCTTAATCATTTGCGAGACATGCCCTATAACTTTTTCGTGTTGTGTCATACTTTCTGCCTTTTTAACGCCTGCAAATATACAAACAGAAAACTCAAAAACAAAAAAAGTTTTCAAGTTTTTCCGTTTTGTGCATAAACCACAGACAAATTGACCAAATAAATCTCTGCCGACAATCAACCACACAAAAAAACAAATCTTAAGCCATTGATAAACGCACTGATAATCAATCAAAGAACCGACATCGTTCCTGTTCATAACGAGAGTGCAAATATAGACATATTATCTTCACTAAAAATATATTTTTTACTCCTAAAATACACTTTAAGTACACCGCTCAACTTTCCGGCACAAAACAACAAAGAGAGTATCCAACACAAATTGGACACTCTCTTCTCTTACTCGAATTTACAACAAACTACTTCTTCGAGCCGAATCCCGTTACAACAACCTCCTCGGCGGTAGTCGCCGAACTTGCCGGAGCTTTATCCTTGCTTACATTCAGCTTCTCGCCATCGTGAATGGCAAAATCTACGGGAATAGTATATTTCACCTTCACGGGCTTACCTTCTGACACGCCAGCCTCCCATTTCGGGCTATTCATCAGCACGCGAATAACCTCATTCGAAAATGCCTTATCGGGCGTCTGCAAAATATCGACATTACTTACATTGCCATCGGTATCGACTATGAAAGCAGCCACCACTCTGCCACGAACATTTTTATCGAGCATCTCCTTCGGAAAACGCACCTGAGTCATCACCCACGCACGAAAATCCTGCAAGCCACCACTCTGGAACGAAGGCATTTTATCAGCCTTGACAACCGCCGAAACAGCATCGGCACTCACCTTCTCAACCTTGCCGTTTTTAATTGAGTATGCCGTAACCTTATTGGGTTGAGCCTGACTATCCTCTTCGATGGAGAGCTGAATATCCACCGCATCATTAAACTCGAAGACCTTCTCCTCGCCCTCTTTTGTGAGATGAAAAACCGCCTCGGCTTTATTGCGAGTAAAATGTATAGGCTGTTTTTGATAACCAAAATATACAATCTCGCCTATCTCTCCGCAAGTTGCACGCATCTCAAAACGGCCATTCATATCGGTCACAACACCTCGTTCTCCGACCTTAACAACAGCTCCAATGATAGGATTATTATCCCAATCGCAAACAACACCTGAATATTCAGCCTCTTCTCCCTCGGCAACAAAGTTCTCGGGTTTAATCATCTCAATTATCACAATACCACGCATCTCTACCTCCTCAACCGAAACCGAGGTACCTTTCAATCGCTCCTTCAACTCCTCAGTTTCACTTTTGAAAACAGATATAGAAGCAATCATATTAGCATCCACACCCTCAATACTCTCCACCACTTTACCATCAACCAAATAGATAGGATTTGGTTTTTCGGGATTTGAAATCACCACAAGTTTCTTTCCGTCCTGTTCCTGTGCGGCTCGCGCCGTAGTACCAAAAGCCACCACCAAAGCTAACATCAAAGGCAATATTGCTGCCTGACGGAGTCGTGCGTAACGACTCCTGAAATTTGTTGTCATCATAATAAATCGTTTTTTAGTTAAAGAATCGCGCAGAGAGTTCGCTATTTCCGGACTATAACCGAACATCTGCTTGAAAATGGTTTGTATATAGATTGTTCTATCTTCACCCCCACAGAGGACATCCCTGTCGGCCTCAAACTCTTCAACTTCGGTAAGCAGGCGTGCTGCATACCACACAAAAGGATTCCACCACAACAGAGCCTTCTGAATCTCCATAGCCAAACGCTCATACGAATGACGATGAGCAATATGGCTACACTCGTGCTTTATGATTACGGCCAAATCCTCTGCCGAAGTATTACGATTGACATAAATGGTACGAAAGAACGAGAACGACGCCACCGCCACCGATGTACGCACAATGCGAACACCATCGACATAGCCGACCTCAGCATCTCGCTCCAACTTTCGAATACGCCAGAATTGATATACGAGTAGCACAGCAAGTGCCACTACACCCATACAATACAACGACAAAACCACACCTGCCAAAGTGATGATTGGGGCTTGCTCCGTAGCCACCTCACCGGCAGCGACAGCACCACCCTCGCCAATGGTTATCACGGGCATCAACCCAGCCTTTGCCGGCCACAGAGGTATCTCCAACAGTGGAATTACAACCGACAGCAGCGGCAACACAACCAAATAGAGGCGACACCAACGAAAATCGGTACGGCGCTCCAACAGCAAGCGATAGCCAATGAGCAGCAAAGCACTCACAATCAATATTTCAGCAAGCAAAATATACATAACTGTACTGGTTTAATGGTGTAGTAATAATTTTCTCGAAAGTATCTCGTTCAAATACTATTTCTCGTTTTTCACTCGCTCCATAATCTCCAAAATCTCGGTCATCTCCTGCGACGAAATATTTTCGTGCTGTGAGAAGAATGACACCAACTGCGAGATAGAGCCTCCAAAATAGGTCGAGAGCATCGAACTCACATGCCTTTTGGCATACTCCTCGCGAGCAACAGCGGGATGATATCGGAATCCCTTACCCGCCGCTTCGTGCTCCACGAAACCCTTATTCTCCAAAATTTTCACGAAAGTCGCCACCGTTGTGTACTTCGGCTTCGGCTCTTTCATTCGGGCAATGATGTCGTTCACACTACCCGACCCTAACTCCCATAGGATTTGCATCATTTCCTCCTCGCCGCGAGTCAGTTCCTGAATGTTGTTTTGTTCCTGTTTCATAACGCGTTATTTAATTTTGATGTACATCTTCAAACATATATTTTCCAATCTTGATGCAAACTTACTACTAAAAATTTAGATAAACAAATATTTCTACTAAAATTTTAGATAAAGAGGGTATTTTTTGAGATGAAAGAAGAAAAAATATTGTCATTCCACATTAGCACAAAGTATGGATTTACAGATACTGATAGTCTAACCTTGTGCTAATGAATGGAATCTACCTTTGGGAATTGTGCCTCGCAAGTACGAACTTGGCAGCAAGGACAAACAAAGGTAGATGCCAGCCAATTTACATATATACCGCAATACATATCTGTAATGCCCTGCGTATGTAAATTGTGGCATGACAAAATATTAAGGAAATTAAGGAATTTAGAGAATTTAGCGCTTACGCCAAACCATCTTCCCTAAACTCCCTAATTTCCCTAAACTCTCTAATTTCCCTATCTTGAGATTCTCTTTTCTCCAAAGGCGAAATATCGACTCGCTAAATAGCTGTACATCACACTCACCGCCGTAGTCAGCGCCTTTGCCGGTGTAGGCCAGATATGGCAGACCTCGACAAACAACTTAATACATAGATAATTAAGCAAGATAGAACCGCATACCGACAATGCATATCGCACAAGCTGCCCCCCGCGAGAGAACTGCGCGACACCAAACACCACATTGCGATTGAGCCAAAAGCCGGTAAAGAAAGTTATAGGAAAGACGATTACCAGCGAGGCCACATGTGGCGACATGACCACAAAGCCCAGGTCGATAAACCGCTCGGCAACGATATAGTGATAAATAAGGAAATACCACACCAAATCGAGCACCATATTTCCACCGCCACACACCGCATAACGGAAGATACGAGGCGAGAATACGCGCGAGAATGGCGCAATATAGAAAAGGTCAATAAAGCGACCTATACCGTCGGCTAAACGCATTACCTTTTATTATATACCCACAAATCACCAAATACGGCGCGACTATTGCGAGCAAACTCATTACACTCCTCAAGGCTGTCGCTACCATAAAGCGTAACCATAAATTTATCGCCCTTAAATGGCAGAATAGCACACACCACACTCGGAAGTTTCTCCTTAGCCTGTGCCACAGCTCGCTCTGCATTCTGCTCCGTCGAAAATACACCCATAACTACATAGTAGGCATAATAGTCGCCATTGGTAGCGCCCGACACAGCCCCCTGCTGTGCGGATACCGCAGATTGATTTTGTTGCGACTCTTGGCTCTGCGTCACAGTGCTTTCAGAGGAATCTCCTGCCTCCACAACAGCACCATCCGTTGGTGTCATATCATTTTGTACAACTGCAACCTCTTCTACCGCAGTTTTAGTTTCAAATTTCGCCGGACCGAACAACTTATCACCCCACATAATATAGGAAAATATTCCGAGTGCAACCGCCACACACAATGCACACAACACATAGAGCCATGTGTTTGATTTACGGCGAATAACGATAGTCTTTACGCCCTTAGGATTTATCGCAGCACCAAAAGCCGACTCTATGGAGAAACTTTTGTGGTTCAACACACCCACACCGCCAATCGTTACGGTATTACCCTCATGAGTTTTGGCGAGCCAACGGTTATATATATCCTCGGCCTGCTCTCGACTGCAGCCTGCAATATTTACAATCTCATCAACCAACGAGGGCGCTTGTTCTTGAGAGGTAAAACTCACCACATTTCGGGGGCTTATGAGTTTATTATCCGAAATCTTACGCGCACCCTGACGCTCGATATAGAGCGTACCAACCTTCGGCAAGAATACACCCTTGCCGCTAATGAGCATATTATAGATGATTTTATTAACCTCTCCAACCATAACTATTTGCGTTTATTTTTACCCTTCGGCTCCTGTTTTTGTTCCTTGCTATATTTATCGGGCACACCAACGCGGAACTTACCATGTGCCGCCTGCCACAATACCCATGCAGACATAATGATGAACGGAATACTCAGCGTCTGACCCATATTGAGCAACATACCCTCCTCGAATGCCTCCTGATTTACCTTAAAGAACTCTATAAAGAAGCGGGTTACGAAGATTCCTATCAAACCAATGCCGAACATAATGCCGGGACGACGGCGACCCATGTCCATTTTATAGTACATCCACATCAAAATGACGAAAGTCACAATATAACACAACGCCTCATACAATTGCGACGGATGCTGAACTGGGATATTCTCGATAGGTATATTCGGGAAATTACGCACAAACTTAAAACCCCAAGGTACATCGGTAACATGGCCGACAATCTCGGAATTAATCAAATTGCCGATTCTGACCATAGCACCACCAATCGACACGGGAATCATAATACGGTCCAACCACCATACATAAGGCATCTTGTATTTTCGTGCCGTAATCCACATTCCGAGCAACATACCCAAAGCCGAGCCGTGAGAGGCCATGCCACCATCGCGAATACCCGTAATAATCTCCCAAGGGCGCACGATGTAATATGAAAAATCATAAAACAAGCAATGTCCTAAGCGAGCGCCCAACACTGCGCCCAATGCAATCCACACAAAGCCCGTCTCTATAATTTGAGAGCCAAAACCCTCGCGCTTGGCAAATGCTGTAAAAAATCTCTCACCAAAGAGCAATGTCAAAGCCCACGCCAAGCCATAATAGCGAAGCTCAAATGCTCCTATCGAAAACATTACGGGATCACAATCCCATACTACATACAAAAAATCGTTCAACATCTATTCAAATCGTATAACTCAACAATATCTTCTTCTCGTATTACTTTACAATCACCTCGGCCTTCTTCAATGGGAATGCGAAAGTAGTACCTACACCCAATTCGCTACGCACGCTGATTCGCTCGCCATGAGCCTCAACAATATGCTTAACAATAGCAAGACCCAAGCCTGTACCGCCCTGCTCGCGCGAACGGCCCTTATCTACACGATAGAAACGCTCGAAAATGCGAGGCATATCCTCCTTACTGATACCGACACCCGTATCCTCAACCTCGATAAGAATCTTATCCAGCATATCGCGGAACTTTATACGGGTGTAACCTCCCTCCTTGCCGTAATTAATCGAGTTAATGATAAGATTCACAAGCACTTGACCCACAAAGTGCTTATCTGCAACCACCCAGAATGAAGATGGGAGAGAATCGGCACCCTTGACTACGAGTTTCACATTGCGC
This sequence comes from Alistipes sp., assembly GCA_017532885.1. Next base: position 28,074 of record JAFXIS010000069.1, on the reverse strand, counting down.
TTGGCTGCCTCCATCTCCAATTGCTCGGCAATCTCCTTCGCCAAAGCAACGATATCGAAGCGCTCCATATTCAAGCGGTTCATATCATTCTCCAACTTCGAGATAGTATCCAAATCATTCACGATATTAATCAATCTATCGATACTCTTCTCTGCGCGCTCCAAATATTTCCGGTTAATGAGTTCATCCTCCAAACCACCATCAAGCAGAGTCGAAATATACCCCTGAATATTGAAAATCGGAGTTTTAAGCTCATGCGCCACATTTCCGAGATACTGCTTACGGAAAGCCTCGCTATGCTTCAGGCGCTCAATCTCCTTGTCGTTGTCATCGGCCCATGCAGTCAATTCCTCCGATATATTTTCGACATGCTTATCCTTCATTTCGTCTACGATTTCGGTGGTGTGGACATCGCGTGACAAAACCATAGAATATATAGGCTTAAGTTTATACGCCACATACGATTTCATCATAAAGAGCGAAAATACCGCCATTACAACAAATACTCCCACTGCAACACACAAGATAATCCACCACTTCACATCAAAGCACAACATTACGCCTACAACTATTAATGTTGCCACCAATGCCATAATCAATGAAGCATTCTCTTTAGTTTTTATCGTCATAACGCCTTTAGGTTTAGTTTTATTGGTTATTTTTCTCTTTCTGTAAATTTCTTTTTTTAAGTGTTACCGCCCATTTAATTGCCGTTACTTAAATCACAACCGCTTAACACCGCATTAAAACCACTTAACACAGTTTCAGCTCGCCCATAAGCTTATACGCTACCACAACTTCCGTTTCCGCGATGCTCACATCGCCATAGCCCGGCATTTGAGCCTCCAACACAAGTTGTCGCAAAGACTCGCCCTGTATGATGCGCACCCTGCGCAAAAGTACGAAATTAGTTGTTACGATAACATACATTCCGCCCGGAATTATCGCCGTTAAGTCTATTTTTTTCAAAAATATTATCGTTCCGGGTATCACATCCGGAGCCATCGCCCCGTCATAGCTTCGGCATGCGCAATCGCAACCCTCCATAAATGGGATTTTCAGCATCTGCGACGGAGCCTCCTCACGCTCTCCCACAGCCAATAATTGCGCAACATCACACTCAAAATATGGGATATCGCCACCCGTATCCGCGCCCAACATGCTACCTTCACCGGTCAAGAGCCATCCCGGGCTCACCTCGGGATATGCCGCAACTATACGCCTCACAAGATTTTGCGAAACTCCAATCTTCCCCGACTTTATGTGGTAGATATTATCCGGACGCAGTAATCCAATCTGTCGCGCAAACTGATTAACGCTCAACCCGGTCCACTTCACCACCTGTTCCAAGCGGCTCCATCCATCTCCACAATTTGTCATATCCAATTTTTTTTTGCATCTTTGCACCGAGGCCTCGTAGTTCAATGGATAGAATATAAGATTCCGGTTCTTACGATGAAGGTTCGATTCCTTTCGAGGTCACCAAGGGCGCAAGCCCTTTTTTGTTTCCGCTCACCCGCAAATCGTCCTGCGCGATACAATTCCGCCTATTTATTTATCAAAGGTAATAATTTTATTTTAATAAATAGCACAATTCGACACTTTTAATATAAAATTTCATCAAATTCGTAACAAATTTCATATTCGCCGCACTTTCTACACTTTCGCAACAAAAAAAATTACAAGAAAATTTGCACGAAATGTAAATTTTATTATATCTTTGTGTTAGCTATTGCATATTTTTTCATGCCGTAGACGAGGAAAATAAACAGACATACAACGATTGCAAAATCGTGTGCAGCAACGGATATATTATATTTTTTAACCAATAAAAACAATTAACTAACACATTTTAATTCGAAGTTTAATTTATTAAACATTTATAAACCTTTTATTAAAAACTAATCTTTATGAAAAAACTACTTTTTGGAGCTGCTTTATTCTGTGCAGCGTTGTTTTCTTCATGTGGTGACGAGTATGACGATACCGCGTTGAAGAACGAGATGGAGAGTCTTAAGGATCGCGTTGCGCAACTTGAGGCGAAGTTGACTCAGGAGGTTAATACTTTGAAGGGCTTGATTAAAGCCGCTGAGGAGGGCCTTGCAGTCAGCGTAGAGGAGGTTGATGGTGGCTACGAGGTTACTATCGGCAACGAGACTTTCACTATCTATCATGGTACTGATGGTGAGAATGGTACTGACGGTACAAACGGTACTGATGGTACTGATGGTACTGTTATCACTGTTGTTGAGGTTGATGGCGTATACTATTGGGCTATCAATGGTGAGGCAACCGAGTATCCTGTTACCGGCAATGACGGTGAGGATGGCGAGGACGGCGAGGACGGTGCTCCTGGTCAGAACGGTTACACTCCCGAGATTAAGGATGGCAAGTGGTACATCAACGGTGAGGAGGTAGGTCCTGCAGTTGGCGAGAACGGTAAGGATGGTGATTCATTCTTCAAGAATGTTACTGTAAACGAGGACGATACCGTTACTTTCACTTTGGCAAACGACACTACTATCACTGTAGCTTTGGCTAAGAGTGCTAAGTATAACGATGTTCAGTCTATCAAGTATGTTCCCGAGTATTCAGACGGTAAGTTGACAGTTAGCTACTATACAGGTGCTGAGGACGCATTCGTTGTAGCTAAGTACGAGGTTACTCCTAAGGCTGCTGCCGCTACTATCGCTAAGTATGCTGCTGATGCTTCTATGCAGGCTGTTTATACTAAGTCACGCGCCGAGGCTGGTGAGTTGGTTGTATTGCCCGTAACTACTATCGAGGCTGAGGAGGGTATCATCACTGTTACTGCTACTGCTGCTGACCTCGCTGAGGAGTTCTTCGCAGGTACTTTGGAGGCAAGCGTACGCTTTGCTGTTCAGGATGACTTGTCAGGCAATGCTTCTGAGTATGTAGCTGCTGTTGCTGCTAAGGTTGAGATGCCTGAGTTTACAGCTACTGCTGTTGCCGAGGGCTATCAGGCTGCTAAGCTTACTTGGACCGAGATTCCTGCTGCTGCTTACTATCAGATTAAGTCTGGTGATGTAGTTGTAGCTGAGAAGGTTGAGGGTGCTACCGAGTATGTTGTTGAGAACTTGACTGACACTAACAAGTATGCGTTCACAGTTGTTGCATACACTGCTAAGGATGCTGAGCTCACTTCTGCTGATACTGAGGAGGTTGAGATTTGGACTTTGTATAACTGGACTGAGCCTGTATTCGAGTTGCAGCAGCAGGAGGATGGTTCTTACAAGTTCATTGCTCACAACTTGGCTAATGTAAACTACGCTTATGGTGGTGCTGCTGATACTGAGAGCGGCAAGTCTACTATTGAGATTTACAAGGGCGAGGAGTTGGTTTACACTTTGACTAACACTACTGGTGTTGCTACTTTGAATGCTTGGGCTGGTTTCAAGCGTTGGGCTCTCGGTGCACAGGATGACCGTTACGAGTGGACTTGGACAGGTATTAACAACAGCGAGAAGGAGGTTAAGACTGTTCCTGCAGATTGGTTTGAGGCTGGTGAGTACACCGTTAAGTATAAGATCGGTTATGTAGTTGTTAAGAATGGTCATTGGGCAAAATCTGCTAAGAAAGAGGATATCGTGGCTAACCGCGAGGATGGTGCTACTGTAATTTTCTTCGAGAATGGCTTGAATGATGTATTGCGCAAGGATGGTAATGTAGCTACTATTACTAAGGAGGGTACTTCTTCAAAGACTATCACTGTTGAGAAGACTTGGAATGTTACTGCTTCTATCGATAATGGCACAGTATATACTAAGGAGTTGTTCCGTCAGTATGGTACTGATTGGTATAACTATGATTGGAACGGTTTGCGTTCTGTAAACGGTCAGTTTGAGAGCGTAACTCTTGCATGGGATCCTATCGAGGAGGCTGATAAGGTTGTTGTTGAGTATCTCGGCGAGTCTGTAGAGGTTACAACTGGTCTTCCTTTCCATATTGTTACCGGTCTTAAGACTTCTCCGGTAGAATTCACAGTTACTGCTTACAAGGGCGCAGATGTTCTTGCTACTGCTACAACTTCTTCTGATGTTTACACTCTGCCTGAGACTGCTTCTGGTACTTTCAACGCTACTTACAGCGCAGAGAAGGGTGGTTGGACAATCACAGGTGAGGATTTCAACACTACTCAGTATGCTACTTGGAACTGCTCATTCAACCTTTACGAGAAGGGTAGCGAGACTCCTGTATTCGAGAATCCTATCACTAAGAATGGTAACAACGGCATTTTCACTTACATTTCTCATGTTTGCCGTGGCAATGGTTTGATTCAGGTTTCAAAGCCTGGTAAAAATGCATTCCATGTAGGCGAAGGCGAATGGGATCAGGGTAAGGTATTCAAGGGCTTGAAGGGTGACACCGAGTATGAGGTTCGCTTCGAGTTGAATGTATGGCCTTATATCTACGATCCTAATGGTCCTGAGAATGCAGATGGTCAGTGGGATTTGGTTAAGATTATGATGACTGAGGACAAGGCTACTATGCATGGTGCTATGAAGTTGGAGGGTACTACTACTTTCACAACTGGTGCTGGTCCTGCTCCATTCGAGGTTAGCGCAACTGCTGAGGGTTATCAGGGTGCTAAGATATCATGGAATGCTGCTGATGGTGCTACAGGTTATGAGGTATATGTAGGCGAGACTAAGGTTGCCGAGGCTGGTGCTGATGCTACTGAAGTTGTAGTTACTGATTTGACCGATGCTCAGAAGTATACTTTCACTGTTAAGGCTTTGGGTGCAGATTTAACTGCTGACACTCAGGAGACTGAGATTTACACTTTGTGCAACTGGACTGAGCCTCAGTTTGAGTTGCAGGCTCAGGAGGATGGCTCTTATAAGCTTATCGCTCACAAGTTGGCTAACTTGAACTATGCTTACGCTGGTATGACTACCGATGGTGGCAAGTCTACTATCGAGATCTATAAGGGTGAGGAGTTGCAGTACACTTTGGTTAACTCTACACCTGCCGGTACTTTGGCTTCATGGGCTGGTTACGGCCGTTGGGCTTTGAACGCACAGGATGATCGTTACGAGTGGACTTGGACCGGTGTAAACAACAGTACAGGTGAGGTTAAGACTGTTCCCGCTGATTGGTTTACTCCCGGTGAGTACACTATTAAGTACAAGATCGGTTATGTAGTAAACAAGAATGGTCGTTGGGCAACTGCTGCCAACGATGGTGCTGTTGTAGCTAACCGCGAGGATGGCGCTACTATGGTATTCTTCGGTCCTAAGGATGTTAAGCCAAGTCCTAATGTATTGTACACTGACGAGTCTAAGAGCACCGTTTCTGTATTCACTAAGGAGGGTACAGCTGCTGGCTTCACAATCGAGGCTCCTGCACCTGCATTTGATTTGGCAGGTAATTACACAAAGAGCTATTTCGAGATTGATGTAGATGCTAAGAGTGGAAATAGCTGGACAGATGGTACCTATGGAGAGAATATTCCAGCTTTCACTACTGTAACTGCTTCAACTGAGGACGGTCCAAAGTGGATTACAAACTACAACAGATTTGGTTTGACTCTCTACTTCGATGTTGATTCTACAGAGCTCGCTGATCAGCCCGGTTGCTATGCATTGACTAACTTCATGGATCGTGGACCAAGCAATCAATGGAAAGACAAGATTGTTGATCATGGCTCATACTACAATAGCACTACTGGTGAGATTGTGTTTAAGTTCGTAATTGAGTCTTCTTCAGCTCCTGGTGGATACAACGGAGGTACTTTGGAGGAGAATGGTGTAACTGTTCCAGGTTGGGCTGTTGGTGTAACAATGACTCCTGCTCAGTAATAATCTAACACACTTATAACTATATCGCCTGCTACGAAAGTAGCGGGCGATATTTTTTTGCTGCCCCACCCCGTCACTCTGAGAGAGTGAAACGACCGTGAGAGTCTAAAAAACAATTGCTCAGAATGACGATAAGGAATTTAGGGAATTTAAGGAACTTAGCGACACACCAAGATTCAGCGCTAAACTCCTTATTCTCCCTAATCTATCCCTAAATTCCCTAAAATTACTTCAGTGTAGCATACGACAGAATATGCCATGAGATAGCCACAGCAAGCAGGAAGAGTCCGATTTGCGCCCAGAGCCACGCATCGACAACTGCCACGATGCAGTAGCCTAATGTGAGCCACACCATACTGACCGACACGACCTTCACACGCAGAGGGATAGCGCGATGTTCCCTGAAATTACGAATATATGTACCCAAGTGGGGATGATTCAGCAGCCACTCATACAATCGCGGTGACGAGCGCACAAAGAGCGCCGCCGCCAACAGCAGCAGAGGCGTGGTGGGCAGCAGAGGCAGAAAAATGCCCGCAACACCCAAGCCTAACGAAATACAACCCAATATAACAAGCAGAATTTTCAATATCGCACCTAAAACTAATGCTTAATAAGCGATTTGAACGCCTCCACAGGCATCTTCTCGACCGAGCAGTCGCCGATAGCGCGTGGCATAACGATATAGATATCGTCACCCTCGCTCTTCTTGTCCTTCTTTACAGCTGCCAGCAGATTGCGAATCTCAACCGGAGATTCAAGCGTAAAGCCTATTTTTTCGAGCAGTGCGCGAATGCGTGCCGCATCCTTCGAGGCGAGCACCCCACCCTGCTCGGCAATATCGGTAATCATACTCAGACCCACAGCAACAGCCTCGCCATGGTTCATCTGCGACGACGACTTCTCGATAGCATGCGCAAGAGTATGTCCGAGGTTAAGCTTGCGTCGGTCGCCCTGCTCGCGTTCATCACGCTCGACAATAGCCGCCTTGACACTTATCGCACGGAAAACAATCTCCTCCAATAGCTCGGTATCGCGTTGCAATGTAGCAAAATCGCACTTTTCGAGAATTTCGAAGAGCTCAGCATCGGCAATCACTGCCGACTTCACAACCTCGGCCAAACCGGCACGGAACTCCCTCGCGGGCAGCGTGCGCAGCATATTGACATCGCAAATAACGAACTTCGGCTGGCAGAATGTGCCGACCATATTTTTATAGCCCTCGACATTTACGCCATTTTTACCTCCGACGCTGGCATCGACCTCGCCCAGCAGCGTCGTAGAGATAAAGCCGAACTCCACGCCTCGCATATATGTCGCAGCGACGAAGCCGGCAATATCGGTCACGATACCGCCACCTACACCCAGCACGAAGCATGAGCGATCGACACCAAGTTCGATGAAGCGCTTATAGATGGTATCTACGGTATGGAGCGTTTTACTCGCCTCGCCCAAGCCGATAAGAACATGGTCGAAACGCGACAAAAGCGAGTGGTAATGGCGGTCGATATTGGTATCCGACACCACCACGACACGCTTATCGGGCAGCATATGCGGCAATAATTCCGACACACTACCAATCACTACTCGGCTCTTACCCTTAATCTCTATATTGTACTCCATAACATTTATCCCTTGAATAGTGGAGCAAAAATAGAACATTTTCACGATTAATTATTAACTTTGCACGATTAATTTCAATTACTATGCAAAAACTTCGAAACATTGCAATAATTGCCCATGTCGATCATGGCAAGACTACGCTTGTAGATAAGATGATTGTTGCGGGACATTTGTTGCGCGGCGACAACAACACAGGCGACCTTATAATGGATAATAACGACTTGGAGCGCGAGCGCGGAATTACCATTTTGTCGAAAAATGTGTCGGTAATTTACAAAGATTATAAAATCAACATCATTGACACCCCAGGTCACGCCGACTTTGGTGGCGAGGTGGAGCGCGTATTGAATATGTGCGACGGAGTGTTGTTGTTGGTCGATGCCTTCGAGGGAACGATGCCACAGACGCGCTTTGTGTTGCAGAAAGCTCTATCGCTCGGCAAAAAGCCTATTGTCGTGGTTAATAAGGTAGATAAGCCGAACTGTCGCCCCGAAGTTGTAAATGAGCAGGTCTTCGACCTTATGTTCTCGTTAAATGCCACCGAGGAGCAGTTAGATTATAAGACTATTTACGGCTCGGCAAAGCAGGGCTGGATGTCGCATGTGTGGAATGAGCGAACCGACTCAATCGCACCGCTTTTAGATGCTATCATTGACGAGATTCCGGAGCCGGCAATTGTTGAGGGTACACCCCAGATGTTGGTCACTTCGCTCGAATATTCGCCCTATGTTGGTCGTATTGCGGTGGGTAAAATCACTCGCGGAGAGCTTCGTGCAGGACAGAATGTCACATTGGCAAAGCGAGATGGCCAGACAATGATAAAGACTCGCATCAAGGAGTTAATGGTATTCGACGGCTTGGGCAAAACGAAGGTCGAGAAGGTAAGCTGCGGCGAGATATGTGCTTTGGTAGGTATCGAGGGCTTCGAGATTGGCGATACAATTTGCGATTACGAGAATCCAGAGCCATTGCCACCTATCGCCATTGACGAGCCTACAATGTCGATGCTCTTCACGATTAACAACTCGCCATTCTTCGGCAAAGATGGTAAATATGTCACTTCTCGCCACCTCAAGGAGCGTTTGGATAGGGAGTTGGAGCGCAACCTCGCACTTAGGGTTGAGCCCGGACAGAATGCCGACTCATTTATCGTCTATGGTCGTGGCGTGTTGCACCTCTCGGTGTTGGTTGAGACGATGCGTCGCGAGGGCTATGAGTTGCAGGTAGGTCAGCCCAAGGTTATTATTAAGGAGATAGACGGTGTAAAGTGCGAGCCAGTCGAGGAGATGACCGTAGATTGCCCCGACGAGTATTCGGGTACGGTTATCGAGATGGTTACACGCCGCAAGGGTAACCTCACGAATATGGAGACGGATGGCGAGCGCACACGCCTGGAGTTTTTGGTTCCTTCGCGCGGAATTATAGGTCTGCGCTCAAATATGCTCACAGCAACAGCCGGCGAGGCCATTATGACACACCGCTTGAAGGATTTTGAGCCCTGGATGGGCGAAATTGAGATGCGCACAAACGGTTCACTCATTGCATCAGAAACGGGTACGGCATACGCCTACTCTATCGACAAGTTGCAGGATAGAGGTCGCTTCTTTATCTCACCTATGGAGGAGGTTTATTGCGGTCAGGTTGTGGGCGAGAGCACTCGTCAGGGTGATATTACAATCAATGTTACAAAGGCGAAGCAGCTCACCAACATGCGAGCTTCGGGAGCCGACGACAAGGCTGTTATTGTGCCACCAAAGATTTTCTCGTTGGAGGAGGCTTTGGAGTATATCAAGGCGGATGAGTATGTAGAGGTTACGCCCAAGAAGATGCGCTTGCGCAAGATTTTGCTTAACGAAATCGACCGTAAACGCGCCGCCAAGCAGGAGTAAAACGATTAAATACGGCAAAAAGATATGGTTGTTCGGCTTTTATGTTGAGCAACCATATCTTTTAGGTATGAATGAGTTTTTTTCGGACGAACCTGCGAGTAAGCGAGGCAGATGCCAAAAGAGCCTTTTTATACGGATTCTTTTTTTAGAATAACGACCCCTCATCAACTTTCGGCGTAAAGCCTAAATGGCGATACGCGAGTTCGGTGGCTTCGCGACCTCGAGGTGTACGCTTAATAAAGCCCTCTTTAATGAGGAATGGCTCGTATACATCCTCGATAGTACCTGCCTCCTCGCCCACTGCCGTAGCTATGGTATTCAAACCGACAGGGCCGCCCTTGAACTTTTCGATTATAGTCGAGAGAATCTTATTATCCATCTGGTCCAAGCCGCGCGAGTCGATATTCAGAGCCTTCAACGCTATGCGTGTAATCTCAAGGTCGATATGTCCCTCGCCCTTAACCATAGCAAAATCCCTGACACGGCGCAGCAAGGCATTGGCAATACGCGGCGTACCGCGCGAACGCAAAGCAATCTCCAGCGCAGCATCATCGTCAATCGAAATGTCGATAATGCGCGCCGAGCGCTTCACAATGCCTGCCAAAACGGGCGTATCGTAATACTCCAGGTGGCAAGTAATACCAAAACGCGCACGCAAAGGCGAAGTCAAAAGTCCGCTGCGCGTAGTAGCTCCCACAAGGGTGAAAGGCGCCAATTCAATCTGAATAGAGCGAGCCGAAGGGCCTTTATCCAAAACGATATCAATCTTATAGTCCTCCATTGCCGAATAGAGATACTCCTCGACAATAGGGCTTAAGCGATGAATCTCGTCGATAAAAAGCACATCTCCCGCCTCAAGGTTTGTAAGCAGACCTGCCAAATCACCCGGTTTATCCAACACAGGGCCCGAAGTAACCTTCATCTGCGCGCCCATTTCGTGAGCTATGATATTTGCCAAAGTGGTTTTACCCAATCCCGGAGGCCCATGCAACAATACATGGTCGAGCGAGTCTCCACGCATCAACGCCGCCTTGATAAAGACCTTCAGATTATCGACAATCTTGTCCTGACCGGCAAAAGTCGATAGCTCCTGCGGGCGTATGCGATTCTCAAACTCCGAATCGCTCTCTATATTTCTTAAATTTCTATCTACTGCCATAACGCAAAGATACACTCCGAAATTCAAAATTCAAAATTAATCCGACAGAAGTGTATTCGCTCGTTACAACTCCCTTAATGTGAAGGTGCTACCACAAGATAGAGCGAATCTTTAAGAATAGGATTCTGCATTACATAATTAAGCATTACAGAATCTTTGCTTAGACGGCTACGCTTGAGAATCACAACCCCATCACCACATCGTCCAGACAGAACATCCTCGCTCGAGACCTTCTCCACATCACGCCCCAAATATACATCCATGTTCTCGCTACGCTTAACATTACATGTATATATTTTATCACGCGAGGTTTTCGCCGCCAAGGATTGAGCCTGATAGCAAATCGTTTTGTAGCCTATATAATGATTGATATAAGGCATTGCAAAACCTGCAAAAAATATCGCCACAAAACTACCGACAACGAATCTGCGTACTGCCTGATATATATCATTATTGCGCCATAAGCTCCATAAAGTAGCTATACCTACAAGTGATAAAATCAAGGCTGCGACAACCAGCCAATAATTATGTAACAGCGGGACAAGTTCTGTTGTAAATCCGGCATATACCACGCCAGCAACAGCCGGCAGATAGATAATAGCAGGTATAGAGATTGCAACTTTAGGCCATTTCTGCTCTCTAAATTGCGGTAATATTAGCACAGTAAGGTAAATGGCAAATGGGAATATCGGCAGCAAGTAAATAGCAATCTTTGAGCTAAACGCCGAGAGCATTATAAATGTGACAGATATAATTGTCGTAAAGAATTTCTCAAGCGACGACATTCGACGATTCATAAAAAATGAGCCTACCAGAGTACCAATAACCAATAGCGACCACGGCGCCATCGACCACCATATAGCACCGCAATAGAACCATATTGGTTCTTTATGATGGAAGGCATCAACCGCTCGATCCAAAGTTTGATGGAATAGCAAATTATTAAGATACTCCGAGCCGCCCTCTGCCCATACACCGATGAACCACACCCCACAGCATAATATTAGCACACTTAATGTTCGCCAACCCCAATATTTACCTATTTCACGCCACTTACCCTCTGCAATTAGGAATGTGATAGTAGCAGTTAATGGTACAAGTATGCCGACCGGGCCTTTGCTGAAGAGCGCAGCAAATACAAACAACGGAAATAGCCATTTATCCATGTTACCATCCTCGCCAACATACATCCTCCAAAACGAGTATAATGCCAGCGTAATGAACATGCACATCAACATATCCATACGCAGAAACAACCCAACGCCCAAAAACAATCCACAGCTAATAAGTAAAGAGGAGGCCACAAAGCTCTCTTTAGCGTTCATATGAGGCTTAGTCCAACGATACATTATGGAGTTAATCACCATCGCCGGAATAAGCGAAAACAGCGTTAAGAACCACATTTGGTGAGAACCAAAGAGTTGCTTACCGAGCATCACAATCCAAAAATAGAGCGGTGGTTTGTCGGCATATGGTTCTCCTTGATTATAAAACGCAAAAAGATGCCCATCTCGAATTGCCTCGTCGGCTATACTCATATAGCGCAGTTCGTTAGCCGGAGTAAAATCACGCACAACGATTGCCGGCAGTATGGCAATAAAAACAAAAATATAGAGCGTAATTTCGCTATTTAACCTCCTCATTATTTACTTTCAAGTTTTTTCGACCTATCATAATATTACGCATATAAGCGATAAATCCTACAGACTGTCCCAATATAAGCACAGGGTCATGACGCAGAATGCCATATATAATTATCATCCCTGACCCTAAAAGGCTTAATCGCCAAAAACCTACCGACAGGAGCGACTGGCGAGTGCGTCGTGAGCAAATCCATTGATAAATAAAGCGCAGCGAGAATATCATCTGCCCCAAAGAGCCAAAAATCAATAGCCCCAACGGCACATCATTATTCAACAGGAATGATAATAGGAAGTCATCGGCTTTTGTCAAAATTGCAACAAATGCGGCAAGCGGTATACCCACAAGCAGACATTTAACGATGTTTGACAAGCCTTTCCAATGCCCTTTTACATCAAGATTCCATAAGTATATATAGTATGAGAGAGTCTGACCTAAGATTATAGCAAAGTCCTCCCGCAACCAACCATATATAAATAGCAAATACGATCCGATAATACTAAATACCCAATAAGCTGTCGGTGACACTATCTCCTTTGCTCGCTCCGACATAAACCATTGGATTATGACGCGAGCCGAAAAAAACGCTTGTGCCAGAAAACCAATTGCGAATACCCACATAACGCCTTAAATATTCTTCTCTTTTATATTATAATTTATTGCTCGAGAACGCATCCAACGATAAACAAAACAATCAACAAATGGAGCTATAAGGCGATTCCACATGCTAAATTTAGATTCTCCTGCAATGCGAGGGAAGTGTCCGACAGGGAGTTCTTTATATTTAGCGCCCTCTTGTAATAGTACTAATGCAGGAAAGAAGCGATGCATACCCTTAAATAGCGGGATACGCTTGGCTGTTGTTGTGTGCATAATTTTCAGAGGGCAACCTGTATCAGTAGCTCCATCGCCAGTCATCATACGACGGAATCCGTTTGCTATTTTAGACTGAATACGCTTAAAGAGTGTATCCTTGCGATTAGCGCGGATTCCCGTAACAAGTTGGTAATCTTTCGTATAAGGCAGAAGTAATGCGAAATCGTCAGGCGAAGTTTGCAAATCGGCATCAATATAGCCGACCAATGGCGAATATGTGTAGTCTATTCCCGCCTTAATGGCTGCACTCAGTCCCACATTACGGGAAAACGAGATATAAAACATATTTTTATGTCGCTTACAAATCTCTTGCAACTCTACGAGCCCCCCATCAGTCGAGCCGTCATTTACAAATAATACACATGATAAACATGGCGCTGTATTTAGCCATGAGGAGAATGTAGATTCTAATCGTGACATATTATCCTTCTCGTTGTAGATTGGTACTACAACCGTAAACTGATACTTAGCCGTTTTGTTCATATAGTCCAATTTTATAACCCAATCAACTTATTAATACTTATAAAATAAATAAATCGTCGCAAATATATCAAACCTACAACATTTCGCACACATCAGATAATCAAATAGATACAAATGGAACATTATTAAACCCATTACCGCCACCAGTCAAAACAAAGCAGTCCAAAGCGCAACACAAACAGTCCAATTTGTAGCATTATACAACATCGCATCCGCATTTTCAAAAAAATGACCTATCACAATATCATATCTTTTTTATACCATTTGCTCAACCTGCATGTAAACTCGAATCGTATTTATCGAGTAAAATTTGATAGATAATAGATAATTTAGTAATTTTGTACAATTGAAAAGAATCACAAAAAATAGACAATATGAAGAAATTGGGTATTGCTTGCGACCACGCAGGCTACGATATGAAGGAGTTTTTGGTGGGATACCTCTCATCAAAGGGTTATGAAATGGTGGATTTTGGCACTCACTCGGAGGAGAGCATCGACTACCCCGACTTTGGCCACGCATTGGCGGAGGCAGTTGAAGCAGGCGAAGTTGAGCAGGGAGTAGGTCTTTGCGGCTCGGGTGAGGGTATGGCAATGACGCTGAACAAGCATCAGGGTATTCGTGCCGGATTGTGCTGGAGCGAGGAGATTGCAGGTCTTATTCGTCAGCACAACGACGCCAATGTGGTAGTTTTGCCAGCTCGCTTCATCTCGAACGACGAGGCTATCGCCATTGTCGATAAGTTCCTTGCGACAGACTTCGAGGGTGGTCGTCACATCCGTCGCGTAGAGAAAATTGCTTGCAAGTAAACCATCTTTACAGAAAAATAATGAGAGCCTGCCTAATTTTATAGGCAGGCTCTTTGTGTAACTCACATTTTTCGGCAAACAAATTAAAACATATAGGATGCTCCGATATAGAAATTACGATTATTTATATCCAGACCATCCACATTCGATATATTCACCAAGCCCCAATCATAGCCAATAAATAGGCGATAATGGTCAAACATGCTCACTCCGGCACGCAATCCGAGTCCAAAGTCGAAGCGTTGCAAATTATCCTTCGAGAAGGTTTCAGGCTTACTCTCAATATCGCCAACAGTGTATTTATCGGTTCCGAATAATCCTATTCCGAAATAAGGGCCAAACGAACCAAAGATACCGAATTCGCTATCTCTAAATGTGTAATGATAACCGATATGCATCGGAATCTCAAGGTAATAGGGACGCGACGCCACATTTGCATAGGTATCGCCATTCACACCTGTATACTCTGCACCCTTTGAACTCAGCGTAGCCTCGGCATCGAAATACATGCCACGCAAAAGAAATGGAGCATCCATCTCGACACGGAATCCCGCCTTGAAGCCTACACGGGAATCGGTATCCATATCAAAGCCCGATGCATCAATAGAATAAGAGCTGAAGTTTGCAGCACCCACAATACCGTAACGGAACACTTGAGCCGAGGCTGAAGATGATAATATTACGGCAAATAACAATAACGGAAAAATCTTTTTCATAACATCTGTTTTTTAATATTCACAGATGTCAATACAAAAAAGATGCGAGAATTAAATTTTCCCGCATCTTTTCTATATTTTTCTTGAATAAGAGTTTGCCTCTATCCGCTTAGAACATAAACGCAGTACCAAAATAGAGGTTGAGTGGTCGATATTTAATCTTCAAATCTTCACTTGGGTGGCTCTTGACAATATCGAGCAGGCTATGCTCGAATCCAACGAAGAACTGCCACTGATTCCACAATTCGACGCCCAAATTGTAGTTCAAACCAAAATCAAAGCGCTGGAACATCTTACCAAATACATCCGACTTAAACTTTCCTCCATCGACATCTGTAACCTGCTTACCCAGCACGCCCAACGAGAAATAGGGGCCTAAACCACCCATGAGAGATACCGTCTGCGATACAGGCACGCGATAACCCAAGTTAATCGGCACCTCCAAATATCCCAAATTATGATGACTTCCAACCCAGCTTGCACCCTTTAATGTATAGACCAACTTACCATCGAGGTAGAAACCATCGGTGATTAAATCCGCAAAATCGCGCTCCGCCTTAATGCCGGCATGAAATCCAAGATAACAATCCGACGAATTAGCGCTCTTCGCCCCGCGCAACCACGACAGATTAAAAGCTGCGGTGGGACCCCAACGATACTCTTGAGCCGAGGCTGAAGATATAACAAACAAAGTACAAATTACTGCTAAAAACTTTTTCATATTTAATTCTATTTATAAATCCATTCCACAAAGGCAAATGTAATACATTTTGGTTACTCTTCAAAATTAAATCTTCAATCGGGCACTAATCATATATATTTTTGCTTATTTTAACCACTAAATCATTATCTTTGCAAATAAAAAACCAAATAACTATGCGACGCATTATATCTCCCTCAATGTTATCAGCCGATTTCGGCAATCTCGAACGCGACACCCTAATGATTGACCGCAGTGCAGCAGAATGGGTGCATATTGATGTTATGGATGGAGTATTCGTTCCGAACATCTCATTTGGATTCCCCGTAATGAAGCCCATCCGTAAAGCCACGAAGAAGGTTTTGGATGTACACCTAATGATTGTCGAGCCCGAGAAATATGTTGCTCGTTTTGCCGAAGCGGGAGCCGACTATGTAACATTCCACTACGAGGCGACACAGGATATTCAGAAGTGCATCGACCTTACACGCGAGGCGGGTGCGAAGGTAGGCATCTCGATTAAACCTGCCACACCGGCATCTGTTTTGCGCGAGTGGCTGCCGCAATTAGACCTTGTACTGGTAATGAGTGTCGAGCCGGGCTTTGGAGGTCAGTCGTTTATGCCCAACTCGATAGGCAAGTGCGAGGAGTTGGATGCCATGAAGCGCGAAATGGGTCTTTCGACCATTATCGAGGTTGATGGAGGTATTTCGTCGAAGAATGCCGCCCTGCTGTTTAACGCCGGAGCAGAGGCTGTGGTTGCAGGTAGCGCAGTATTCGGCGCCGAGGACCCCGAGGCAGAGATTGTAAATATGATTAACGCGAAATAGGAGTGATTTCATTAGATAACCTTACGGTCAGCTATGGCGGCTGGACACTTTTCGACGAGATCTCGTTCCTTATAAACGAGAAGGACCGCATAGGTCTTGTGGGCAAGAATGGAGCCGGCAAGACTACCCTTTTGCGTATTATTACGGGCGAGCAACAACCCACCGAAGGCGCTGTTACGATAAATGGCGAATGTACCATAGGCTACCTGCCGCAGCAGATGCGCGTAGCCGACACCACAACCCTCAAAGCCGAGACCGAGAAGGCTTTTGACGAGGTATTGCGCCTGGAGGCTGAGATTGCATCGCTCACGACCGAGATTGCCGGACGAGAGGATTATGAGTCTGAAGAGTACACCTCGCTCTTGCATCGACTGAACGATGCACAGGACCACTACCATATTTTGGGTGGCGACACTCGCGAGGCCGACATCTAAAAGACTCTGCTGGGACTTGGCTTCAAGCGCGAGGATTTTGGTCGTGCCACAAGCGAATTTTCGGGCGGTTGGCGCATGCGCATAGAGTTGGCAAAACTGCTTCTGCGTCGTCCTTCGATTTTCCTCTTGGATGAGCCGACAAACCACCTCGACATCGAGAGTATTCAGTGGTTGGAGGAGTATCTGCACACATACAACGGTGCAGTGCTCTTGATTTCGCACGACCGCGCCTTTTTGGATAATGTAACGACCCGCACCATAGAGTTATCGCTGGGCCATATCTACGACTATAAAGTCCCCTACTCGAAGTTTGTCGAACTGCGTGCCGAGCGTCGTGCGCAGCAGATGGCGGCATATGAAAACCAGCAAAAACTCATCGAAAAGACCGAGGAGTTTATCGAAAAATTCCGTTATAAGCCGACAAAGAGCAATCAGGTGCAGTCGCGCATCAAGCAGTTGGAGCGCTTGGACCGCATCGAGGTCGAGGAGGAGGATTTGGCTACGCTGAACATAAAGTTTCCGCCAGCACCGCGTTCGGGACAGATTGTAGCGGAGATTAAGGAGGTCGGCAAGTCTTTTGGCGAGAAGCATATCTTCTCGGGGGCAAATTTCACAATCGAGCGAGGTCAGAAAATTGCCCTTGTAGGCCGCAATGGCGAGGGTAAGACCACAATGGCGCGTATGATTATCGGCGAGTTGGAGGCAACCGAGGGTAGCATAAAAATCGGTGCAAATGTCAATATCGGCTACTACGCCCAGAATCAAGACGACTTGATGGACGGAGAGTTCACCGTGTTCGACACACTGGATAGAGTTGCCGTAGGCGATATCCGCACCCGTCTGCGTGATATTCTGGGTGCATTCCTGTTCCGTGGCGAGGATATCGACAAGAAGGTGAAGGTATTGTCGGGTGGCGAGCGCAGCCGTTTGGCTATGGCTCGCCTGATGCTCGAGCCTTACAACCTGCTTGTTCTCGACGAGCCCACCAACCACATGGATATGCGCTCAAAGGATATTTTGAAACGCGCCATACAGAAATATGACGGTACGGTGATTGTCGTGTCACACGACCGCGATTTCTTGGATGGCATTGTGGACCGCATATATGAGTTCCGCGACGGAGGCGTCAAGGAGTATCTTGGCGGCATATACTACTTCCTCGAAAAGCGCAAGTTGGAGTCGTTGCAGGAGTTGGAACGCAAAGATAAACCCGCCACTGCCGCAGCCGCCACAGCTCCCTCGTCGGGCAAACTATCCTACGAGCAGCGCAAGGAGCAGGAGAAGCAGATGCGTAAGATTCGCAAAACAATCGAGGGAATTGAGGCAGAGTTAGCCTCTATCGAGCAGCAGATAGCCACCTACGACGAAAAGTTTGCTACCGCTACGGAATACAACGAGGCGGATTATGCGGCGTACAACGAGCTTAAAGCACGCTACGATAAGCAGATGCACGAATGGGAGAAGGCGTGCTACGAATTGGAATTGATTGAAGAGGGATAAACAAAAAAGCCGAGGAGTTTCACAACTGCTCGACTTCGAGTGTTTAACCTTAAATTTTACCATTATGGTAAAAATCAAAATCAACACAAATATAGAAAGAAAATTACAAATCCCCAAAACGATGGAGAATAAAAATATAGTATTTGGCATTCGCCCTGTGGCCGAGGCAATACAATCGGGTAAGCAAATCGAGAAACTCTACATCCGCAAGGGTGCTGAGGGACAACTTATGACCGAGTTGCGCGACTTGGCATTCCGCCACCGCGTGCGTATTCAGGAGGTGCCTGTCGAGAAACTAAACCGCCTCACCCGACTCAATCATCAGGGCGTAGTGGCACAGATTGCACCTATCGAGTATGTCGAGTTGAACGACATCATCGAGCGTGTTCCCGAGGATGAAACACCTCTTATCGTGCTGTTTGACGGCGTTACGGATGTGCGTAACTTCGGTGCTATCGCCCGTTCGGCGGAGTGTGCCGGCGCTCACGGAC
This sequence comes from Alistipes sp., assembly GCA_017532885.1. Next base: position 9,101 of record JAFXIS010000069.1, on the reverse strand, counting down.
TTATCACTCCGCTGAAAAACTCTGCTCCCGTCAATTCCGAGGCTATGCGTTCTTCGGCAGGTGCATTGAATCGTATTCCCGTATGCCGCGTAGGCTCTATCCGCAACACCTTGAAGGCTCTGCAAGCCGAAGGTTATCAGATTGTTGCCGCTACGGAGAAGAGCCGCAAACTCATATATGATGCCGACCTTCGCCAGCCGACGGTGATTGTTATGGGTGCCGAGGATACAGGCATTTCGAAGGAGGTTTTGAAGCTCTGCAACGAGCAGGTAGCAATTCCGCTGATTGGCTCTATCGAGTCGCTGAATGTGTCGGCAGCGGCTGCTGTGATGCTCTTCGAGGTTGTCCGCCAACGCATCGGTGATTAAGATGAAATCGACCGTTATCCACCCCATTTTGGGTGAGATTACCATATCCCGCACCCGTCGTGCACGACGCATAACACTCAGCGTGCGACCTTCGGGTGAGGTGCGACTCTCCTTCCCGCCCTATGTTTCACAGCGTAGGGCGTTGGAGTTTTTGGAGAGCAAACGAGAGTGGATATTGCGTGCCAAAGCGAAATATGCGGCACGCGAATCGCAGCCCACACTATCAGCAGAAGATATTGAGCGGCTGCGAGCCGAGGCGAAGGCATATCTGCCTGCCCGCGTGGAGGAGTTAGCTCGGATTTTGGGTTTGCGATATGGTAAAGTAACGATTCGTGCTGCCCGCTCGAAATGGGGCTCTTGTACGGCACAGAACAACATTTCGCTAAGCCTTTTTCTGATGACCCTGCCGCCCCACCTTCGCGACTATGTCATAGTTCACGAACTCTGCCACACGGTGCATCACAACCACTCCGCAGAGTTTCACGCTTTGGTCGATAGCCTGCTCGGCGGCAAAGAAAAAGCCCTCGCTCGGGAGTTAAGAGGATATTCAACAAGATAGAAAAAGGTTTGGAGTTGTTCCAAGCCTTTTTTCTATCTTTAACCCCACTACGCGGTCTTTTCCTCCTTCGCTCCTCGGCAATTCAAATAAATTTGATTGCCCACGATTTGGTGTCGGTTGCTCTTTTATCTTTGCTCTTTCATCTTTTATCTTTGCTCTTACCATCTGCGTTGGCGCTGGCGGCGACGGCGTACCTTGCGAGCAATACCCACAACGAGCAACACGCCAAAGACCACAAGAATAAAGATAACCATGCCGTTATTGAGGTTGTCGCCCTTGACTCTCGACCACATCTCCAGCAAATTTGCCGTACGCGGGCCGCTATCGTGCATCATAGCACAGCGGTCGATAACACTCTTATCGGGATACAACGCAGGGTTGATAACCACGCTATCGGCCCCCTCGCCAAAGAAATACTCCACATTGACAGGCTCCTCGAAGCCTGACTCAACTGCCGACTCCGACATATACTCCATAACCTCGGGCGTGCCGATAACGCTCACATAGCCAATTTCCTCCATATTGCGGATAGCATTCTCGGGCTTGCACATAAAGTTGATGAAATATGCCGCAGCCTTCGGATTCTTGGCATATTTGGGGATAACCCAACCGTCAAACCACACGATACTGCCCTCGTCGGGAACGACATAATCCAACTCCACGCCAACAGCCTCCGCCTCGTCGATAGCCCACACAGCATCACCACTCCACGAGAGATTGAGCCACGCCTTCTCCTTGGTCATAATCTCCTTACCGAAGTCAGCCTCCCAGCCGGCGACATAGGGCTTTGCCTTTTTCAGCAGGCCCTCGACCAACGCGATAGACTCGTCCGACGAGTCGTACATCAGCGAATCGAGCGATACCTCACCCGCAGCTAACTCCTCCTGCTTGGCATAGATAAGTAGCGGGCAATAGACATCGCGAAAAGCATCCTTAATAAGGAGTTTCTTCGAAAATTTTGGATTCCACAACGCACTCCACGAGCTAACCTCCTCGCGAGTGACATACTTCGGGTTATACAAAAATCCCGTAGTACCCCACATATAGCCCACAGCGTAGTCGTTGGCATCCTTGCCGCTGCCGTCAATCTTGCTGAAAACATCGTAAATATAGGGCGACACATTGCCCAGATAGTTGGGCGTAGAGCCGAAATCCTTATTGATAGGCAGAAGCAAATCGTTGCGCAACATACGCTCGATGATATACTCCGAGGGGCAGGCAACATCGAAATCCTCCTTGCCGCGCTCAATCTTGGCGAGCATAATTTCGTTGATGTCGAATAGCTGATAGACAACCTCGACCTTCTCGCCCGTCTGCTCGAAATACCACTCCTCGAACTCCGAGAGCAACTCCTCGTCGATATAATCTGCCCAATTATAGACCTTCAAAATCTCCTTGCGGCTATCGTCTACCCCGCAGCCCGACAAAGCCAGCAGTGCGACACACAACGCCACAACAAATTCAACTATGAAATAAAATCTCTTCATCGCACACTCTCCTCCTTACGGCGGTTACGCTCGGCACGGATATTTATCACGACGAGCAGCAACAGCACGGTTGCAAAAATAATTGTCGAAAGCGGTCTTAGCTCAGGCGTAAGACCTCCCTTGCGAGCATCGGCATAGATATAGGTCGAAAGAGTCTCCAAGCCCTCGGTTCCGATAGTAAAAATCGTAACGGCGAAATCGTCAATCGACAAAGTGAATGCCAAGATAAAGCCGCTAATCATTCCGGGCTTAATTTCGGGAATAAGCACCTTGCGCAGCGCCTGGAAAGGTGTTGCACCCAAGTCCAAAGCCGCCTCAAAAATATTGGGATTCATCTGCTGCAAGCGCGGCAACACACACAGCACCACATATGGCGTACAGAATGTGATATGCGCCAAAATAACGGTTGTATAGCCCTGCGAGATACCCAAGCTGACGAACAACAAGAACAACGAAATACCTGTAATAATATCGGGATTAAGCATCGGGATATTATTCAGCGTATTTATCACCGTCTTTTTATGACCACGCAGGCGGTCGATGCCGATAGCCGCGACACTACCCAAAAGAGTAGACACCGCCGCCGACACCAGAGCGATAATCAGCGTATTCTCGATAGCATGCACCAAAGAGTGATGCGCACCGCTCTGGAAAAGCGAGGTATAGAGTTTTGTAGAGAATCCGGTCCAATTACCTAACACCTTCGCCTCGGTGAAAGAGAATATTCCGATGATAATTATCGGAGCATACAGCAGCGCCAACAGCAGCCACAGATATGATTGAGCCAAAAACTTTTTCATCAGATAATTCCTCCCTCGTTAGATGCTCTATCCTCGTCGCTGTCGCTAAAGAGGTCCGTAGCAAAGATTATCACAAGCATAATGAGCGACAGTGCCGCACCATAGTTCCACATACCATTATTGATATTCTCCTGAATGGTTGTACCGAACAATTTAATATTGTTCATCGTCAAAAGTTCGGCAATGGCAAATGTCGAGATTGTCGGCATAAATACCATCATGATGCCCGACATAACGCCCGGCATTGAGAGCGGCACGACGACCTTTAGAAATACGGTCACAGGGTTTGCACCCAAATCCTGCGCTGCCTCGATATAACTGTGGTCCATCTTCGACATCGTGTTATAGATGGGATAAATCATAAAGGGCAGGAAGTTGTAAACCATACCGAAAATCAAAGCACCCTGACCCAGCGGCAAATGCATAAAGTCGAACAACGCAACCGTAGCGAGCGTACGCACCAAGATATTTATCCACATCGGCAGGATAAACAGCACAACCATAACTCTCGAGCGGCACAACGACTTATTACTCAAAATATAAGCCGCAGGATAGCCCAAAACGATACACAGAATCGTCGTAATGATGGCTATACCTATCGAATAGACGAATGTGTTTGCAGCCTCGGGGTTAGAGATAAACTTCGAGAAATTATCGAAGGTAAAATGCCCCGCATCGTCCTGAAAGGCATAAATGCCAATCAACACAAGTGGCAGCACGACAAACATCAGCAGGAAAATGAAGTACGGCAGACTCCAGCTGCTGCGTTTCATAAACAAGTTTAACAACCTTTTCATTCTTCACTTTATTGTTAAGTTGTTACACTCTCTTAATGCGCAAATCATCGGGCTGAATGCGGATGCCGACAATATCTCTATCATCCCATACATCGTGAGTATCGACATAGATGTTATCATCATTCTCGGTACGCACCGTCAAATGATAATGGTCGCCCTTATAGAGGATAAAGCGAACATCGCCAACCAAAGTTCCATCCTCCTTATTATCCATAAGTTCCACCTTTTCGAAATCGACCTCGACCTCAACCTTTTCACCGCCTTCGATACCCTCCATCTCGTTACAAACGAACGATGTACCAAGTATCTCGACATGCGTAGAATCGGCCATCTTACCCTCGAAAGTGTTGCAAACACGCTCTTTGCGCATAACATGAATATCCGAAGGTTTGATAATCATACTTACCGTCTGACCAACCTCGAAAGCGTTATAATCCTGAATCATTATCTCGTAGCCGTCGGGCGTGAGGACCGTCATTTCGTAATGCACACCCTTGAATATGCACGACTGCACCACTCCATCGAACTGACCCGAGTCGGTATGTGCCATAATATATACATCCTCGGGGCGAATAACCACATCAACGGGAACATTTTCGCCAAAGCCCTCATCGACGCACTCAAACTCCTTACCCATGAACTCCACAACCTTATCGCGAATCATCTTGCCATTAAGGATGTTACTCTCGCCGATAAAATCCGCCACAAACGAATTGACAGGCTCGTTATAGATGTCGGTCGGAGTTCCAATCTGCTGCACCTTACCCTCGCTCATAACGACGATTGTATCGCTCAGTGTGAGGGCCTCCTCCTGGTCATGCGTAACATATACGAAGGTGATACCCAGCGTTTTGTGCATATCTTTAAGCTCCATCTGCATATCCTTACGCATCTTCAAATCCAATGCTGCCAAAGGCTCATCCAAAAGCAACACCTGCGGACGATTGATAATCGCGCGAGCGATTGCTACACGCTGCTGCTGACCTCCCGACAGAGAATTTACATCGCGCCACTCATAGTCGGTCATACCCACCATCTTCAACGCCTTGCGTACACGCGTCTCAATCTCATCGGACTTTACCTTCTTGAGTTTCAATCCAAATGCGATATTATCGTAAACATTCAAGTGCGGGAACAATGCATAACGCTGAAAAACCGTATTTACAGGTCTTTCATGTGGCGGCACATCGGTAATATCCTCTCCTGCAATGCGGATTTCGCCCTCATCGGCATTACCAAAACCTGCCAAGATGCGCAGGAGTGTAGTCTTACCACGGCCCGAAGGTCCTAAGATGGTTACAAACTCACCCTTCTTGACATACAAACTAACATCATCCAATACGGTTTTCTCGCCAAAAGATTTCGAAATATGGCTAAGTTCGATGATGAAATTTGAGTTATTCATTTCCTTAATTTATAATGGGTTAAAAACTTTGTTTATCTATTTACGACCGGCAATGCGGCGAAATGCTTTTACTACATCAAACTTCCATGTCACACCAATGTCGATAGTGTGGCGCGAAGTATAGTTATTCGATGCCCATGCAGCATGCAGGCGCACGCTCTCTATTGGGTAATACTCCACACCGGCACCATAGAACCAATAATCCTTATCTGCGAGGAGATACTCCGGCAGAGTGTAATAATTCTCCGCGTTTGCCTCCTGAATCTCCTCCGCAGAGAGGCCTTCGCCCCATATCTCGCGGTTACGCTCCCAACCTACCTTGCCAAACAAGCGCACCTTGCCGCCAAAATCATACGAAGGCATGAAGTTTACGGTAACATCATCGCCCACCGATTTTAGCTCTGCACCTCGCAAAATGCAGTCCAAACCGAGCGACAGATTACCCATGTAAAACATATTACCCACAGCCAAAACCTTCACAAAATCTCCCGGAGCATACTCCATAAAGTTGGCAGTCCATATCGACTCATAGCTATCCCATGCGCCATACCAACCTAAGTTATACGAATAGAGATTATCCTCACGCGGAGCTTCGGAAAAAGGTGAGGTTGTAACCTGGAATGCAAAAGAGGTCGTTTCCGACTCATTGGTCCACATGGCCTTCACGCCCCACTGATACGAGTTGAAGCTGTTGTAGAACATCGAGTTCATATCGTAGTATGAGTCGATATCGTAGGCATCGTACTCGTAGCTACCCAACATAAGCACATCCTTACCTGCTGTGAAGGTAAAGCCGCCAATGTCATAGCTCAGCGTAAGCCAATCGGTATTATCGAAAACGGAGTCATCTTCGCCCGGTGCCGAGAAGAATTTTTGGCACAGCGAATACGAGAAATGCTTGCTAATTTTACCGTCAATGTTAAGATATAGCCCATCACCACCAAAGCCACCCGTTCGTCCGGGGGCTATGCGATTGTATCCGAATCGCGAGTCGAGTGAAATTGAAGGAATCCAATCCTCCCCATCTTCCGTAGTTGCATCGTCGGTCGATACATAGCTCTGCTGCGGCACACTACAATCCACTTCCTGCGCCCAACTTGCAGAACCGGCCATCAAGACCATGGCCCCCAAAAAGGTAAAGAGTCTTTTCATTAAGCAGTAAAAATTTAATTACATAAGAGTACTTATTTAGTTGTTCTGTTACTTGTTACATCTTTTTGTCGAAAGAAAAAGCGGTTACAAGACCCCATAAAAATCTCACAACCGTTTTTCCTTCGCAACAAAAGTATAATAAAATATCCAAAAAACAACTTTTTTCGCTATTTTTTTAACGAAACAGCCATTTTTCATCCGCCCCACCCCGCAAAAAAAGAACCTGCCTAACATAGTTAGACAGGCCTTTCAATCAAAACCCAATATTTAGTATAGCCTTAGCGGCCATACCCAAATATTTCGTTATTTACATTATTACTTAAGTACAACATTAGCCGCGCCATGCTTAGCAATAGCCATATCTGCATTGGTGTAATACAAGCCATTAGCTGCAGCACTACTATACTTCAAATATGAGCTCCACTTTGTTGCATTTGTTGCCTTAGCAGCGAACTTGTCGCCAAACTCAGTAATTACTGGACCACCTACAACAAGGTAACCCTCATCGTTGATATACAAACCTACATTATATGTTTGTTTATCTGTACCCACGCAGAACTTATTTGCAGCATCCGCGGTCATAAAGGTCCAACTCTTAAATGTACCACCCGAAATAAGACGGTGTGCCGTAGAGTCACCTGTACAGCTAAACATACCATGGAATGTTCCGCCAGTCACCTTTAGCATGGCCTTTGTTAGATTAACTGACTTATTAAATACACCACCATTGAATACAAAATATGGGCAAGCTTGTCCTCCGTTATTGCTTGATGAGCTGATAGTACCATCAAATACACCGCCATTTATAGTTACCATCAATCGGTCGTTAATACCATTAGTCTTTCTATAATATATACAAGACTTACTTCCTGCATTAATGCTTCCTGGATTTGTAGCATCTGCATTAATTGTGAAACAAGATCTTGCAGCAGTACCAGCACCCTCTGGAGTTATCTCAAACGCATTCTTTCCGGTTGCTGCAGTCAATGTATATGTACCGAGGTCAAGAATATGATGCTCAGTAGATTTAAGTGTTACAACATCTGTAAGTGTTACATTATCAAGCAATGTAAGAGTTGTGTTGTGAGTCCAAGCTGCGATAGCCTCGTCAATAGTTGCATACTCCGTGTTACCAACCTTTGCAACTATAACTTCTGGGAATAAAGTGTAACTCTCGGCACCTGTCAAAGTATAGGTACCAGTAGGCTTAACATAAGCCTCATCATCGCTACCGTTTGTGATAACAATCTGATAATCACCATCTGTTGCAAGAGTGTTTGTACCCTCCAATGTAATAGTATTGTTCTTACCTGTCATCTTACGAACGATAAGTGGCTGAGCAGCTGTAACATTGTTATCCTTAACAGTGATACCATAGTTATCGATGTTACCGTCGAAACGGATACCATACGCCTTAGCTGTGATAGTAGTACCCTTAACAACAGCACTCTTAACCTGCTTGAAAGCAACGCCATTCTTACCATTGATTGTACAACTTTCTACAGTCACACTCTCATTGCAGCTCTGTGCCTGAATAAGTGAGTGCATATTAGTCGCTGTACAGCCGATAACCTTAGCGTTCTTTGAAGCCTTAATCTGAAGACCTACAGCTGTGTCTACAGCCTCGCCGGTGGCAGTGAAAGTACAATTATCAACAGTGATATTCTGCGAATAACGCTCTGAGCCATTCTCAAGAGCCTCGATAAAGTTAAGACTTGCAGTAGATGTCTCGAAGTTTACACCCTCGATAGTCAACGCAGCATCAGCACGGTACTGAGAGTTACCATGAACCTTGATAGTACCATTGTACTTGTGACTATCGCCTTTGATAGTAACCTTGCGACCCTCCTTCTGAATGTCAGTTACAGTACCAACGATGTCAGCACCAAAGTAGATAGTTGTCTCAACCTCAGTTGCGGCATCAAGAGCAGCCTGAAGCTGTGCAGCTGATGCAACATACAGCTTGCCACCAATAATAAGCTTACCTGTACCGGTTGCGCTATAAGGCTTACCGACAAGACCACCGTAGTAGAATTTAACATTTCCTGCATTAGGAGCATACAAGTTACCGGTGAATGAGCAGTCGGTTAATGTTACAGTTGTACCGGTCTCGTTATGCCATACACCTGCGATACCACCCATTTCAAGAGCATCATCAGCATCATCAGTTGTAATTGTTACATCACCCGAGCAAGAGCAGTTCTCGAACCGGTTACCATAGTGAGCAATACCAAACAAACCACCAACATCGCAAGTAGTACCCTCAACATCGATGTTAGATGTGATATATGAGAACGTGTGGCCACCCTCGCCGTTGAAACCTACAACACCACCTACATATGTGCGGTATGCTGTACCGTTCTCAACAGAGTTAGCCTTTACATAAGAAGTTTCATCAACATTTACAGTGATATTTGTCCAGTTTGCGTAAGCGTTCTTACCACCTACACCACCAACATAAGCCATACCGTTAACCTCAACATGACCCTTAACGGTGATGTTTGTATACTTTGAAGTATAAGGATTACCCGCT
>JAFXIS010000068.1 GCA_017532885.1 Alistipes sp. | reverse complement strand
GGGGTTGCGGTCCTCGCCTTGCCAATCGACAATTTTACGATGCTCGCCCGAGGATGTGTCGTAAAGCCAGATGTCGCGTGTGATTGACGAGGTATGATGTTTGCGCCATTCATTCTCGCCACCCTTGCGGTCTTGGTATAAAAATGAGCGTCCGTCTTGGCTGAAGTCGATGTATTGCGCGGGGGTTGCCAGAACCTGCTCATAGCGTCCTCCTTTGCTGGGAATAGCATACAACTCGGTCATCGAGCCTTTAGGAAAAAGTGCGCTCGTCGAGGGGTCGGTGATGTTGGCACCGAAATAAATCTTGCTACCGTCAGGTGAGAAGGTGTAAGGTATCTCATTTGCCGAGTGGGTGGTTACGCGCTGCGGTGTACCTCCATCAATCGAGATGGTGAACACGTCGAAGTTACCATAACGGTCAGAAGAGTAGGCTATACTCTTTGAGTCGGGTGCCCATATAGGGTTGTAGTCATAGTTCTCTGAGGGGGTTAAACGCTGTGCCTGACCTCCTGTGGCAGGAACGATATAGATACAACCTTTGTAAGTAAAGGCTATTGATTTACCGTCGGGAGAAATAGCGGGATAACGCATCCATAAAGGAGCAGAAACTGCCGCAAGCGAAGCAAATATTATTGCTGCAAAAGATAGAAATAGTTTTTTCATAATATCTAAGTTTTTATTATTGCGAAATAAATTGACAACTATGTTGGCAAAGTTAGAAAATATTTCGTAAATTTGGATGATTTTTGATATACTGTCGCTATTATGGTGGTAGTTTTTATTGATAGAGAGCAGAAAATATAAATAAAATACGAGAATTATGTTTAACGAAAAAGATTTACAACAGATTACCTCACACGGTTTGACCGTTGAGCAGGTAGAACAACAGATTGAAAATTTTAAGCAGGGATTTCCATTCTTGAATGTTGTTCGTGCCGCAGCGGCAGGTGACGGCGTTTGCGTATTGGATGAAGAGGTTATTCGTCACGCTGAGGCTTGTTATGATGCTGCTGCCGAGCATTTGGGCATTGTGAAATTTGTACCGGCATCGGGTGCTGCAACGCGAATGTTCAAGGAGTTGTTCGAGTTTGTCAATGACGGCAAACGCGGTAAAGGTATCGACGTGTTGTTAGATAATATCCAGAAGTTCGCCTTCTGGCCCGAATTAGAGCGATTTATCACTCCCGATTCGGCAGAGGAGGAGATTGTAGAGGCTATAGTGAAGACAGGACTCTGTTATGGTTCAAAACCTAAAGGTTTGGTTACATTCCACTCATATCCTGACGGTAGTCGTAAAGCCGTTGAGGAGCATTTGGTAGAGGGTGCGCAGTATGCACGTTCTGGCGATAATGTACGCATACATTTTACAGTATCTCCCGAGCATATGGGCGGTTTCTGGGATGTGTTGGGTGCATCGCAACCCCATTATGAGGAGGCTTATGGCGTGAAGTACGATGTGTCGTTCTCGGTGCAGAAACCATCGACAGATACGGTAGCCGTGAATCCCGATAATACACCATTCCGTACCGATGATGGAGGGTTGCTGTTCCGTCCTGCGGGTCACGGCGCTCTGATTGAGAATTTGAACGATATTGATGCCGATATAATCTTTGTGAAGAATATTGATAATGTAACAACCGACGCACGTCGTGGAGATACGGTCAAGTATAAGAAGGCGTTGGCTGGTATGTTGCTGGAGTTGCAGGCCAAAACTTTTGGATATTTGCGTTCTTTAGAGTCGGGTGAGGCGGATTTGGATGCAACTCGCAACTTTATCGAGAAGGAGTTATGTGTAAAGTTGCCTGCAGAGTGTGATGCCGAGATGATGAAGGCTGTGCTGAATCGCCCGATTCGAGTATGTGGCGTTGTGCGTAATCAGGGTGAGCCTGGCGGTGGTCCATTCTGGGTGGCAGCAGAAGATGGTACCGAGTCGTTGCAGATTGCCGAGTCGAGCCAGATATCGCCC
>JAFXIS010000067.1 GCA_017532885.1 Alistipes sp. | reverse complement strand
TTTCTTTGAGTGCCACTCATTCCCCATCGGTCCAATCAACCTAAAAATCAGCGACTCTCATTTTGCGGTCCGCGTTTTGCTACTCGGCCCCTTAGAGCGGACGACGAGGCTCAAACTCGCGACCCTTAGCTTGGAAGGCTAATGCTCTATCAACTGAGCTACTTCCGCAAAAACAAACCGCACCAGAGTAGCTTGTTTCGTCCTTTAGGACTTGCAACCCCGATCGGTTTCCGGTGGGAAGAGATGGATTCGAACCACCGAAGGCGTACGCCAGCAGATTTACAGTCTGCCCCATTTGGCCACTCTGGTATCTTCCCAATATTCCAAGATAGCTTTCGCTACCTAAGCCTGAGCCGATGGAGGGATTCGAACCCCCGACCAGCTGATTACAAATCAGCTGCTCTGGCCAACTGAGCTACATCGGCATTGACCGTTACGGGATGCAAAGGTAGGCATATTTTTTTAATCTCCAAATTTTTTCGATTATTTTTTCGCAAAAAGTTGAAATAATCTCAAAAACGCCTACTCTCTTTACTCAAAGAACTTTTGAAATTTTCCTCCCGTGATGTAACGCTCGGAAAATCGAGTGCAAATATAACAACTCTTTCCCTAATTAAAAAACAATGTGATATTTTTTTTCGCAAAAAATGTAAAATTTATCATTTCTCGCCATACCTATATTATATATAATAATCCCAGCTCCCTCTTCAATGCATCTTCTACACACCCGCACATCCACTCTCCGCTACCAAACCACCCACTATCCGCCGCCGAACGACCCGCCGAATAGCTTACCGGCCGGAGAGAAAAAAATTGCCCGACATTTCTGTCGGGCAACATAACAAAGATAATCTTCAAGATTACTTGTTCTTCTTATCGTAGCGCTTTGCGTAACGGCTCATAAACTTATCCACACGACCTGCGGTATCAACCAACTTCATCTTACCTGTGTAGAAGGGGTGAGATGTGTTAGAGATTTCCATCTTATATACAGGATAGGTTTCGCCGTTCACTTCGATGGTCTCCTTTGTCGAAACGGCGGACCGACACAAAAACACATGGTCGTTCGACATATCCTTGAACGCCACTAAACGATAATTCTCCGGATGAATTCCCTTTTTCATATTCGTTCTGTTTTTGAAATTAATTGCTTAAGCGCGACAAAGGTAGTAATTATTTTTTAATTAGCACCAAAATCAGCAAAATTATTTACCTTAATCTCTCACATTCACAACAAATCACACCTTAATATATATAAAAGAGAGGTCATCCGCTTGGGACAACCTCCCCTGATGTATCTTGAAAATTTCTATACTTGGGGGCTACTTTGACACTGCTCAAAGTTCGCAAAAGCGCAGCGCACTTCAGGCGTATGTGAGCATTTCGCGAGCAAGGCTGATGCCGAAAGAGCCCAAGTAGAAGAATTTTCCCCTTAGTCTTTCAACTTCGCCGCCAAGAACTCACGATTCAAGCGAGCGATGTGTGCGATAGAAATCTGCTTAGGACACTCTGCCTGGCAAGCACCTGTATTGGTACAGTTACCGAAGCCCAACTCGTCCATCTTTGCAACCATCGCCTTAGCACGACGAGCACCCTCAACGCGACCCTGAGGCAACTTTGCGAGTGACGATACGCGAGCTGCAACGAACAACATTGCAGAGCCGTTCTTACAAGTAGCAGCACAAGCACCACAACCTACGCAAGCTGCAGCGTCCATAGACTCGTCAGCATCTGCCTTAGGAATAGGTATTGCGTTACCATCGGGTACAGAGTTGGTACGGACAGACACGAAACCACCGGCCTGAAGAATCTGGTCATAAGCGCCACGGTTTACAACCAAGTCCTTAATAACGGGGAACGCAGCCGAACGCCAAGGCTCGATAGTGATGGTAGAGCCATCCTCGAACTTACGCATATACATCTGGCAAGTGGTAACAGCCTGAGAAGGGCCGTGTGCATGGCCATTGATATGCAATGAACACATACCGCAGATACCCTCACGGCAATCGTGGTCGAATGCTACGGGCTCTTCACCTGCGTGTACCAAATCGTTATTCAAGATGTCGAGCATCTCGAGGAACGATGTGTCGGGCGAGATATTCTCAACCTTATATGTCTTGAATGCGCCCTTCGTTTTAGCGTCCTTTTGACGCCATATCTTTAATGTGAAATTCATAGTCTAATTTATTATTAAAGTTCAACGCCAAAATTAATCCTTATAGTTACGCTGTGCACGATGAGTGAACTCGTACTCGAGAGGCTCCTTTGTAAGCTCGGGAGCTACATCCATACCCTTATACTCCCAAACGGCAGCATAAGCAAACTCCTCGTCATGACGCAAAGCCTCACCCTCCTCGGTCTGGTGCTCTGAGCGGAAGTGACCACCGCAAGACTCCTCACGGTTCAACGCGTCGCGTGCCATCAACTCACCAAGCTCCAAGTAATCAACCAAGCGCAAAGCCTTCTCCAACTCAACATTGAACGAATCGGCAGTACCTACCAACTTAAGGTCTGTCCAGAACTCCTTGCGAAGTGCCTGAATCTCCTTAATAGCCTTTTCCAAAGACTCCTTGGTACGAGCCATACCCACATTGTCCCACATGATGTGGCCCAAACGCTTGTGGATATCGTCTACCGACTGCTTACCCTTAATAGCGAACAACTTCTCAATCTTAGCCTTAACAGCCTTCTCAGCCTCAGCAAATGCAGGAGTATCGGTTGATACCTTCGGAGCCTGAATCTTCTTTGAGAGGTAATCGCCAATAGTGTAAGGCAATACGAAGTAACCATCTGCCAAGCCCTGCATCAAAGCCGATGCACCCAAGCGGTTTGCTCCGTGGTCAGAGAAGTTAGCCTCACCGATAGCATACAAGCCGGGGATTGTAGTCATCAAGTTGTAATCAACCCAGATACCACCCATTGTATAGTGTACGGCGGGGAAAATCTGCATAGGCTGCTCATATGGGCTTACATCGGTAATCTCCTCATACATATCGAAGAGGTTGCCATAACGCTGCTTGATGATATCCTTACCCAAACGGTCAATAGCGGTCTTGAAATCGAGGAATACAGCCAAACCTGTCTCGTTTACGCCATAACCTGCGTCGCAACGCTCCTTAGCAGCACGCGATGCAACATCACGAGGAACCAAGTTTCCGAAAGCGGGATAACGACGCTCCAAATAGTAGTCGCGATCCTCCTCTGCAATATCTGAAGGCATCTTTGTACCCTTGCGGATAGCCTCAACATCCTCCATCTTCTTCGGTACCCAGATACGACCATCGTTACGCAAAGACTCTGACATCAAAGTCAGCTTTGACTGCTGTGTTCCGTGGATAGGAATACATGTGGGGTGAATCTGAGTAAAGCAGGGGTTAGCGAAACCTGCACCCTTGCGGTAGCACTGGAATGCAGCCGAGCCGTTAGAACCCATAGCGTTTGTAGAGAGGAAGAATACATTACCGTAACCACCTGTTGCGATAACCACAGCGTGCGCACCATGACGCTCAATCTCACCTGTTACCAGGTTACGAGCGATGATACCCTTAGCCTCGCCATCCTCAACTACGATATCCAACATCTCGTGACGAGGGTAGCTCTTTACAGAACCTGCGGCAATCTCCTTGTTCAACGCAGCATAAGCGCCGAGCAAGAGCTGCTGACCGGTCTGACCACGAGCATAGAATGTACGAGATACCTGCGCACCACCGAATGAACGGTTAGCCAACAAACCGCCGTACTCACGAGCAAAAGGAACACCCTGAGCTACGCACTGGTCGATGATAAGGTTAGAAACCTCTGCCAAACGATATACATTAGCCTCACGAGCGCGGTAGTCACCACCCTTGATAGTATCATAGAAAAGACGATATACAGAGTCGTTATCGTTCTGATAGTTCTTCGCTGCATTGATACCGCCCTGCGCTGCGATAGAGTGCGCACGACGAGGAGAGTCCTGAATGCAGAACACCTTTACATTGTAGCCCAACTCACCGAGTGAAGCAGCTGCAGATGCACCACCCAAACCGGTACCAACGATGATGATGTCGAGTTTACGCTTATTTGCGGGGCTGACAACCTTGATAGCCGCCTTGTGATTGCTCCATTTCTGAGCCAATTCACCAGCAGGAATCTTTGAATCTAACTTTAAAGCCATATTTGTCTGTTTTTAATTGTTCCGAAAAAAATCTGTTAGTGAGCACCACAACCAGCGCAAGAGTGGCAAGCCTCAGTGCAAGCAGCGGCAGCAGAGCAATCACCGCAAAGGCTGCATACGAAGAATGCTACAACCACAGCCATAAAGCCCAACACGATAAGTGTAGAGACAATCTTTGCGATGCACTTTAGACGAGGATACCAAGTATCGTTAGCCCAACCTACGGTCTGAACCATAGACCATACGCCGTGATTGAGGTGGAACCACAATGCAGCCAACCATACGATGTAGATAACTACATTGTACCACTTAGAGAATGTGAATGCGATAAGTGCAGCACCATCGGTAGCGTGAACAAACTCACCTGCCACCATCGAGCCCTCAGCGCCCATCAACTCCACGAGCATCATCTTTGACCAGAAGTGTACAAGGTGTACACCCAAACCCAAGACAACGATTACGCCCAAAACAAGCATGTTCTTTGAAGCCCACTCAACACCGGGCTCCGCAGCTGTAACAGCGTAACGCTGTGTACCGCGAGCGCGATAGTTGTTGATTGTGAGAATCAACGCGTAAACAAAATGGAGCACTACCAACACTGCCAAACCTGCAGTAGCTACCAAAGCATACCAGTTGGCGCCAAGTAACGAGCAGATTGTGTTGTAAGCCTCCGCACTAATCAATGCAACGAGGTTCATTGACATGTGGAACAGAAGGAAGAGTACAAGGCAGCAACCCGTTATACTCATCACCAACTTCTTTCCGAGAGATGAATTGCATAAAAAACAGCTCATAATCTAAAATTTTTGTTTATTTTTGTTTGTGAAATAGATTTCCATTATCTCTGCAAAGATAACAAATGTTTGCAGAATAACAATAGAAAAAGCGACCTATTTTATACGCATTTTTGCATTTTTACGAGATATTATGAAAAAAAGAGAGATAAGAGCGGCTATCAAGCTATTGAATACCAACATAACAGAGGCTCAAAAGAGGGAGGAAGCCTCAGCCGTAACCGAGCAGTTGAATCAACTGATTTTAAGGACAAAGCCGTCGGTTGTGGCAGCATTTATGCCCCTTTTCGACGAAATAGGTATCGACATTAATCGCTTGGCCGCGTTATGCAGAGTTGTAGTACCCCGCATAACGGCCGATGAATCGGGCGTAGCCGAGATGGATTTTTTTGACTATAAACCCACAGAAATATCCGCCGGAGCATACGGCATAAATGAGCCACAGGGAGCAACGCCTTGCGCCGCCGAGGATATCGATTTGATGATTCTCCCCGGAGTGGCATTCACTCCTCAAGGTGACCGTTTGGGCCGAGGTAAAGGTTTTTACGACCGATATACGGCGAGCGAGGGATTTCGGGCATTATGCGTCGGAGTATGTTATCGACATCAACTCATCGACAAATTACCCGTCGAGCCACACGACCGACGCGCCGACATAGTCATCACGGCCGATACAAAATAGCGAAAAATTTATAACTTTGCACTATGAGCAGTCGCGAGCAGAGATTACGGGAGTTGGTTGCAGCACTACCTTTCGAGCCGGGAGTTTACCAATTCCTGGACCGCAACGACACAATCATATATGTCGGCAAGGCGAAATCTCTGCGTAAGCGCGTATCCTCATATTTCGCCAACAACAAGGAGCATTCTGCCAAAGTCAAGGTACTCGTCAAACAGATTTGCGACATACGCCATATCGTAGTAAACAGCGAGCAGGATGCCCTACTGCTGGAAAATTCTTTGATAAAGGCACATCAGCCCCGCTACAACATCCTACTCAAAGACGACAAGACATATCCGTGGATTGTTATTCGCCGCGAGAATTTTCCACGCATAGAATCTACGCGCATAGTAAATCAAAGTGGCGCGCAATACTTCGGACCTTATGGCTCAATTTCGATGCAACGCTCTGTGTTGGAGTTTATTCGCGAAGTAATTCCGCTACGCACCTGCAAGTTGAATCTTGCACCTCAAAACATCGCCCGAGGTAAATATGGCGTCTGCCTGCAATACCACATAGGTAATTGCAAAGGGCCCTGCATCGGAGCCCAAAGCGAGGAGGAGTACGCCCGACTTTTAGAGATGGCAAAGGAGGTTCTCAAAGGCGATTTACGCCCCGTACGACGATATTTGGAGGAGAATATGCAGCAGGCCGCCTCGGAGCTGAAGTTCGAGGCCGCACAGCGTTTCAAGCAGCGACTCGCAGCACTCGAAAACTACCAAAGCCGCTCGGTGATTGTGAGTGCCAAGATTATGGATTGCGATATATTCTCGCTTTTGGAGGATGACGATGTGGCATATTGCAACTTCATACGCCTGCGCCACGGCTCTATTGTCGCCCTGCATACCGTACGCCTTACAACGGGCGTAGACTCTTCACGCGAGGAGATGCTCACTTCTGCCATACAATACATCGTCGAAAACATCTCACACGACCTCTCTCGTGAGGTTATTGTACCATTTATGCCCTCGACCACCCTGCTCTTCGACAAGGTTACATTCACCGTACCCAAGCGAGGAGAGAAGGCCGATTTATTGGAGTTTTCGCTCAAGAGTGCACGAATTTATCGCGCCGAGCAGATGAAGAATCTCGAAATAAAGAATCCGGAGCGCCATACCGAGCGATTGATGAACGCCATGCAGCGAGAGTTGCACCTCGACCGCCAACCTCGCCATATCGAGTGCTTCGACAACTCCAACCTGCAAGGCACCAACCCCGTAGCGTCGTGCGTCGTATTCCGCGACGGAAAGCCCTCGCGCAAAGAGTATCGCCACTTTAATGTCAAGACGGTCGTAGGGCCTGACGACTTTGCCTCGATGCGCGAGATTGTCTATCGTCGTTATTCGCGTCTTCTGGAGGAGAACGCCGAGCTCCCCGACCTTATAATTGTCGATGGCGGCAAGGGACAGCTTTCGAGCGCTTATGAGGTATTATGTGCCCTCGGCATCGAGAATCAGGTGCCGATTGTCGGTTTGGCAAAGCGCATCGAAGAGGTGTTCTATCCCAACGACCCTATGCCCTACTATCTGAGCCGCACGGGCGAGCCGTTGAAGGTTGTCTGCCATATCCGTGACGAGGCTCACCGCTTCGGTATAACATTCCACCGCCAGAAGCGCAGCAAAGCATTTATCAACAGCGAATTGGAGCAGATTGAAGGCATCGGCACAAAGAGTCTTAATGCCCTTCTGCGCCGCTTTAAGACTGTCACAAAGGTGCGTGAAGCATCTCTCGAAGAGCTCTCCGAGGTAGTTGGCGAGGCTCGCGCCCGCAAGATTATTGATTACTTTGCTGAAGATTAGCGTCCTGCGCCGATTTCAAGTTAAACACCGCCATATCGCTCTTCGTACCGATACGGAACGGAGGTCCCCACAACGACAAGCCACTCGACACAAAAATATGCGCGTGCGACCATTTTCGATAGCCGTGGCTCTGCTCGAAAATCTTCTCGGTCAAAAGGCTTACGGGCCACACCTGCCCATGATGTGTATGACCACTGAACTGCAAATCCACACCCGCAGCATCAGCCTTCGCCAAATCGTATGGCTGATGGTCAATCACCACAACAGGTTGCGACATGTCGCAACGCTCCAACAGTGCAGGCAACGCCGCTCGATGTCGATTGGTTTTATCGTCACGCCCCACAATCTGTACGCCCGAAGGAAGAGTAACAACACTATCCCGCAATAGTCGAATGGGCGTAGCTGCCAAATAGCGCTCAACAGCCTCTATGCCGCTGATATATTCATGATTTCCTGCCGCCATAAATACTCCCTGCGGAGCATGCAGACGAGATAGCTCCTCCGCCATATTATGGTTAATGAGTGGTCGCAACGAATTATCAACCAAATCGCCGCCAATAAGCACCACATCGGGATTTTCGGCATTTATCATATCGACATAGCGACGAAGTGCCTTTTTGTCGGTACCATCACCTAAATGTATATCGCTCACCGCTACAATCTTCAATTCTCCCTTCATCGGCTTTTCAACCTCGATATCGAAATGCTCGACCTCAGGATGCCGATAATTCCAATAGCCGTAAATCAGCAGACACGCCGAAACACCTGCGGCATAAAGCACCCCATGGCTGATAGTCGGCAAGAACAGCTTCGCCACATCGAAGACCACAAGTGCCAGCACCATATAAAGCGTAAATACCATCCACACCGAGCCTACGCGGTAAAGTGTGCTCATAACAACATCGGGCAGGCCTGCATTTCGCGCAAAGAGCGCTATCATCATCGAGAACGCCGCCAACCAAAAGATTAACGCAAAGAGCATTTTTACGCCACACGACGCACCCGCAAAAAGCGACATTACGCGCAAGAATATATATAGATTACCGCCAAGATATGCAATCAAAAATACCAAGAAAAACATCTTCATCATCAACGAATATTACATAAACCGTTCCGCCACTCAAAATAATCTTAACAAAAAACAAAGGTAGTACATTTATCACAAAAACGAGTAAAAACAATTAAAACATATGATTTTAATGCAATAAATAACTTTAACCCATAGCGAACTATTTCAAAAAATTTTTTACCTTTGTAACATATCTATTAATAGACATATCTGCAAAACGATAAAAATACGAACACAAATATTTACAAACTATGAAAAAAATTATCATTTTGGCCATTTCAATAGTATTGGCTACTGCAATGGTTGCTTGCGGAAATCGCAATGCTAAGAAGAGTGTAACCACAGAGAGTGCAACTGAGGTTGCCGTAATGGATGTAGATGCTCTATTGGAGGGCGCAGAGACTCTTACCGGTCAGGAGGTTGAGGTTGAGGCTATCTGCACACACCTTTGCAGCCACGGTGCTACAAAGATGTTCCTCATGGGTAGTGACGATAGCAAGACTCTCCGCGTAGAGGCTGCAAAGCTCGGTGCATTTAACCAGAAGTGCGCAAACAGCATTGTAAAGGTTAAGGGTATCCTCATGGAGGAGCGCCTTGACGAAGCATATCTCCAGAAATGGGAGCAGACTGAAGGCATTGAGCATCATGGTGATGGCGAGGGCGGATGCTCTACCGAGAAGGCTGCGCGCGGTGAGACTGCAAATACTACCGCAGAGCGTATTGCCGACTTCCGTGCAAGAATCGCAGCTCGCGAGCAGGCAGAGGGCAAGGCTTATCTCTCATTCTACTTCATCGAGGCTATAAGCTATGAAATTATCGAAGGATAAATTGCGCCGCTGGAGTCGCACGCTCCATCGCGAATTATCATTCTTTCTGTCGGGTATGGTGTTGATTTACGCCATATCCGGTTTTGTTATGAATCATCGCGATACAATCAACCCACACTTTGTCGTAACACGCAGCGAGGCGAAACTTGACAATCTTCCTCAAAAGGAGGCGTTTTCAAAGCAGCAGGTCGAGGCGATTATGCAGCAGATGGGTGTTTCGGAGCGATATATGAAGCACTATTTCCCTCAGCCCGAGCAGTTGAAAGTATTTTTGAGTGGAGGCTCTTCGCTCATCGTGGATATTTCAAGCGGAGAGGCGGTTTACGAGTCGTTGCGCCGAAGGCACATGATTAGCGCGATGACAACACTTCACTACAACCCCGGAAAGTGGTGGACCTGGTTTTCCGACATCTTCTCATTCGGGCTTATCATTATAACCCTCACCGGTATCGTAATGCTTAAGGGCAAGCGCGGACTTTGGGGGCGTGGCGGAATAGAACTCATAGCAGGAATCCTGCTCCCTTTATTGTTACTCCTGTTAAACAGATAAACATCAAGCGTTTTCGCCTCTATACCAAAACGACAAGAGCCTGCCATTCGGCAGGCTCTTATTGTTTCAACATAAAGGAGGGCTATTTTGCCTCGTTCAAAGCGCTCAGCTCCTCGAACATCGCAGCAAACGATGATACCATATCACGACGCATAGCTGCGTAATACTTGCGTACAAGTGAAGCGTTGTGAGGCTCGGTAGGATTGTTAGCCTTTACATAAAGTGCATTGCGCAAAGCCACAGCCTTCTCCATCAAAGCTACAACAGCCTCCTCCTTCGAGGGCTGGAAGTAGATAGCCATTTCGCAATCAAAGACAAACTCCTCCAAACGATAGTCTATCTCCTTCTTAAGAATTCTCAAATTTGCCATAATCTTATAGTTTTTATAAATCTTTCAATATGCAAATATAATAAACCGAATCAATAAATGCAAACTTTTCTCACCTCAATAGGAGTGTTACTTTATCCGGGTAAGATAAATATTGCGGAACTCGATGGGACCTCCCTCGCTCTGCAAAGCTATGTGGCCGCGACTATTAATCGTAGTACACTCGTTTGCCAACTCGCCATTTATATAGATTTTAATCTGACGACCATCGCACCTTATCTCAGCGACATTCCACTCCCCTATCTGTTTTTCAAAGTCACCATAGCGCGGTTTTATCGGAAACTCCTCCTTACTCTCGATATCGAGAATCTTCGCGCCGCCAAGTAGTACAATATCACCCGCCTTACCTGCGCACAACTGACACTCAATAGCCTCGGGCCACACCTTATCAGCATCCTTGACATGCAGGAATATGCCACTATTTGTACCCTCGCCTACCCAGCGCCACTCCACATGTAGATTGTAGCTCGAATACAGCTCCTCGGTATAGATATACCCGAAAGGCTCTCCGGCGATACAGATATTGCCATTGCGAACATTGAAAACATCCAAACTGCTTACCTTCGTCTCGCCCGGCATCAAAACGCCACTCCAGCCTATAAGGCTCTTACCATCAAACAAAACCTGTTTCTCGGTAGAGTTATTACAGCACCCCGCAAACCAAAGTGCAGAGATTAACATTACAATAGAAAATCTTACTCTCATAATTGTTTTGAAATTAACTTTTCACAAAATTAGACAATTATTCTTCTACAACCATAAAAATCCCATTCTTTTTCGCTATATTTGTCATTGATATTGACCAAATGCATCATATTAAATTGATATTCCGTATTTTGAATTAATATTAATAATCTTATATCTAAACATTATGAAAAAACTATTTCTTTTAAGCATCGCACTTCTATTGCAGTTATCGGCATGGTCATACACCCGCGAGATTGTGGCAATTCATAGCCAAGCCATGAACAAAGATGTCATGGCCGCGGTGGTCCTACCCGAAGGTTATCATGAGATGAAGGATGTGCCGGTGGTATACCTTCTGCATGGCTGCGGAGATAATTTCCATGCTTGGCACAACAATGCCAACGCAAGTGCTTTGGCAGATCAGTATGGCATCATCATCGTAATGCCCGACGGAGGTCACCACAGTTGGTATTGGGACAGCCCCGTGGACCCCTCGTTCAAGTACGAAACATTTATAACAAAAGAACTTATCCCCTATATCGACTCGCACTATCGCACACATGCCGACCGCACTTCTCGCGCCATTACAGGCAACTCGATGGGTGGTCACGGAGCACTTTGGCTCTCGTTCCGCCATCAGGATTTGTTTGGTGCTGCCGGAGCACTATCGGGAGGCGTAGATATTCGCCCATTTCCGAAGAATTGGGAGATTCCCTCACTCTTGGGAGAGCAAGAACAAAACCCCGAGAATTGGGAGAATTATACCGTTATCAACCAGACACATCTGCTTCAGCCCAACTCGCTTAAGTTGGCTATCGATTGCGGTGTTCAAGACTTTTTCTACGGCGTAAACTGCGCTTTGCACGAAAAGTTGCTTAAGGAGAATATCCCCCACGACTTCTACTCTCGTCCGGGTGGTCACACTTGGGGCTATTGGACCAATGCCGTAAAGTATCAGATGTTGTTTTTCAGCAACTATTTTCAAGAGAACTAAATCCCCCGGAAAACCTCGCAACCAACAAAATATATTTAGATAATTATGAAAAGGCTTATAATTCTTTCGTTATCGTTCCTCGCTTTTTGCAGCGTAGCATACGCCGATAACGGCAACACGACTACAAACCGTTACGAGTTGGCAGAGCGCTTTACTGCATCGAAGTTGCAGAATATGCTCTTCTCAACAACCATTGACCCCCACTATTTCAAGTCGGGAGAGAAGTTCTGGTACAGCTACAAGACCAGTGCAGGTACCAAATGGTGGGTTGTAGACCCCGTAGCACGCAAGCGTGAGCCGCTGTTTGACCATGTAAAGATGGCTTCCGAGCTCAGCGAAATCATGCACGACCCATTTATCGCCGAGCAGCTCCCCATTCGAAATTTGGATGTCGAGGAGGATGGCAACACCTTCACCTTTGAGGTAGTATCATCTCAAGAGGCTAAGCCGGAGGAGGGCAAGAAGGCAAAGCGAGGCGAAAAGCAGATTTTCTACTTCTCGTACGACTTCAACTCTAAGCAGCTCACACACCTCAAGGATAAGAAGAAGGAGACCAAGGAGTTGCGTTGGGCTTCGGTTTCTCCCGATGGCAAAACCGTTGTTTATGCTAAAGATTTGAACCTCTATCGCATGTCGCGCGAGGATTACGAGAAGCTGAAGAAGAACGAGAAGGATTCAACCGTTGTAGAGATTCAGATTACCGACGACGGTGTAAAGGATTTCGGTTACGGACAGCCTTACTCTATGCTCAACACCGACACGCTCTGCAATGGCAAACGCAAAGGCGTTTATGGCGTATGGTCACCCGACTCTCGCTACTTTGCCGTAACCCTTGCCGACTACCGCAAGGTTAAGGAGCTTTGGGTTATAGATGCTATCGCCGAGCCACGCCCCACACTCGAGAGCTATAAATATCAGATGCCGGGCGAGAAGGAGGCTCCGCAATACCACCTCTATTTGTTCGATATGACCGACAATTCGCGCAAGGAGATTACCACATCGCGCTTCAAAGACCAGACACTCTCTATCGCTCGTCGTCCCCGAGAGCATAAGCAGCGCCATATGTACGACCAGCCAAACATCTGGTTGGGCGATGAGAATCGTATGTTCGTAACTCGCTCAAGCCGCGATTTGCACCGCATCGACATCTGCTCTTACACCATTGGACAGGATACTTTGCGCCCAATCATCGAGGAGCGCCTCAATACATATATCGAGGTTCGCCCACTCTCTGCCGTCAATAATGGCAAGGAGATTATTCAGTGGAGCGAGCGCGACGGCTGGGCACACCTCTACCTCTACGATGACCAGGGTAATCTTAAGCGTCGCCTCACCGAAGGTGCATGGCATGTTCATCAGATTGTAAAGGTAGATGAGAAGCGCCGCGTGGTATATTTCACCGCTATGGGTCGCGAGGAGGGTGAGAATCCCTACTATCAGCACTTCTACTCTGTAAGCCTTGACGGAGGCGCTGTCAAGTTGTTGGATAAGGGTAATTTCTTCCACACTCCTACTATGGATGATTCGGCACGCTACTTTGTAGATAACTACTCTCGCGTAGACGCTATTCCCGAAACAGCTCTCTTCGACTGCATGGGTAACAAGGTTATGGATTTGGAGAAGAGTGACTTCTCACAGCTCTTAGCAAATGGTTACAAGTTCCCCGAGACCTTCACCGTAAAGGCTGCCGACGGCGTTACCGACCTCTATGGCGTCATGTATAAGCCTTTCAACTTCGACCCCACAAAGAAGTATCCTATCGTCGATTATGTCTATCCGGGACCTCAGACTGAGGCTACAGTCTACCCCTACACTCGCATGACGGTACGCACCGACCGCTTGGCTCAGGCCGGCTTCATCGTCATTACGGTAGGTAACCGCGGAGGTCACCCCGACCGTTCGAAGTGGTATCATAACTACGGCTATGGCAATCTTCGCGACTATGGTTTGGCAGACCAGAAGGCTGCTATCGAGCAGCTTGCAGCGCGCCACGACTTTATCGACATCAACCGCGTAGGTATCCATGGACACTCAGGTGGTGGATTTATGTCTACGGCTGCGATTTTGCAGTACCCCGACTTCTTTAAGGCGGCTGTTTCATGCGCCGGCAACCACGACAACAAGATTTACAATCGTTGGTGGAGCGAGACTCACCACGGCGTAAAGGAGGAGGTCAAGGAGAATGGCGACACCACATTCGTCTACAAGATTAGCAGCAATCCCGAAATTGCACGCCGCTTGAAGGGTCACTTGCTGTTGGTACATGGCGAGATTGACAACAATGTACACCCAGGCAACTCTACCCGCGTTGTAAATGCCTTAATCCGCGCCAACAAGCGTTTCGACATGCTCTATCTGCCTACACAGCGCCACGGCTTTGGCGACATGAACGAGTATTTCTATTGGCGTTTGGTTGAGCATTTCACCGACTACCTGATTGATGGTCGCCAACGAGAAGTAGATATTCCGCAACGATAACAATATTTAGCACATGAAAAGAGTTTGTCTGATTCTGCCCCTACTCCTTGCCCTCGCGCAAGGAGCTTGGGGTCAAGGTAATTTTGGATTGGTATTTCCTCAATCGCAGGATAATCTGCCCAAGTCGAAGGCTCCGGTGCCCGTGTGCGAGCGTAAAGCTTTTGTTAATAGACCAACAACACTTGCGCCTACCGCAGATGGCAACTTAACGCTCTCGGAAGGTTGGCAGTTGATTGAGGCGGCGACACTCGTCGAGAAGGATATATCGATATGGGACACAGCAACCACCAACGGCTGGTACAATGCTACGGTGCCGGGTACAGTGCTTACAACGCTTGTTGAGCAGCAGGTCTACCCCGACCCTTATTACGGATTGAACAACCTCTACATCCCTGAAACTTTGTGCCGTCAGGAGTGGTGGTACCGCATATCATTCCCCACGCCCGAATATGCCGAATCCGAGCAATTAACTCTACTTTTCAATGGCATAAACTATAAAGCCGAGGTATGGCTCAACAAAAAGCGTTTGGGACACATCGCCGGAGCCTTTACGCGTGCCGAGTTCCCGATTAACGAGGTGCTGAAGAGTGAGGGCGAAAATACCCTTGCCGTGCGTATCATTCCTCCTCATAACCCCGGTATTCCACATGAGCAGGAGTTCAACTAGGCAGGCCCGAATGGAGGTGCGCTCTGCTTGGATGGCCCGACATTCATTTCGTCGGAGGGTTGGGACTGGATTCCCGGCATTCGCGATAGAAACATCGGCATCTGGCAGGATGTAGAAATCGTGCGTAGTGGCAATCTCGCGTTGAAAGATATTCAGGTTATTACGGACCTGCCACTACCCGACACCTCGAAGGCAGATATTACCATCGTGGCAGCGTTGGAGAATAGCGCCCGCACACAATCTACGGCGAACATCCACGGCGAGATTGGCGACATAACCTTTACAAAGGAGGTCACGCTGGCAGCCGGAGAGAAACGCGAAGTTGAGTTCTCAAAGAAGGAGTTTGAGCAGCTTGTGATGCAAAACCCCAAACTCTGGTGGCCCAATGGCTATGGTGAGCAACCGCTCTATACGCTAAAGCTCTCTATCGAGCAGGGAGGCAAGAGCGTACAGACGAAGAGCGTTCGTTTCGGCGTGAGAGAGCTTAGCTATGAGCTTATGGCACGCAACGACGAGAAGCAGCATATCCGTTTTAGATATAGCCCCACCGACATTGCCGACGAGGGTAAGGTCTTACTAAACTATCGCAAGCGTATCACGACGGGCAATGGTCGATTTGGTCAGACCGTAATTCCCGCCCTGCATAAAGGCATGGAGCAATATGTGGAGCGTTTAGCCGACAGCGAAAACCCATATTTGGTAATCTGCGTAAATGGCGAACGCATCTTCTGCAAGGGAGGTAACTGGGGTATGGACGATGGAATGAAACGCGTTAGCCGCGAGCGTTTAGAGCCATATTTCCGACTACATAAGGAGATGAATTTCACGATGGTGCGCAACTGGACCGGTGAATCGACCGAGGAGGTATTCTATGAGTTATGTGATGAATATGGTCTGCTTGTGTGGAACGATTTTTCGATTTCGACGGGCGACTACAACCTCAACCCCATAGATGCAAACCTCTTCTTGGCGAATGCTCGCGAGATTGTGCGTCGCTACCGCAACCACCCTTCGATTGCAATATGGTGTCCGCGCAACGAGGGTTATGCTCCCGACTATTTGGAGGATGGTTTTCAGGATATCGTACTTAATGAGGATGGCACACGCCACTATCATGGCAACTCACGCCTGATGAACCTCTGCCAGAGCGGTCCTTGGGGTTATTTCGACAAATATCAGGAGTTCGTAACAGGTAAGGCGGAGGGCTTCTCTACCGAGCTGGGTGCGCCCTCAATGCCTACGGCGGAGACTATTCGCAAATTCATTGCCGAGGAGGATTTGTGGCCCATAGGCGATGTATATTACTATCATGACCTACACCAGAACATCCACGGCTGGCAGGATTATATGCAACATATCCACTCACTCGGCGACAAGCCCTGCGAGGATATTGATGAGTTCTGCGACCGCGCGCAATATCTCAACTACGAGATTTACCGCAATATGTTCGAGAGCTGGAACCACAAAATGTGGAGTTACACAAGTGGTTTGCTCCTATGGATGACACACCCTGCATGGCCGAGTGTTATCTGGCAAACCTACACCTACGACTACGAAACGCCCGCGGCATATTTCGCCTCACGCAAGGCGTGTGAGCCGACACATATTCAGTGGAACGCCACCTCGAAGAAGTTGCAGGTAGTGAATGCTTCGCGAAATGAGTATAATGAGGCTACGGCGCATGTTGCAATATACGACAAGAGCGGCAAGTTGCTCTCGAAGAGTAAATACGCAGCCGATATCGCCGCAAACTGCGCAACCGACTGTGCCGAACTCACTTTACCTCAAGCGGCGCAATCTTTGACACTTGTACGCCTGAGATTGACCGACCAGCGCGGCACGCTCCTCTCGGAGAATGATTATTGGATTGATGCAGCCAATCCCACACGCTACGCCTCGATGGATTGCGTAGGTGAGGCGGCTATCGCATGGCGCGTTTTGCGTAAGCAGCAGAGTGCCGAGGCGACAACCCTGACGATGGAGGTACGAAACCGCTCGAAGAATATCGCCTTAAACCTTAAATCGAATATTCGCTATGCCGATAGCGATAAGGCTATACTTCCGGCATACGCATCCGAGGGATATTTCCACCTCTTGCCCAACGAGAAACGAGTTCTCACAATCGAAGTTCCGGCAACGGTTGCAACCGAGGATATGAGAGTAGATTTTTCGGGATTGAATTTATAGAGCAACATATTTCAAAAGAAGAAAGAGCCTGTCTATTTGTTGTTAGACAGGCTCCTTTATATCTATTTTCAGCATACTTGGCGTATGTGAGCATTTTTCAGACAAGGCAGATGCCAAAAGAGCCTTGTTAGACAGGCTCCTTTGTAAAAGTTTTATAACAATAGCTATTTTGAAGCTGCTCGAAGGATGAAAAAGCGCAGCATACTTGGCGTATGTGAGCATTTTTCAGACAAGGCAGATGCCAAAAGAGCCTTGTTAGACAGGCTCCTTTGTAAAAGTTTTATAACAATAGCTATTTTGAAGCTGCTCGAAGGATGAAAAAGCGCAGCATACTTGG
>JAFXIS010000066.1 GCA_017532885.1 Alistipes sp. | reverse complement strand
TCGACCGTATGAACATCTCGCACCGTGCCGGCCACTTCCCACAGCAGCTCTCGGGTGGTCAGCAGCAGCGTGTGGCTATCGCCCGCGCCCTCGTGTCGAACCCCAAACTTATCCTTGCCGATGAGCCTACGGGTAACCTCGACTCAAAGAATGGTCAGGAGGTAATGACCCTGCTCAAAGAGCTCCATCAGGAGGGCACAACCATCATTATGGTTACCCACTCGCAGCACGATGCCTCGTATGCGGGCCGCACCATCTGCCTGTTCGATGGAAAAATCGTTACCGACGTAAAGTCAAGACTATAATTAAAAAGAATTCTAACGGGCGACTACTGCGTTACGCTTGCTCCTCGGCTGCTCATTTACGCACAAGTAAACTCCGCTCCTCGGAGCGTCGCAAGCCTTGTATTCGCCTCGTTACAATCCTTTTGGGGAAAGGTATTTAATATTTGAAAAACGCTAAACCAACCATAAGCAAAGAGCGTTTCAGGCTTGGGCGAGGGTGATGCCTCCCCAAGTCACTAATAGAATTCAAAATGCAAAATTCAGAATTCAAAATTGAATAATTAATAAAACAATAAGAATAGAAACCTATGAAAATCGCGTTTAAGAATTTTTTAATGACATTACGTCGTTACAAGGTCGCATCGCTGCTTAATGTGCTCGGTTTGACCCTCGCCTTCGTGGCCTTTTACATCATCTTTTCTCAGGTGTGGTACACCATCACCTACAACGGACAATTCCCCAATGCCGACCGCACCTATCTTATCTCTCCCGACTTTGGTGGCGGTGGTAACGACGGTGAGATAAAGTGGAGCACAAACTCCCCCGGCAATTTGGCTTATGTGGCTGCCGAGCAGTTCCCCGATGCCGAGGAGGTGGCCTCTACAATGCCTTACCCACGCATTAGCCGCATTTGGATTAAGCGCAATGAGTACACTATGGAGCCGTTCAATGAGTATGTCTATCAAGGAACGGCCAATGTGCCCTCGTTCTTTGGGTTTGAGTGCTTGGCGGGCGATTTTTCGCAGCTCAAAGAGCCCAACACGGTGGCAATGGCACGCTCGAAGTCCGAAAAATTGGGCGTTGGTGTGGGCGATGTAATTTATTTCGAGGGAGGTCGTATGCACGATGACGGCAAGCCAACCGTTCAGCAGACCATCGTGGCCATCTACGAGGATATGCCCAAGAACTCTATGTTCAGCCATTGGGGTATTATGCAGAATGAGGAGGGCGTATATACCGAGGGTAATAACAATTGGAACTACTCTAATTTTGTCCGTATGCGCGAGGGTGCTGACCTTGACACCTACATCGAAATCTTCAAGAAAGGTTATGCCGATTGGTTCCTCGGTATGGTGCAGGAGTGGATGGCCGAGGCAGAGGAGGCCGAGGATCCCGAGGAGATTGCGATGGCAAAGGAGGAATTGAATAGTGGCGCACAAGTCCTTGCTACCCGTTTGGTGCCTCTCGACGAACTCTATTACGCCGAGTTCTACGATTCAGGCAACTTCCGAACGGGTAAGAAACACACTCCGATTATTCTCGGTAGCATTGCCTTTATTATCGTGCTGATTGCATTTATTAACTTTATCAACTTCTTCTTCGCCCTTGTGCCTGTGCGTATGCGTGCAGTTAATATCTGCAAGGTATTCGGTGCAAGTCAGGGAACACTGCGCTGGAACTTCCTCTTCGAGGCTATCGGTTTGGTGTTGCTCTCGATGGGACTGACGTTCTACCTGATGATTGCTATCCAAGAGAGTTTTATCACCAACTATTCTATCTGTTCACTGGCTCTTGGAGATAACATTGCAGTCATTATTATGATGGTCGCACTGATGGTGTTGCTAGCTGTTGTGGCGGCATTGTACCCTGCGTTCTACATCACCCGTTTCAACGCATCTCTCGGCGTGAAGGGCGGCTTTGCACAGTCGGCTACGGGTCGTCGTCTGCGTTCGTTGATGGTGGGCGTGCAGTTTTCAGTGGCGATGATTCTCATCATCGTAACGGCTGTCTTTTGGTTGCAGTATCGCTTTATGATCAACTACGATTTGGGCTTCGACCGCGAAAATGTCGTAACCTTCGCCTCGTGGGATTTGGGCACACGCTCCGAGACCGTCGTGGAGCGATTGATGCAGCACCCCGATGCGATGAATGTAACCACCTCGGCAGTAAATCTCTTCCACTGTAACCAAACATGGGGACGAATGTACAAAGATAAGGAGTATGTTATACGCGCTAATGCTGTGCGTTGGAACTTCCTTGACTTCTTCGGTTTTGATGTAGTCGATGGCAACGGCTTTACCCCTTCGTCAGCCGAGCGTGATGAAATTGTGATGATGAGCCGAATGCACCGCGAGGTAGGTATGCCACTCGGATATAAAGAGGGTAATCAGTTTACCTATGTAGGTATCATCAAAGATGTACGCCTTACGTCGCTTGCTCAGGAAGATGAGTACTACACCTTCTACTGCGACAAATCGGATCTCCGAAAGAGCCACTTCTACATTCGTCTGCGTGCAGGGGCCGATGTTAAAGCGTTTGCCGAGTATGTAAAGAAACTCACAAAGGAACTCTCTCCCGCTTCCAATGAGCCTGAACTCTACTTCTTGGAGGAGTGGGTTGAGGGGCTCTACGCACAAACCAAAAAGGATATGGTGCTCATAGGATTGTTTGCGGGTCTGGCTATCATAATCGCTCTGATGGGTGTGTTCGGTATTGTGATGTTCGAAACGCAGCACCGCCGCTCGGAGATTGCTGTTCGCAAGGTCTATGGCGCAACGACTCGCCAGATTGTCGAGATGCTGAACCTGCGCTATGTGTGGATTGTCGGAGGTTGCTTCGTGGTGGCAGCACCTGTGGCGTGGCAGATCACCTCACGCTGGTTGGAGCAGTTCGCCAACCGCATTGCACAGCCTTGGTGGCTCTATATTGCTGCCCTTCTCGTTGTCCTCGCCGTAACGGTCGGCCTTGTAACCCTCCGCTCGTGGAAGGCTGCTACCGAGAATCCTGCCGATGTGGTGAAGAGTAATTAATTATTCACTATATCTATAAATAGAGGTCATCCCCAAAAGCCTATCCAACAATGCTCTTGTTAGATAGGCTCTTTTTATTATT
>JAFXIS010000065.1 GCA_017532885.1 Alistipes sp. | reverse complement strand
ACCTCCTATGGCATATGCCATACCTACAACCGATAGACCAAAAGCAATGGCTACTGCCAAAATCTCAGCGGGCTCTCCACAGCCAAAGAATATGGCACTTCCGCAACCCATTAAAACCAGAACCATAGTTCCGAACATTTCCGCTAAATACTTTTTCATAATATTCAAGTTTTATTATTACTCTGTAAATATAATGTTAAATTTTGTAATATTCAACATTTCTGATATGAAATTTTGATATTTGATGGAATGTTTTTATCCTTTTGCGCTTTCTGGGAATTTTTATTTCGCAAAAATGCCCGAGTGTATTTGTTTGAATCGAGACAAAGAGAGGGTGTGGAATAGCAGAGATATTATAAATATGATTATAATATTGAATGCTGGCGTAGTTCACGAGCAAGAACCTTCTCCTTTCCTGCGGTAAGTTGGTTGACCAGCGCGTGGAAGCGTGGCGAATGGTTGTGGTGAACGGTGTGGCATAACTCGTGGATTATCACATAGTCGCGCAGATGCTCTGGCAGTTGCATCAAAAATAGACTAAGTGATATGTTGCCACTTGCCGAACAAGAACCCCATTTGCTTCGTGTGGCTCGGATTGTTACCTTGCCGTAGCGAAATGAGAATTTTGCCGCCCAATAGGCCACACGTTGCGGCAGGTAAGTCTTTGCCGTCGTGCGCAATTGCTCAATCTCAGCCTTCGACATAGGTGGGTTTACAGCTCGCTGGGCATAGCGTTTCTTGGCCGCAAGTACCCACTCAATCTTCTGCTCCAAAAACTCCAATGCCCTTGTTTGTGAGATATATGGCGGATACGATAGCCTTACTTTCCCCGTAGGGCGTACCGACAACGAAATGCGTGTGGAACGTCGTGTTGACGAGAGTGTGATCTCGCCAAGAGTAGGGTGGATAAGGCTCTTTTGCATAGTGCTTTTGTGTCGCTTTTCGCCTATTTTACGCTGGTTATTTGCCTCTTATCGCTGGTTATTCGCCTGTTTTTCGCCTCTTATTCGCCGATGCGCTGGCGCACTACCTCGAAGAGCATCACAGCGGCAGCAGCCGATACATTGAGCGATTCGATTGAACCAATCAAGGGAATTGCCAACTGCTCGTCGCAGAGTTTAAGTACCTCCTTCGAGATGCCCGTATCCTCGGCACCCATCACAATAACCGTAGGCTTGCGCATATCGGCATCGTAGATTAGTTTGCGGCTCTTCTCGGTGGCTGCAACAACTTGGTATCCTTCGGATTGCAGAGCCTTCAAGGTGTTGCGAATCGAGCCTACTCTGCATACAGGAATACGGCTCAATGCACCTGCCGAAGAGCGCATCGCCTCGGAGTTTACGGGGGCAGAGTTTTTCAGAGGTGTGATAAGTCCGTGAGCTCCGGCACACTCGGCCGAGCGAGCTATTGCTCCGAAGTTGCGAACATCGGTCACGCCATCGAATAGAACGATGAGCGGAGTTTCGTCATCGGGTACGCGCTCCATAATGTCGCTAAGCTCCACATAGTCGATTGGGGCAATCTGAGCCACCACGCCTTGATGGTTTAGGCGTGTAAGGCGGTTGAGCTTCTCTACGGGTACCTCCTGAATACGAATGCGATGACGGAATGCCAAATCTCTGAGTTCGGTCATCAGTTGTCCTTCGGCTCCTTTGCGAATGTATAGTTTTTCTATCTGCTTGCCCGATTGAATGGCCTCGGCTACGGGACGTATGCCAAAAACAATGTTATTATCCATTTATTTATGCTGAAATTTGTTTATTCTAAAATAATGTATTATATTCGCATAACACACATAAAAATACTTTCTCAATAAGCACTTGGTCGAGCTGTTGTGAAACACCTCGACTTTTTTTGTGTCTTCGATTCTGCTTGTCTTATGGTGCGTTTGTTGCCTCTTTTCTTGTTTTATTGTTGCTCGGTAATCTCCAACTCGTATGAAGCCTTCTCCCACTCGTGCATCTGATGGTCGTAGGCTGCTTTCAAATCGTTGTAGGCGGCATAGTCGGCCTCGTTGTACTCGGTTGCAGTTGCGAATTTCTCGTCGTATGCGGCAATTTTCTGCTCAATATCAGCAAGCTCAGCTTCGATGGTCTCAACCGCCTTACGCAATTTACGGAGGAGTTTCTCCTGCTCTTTGCGTTGCTCGTATGATAGCTTACCCGACGAAGACTCTTTCGTGGAGGTTGCCGATGCCGCCACGACGGGCGAATCTTTGCGCTCTATCTCCTGCAATGAATCTACTTTACGTTTTTCAAGGAAGTAGTATATTCCTCCTAAATACTCCTTCACTCCTCCATCGCGGAACTCATAGATGCGGTCAACAATCCCATCGAGGAAATCTCGGTCGTGTGATACCACAATCACCGTTCCATCGTATTTCTGAATAGCGCGCTTCAATATATCTTTCGAGCGCATATCCATATGGTTGGTGGGCTCGTCGAGTACCAACAGGTTGTATGGT
>JAFXIS010000064.1 GCA_017532885.1 Alistipes sp. | reverse complement strand
CAAAATTCAAAATTCAAAATTCAAAATTATTTCGTAGACACGCAAAAAAATCAAAATTAATCCGACGCAAGGTCGGCTTTTCCTCCTCGCGGCTCGGCATAACCCAACCAGGGCTTGCTCTCTGTTCTCGTCCGCAGCGTTGGCTCAAAATTCAAAATTATTTGCTTTCAATCGCATAAGAAACCAAAAAACCGGTCCGAAAATGATAATTTTTCGGTGAATGTGTGTTATTTCGAAAAAAATGCCTATCTTTGCGCGCTATGTTTAACTAATTAACAATTTTAAGAAAATGCCAAAAATGAAAACTAATGCCGCTGCAAAGAAGCGTTTTACTTTCACCGGCACAGGTAAGATCAAGCGTAAGCACGCTTATCACAGTCACATCCTGACAAAAAAGACTAAGAAGCAGAAGCGTAACTTGTGTTATTCTTCAACCGTATCTGCAGCCGACGAGGCTAAGATCAAGAACTTGTTGGTTAAATAATTAACCGACGCCGAATTTATTTTATTAACCGGGACGGAATAGCCCCAAAGAGTGTGAGAGAATCACACCGCTATGAGTTCCATCAAAAACTTATTTTACTATGCCACGTTCAGTCAATGCTGTTGCGTCACGCGCAAGAAGAAAGAAGGTTTTGAAGCTTGCCAAGGGTAACTTTGGTTCAAGGGGAAATGTTTGGACAGTTGCGAAAAACACTGTCGAGAAGGGTTTGCAGTTTGCATATGCACACCGTCAGATTAAGAAGAGAACATATCGTTCGTTGTGGATTACCCGTATCAATGCGGCAGTTCGCGCTTATGGTATGACCTATTCAGAGTTTATGGGTAAGTACAACGCAAAGGGTATCGCTATGAACCGTAAGGTTTTGGCTGACCTTGCAATGAACGAGCCTAAGGCATTCGAAGCAATTGTTAATGCAGTGAAATAGCAGTTATGGGCGGGTTTGACCGTCTGTAACGGGGCAGTGGAGTGGGCTGAAGGCCGCATTTCCGCCGCATATGGCGAGGGAACGAAAGTTCTCTCGCTTTTTTTGTGTTGTAGGGGTTTGGGCGAGAGCAAAGATGAAAGATGAAAGAGTAAAGAAAATTCAAAATTCAAAATTCAAAATTGATTTTTTGCTCATCTCTAAACTCTCTAAACTCTCTAAACTCCTTAAACTCCCTAACTTCCTACCCCCCCCCAAAAAAAACACCCCTCCCGCCACCGGACCGATGGCGAGGGTCGGCTCCCTTAACGGTAAATTATTTCGGAGGAGATTAATCCGACTCCGCAAGCCTAAATGAGCCGATTTTGAAAAATATAATATATTTTTTGATGTTTTGAGTATAAAAACGCCCAAATATTATGCAATGTGGGAAAAAAGTAGTAATTTTACCGGCTGGTAAAATGCTGAGAAATTATAATGTTTTTTGAGCAGATAAAAGAAAATTTTTAGTAAATAGTTATAAATTTTTAACAATTAAAACAATCTATTATGAAAGGTACTTTTTTGAAGTCATTTTTGGCAATGCTTGCGATGGCAACAATGTTTGCTTTTGTAGGTTGCGAGGAAAATGAGGAAGGCGGTTCGGGTGACCTCACTATCGAGGTTTCTACCGACAATCTCGCCTTTACACAAGCAGAGGAGTCGAAGACTGTGGACATCGCTACCGGTGCGAAGTGGGTGTCGGAGATTCCATCAGCGGCTTCGTCTTGGGTGACTGTCACTCCTAAGGCAGGTAAGGGTAATAAGACTGTAACAATCTCTGTTGCGGCCAATACTACCGGTGCTGCGCGTTCGGCAGAACTTAAGTTCTGGACTCTCCATCCCGAGTATGGTCAGTGGGAGGCTAAGCGTGTGAATGTATCGCAGTCGGCTTCAGAGCAGGAGATTGAGAAACCGGAGCAGTTCTTCTACGACAATTTCGATAAGGTAAAGGCTGTACAAGAGCAATATTGGCCTTGGTTTGATGCGACTTACGCTAATCCTACGGGTGATGGCGCCGCTACTGTAAGTTACGAGTCAAATGGTGTTACAGCACGCGCGAACTCTACTTCAGATAGCAGCTATTCAGACTATCCGGGTTCAGGTAATAACAACCTTTTCTTCGGTTCAAGCGCTTATGTCATCATTAAGGATATCACTTTGCCCGCAGGTAAGGATTGCTATGTTTTGACATTCGGTTCAGAGATGTACGACAACAACAATAAGGAGGCTGTTTACGATTTGGCAAAGTTCCATGTATATGTTTCTGGCGACAACGCAAAGTGGTCGGAGGTAACTTATGCTTTCGAGGAGGGTGATGATATCAAGGGCCGTTGGAACGATGCAACCGCTTCATTCAAGTTGGCTTCTGCTCCCGAGAAGCTCTCTATCAAGTTCGTTGCTGATTTAGCATCTGTATATCGTGTAGATGATGTTACTCTCTACTCTGGTGGCGAGGGCGTTCAGGTTATCGACCTTTCACAGGGTGGTGCCGGCACAGGTGGTAGCGGCTCTGATACTCCTTCTACCCCAAGTGAGCCTTTGGAGGGTACATTCTTCTCGGATAACTTCGATAAGACAACAGCTGTGAAGGATGGTAACTATTGGCCATATTTCGATGCTACTTACGCTAATCCCGTGGGTGATGGTGCTGCAACTGTAAGCTATGATTCAACAAATATCACAGCGCGTGCTAACTCTGAGTCTAATGGTCCTTATTCAGACTATGCCGGTTCGGGTAAGAATAACCTCTTCTTCGGTAAGGTTGAGAACTTTGTTGCTATCAAGGATATCACTCTTCCTTCGGGTGAGGATACATTCTTCTTGACTTTCGGTTCAGAGATGTACGACAACAACAATAAGGAGGCTGTTTACGATTTGGCAAAGTTCCATGTGTATTTGTCGGGCGACAATACCAATTGGGTTGAGATTGATTACGCGTTTGCAAGCGGCGACAACCTTTCAGGTCGCTGGAACGATGCAACTGCAAATTTCAAGATTACAAATGTTCCTGCAAAGCTCTCTATCAAGTTCTCGGCAGATGTAGCATCTGTATATCGTTTGGATGATGTTGCTTTGGGTGTAGCCGATAGCGCATCGCAGGAGGTAACCCTCGGCGAGGGTGGCGGCAGCACAGGCGGTCAGGAGCCCGGTGAGGGTGGTGACGAGCCTGCCGGCACAGAGGTAACCGTTACTGAGGCTATCTCGGCAGCTAAGGATACGGCTGTGAAGGTTAAGGAGTCAACCGTTGTAGCTGTTTCGGCAAGATCATATCTTTTGACTGATGGTACATCTTATATCTTGGCTTATAAGGGTGACGATCCCGGCTTGGCAGTGGGTGACAAGGTAACTGTTGAGGGTAAGATTGGTGCATACCGCAGTGTTCCCCAGATTACAAGCCCTGTTGCTACAAAGACAGGTCACGACGATAGCTTTGCGCATCCTGAGGTAACCGTTATGGATGGTGCTGCTATTGATGCTTATGCTGCTATGGCTGCCGGTACAACCTACATCAAGTATGTAAAGGTTGAGGGTGAGTTGGTTAAGAGTGACGCATATTGGAACCTCAAGGTTGAGGGCGCTTCGACGGGTCAGGGCTCAATCTCTTATCCTACCGCAGCAATGTGCCCCGATTCATATAGCGGCAAGAAGGTTACTGTTTATGGTTACACCATTTACCAGACTCGTGATACCGATGTGAACATCATTGCAACTCAGGTTGTTGTTGATGGCGAGGGCTCAGGCGACCAGGGCGGCAACGAAGGCGGCAACGAAGGTGGCGAAGGCGGCGAAGGCGGTAACGAAGGAGGCAATGAAGGAGGCAATGAAGGCGGCAATGAAGGTGGCAACGAAGGCGGCAATGAAGGTGGCAATGAAGGCGAGCAGGCCGGCATTACTTCAGTAGCTGACTTCTTGGCTGCAGCAACAGACGAGGATGGTAACACTACTGTTTACACATTGAAGGGTACTATTACTTCAGTTGCAAATACAACTTATGGTAACTTCGACTTGACTGACGATACCGGTACTGTATATATCTACGGTTTGTGCAGCCCCGATGGTGCTACTAACAAGTATTGGGCAACATCTGGCGCTAAGCTCGGTGATGATATCGTTATTAAGACCGTTCGTGGAGTCTATAATGGTACACCTCAGGGTAAGAACGCGGCGTTTGTAGAGCTTGTATCTCCCGGTACTCGCGCATTCTGGAATCCTGAGTCTGCAGCTTTGACTTTGGCTGCTGCCGGTGAGAGCAAGACCGTTAAGTTGAATGCTTACAATATTCAGGGTGATGTAACCGTAGCATCTAATAATGCGGCTATCACTGCAACTTATGCAAATGATATTGTTACTATCTCTGCAGGTGCAAATAGTGGCGATGTTATCAATGCAACCGTTACAGTTTCTTATGGTAAGTTGTCACACACCATTTCTGTAACGCAGTTGAAGCAATCAACCGGTGGTGACGATGTTCAGTCGGTAACTGTTAAGAAGGTTATGGCTGAGTGTGGTTGGGCAAATAGTACCGCTGTTACCAAACTTGAAATGGATAATAATATCACTATTACATTTGAGAAGGGTGGTGCAAATAATGCTCCTGCATATTATACTTCAGGTGCCGCTGTTCGTTTGTATCAGAATGGCGCTATTATGACTGTAACGGCTTCAAATGGCAAGGTTATTAAGGCTATTAATCTTACATTCGCTGAGGCTAATGTTGAGAATGTTGGTAAGGTGATGCAGAACTTTATCGGAACAACAGAGGGTACTCTGACCATTAATGGAGGAAGTGGCTCTTGGGTTGGCGAGGCCGGCTCTGTGAAGTTTACTTCAACAGGTACCGACAAGGGTAGTCGTGCTTATATTGCGGCTATCGAGGTTGTTTACGAGTAGTTATACTAATAATCTCTAATTTCAATCCCCTCGGCAGGCCGAGGTCTGCCGAGGGGGATTTTTCAGTAAATATTAAATGTTAAGCAAAGGAATAACGATGAGCGTTATTGAAAAGTTGAGAAATATTGCAATCTTGTTGTTGGCGGTTGTTTTTGCGGCTTGTAGCGACGAGGAGAGTGTAACGACAAATGCCGAATTATCACTCGAAGTAGTGTCGGGACAAGAGGAAAACTGCGCTGTGGTGCTTACTGCGCGACAGGGTATGAGTTATACCGCGACAATTATTGCGGAGGATGATTGGTGTAAGTGGGGCAATTTCAAAACCTCAATCGAGGGTGAAATGCCTGCCGAGAAGACCAAGTCGCAATTCCTCTATTTCGCGAAGAACTTTTCGTCTGCAGACCGTACGGCGACAATTCTGGTGGATTTTGCCGACGGAAACTCGTTTACGCTTCAGCTGACGCAAAAGTGGGCGGATGCTACAATTGCATTCGAGCGCGCATGGGCGGAGCTGCCGGAGTGTAAGACGAATGATAATTTTTACTATCGCTCATATTTCGATAATATTGGCGGTAGAAGTAATGTCCGCAATTATACGATGTGCTTCGACCGTACCAAAAAGGCAGCTTTGTGGGTGGCTTATCCGATGCACACATTATACACTACGGGCTCGGCATCGCGTAGCGATGAGTTTGTTCGTGAACCATCAATACCTGCACAGGAGCAGCCGAACTTATCAAGGTCATATGCCGGACGATACGACCGTGGTCATCAGATTGCCGCAGCCGATAGAAAATGCTCGCAAACGATGATGGACCAGACATTCTATTGGACTAATATGACGCCGCAGTATGCTGATTTTAATCAGAAATTGTGGGGTAACTTGGAGGGTGCAGTGCGTAACGAGAGGTGTGCTGACACGCTCTATGTGGTGACGGGATGCTATTTCGAGGGTGAGCGTCACTCGTCAATTGCCGCTACAACCACGGCAGGAGGTGCGACTTGCCCTATACCTACGCACTATTATAAGTTGTTGCTGCGTACCGAAAAAGGTAATACGGGCAAGACGATAAGCGAGATAAAGGATGCCGGAGAGGTGCGCGCTGTGGCGATATTTATCCAGCACCATAATTCAGGCGATAGTACCACTTTGAAGAATGAATGGTTTATGTCGGTGAATGAATTGGAGCAGATTACGGGCTTTGATTTCTTCCCGATGTTGGACGATGCAATCGAGGAGCAGGTCGAAGCTCAGTGCGTGCGTTCGAAGTGGTTTTAAGTGAAATATGATATAAAAACTATTATAAAAATGAAGAAAACACTTTTGCTTTTGGTTTTGGCTTTCGCGGCGTCGTTTGCCGTTGCGCAGAAGCCTTACACGGTGGCATTTTACAACCTCGAAAACCTTTTCGACTTGTATAATGACCCCGACACTCACGACGATGAGTTCACACCCGAGGGTGAGAAGCAGTGGAACAAGTACAAGTACGACTGCAAAATGAAAAATATCGAGCGCGTGTTGTTCGATATCGCAGCCATTCAGAAGGAGTATCCTATCGTGATTGGCGTGTCGGAGATTGAGAACCGCTTGGTATTGGAGGATGTTGTGGCAATGCCTAAATTGGCTCCTGCGAAGTATCGCATTTGCCATTTTGACTCGCCTGATGCTCGTGGAATTGATGTGGCATTCCTCTATCGTGCCGATGTGTTTAAGTTGGATGGCTCGGACAATATCAAGTTGATTTGCCCCGAGAATCCTACTTTGCGTACGCGTGATTTGGTGGTGATGTGGGGAACTATCGAGGATGAGCCTTTCTACTTCCTCGTGTCGCACTGGCCTTCGCGCCGTGGCGGTCAGCATGCTTCGGCTTACTTGCGTGAGGCTTGCGCTCGCCAGATTAAGGAGATTAAGGATTCTTTGATTGCGCAGAACCCTGCTACAAAGGTGGTTGTAATGGGTGACTTCAACGATGACGCTACCGACGACAGCATCGTTAAGACGATGGGTGCCAAGGGTAAGGTGAAGGAGCTCCAGAGTGGCGATTTCTTTAATCCTTACAACGCTATGTTGCGTGCCGGATTGGGTACTTTGGCATATCAGGACTCTTGGAATTTGTTCGATAATATTTGCGTTACGGAGAATCTTGTTACAGGCTCTACGGGTAAACTTAAGTTGCAGAAGGCCGAGAAATCGAAGTTCTATGGCAACATATTCATGCGTCCTTACCTTATTCAGCAGGAGGGTCAGTATAAGGGTTATCCGTTGCGTACATTTGTGGGTAATAACTTCCAGAATGGATTTAGCGACCACTTACCCGTATATATTTATATAGGTAAGTAGGCAAATGACAAGGTAAATAATCTACAAACTATTTCATATGAAGAAAATTTTACTTACAATGGCTCTTGCGCTGATTTCTGTGGCATCGTTTGCCCAGATGTCAGGTGTTAAGGGTGTGGTAGTTTCACGCGAAGGTCGTGAGGCTGTCGGAGGTGTTACGGTTGTAGTGGAAGGTACTCAGCATGAGACTACAACAACCGACGAGGGTGAGTTTATCTTTAATAACCTGCCCGCCGGAGAGTATACACTTCGTTTTGAGGCTCCCGAGTTTGAGAGCGCACTTATCCATGTGCGAGTTTATGGCACAGTGAAGGATTTGCATCAGGTGGCTATCGTTCCGCAGCTGATTGGCTCGGTTGATGATTCGGTGTTTGCCGAGTTTGATACCGATGCAGAGTCTTCGGGCGATACATCGTCACTTCCCTCGTCGTTGTCGGCATCGAAGGATGTGTTCAACAACATTGCTTCGTATCGTTTTAGCGAAATGCGCTTCAATGTGCGTGGTTATGACTCTCCTTATCAGGATATCTATTTGAATGGTATCCGCTTTAATGATGCTATTACAGGCTATGGTCCATGGTCGTTGTGGAGCGGTCTGAATGACGCGACACGAAATCAGGAGTCTACTGCAGGTTTGCAGGTATCGGAGGTCGGCTTGGGTAATATTGGCGGTACTACCAATATCAACGCTCGTGCTTCGCAGATGCGTAAGGGCTTCCGTGCAAGTGTAGTGAATGCTACACAGCTCTACCGTTACCGCGTAATGTTGTCGTATGCTTCAGGTGCTTTGGACAATGGTTGGTCGTATGGTTTCTCGTTCTCTACTCGTCAGGGCGGCAATGGTTATGTCGATGGCGTTTACTATAACGCTTTTGCATACTTCGCATCGGTAGAGAAGCGTTGGAATTCAGGTCATCAGTTGGGTCTTACCTTTATGGGCGCCCCTACACAGCGTGGTGCGCAGCAGGCTTCAACTCAGGAGGCTTACGACTTGTTTGGCGACAACTATTACAACCCGAATGTGGGTTATCAGCAGGACGACTTGCGCAACTCTCGCGTAAGAGATATGCACGAGCCTATCGCTATGCTTAACTATAAGTGGCAGATTTCGGAGCGCACAGCTTTGACAGCAGCTACATCTTTGCGCTTTGGTAAGAATGGTTATTCGGCGCTTACTTGGTGGCGTGGTGAGGACCCCCGTCCGGACTATTATCGTAAACTGCCTTCATTCTATGGTGATAAATTGGCCCGCCATATGGCTGTGAATGTTGTTGCTCCGGGTTCATATTCCGATACCGACATCAACACTTTGAAGGAGAAGTATAAGGAGGCTCTGGCCGAGTGGACCGGTCGCATGGATTGGGATGGTATGACACAGACCAATAAGGCGCAGGCTATCGACCAGCAGTATGGTGCTCGCCGTTCGGCAACGATGATTGAGGAGCGTCATACCGACCAGTTGGATTATAACTTCGTGGCACAGATTAATCACTCGTTCCGTAATGGCTCGGAGTTGATGGGTGGTGTTCGTTTGCGCATCAACCGTACGGAGTATTACAGCGAGGTTAAGGATTTGTTGGGTGGCGACTATTGGTTGGATATCGACAAGTTCGCCGAGCGCGACTTCGGTGCTGATGCTGTGGCTTACCAGAACAATATGGCATACTATCGCGAGCATGGCCGCGCACAGGCCGTGAAGGAGGGCGATAAGTATGGCTACGACTATTATGCACATGTTCGTCAGGGTCAGTTGTGGGCAATGTACAACATGCAGTTTGGCGGTTTCTCGGCAACAATTGGTGGCGAGGTAGGTTTCTCTCACCTCTGGCGTCAGGGCCTTTGGGAGAAGGGCTTGTTCTCTACCGAGGCTGCAACCGACGAGAATGGTGTTGTAAATGTGGCCAAGACATCGTTTGGTGATTCGGAGAAGGTTAAGCAGCTCACCTATAAGGGTAAACTTAGCCTTAAGTATCAGTTCAATGGTGCTAACTCTTTGGAGGCTTCAGCTACCATTATGCAGAATCCGACACTCTTCCGCGATGCGTTTGTTTCGGCTCGTACGCGTAATCAGCTCACTCCGGGCTTGAAGCCTGAGCAGGTTTTGGGTGGTGATATCACCTATAACCTCAATGCTTCATGGATGAGGGCTCGTTTGTCGGCTTACTATACCGAGATTAAGGACCAGTCGAAGGTTATCTCGTTCTATGACGATACTCAGAGCTCGTTTACCAACTTCGCGATGAGTGGTATTGACAAGCGCTATATGGGAGTTGAGTTGGGTGTGAACATTCCTATCGCTTTGGGTATCTCGTTTGTGGGTGCTGTAAGCATGGGTGATTATGAGTATACCTCAAATCCTGAGTTCACGCAGATGATTGACAACTCGGCTTCGGATGTTGTGAAGAGTAAGGTGAATTGGAAGGGCATGAAGGTTGAGAGCACTCCTCAGACTGCTATCAATGCCGGTTTATCGTTCCGTAGCGGTAATAACTGGTTTATCAATGCCAACTTCAACTACTACGATAAGCTCTACCTCTCGATGAACCCGATGTATCGTACGCAGTATCTGGCTCAGAAGATTATGACAACTTACGACTTCCGTAACCTTGAGACAGGTCGT
Source organism: Alistipes sp. (assembly GCA_017532885.1). The sequence goes on along the minus strand of JAFXIS010000064.1, from coordinate 1,921 downwards.
CAGAAGGCAGAGGTTGTAGGAAAGATTGAGGAGATTCGTCGTCAGGAGGATTTGGGCGACGCATTTACACTCTCGGCAAGCATCGGTAAGAACTGGTACATTAAGTATAAGTATCAGTTGGGCTTCAGCCTCGAGGTTAAGAACCTCTTGAACAATCAGGATATCAAGACCGGAGGTTATGAGCAGATGCGACTCAACAAGATTACCGATAAGACTATCGTAATGGGTCCGGATAATATGCCTACAACAAAGGATAGTATGACTACTTACAGCCGCTTTGACTCAAAGTACTTCTATCTGTTCGGTACGACTTATTATCTTAACATTTATTTCCGCTTCTAACAAAAACTTGAGAAGAATATGAAATTGAATAAAATATTAGCAGTAGTGGTGGCCTGCTTCGTTTTGGTAGGTTGCTACGAGGATTTTGAGAGTGTTCCCAAGCGTAAGGTTTATGCGGATAACACTTTTGCAGAGCAGTTCCCCGAGAGTAAACAGATTACTATTGCCGAGCTTAAGAAGATGTTCACCGATGAGCATGGCTCGATTAGCAAAACAGGTCAGAACAGCAGTTGGAGCGATACGAAGTATGTGCATATCGAGGAGGACCTCTATATCAAGGCGAAGGTTGTGTCGGATGACGAGCAGGGTAACATCTACAAGTCACTCCATGTTCAGGACCATACCGCAGGTATCGAGATTAAGCTCAATAATAATGTAGGACTCTACTATCCCTATGGTACTTGGGTCTATGTTCGTTTGCAGGGCTTGTATATCGGTAATTATCGTATGATGCTCAGCTTGGGCGGCGCTCCGAGTGAGTCATACAATAAGGCGGGAGAGCATAAGTTCTATGCTAACTCGAACCTCGATATTCAGACCGTTATCAACCGCCATATCTTCCCCGGAGGCGAGGCGGAGATTCGTGTAGGTAGCTACGAAGAGTGGGTGGAGAACCCCGGATTTGTTGATATTATCACTATTACGAAGGATAACTATCAGAGAGTGTTCAATGGCGCAGAGCGCGAGAAGTTCTACGGTCGTTTGATGCGTTTCGAGGGCCTTACTTGCCACTATTCGGGTGTTACGAATCAGTATGGTTATACAGCTCCTGCGGTAAAGAATGGCTCTTACGATAATATCTACCCTTCGTGGATGTATACCGACCCTCGTCCAACTGTTAGCCAGCCTTGGTATCGCTGGGCATTCCGCGAGACCGACTATACTGCCGATGGTCTGGAGTATGCTACGGGTCGTAGCCTTTATGTGTCGGTGCTGTTTACTTATCGTGACGATTTGATTGATTGCACCCACAGATGTAATGGTAACTTGTCGTTTATTGAGATGAATCAGGATAGCGGCAGTGCTGAGGTCGAGGCTCTTATCGAGGAGAAGAAGGCTGAGATTACTACATTGACAAACTCTATTACCGGTATTCAGGGCTCTAAGGATGGTATCTATGTAGTGCGTACGAGTGGTTACTCTCGCTTTGCAAATCGTCCTTTGTGCAAGGATGGCGAGAAGGCGGATATTACGGCTATCTTCGGTATCTATTCAAAGCAGTCGGATTACACCGGAGGTGAGTATGACTATGCTACATACCAGCTTACGCTCAACCGCTTCGAGGATATGGATTTCGAAAAGGGTCCTAATGCATTCCTTTCGGAGGAGCAGATTGCAAGTATGACCACCGAGGAGATGAAGTATGTTCCTTGGATGGATGAGGAGGGCGAGATAGGCGAATAATTTTTGCCGATAAACAATAATCAAAGCGTTGTATCCCGTGGGGTATGACGCTTTTTTTGTTAGGCGTTTGCAAAAAAATCTTTTTTACACTATTTTTGTTGCTTGATGCGTTATTTGTGCGTATTGATTATTGTATTGAAATATAATTATATACTTATGAATATTACAAAAAGAT
>JAFXIS010000063.1 GCA_017532885.1 Alistipes sp. | reverse complement strand
GTTTAATGCCAGATCAATTGTATATGAGTCAATGTCATCCTCTGTAATTACGCTCTTGGTGATCTCGTCGAGAACATAAGGTTGAACTGACGCACATCGGTCCAGTTGCGGGTACCCGAGATGGGGCAAACAATCTCGCAATCGAGGATAATCTGCTTCAACTCCTCAAGGTTGTTATCGTTCAGGGCATTTGCAAAACGCTCGTGAACGGCATCACGCTTTGCTGCGATATCCAAAACGCGGGGTGATGTAGCACGATACTGCGCCTCATCGAAGGCCTCACCAAAACGCTTCTTCGCTTTATCGACCTCCTTCTGAATCTTCTCGTCCTGCTTTGCCATCCAATCCTCAATCAGAACATCGGCACGGTAACGCTTCTTTGAATCCTTGTTGTCAATCAACGGATCGTTAAAGGCTGCAACATGGCCCGAAGCCTCCCAAGTCTTTGGGTGCATAAAGATAGCGGCGTCGATACCCACGATATTCTCGTTGAGCTTAACCATTGAATCCCACCAGTAACGCTTGATGTTATTCTTCAACTCAACGCCATTCTGGCCATAATCATAAACGGCACCCAGACCGTCGTAAATCTCGCTTGAAGGGAAGATAAAACCATACTCCTTGCAATGCGCAATCAACTTCTTAAACAACTCCTCTTGTGTCATAATCGTATATTTTTTTGTTTATTATTGTCTTATTTTTCGGCTATTACTGCCCAACCGACAAAGATACGAAATTTTACCCGTTTTATAACACATTTTTGCGCCTATTTTTCAGCAGATTTTATCATAGATAAAAAATCGCCGAGGTTTACACCCCGACGATAGTAATTTTCAGAATATTATTTTGCTACAACAGACCACCTTTGCGGAACGAGTAACTGCCCTCATTCGATATAATCACATGGTCCAGCAGGCGAATATCGAACAGAGCCGCCGCATCTTTAACCTTCTGCGTGAGCGACTTATCCGCACCACTCGGCTCGGCAGCACCCGACGGGTGATTATGCGTCAGGATAATCTGCGTCGAGAGCAGTTCCAGTGCGCGTTTGATAATCAGGCGATGGTCCACAACCGTAGCCTGCACCCCACCCTGACTTACGCGCTGCTTCTCGATAAGGCGATTCGACGAAGTGAGATACAACACCCAACACTCCTCATGCTGCAAACCCTCGAAATGCTTACGCATAACACGCTCAACATCGCTATCCGACGAAATAACCTCCACCTCTTCGCGGCACTCCAAAGCCACCCTACGCCCGAACTCGGCAGCAACCGACAAACGCTCGGCACGCTTTAGACCCAAGCCTTCAACCATCCTCAAGCGTGGAATATCGGTACGCGCGACACCCGACAGCGAGCCACACGCAGCCAACAAACCATCGGCAATCTCTCGCGGTGAGCGCTTTTCATCACTTCCCTCGACCAATATCGCCAACAGTTCATTATCCTCCAACGATGCAGCGCCTCGCGAAAGGAGTTTATTATGCAGATTCTTCATTCGTTTGCAATATTTTTGTTACCTGCTTTGTCAAGTTTGTAGCTTCTGACAGCTCCGCCTCTTTAGTCGAAGCGACAGTCGTAGTCTTTTCAGCCTTTTCGCCCCTATCGTTATTATCCGCTTTTACCTGCTTTACTCTCGGCTTTCGCGTAGATTTCGGTTTCTCCTGCTGAGGTTTTTCAGTCTGCACCTTTTCCTGCTTGGGCGTTTCCTCTGGAGATTTCTCTTGTTTAAGGTTTTCCTCTTTCAGCTGTTCCTGCTTGGGTTTATCCGATTTATCACCCTTTTTAGCCTTAGGCTTAGACGCCTTCTCGTTTATTTTAGGTTCTTTCTCGGTATTAGTTTTTGGCGCACTCTTTTTCGCAACACTATTAGCCGCATCATCTTTCTGCTCCTCTTTGGGAGTTACATCCCCACCGGCAGCATTTTGCTCCGCAGTATCATTATTCACATTTTTGGATACTCGCTTCACTCTCGGTTTTGGCGCCACCTTCTCACCCTTCGCCTCAGAATCAGGATTACCATTAGACTCCGAAGTAGTTATTTTCTGCGATTCGACAATTTGCTCTGACATATTCACAGCCACCTCATGCTCCCGACTTTTCTTATCCTTCGCATCGCGCTTATCTCGCTTGGAGTTAGCGCGTTCCGCTTTTACCGAATGCGACTCTTGAGCCTCCAACATATCGAGTTTATCCATCAACTTCGTGCAGTCGTCATCGTTCACGCCATGAGCCACAGAGTATGCCGCCCTCTGCTCCGCCTCCTTCTTCGAGTCACCCACGCCATAACCAACCTCGATATTATCAATCAGCACCTTACTATAAAACGAGGGGTGCGACGAAGAGTAGTTCTTGTCGTTGTGCGTCGAGAAATAAATCTGATGATGATTCTTCTGACACCACTCAATCAAGCGGCTCTTAAAATCAGTCTCCTCCTCGGTCAGGTTATCAACCTTAATATAATCGACGAAAATCTTATTTATAAGCAAGCGATTGACAAAATCATAGCCCTGGTCGAGATAAATCGCGCCCATCATAGCCTCAAAAGCATCGCCATAGATATGTTTTTGTGACGAGTTATTCGAGGTATTGGTAATGACATATTCGTGCAACCCGATACGCTTGGCAACCTCATTCAAAGTCTGGCGTGACACCATCTTCGAGCGCAGTTGTGTCAAAAAACCCTCATTTTTATCGGGGAACTCTATAAAGAGATAATCGGATGTGACACTCTCAATAACAGCATCGCCCAAATACTCCAAACGCTCGTTATTTACATGGCGGCCATCCTCCATTGCCACCGATGCCGACTTATGAATCAAAGCCAGCTTATACAACTCGATATTATTCGGAATAAAGCCGAACATATCGTCTATTGCAGCATAAAACTGCTTGTCCTTGCCGAAGTTACGGCGAAACGGACGAAGAATAAAATCTATCAATGTCGTAGATATTTACTTATAAAACAGCAAGGGCCGTCACTTCTTACGACAGCCTAAAAAACATTTTGAGATTGTTGAGAGGATGAAAACCTGCTACAACTCGCAGAAAATAATCGAAGAGTTATGACCTCCAAATCCAAAAGTATTGCTCAATGCTGCACGCACCTTGCGATATTGCGCCTTACCAAGCGTAAGATTCAATTTCGAATCTATCTCGGCATCGAGTTGCTCAACATTTATCGTCGGAGGTACCACTCCACGCGTAATGGCCATAATACAAGCCAACGCCTCAATGGCAGCCGTAGCTCCGAGCAAATGCCCCGTCATGGATTTTGTAGAAGAGATATTTACCTCATAGACATGCTCGCCCATGAGTTGCTGTATGGCTTTTAACTCGGCAACATCACCCAACGGAGTGGATGTTCCGTGCGCATTGATATAATCAATTTCGTCAGGTTGCATACCTGCATCATTCAACGCCTCACGCATAGCCATCAAGGCCCCCAACCCTTCGGGATGTGGAGCCGTCATGTGATGTGCATCAGCAGACATACCGCCACCGGCAACTTCGCAATAAATCTTCGCTCCTCGCTTCAAGGCATGTTCCAACTCCTCAAACACCAAAGCACCTCCACCCTCGGCAATCACGAAACCATCGCGCTCTGCATCAAATGGACGAGAAGCATGCTCCGGATCGTCATTGCGTGTCGATAGCGCCTGCATCGAACAGAAGCTACCCACACCCGGCTCGTTTATCGAAGCCTCCGAGCCACCTGTAACCACAATATCGGCCTTACCCAGACGAATCAGATTGAAGGCATCTATCATGGCATGGTTCGACGAAGCACACGCTGAGGTTGTGGCATAGTTCGGACCCATAAAGCCATATTTCAGTGAAATAAAGCCCGGAGCCAAATCTATAACCATTCGAGGAACAAAAAACGGGCTAAATCGAGGAGTATAATTCCCCTCGATATAGCCCTTACTCTCTTCGTAGAATGTTGTTGTTCCACCCGTACCGGAACCCCATACCACACCAACCCGGGTGAGGTCAATGGCATCATTTCCTGCAATCGAGGCATCTTTCAACGCCTCATCAGCCGAAATCATGGCAAATTGAGCAAAGAGGTCGTATTTGCGTACCTCCTTACGCTCAAAATAGCGAGTCCAGTCGTAATCTTTTACTTCGCAGGCAAAACGGCTACGGAATTTAGTCGCATCGAAGTGTGTTATAGGTGCTGCGGCGCTTACGCCTTTTTCGAGGTTTTCGAAATACTCCGTAATATTGTGACCCAGAGGATTTATCGTACCTATTCCCGTAACAACAACTCTGCGTAGTGCCATAGTCCCTGCCGCGAAATTATATGATTATTAATTATTTCTTGTGAGCCTCAACATATGAGATAGCGTCGCCTACAGTGGCAATCTTCTCAGCATCCTCATCGGGAATCTGAATGTCAAACGCCTTCTCAAACTCCATAATCAACTCAACTGTGTCGAGTGAATCTGCACCCAAGTGAGCAGTAAAGCTTGCTTCGGGAACAACTTCCTCTGCCTTAACACCTAACTTGTCAACGATAATCTCAACAACCTTTGACTGAATCTCTGACATAACTTTAATTTTTTAGTTTAACAATTTATATTTTCGATTGGTTTCAATCTTTTCATTATATTTCTGCGCAAAAATAACACTTTTTTTATTAATTTTGGCATGTTGATGGTAAAATTTTAACTATACCTCCCACAGAAATAATGTTAAACTATTATAAATCACTAAATTATGAATCTTTTACTTATATCAAACTCGACAAATGCCGGTGAAGAATATCTTAAATATCCCATAAATCAGATAGGAAATTTCCTCACCGGAGTTAAAGAGGTGGTCTTTGTACCCTACGCAGCCGTAACTTTTTCATATGCAGAGTATGAGGCGAAAGTTCAGGCCCGTTTCAACGAAATCGGCGTAAAGGTTCGTTCGGTACATCGCTCAAAGAATCCTCGCAAGATGATTCGCGAAGCTGAAGCTATCTGCGTAGGTGGCGGTAACACATTCGCTCTTACGAAGAAGATGCACGAGCAGGGTCTTATGAAGGCCATTCTTCGCAAGATTAAGGAGGGAACGCCGTATGTTGGTTGGTCGGCAGGTAGTAATGTATGCTGCCCGACAATCTGCACAACAAACGATATGCCTATCGTGGAGCCCGAATCATTCAAGGCAATCGGAGCGGTGAAGTTCCAGATTAACCCCCACTACCTCGACGCTAACCCCGAGGGTCACGCCGGAGAGACTCGCGAACAGCGCATCTTGGAGTATATCGAAGCAAATCCCCGCCGTTGGGTTGTAGGTTTGCGAGAGGGTTGCATGTTGCATCTGCACGACGGCGTGATGGAACTTATCGGTCAGCGACAGATGCGCATTTTCAAGAAGGGCGTCGCAACTTATGAGGTTAATCCGGGTGACGACCTCTCATTCCTATTGTAAAATCCTCGGTGTCGAATATGCCCTACTTTAGTAAGGCCATCATAGGTCACGAAGGCGAAGATATTGCTTGCAGTTGGTTGCGCGACAATGGATATATGTTGCATGACCGCAATTGGCGTCATGGTTATCATGAGATAGACATCATTGCCGAGCGACATGGCATAATACATATAATAGAGGTAAGGAATCGACAAGCCGGAGGTTGGATAACCCCCGAACAGAGTATAACGCCGAAAAAGGCGGCAGCTTTAAGGCGAGCCGCCTCGGCTTATTTGGCCCTGCATCGTATACTCTCGGAGGTAGAGTTCGACCTTATCGCCATCGACCACTTCCCCGACGGCACACACGACATTAGGTTTATTCCGGAGATATTGTAAGGGGATTCAAAATTCAAAATTCAAAATTCAGAATTCGACCGACGCACGAAGCAAGGCATAGAGTAAGATTTTCGTCGTCATTCTGAGCGAAGCGTGAGAATCTCGAAAATTTTACTCTTTGCCGAGCCGCGAGAAGGAGGAAAAGCCGACTTTATGTCGGGTTAATCTTCCGCTTATTTGCCTTTGCTGCCAAGTCCGTACTTGCGAAGCTGCAATTTCCAAAGGTAGATTCCAATCAATTGGGTAAGGGTCAGTTGTGTGTACTTGTTAATCAATGCCTTACCCAATTGTGGAATGACAATATTATTATAGAGATTCTCGCGTCGGCTGCTGCCTCCTCAGAATGACGAAAAACAATTGCATAAGAATCTTATCTTCTCTTCCACTCACCTATCTCCATATCGCGAATATCACCATTGTCGATAGTGAAGCGTACAGCAGTTCGTACGCTATGGAATCCATATTGCCCGGCAGCTCCGGGATTGATGTGTAGCAATTGATATATCGGGTCAAAGATAACCTTCAGAATATGCGAATGCCCCGCCACAAAGATATCGGGCTTGGCAGATTGTATCATCCTCACAGCTTTGGGTGAATAGTGGCGTGGATAGCCTCCGATGTGGGTTATAAGCACCCGTTTACCCTCGCACTCAAAGAAATTAAACTCCTCGAAAGCTCGGCGCATAACTCCTCCGTCGATATTGCCCCACACGCCCTTCAGGGGCTTAAATCGAGCAATCTCGTCTGCCAATTCTATCGAGCCGAAATCTCCGGCATGCCAAATTTCATCGACATCCTTCAAAAATAGGCGCAGTTGCTCGTCAAAGCAGCCATGAGTATCGGAAATTACACCTATGCGTTTCATGTATGGGTAGAGAGGTTAATTACGGCGTTAGCTGTTTTGTTGATTATCAATAGTTTGAATTTATATAGTCGGTCGGCAGAAAGAATGTACGACATTTGGGAATAGCCTCATCTACAATATGCGTCGTGCGTTGCAGGTGACGACGCTTGCTAACATATTCCGTCAAAAATATATCAATCTCGGCATGATTATCGTGCATGGGCTTGCCAGCCATTGAATGGCCTTCATACTCAACCGAATAAAACCAATAAGGCACACCTGCATCATGCAATTTCCGAGCAATATACTTTGAGCCATACATGCCACACCCAAACATCGCCATCTTATTGTAAGGGACTTGGGTGTCAGCCGTACCGTGAAACAGCATGATGGGAGCAGTATTCTCTCCCCAGTTGGGAATATCGCCCAACGAATAGACGGCTCCGGCAAACGATATTACTCCGGCATAGTTAAAACCTTCGGGCAGTATCTCACTCATTGGCAAGGCATTGGAAATGATATACTCGCCTTGAAGAACAGTTATCGCTCCGGCACTTGAGCCACTCGTTACGATATTCTCTTTGTCAATCTGCCACTCATCGGCATGGTCGAGAATAAAGTTCGTAGCACGGAACATGTCTTCGACAGCGATATTTATCGAGTGTTGCATAGCCTTCAAAAAGTCGAAAATTCCGGGTGATGACACCTCTTTCATCCCCAAGCGATAATCAATCGACACAACATCGAAACCTCGACTCAGGAGATATTCAAAGTATGGTATGTCGGCTTTTTTATCACGAACACCACCCGAAAAGCCTCCACCAAAGACAAATATCACGCAAGGTCTTTCTCCCTCGACACGGGCTGCATAGTGGTCCAAGCGTAGCGTGTCACAACCCTCAATAGCGTATATATGGGTTTGCTTCTGCAACGCATTATTACCCCACGCCGACGCAGCGAGGAGCATAAGGCCCAATGTCAGCAATGTATATCGAAGAGATGCTTTCATGGTATATATTCTATCTATTTTTTATCTTTCCGGCAATTATTTTTTCGTCATTCTAAAGCTCCCTCAGAGTAACGCTATTGGGTAGCTAACCCGTCATTCTGAGCAATTATTTTTTGTCATTCTGAGGAGGCATCATCCGACACGAGAATCTCAATTCTGAATTTTGAATTTTGAATTTTGAATTCTCTTTTATCTTTGCTCTTACATCTTATACTTCTCTCCCCACAATTGTTCCATTCTCTCGGCAATCTTCTGTTCGGCGGCATTCTGCAAATTAGGCTCATAAAACGCCTTGCCTACGAGCGATTCGGGCATAAACTCCTGCTCGACAAAGCCTCCGGCGTAGTCGTGAGCATATTTGTAATTCTTGCCATACCCCGCTTCGCTCATCAACTTCGTCGGAGCATTGCGCAAATGCAACGGCACAGGGCGATTCGTCGTGTCGTGTGCCACAAAATCCAAAGCCCTATTTATAGCCATGTAAGCCGAGTTGCTCTTGGGGCTTGTAGCCAAATAAATCGTCGTTTCGGCAAGCGTGATGCGCGCCTCGGGCATACCGATTTTATGCACCGTATCGAAGCAGGCATTTGCCAGCAGCAACGCATTGGGATTAGCCAGACCTATATCCTCCGACGCCAAAATCACCAAGCGACGAGCTATAAATCGCGGCTCCTCACCACCGGCCAACATGCGCGCCAAATAGTAAATCGCAGCATTTGCATCACTACCCCTGACGGACTTTATAAATGCCGAGATAACATCATAATGTTGCTCGCCATTCTTATCATATAGGGCAATATTCTGTTGCAGGCACTCGGTAACATAGTCATCGGTAATTGTGATATCACCATCCGTAGCACCTGCTATTATATCCAATATATTGAGCAGTTTACGCGCATCTCCACCCGCAAAAGCAAACAATGCAGCCGTCTGCTCAACCTTCACATTGCGGCGCTTAAGATCCTCGTCGATAGTAATGGCACGATTGAGCAATATGTCAAGTTCCTCGTCGGTCATCGGCTTCAGGATATAGACCTGACAGCGGCTCAAAAGTGGAGATATAACCTCAAACGAAGGATTTTCCGTTGTGGCGCCTATAAGTGTTACGACACCCTGCTCGACAGCCCCTAAAAGCGAATCCTGCTGGCTTTTGTTAAAGCGGTGAATCTCGTCAATAAAGAGGAATGCTGCCTTTGGACTAAAGAGGCTTTGACGACGCGCCGACTCTATAACCTCCCTCACCTCCTTCACACCCGAAGTAACGGCCGAAAGCGTATAAAATGGGCGTTGCAACGCATTTGCAACCAACTTGGCAAGCGTAGTTTTACCCACACCCGGAGGTCCCCACAGGATAAAAGAAGGTACATTCCCCGTTTCGAGGAATTTACGAAAGACTCCGTTTTCGCCGACCAAATGTCGTTGTCCGATATACTCTTCGATTGTCTGCGGACGCAAACGCTCTGCCAAAGGTTTTGCCATACGCTAAGTTTAGCACTTATTAGTCATTATCGACAGGATATACTCATCTGTCAGGTTCATGCCGTCACGACCTATGGTTGTAAGGTTGCGGATAGACTTATCGACATCCTCGTCGATAATACCCTCCAGCTTCGACACGCAACGATGCTCCATAGCAAGCATTGCCGATAGTACAGCCGTAGAAACACCACTTGCCAATTTCAACGCACAGCTGGGCTTGGCACCGTCACAAATCATACCCGTAAGGTTGGCAATCATATTCTTTATTGCCATAGCCACCTCGTCATAACCGCCTCCCATAAGATATGTAATGCCGCACGATGAACCAGCAGCAGCCACCACACAACCACATAATGCCGACAAGCGACCCAAGCTCTGCTTGATATATATAACCGTTAAATGGCTCAGTGTAAGCGAGCGAATCATCTGCTCCTGCGATGCTCCGCACTCCTCACCATATACCACAACGGGCAGGGTTGCGGTAATACCCTGATTACCACTTCCCGAATTACTCATTACGGGCACCATAGCCCCACCCATGCGGGCATCACATGCTGCAGCCGTATAAGAGAGTATGCGTGAGAAGATTGTATCGCCCACAATGTTACGCTCACGCTCTCCACGCAGGGTACGACCCAAAGAGTGTCCATACTCTGCCGAAAAAGCACTCTCGGCTGCCGCCTTGTTAAGGTGTTTCGACTCCAAGATAAACTCTATCTCCTCAAGGGGTGTCGTTGTAGCAAACTCGTAGACATCGCGCAGCGTGAGTGACTCATCGTCATCCTCCTCCTCGGCATTATGCGCATTACGCTTATCAAGCAACACCTCGCCGTTCAGCTCCTTATAGACCAAAGAGGTGTGACCTCCCGAGATTATAGCCGTAGAGTTACCCTCAGGTGAGGTAACATGCACCTCGATGTAGAGTTTATCGACATCACCTTCGGCAAGTTCTATCGAAATACGCTTCTCATCGATATATTGCTTACCGCGCTCCACAGCCTCAGCATTGGCATCACGCAACACCTCCAAGCCATACTCCGAGCGCCCGACAATAGCTCCGAGAGCTATGGCAATAGGCAAGCCTATCATGCCTGTGCCGGGGATACCAACACCCATGGCATTTTTTAGGATATTGGCACTTAGGCGCACCTCGATTTTTTCGGGCAAGTGCTCGCCATTACACCCTGCCACTTCGCAGGCGTGAGCCACACACAATGCTACGGCTACCGGCTCGGTACAACCTATTGCCGGCACTACTTCTCGTTTAATGAGAGCGATAATCTGCTCTCGGCGTTCGGGAGTAAACATATGGGTAAATTTTAAGGTTTTCTACTTTATATCGAGTGTCATGCGGCAGAGGGCTTCGCCTGCGCCATTGCGGAACTCGAAATTATATTGCGCGCCATTCTCTTCGCATGCAAGCATAAGACTATCGCCATAGCGAGCCTCTTTCATGAAATTTATATCCATGCGCATCGCCTGCAACTTTTCGGGCACCTCGATTGGGAGCGTATCGAATGCAAAGTCGATATATCGCATGGTATTCATGTGGCGATTAAAGTCAATATCACTATATGCCACCTTGCGTTCATTGAGGGGCTCGCAGCCAATCGCACCGATACGCTTCGGAGCATCACAAGGCGAAGGAGCATCCACGATTGTACCGTCATGCACCTTTGCCAAAGTATTCATATCGAGCGGCATACGGGTATCAAAGTCCAACATACACCACTGCGACACAGCGCGGCCGAACTCATTACCTTCTTTATCGGTAAGTGTAAAGTTACGCGTTGAGATAAGGCGATTATAACCGCCAATCCATGTATGGAGCGTAAACTCCTCATACTCCGCGGGCATGCGATCCAATTCCAAACACATGCGCGAAAGCACCCAGCCGAAATTACGCTCGGCAAGGGCATCTATACCGAAGCCACGACGGTGAGCATCCCTTCCTGCGGCATGCAATATCATATTAAACATTGACGACACCGAAGCACGCGAGGTAAAATCCACACTCTCCGGCTCTACGGTATATTTGAAAACACTCTTCTCTGCCATAAGTTTATATTGAATCAAAAGATTTAGCAAATGTAGTAAAAAAAGATGAAAGTTAAAACACTTTCATCTGTCATTAATTCGTTATTCTGAGCAATTATTTTTTGGGGTTTGTCATTCTGAGCAATTGTTTTTTAGACTCTCACGGTCGCTTACACTCCCTCAGAGTGACGCTATGTGGTAAGAAATCCGTCATTCTGAGTAATTATTTTTTGGGGGATTGTCATTCTGAGCAAAACATAGTTTTGCGTGAGAATCTAAAGATAGGGAGATTAAGGAGTTTAGGGAGTCATCTTTACTCTTTACTCTTTACTCTTTGCTCTTTACTCTTTGCTCTTTACTCTTTGCTCTCGTTACGCCTCTTCCGCTTGGGCATAAATCATCTTTAGGCGGTGCGACATAAAATATTGCAACACGCCTCGCAGGAACATATACGACGAAAAGGCCAACCACAGAGCATTATTTCCGATAACGGGGCTCAACAGATAGAATATCGCAAAATAGGCTATGGTGGCATAAATCATCGAATCACGCATAATACGCGACTGCGTGGCTCCGACCATAATACCATCCATAATAAAGGGCATAGAGGCTGCCAAAGGTATGGTGATAATCCAACCGATATAGCGACCCGCATACTCCAAAATCTTGGCCGCATCGCCTGCTCCACTATCTAAGAACAAAGACAGCAACTCGCGCCACCAACCGATATAAACACCAACATACACCACACTCACAGCCAAACCCCACAACAAGCACTTCTTCACGCAATCGCGCAGGCTGGCACCATCACGCGCACCGATAAAGCGACCCGTCAGAGCCTCCGCCGAGTAGGCAAAGCCATCGTTCATATAAGAGAACAATGTAAAGAGCTGCAACAGAATGGTATTTACAGCCAAAATTGTATCATCTCCCATACGCGCCGAAGCCGCTGTAAAGAATGTATAGGTAGCCACAATGCAGAGCGTACGGACAATAATATCGCGATTAATCAAGAAAAACTCCTTCATCGACTGTATATCGACCACCTCGTGCCAAGCCACACGCACAAAGCCCTTGCGATAATAGAGGAGTGTAATGGCTGCAGTAACCATAACGCCCACCCATTGGGCAATAACCGAAGCATAGGCGATACCCACAATGCCCATATCGAAATCAAAGGCGAGGAAGATACTGCACACCACATGTATAACATTGACAGCAATTGCCACAACCATCGGAATAATGGCATTCTGCATACCCGTAAGCCAGCCATTCAAACCAAACAGCAACACTCCGGCCGGCACAGCCCACACGCGGGCAAAGAAGTAATCGGCGACCATATCACCGCCATTCATCACCCACAAAGCACCCAATCCTAACGGTTTTTGCAGCAACAGGACAAGCACACCTATAACCAGCGACACCAACACGGCACGCAGCAACATCAGCGTCGTCGTGCGATTATCGCCCGCACCAAATGCCTGCGCCGTAAGACCACTTGTTCCCATGCGGATAAACGAGCAGTTCCAATATATAAAGTTGAAAATCGACACACCGATAGCCAAAGAGCCTATGGTCGTCACCGAATCGCCCAGATGTCCCGCAATCATCGTTCCTGCGATACCCATAATCGGCACCGTAATATTCGAGATGATATTAGGCAGAGCAATACGCAATATTTCACGATTCATTCCCATAATCAGGCAAAAATATTCAATCCTATAACTTAACCGAGTGCTTGCCACCGCCATAGCGATGTTCACGACCGCGTTTTACGACATAAGCCTCAGTACCCTCGGGCACTTCAAAGGTCATATGCAGTTTATCGTTCTTACGGCAGATATCGACCTTTATAACGCCATAGTGTGTCACAACCTCTGCCTTAACCTCATTAAGGTTTGCCATTTGCGGGCTTATCGCAAAACGCTTGAAGCCCGGCTCAATAGGAGCTATGCCCGCAACATATTGCGACAGCAGAGTCAGCGTACCACCGCTCCATGCGTGGTTGGTAGTACCGCCACCAAAGCCCTCTTTACCAATGCCCCAGCCCTCCCAGAGGGTTGTGTACTCCGGATGATTTACCATTGCTGCAAAACGCTCTCGAGTGCGTGCCAAAGCATTCTCAGTATATCCCATAACCATCAGTGCCTCACCCACATACTTTTCCATATAAGGACTTGCGTGGTATTCACGCAGCAAAACCTCCCTGAGCTGCGGATATTGCTCCTTTTGAGCAAAGCCCGCCAGCACAGCCATAGCCTGCCCTCTATCGTCGGTCGCACCCTTATAACTCGGAGAGCGATACTCCTTTCCATTCCAGAAACGCCGATTAAAGCTCGCCTCCATGCCACGCATAATAGCCTCCACACGAGCCAAATCATCCTCCTTGCCAAGTATTGCAGCAAACTCCCGCTCGCCCTTCAATGCCAAATAATACCAGCAATTGAGCAACAAATCCAAATCTATATTATCACCCCAATCGCCCCACGACCAATCGCCGTGGCGCGTAACCACAAGGCCCTCGTCATCAAGGCTCCACACCTCATGCAGATAGCGCTTCACCGGCTCATATACAAGCGAAACGATGCTTTCGTCACCACTATAAAGATAATAGGTATAGAATCCATACCATCCCACCGATGCCAACATCTGCGCAGGCAGCTCATTGCGCCACACACCCGAAGGGCAAGGCGAAAAGAGCACACCATCCTCACGCTGCCAATTAACCAACTCAAGAATACCCTTGCGTGCAAGCTTATGCCCCTCCAAATCGACAGCATAAAACGCCTCACCGAGTTCATTGACCTCATCGCCCCACCACTGCGAGCGCTCACGGTCAGGGCAATCCATATAAGTGTCGCGCATCGTTACATAGAGCGTACGCAGAGCCTTTTCACGCAGACGGTTCAAGAACTCATCATCGCAAGTAAAGCCTCCTGCAAAGTCGGTATCGTAACCTGTTTCACGATAGCGCAACGCATTCACTATCACGCCCTTCGGGATGCGATAAACGACTTCATGGCCATTCATCCAACCCAAGGACTCATATTGCTGCCTACCTTCGCGCGTAACATACTCTGCTCGCACATTCGTTTCGCCTCCACCGCGATAATTATCCATTGCGATATGTATGAGCTGACCCGCCGTAGCCTCCACATCAAGCCATGGCGTCACATGGCAGTTATAGGGCAATCGGCAATAGTATATATCGACATCCTCTGCGCTCTCCTTACGGATTGACTCGTACTCCGCCATGCCAAAATCGCTCCATTGCGGAATAGGTCGTTCAATAAGAGCATTCCACGGAGCTACGCCGGCCTTACCCACCGCCACAGCATGCGGAAACGCAGGTTTTGAGCCCTCCTCTCTCCATCCCTCAATCTCCTTTTGGGCATTGAAGCGAATATTCGACTCCGAAAGTCGGTAATTGGGATACGGCTCCGAGGTCGGCTCATAGGCATCATAATAACCGCACAGCCAACTCTCATCCGATAGGATTTTGAAATTATCCGCCTGGCAATCAAATATCAAGCCTGCACGCCCGCTGCTATTGTGGGCAAAGCCATGCTTTCCGAAGTACCACACCAATAGAGCAATGGTATTCTCGCCCGAATGCAGGTAGCGGCTAATCTCCACGCTATCGAAATATGTATCACGAGGTGTAGGTCCGCGCTTTAATCCGCCCTCGAAAACTACCAACTCGCCATTTATCCATAGCCAATATTTGCTATCCACAGCGATATTGGCATATACCTTATCACCATTTAACTTAGGCAACATAACACTTTTATGGAAACAGAACCAACTATTAACCTGTGTGCTATGTGTCGCCGATGTAATCCATTGCGCCTCCCAAGTTTGAGCAGCCATAATCGTCACAGAAAAGAGAAGTGACATTAGAAGTAGCAGTATCCGTTTCATCTATAACCTAACTATTATTCGTAAACCACTACACAAAATTACTCATTTTTTCACAACAGACAAAGCGCCGAGAGCAAAACTTTCCCTCGCAAATGGAGGTAAAACCAATAACATCTGAACTATAAATAGTTCGCAAAGACAAAATTTGAGCATTTTTGACTCTCGGAGGGGTTATTGATTAAAAAAATAACTACCTTTGCCGCCGATATGAATCGGGAGCAATTCCCATAAACAGAAACAAGTAAGATATGAAAAAGTTTAATCAAGACTCTACATCGGCATTGTCGCGTTTTGCGCGTGACAAGCGTAATCTTTCAGCTTCAGCCGAGAAGGTAGAGCGCACTCCCCGCCCTCGCCGTGAGGCCGATAACGAGGGGCGTCAAGGTCGTCGTACAGGTGAGAGCCGTCGCGGCACAGAAGGTCGTCAATCAGAGAATCGTCGCGGCACGGAGAGCCGTCGTTCATCATTCAACCCCAATTTCTCGGCAGATAATCGCCCCATATTCCGCGAGGAGCGCTCGGAGAGAGGTTTTGGAGAGCGTTCAATGCGTGAGGAGCGAGGTTTCTCGGAGCGCACAGAGCGCACAACCCGCACTGGCAAATCTTTTGGCAGCAAGCCTGCAAGCCACAGCAGTCGTAAGCCTTCGTTTAAGTCGGAGGAGCGTACCTCGGGATTTAAGCCCGGAGCAAAAGGTGGCTACAAGGGCGGCTATAAGTCGGAGAACAAGGGAGGTTTCAAGTCAGAGAACAAGGGCGGAAGAAAGCCTTATGGAAAAAGTGAAGAAAATCGTTCTTATCCCAAATATGCACCGGCAAAGCAGACCGGAGCCATTCGTCTAAATCGTTTCTTGGCACAGTCGGGTCTTTGCTCGCGTCGTGAGGCAGATGATTTCATCACCGCAGGTTTGGTAACCATAAATGGTGTTATCGTCACCGAATTAGGAACAAAAGTAATGCCCACAGATGAGGTGAAGTTCAACGACGAGAAGATTCAGGGCGAAAAGAAGGTCTATTTGGTATTGAATAAGCCCAAGGGATATGTAACATCATTAGAAGACCCCCACGCCGACAAGACCGTTATGGAGTTGGTTAAGGGTGCCTGCACGGAGCGCATCTACCCCGTAGGCCGATTGGACAAGAACTCTCTCGGATTGCTGCTTTTCACCAACGATGGAGATATCACTCGCCAGCTTACACACCCCTCACTCGAGAAGAAGAAGATTTATCAGGTAACGCTCGACAAGCCACTTACAAAGGCTGATATGGAGCAGATTACCGAGGGTATCACACTCGAGGATGGCGAGATTTATGCCGACGAGGTAGCCTATGTAGGCGACACAAAGAAGGAGATTGGCATCGAGATTCACTCGGGTCGCAACCGTATCGTGCGTCGTATTTTCGAGCATTTGGGCTATACTGTTCAGAAGCTCGACAGAGTATATTATGCCGGAATTACCAAGAAAAATCTCAAGCGCGGAGCATGGCGTTTCCTCACAAACGACGAGGTAAATCGACTCAAGAGCGGTCGCTACGAGTAAGGATTCACAAATAATATTATGGAGGCTGTCCAACAAATAGTGTTGCGACAGCCTCTTTTTTATCACAGAAATACATTATTAGCCAAATGTAAATATCCCATTTTGTAGCTATTTTGCCATTATTAAGTTTATTTAATAATAAAAATCATTATCTTTGCCACTGCAAATGGGAAAGTTTTTTAGAAAATATCGCCAATATATAGTTGCTACATTGCTACTTACATTTTTGCTGTATATTGGCAACATCTATCTCTTTACACACTATCACACCATAGATGGAGTAAAGATTGCACACTCCCATATCTATTCCGGCACGAAGGATGCTCCGAATCACAGCCACTCAACGCAACAATTCAACATCATTCATCAGCTATCGATATTCAATAGCGAAGAGTTTTGTTTAAGCAGTGTAATATCCACATATATTCCATTTGTAGATATTTTCTATCAGCGCGAGTGCAGTTACATTTCACATTTCAGCACGCTCTATCACTCACTGCGCGCCCCTCCTGTTATGGCTTAACATCCACACCAACAGCCTTCAAGGGAAAAGGCTATATAATGCGACGAGTCGCCTTGAAGGCTCATCGTCTGTGAATGTATAACCATAACTTAAATAATAATAATAATGAATATCAGACATTTTGTATCGATGGCTGCCGCCATCATCCTCTGCGGCAATATCTTTGCTACACCTATTACCTACCCCACAACTGAAGGCTCCTCCACAATCGAGCCTCGTCGTTATAGCGATGCCAACATACACGGACATATAATAGACGCTAAAACAAACGAGCATATTCCGTTTGTCACAATTTCAGTCAAAGGCACAACTATCGGAACGGTTGCCGATGCCTCGGGACACTTCTTTCTAAAAAACCTACCGATAGGCAAACATATCCTCGTTGCCGAAGCCGTGGGCTATAAGAGTGATGAGATGGAGGTCGAAATCATTCGCAACAAGAGCATAGAACTTAACTTCATCCTGCAAGAGGAAATACTCTTGATGGATGCAGTTGTGGTATCAGCAACGCGCAACGAGACAAACAAAAAGAGTAGCGCAACAATCGTAAATGTAGCATCTGCCAAACTTTTTGAGAATACAGCATCGAGCAATCTCGCCGAATCAATGCGTTTTCAGCCCGGTTTACGCATAGAGAACACCTGCGGTAACTGCGGAGCAGTACAGCTTCGCATAAACGGATTGGAGGGTCAATACTCACAAATTCTACTCGACTCAAATCCTATTTTCAGTTCTCTTGCAGGAGTATATGGCGTTGAGCAGCTGCCCGTAGCCATGATTGAACGCGTAGAGGTTATTCGTGGTGGAGGTTCTGCCCTGTTTGGCTCAAACGCCATTGGCGGAGTGGTAAACATCATTACAAAGGAGCCACTGCGCAACTCTTTTACTATGTCGCACACGACAAATATTATGGAGAGCGGCGACACCGAATTCAACACCTCTCTCAACGGCTCGTTTGTATCGGACGACAATCGTGCCGGTGTATATCTTTTTGGCATGGTCAAGGACCGCGATGCCTACGACCGCAACGACGATGGCTTTACTGATATTACAATGATGGAATCCGAAACTATTGGCTTTCGCGGATATTACAAGACCTCAACATACTCAAAACTTACAGCCGAATACCACCACATCAGCGAGGCGCGCCGAGGTGGCGACCAGATAAACCTACCTCCACATATGGCAGAGATTGCCGAGGATGTAAAACATAAGATTAATGGCGGTAGTCTGAATTTCCAATATCTCTCACCCGATTACCGTCACTCATTCAACATTCACACCTCAATGCAGGGTATATCTCGTGACAGCTATTATGGTACAGGCAAAGACCCCAACGCCTATGGTCAGACACACGATATAACGCTGGTTGCCGGAACGCAATACAACTACAAGTTTAATAAATGTCTGTTTATGCCGGCAACGCTTACCGCGGGTCTTGAATTCACATATAACGATTTGAGCGACCATTCGATAGCTTTCGACCGTTCTATCGAACAGACGGTGCGTACGGCAGGTGTTTTTATTCAGAATGAGTGGCAAAGCGAGAAGGTAAACCTCATCATCGGCGGTCGTCTTGACAAGCATAATATGATGAATAATCCGATATTCTCGCCACGAGCCAATCTGCGATACAGCCCCATAGAGGATATAGGTTTGCGTTTGAGCTATTCAAGTGGTTATCGTGCGCCACAGGCTTTTGATGAAGATTTGCATATTGACGCTGTAAATAATCAGTCTTCAATTATCGAATTAGACCCCAACCTAAAGCCTGAATATTCTCATAGTTTCAGTTTCTCTACCGACCTATATCACAACTTCGGGCGTTTGCAAGCAAACCTTCTCGTAGAGGGATTCTACACCATTTTGGATGATGTTTTCGCACTTGCACGCACCGGAGAGAACGAAGCCGGCTACATTATCCAAACACGCTACAATGCCTCGGGAGCAAAGGTAAGAGGTTTAACCGCTGAGATTAAGTTGGGTATTCCCGACATATTTGAGATACAGGCGGGTTACACTTTCCAGCGTAGTCACTACAACGAGCCAGAGCTATGGGCCGACGATGTAGCCGCAGAGCGCAGAATGTTCCGCACTCCCGACCATTACGGCTACCTAAATGCAATTGGTTACATAACCGATAAATTCAAGGCTTCGCTATTTGGCACATACACAGGCCCGATGCTTGTGCAGCATAATGCAGGTTGGATTGAGCAGAACCGCACCGAGCAGACCCCTTCATTCTGGGATATAGGTATGCGTTTGGCTTATCGTTTTCAACTCTCACAAGCGGTTGCTCTGGAGATTAATGGCGGTGTAAAGAATATATTCGACAGTTTCCAAAATGATATTGACTACGGTCCAAACCGCGACTCGGTATATATCTTCGGACCAACGATGCCTCGCACATACTTCCTCGGCATTTCCTTTACAATGTAAACGACAGGGCTATGGTTGGTCACCCCAGCCATAGTCCTGCCCAGCTATCACCATTCAACCACATAGCAATACACGGGCCTGTCCAATAAATTTGGAGCAGGCCCTTTCTATGTCAGAAGTTGTATAACAAGAAGGGATTCAAGGCTTAAATTCTTTACACCAAATCGACATACAGAAAACAAAAACGGGTTACCCCACAAAAGGATAACCCGTCATAACTTCGATTTGTAATGCTTACTCAGCCACAGCCTCTGTCTCTGCCTCTGCAGGAATCTCAGCCTGAGGCATTGCAGCCTGCTCGGTTGCAACCTTCTCCAACAAAGCGTCAGCATCCTTCTGCAATGCATTTGCACCGCTTGTCATCTCGCTCTCCATTGAAACTGTAGCCACGAGGCTCAACACTACGATGATACCTGCCAACCACCAAGTAATCTTCTCCAAAGCATTGGCAGAGTCACGCACACCCATAACCTGATTTGCTGCACCAAAGTTTGCAGCCATACCACTCTTGGGGCTCTGCACCAACACAGCCAAAATAAGCAAGATGCTTGCCACCAAAATCAATCCGATACAAATTGAATATAACATAATCCTATACTATTTTTAATTATTACTTTCGATTTTCGCAATAAGTTCTGCAAAGTAAATACTTTTTTCGGGATTTAGCAAACTTAATTTACGATAAGTTGCTTTTGCCTCGTCTTTAAGTCCCTGCTGAAGATAGACTTCCGCCAATTCCTCACTCACAATATCGTCATCATCGTCAAACTCCGCCGAAGTCACAACCTCCTCAATATCAGCACTTTCATTTACCGTAATGCGTAAATTGTCTTTTTTGAGAAATCTCTCGATAATATCTTCCGACGAAATTTCGGTAAGTTTTTCGATATCAATTTTTTTCAACTCCAATTCCGGGCGGGATAACAATTCCGCAATCTCCGCACGCAACGCAGCCTTCGCCTTATCGTTTTGCTTATCGCTACCCCAACGCTCCGACACCAGCAATTCGGCAATCTCCTCGGCAGCGACTAAAATCTCGTCACTCTTTTTCTGTACTTCAGTACCCATAATCGCCCTTTCCATTACCAATTCGACGCTGCAGCCTGGAAAATATCATGTACCAACTGCTCTACAATCTCGGCATCCAGCTCCGACTGAATCTCGGTCAGAAGCGTCGTAGAGTCATAATCGGTATAAGCCTTAAAGGTCTGATTAAACGAATCATCGGGATTTACGACATTCGTAAAATTCACCTTCACCGTGATGGTCAAGCGGTTCAACAACGCGTAATCGTCGCTCGACACCGAAGCCGTAACCGAAGAGTAACCGATAATCTCGCCCTCGAATGCGAAGTCACCACCCTCCTCGACCAACTGCAACTTGGTCTGACGCGAGAACTTATCCTTCAATGCCTCAACGAATGTGGTACTCAGAGTTGGCGACACCATAGGGGCATTATTCGGGAAATATGCCACACTAAAGGTTTTTGCCGCCTCCGGAATACTTGCACCCGAGAACGAATAACCACCCTTCATAAAGATGCAACCCGAGAGCAAAACACTACCCAGAAGCACAGTCACGGCAAAAATATAATGAACTACTCTATTCATGATTTATCCTCTATCAAACTTTCTCACTAAAAATCATCATCCGTAATACCCAAATCCTTCATACGACGATAGAGCGTGCGCTCCGAGAGGAACAACTCTCGCGCAGCATCACGCCTACGCCCGCCATTATTCCTTAGAGCGCGCAGAATCTGCTCGCGTTGCATATCTGCCTTTGTGGGTTCACGATGCGGCAACTCCACAACCTCCTCGCTCTCGGCATAATCCACAACCTCATCCTGCTCATTGTTCTTCGACACGCCCGAGGGGAGCAATCCGAACACCTCCGACGATGGCGACTGAGCCATAGGCGACTCTCCGCGACGCATCAACTCGCCCAACATACGCTTCAGGTCGTTGATATCGCTGCGCATATCGAACAGAATCTTATACAGCAACTCGCGCTCGGTCGAAAAATCATCGCCCGACATTGCATTTGAGTGCATAGCAGGGGCAGATGACTGCTGGGGCATAAGATATTGCGACAACACATCGGCGGTAATCAAACGGCTCTTCTCCAAGGCTGAAATCTGCTCGGCAACATTCTTCAGCTGGCGAATATTTCCTCGCCAATAATGATTCTGAAGCATCACACGCGCCTCATCGTCCAACTGCACCGCAGGCATCTTATATTGCACGGCAACATCCGCAGCAAACTTACGGAACAGCAGAGGTATATCCTCCTTGCGCTCTCGCAACGACGGCACAACGATAGGCACAGTATTCAGGCGATAATATAAATCTTCGCGGAAACGACCCTGCTCGATAGCCTTCTGCAAATCGTTATTCGTAGCCGCCACGACACGCACATTGGTCTTTTGTACTCGCGCCGAACCTACGCGGATAAACTCTCCCGACTGAAGCACTCTGAGCAGACGCACCTGCGTAGAGAGCGGCAACTCACCCACCTCATCCAAGAATAAAGTACCTCCGTCAGCCTCCTCAAAATAGCCCTTGCGCGCCTCGGTAGCACCCGTAAACGAGCCCTTCTCGTGACCAAACAGTTCCGAGTCGATTGTACCTTCGGGTATTGCACCACAGTTCACTGCGATATATTTCGCATGCTTACGCGCCGAGAAATCGTGGATAATCTTCGGGAAAAACTCCTTACCCACACCGCTTTCGCCCGTAACAAGTACCGACAAATCAGTGGGAGCAACGCGCAACGCGATACCCAACGCACGATTCATCGCCTCGCTGTTACCGATGATGCCATAGCGTTGTTTTACGCCCATTATTTCTTGATTGTCCGTCATATTACTCGTCAATTATTCTTTGGGGGTGATATAGTCTAAATCGGGATTGCGCATACCGCCCATTTCATCGGGAACATCCTCAAAGATATCATTCACAGCACCGATTTGCGAGGTCTGCTCGCCACCTCCAAAGAGGTCAATCTTACCTGCCTGCCAATCGTTATACAATCCATACATCAAAGCCATGATAGCCAACGCTGCCACAAACATGGCAATCTTGATAATGATATCGCCCTTGCTTGAGCGTCGTGCGGTAGCTGATTCACGACCCGTAACGACCTTATGGCCCTTACCATAACGCAAACCTTTGGCATACTTTTCGGGGCGCACCTTACGCGAAGCCTCCACGCTATCGCCATAGATAGCAGCCGCATTTGACACTTTATTACGATTTTTAACCTCGGTTTGGGTTACAGACGCAACATCTGTATTTCTTATTGCCTCAGATGATTCTGTTACCTCTGCTTGAACTCTTGTTACATCCTTCTGCTCAGCATTCATCGGCTGTTTCTGCTCGGCAGCATCATCCGCACCGCGCAACACTGTATTCTCCACCTTCTTCTCCTCGGTATAGACATGCGAAGACTCCTCGGTTTTAACCGCCGCCTCTTGCGCCCTACGCTCCGGAATATTTCCTTCGAGGTTTTCACCCACAGCCAAAGTATTATATTCAAAGGCTATCGAACCATTGGCTCCCGAAGCGAATGTTCCAAAACCATCAATAGCGCAACGGCCTTCGTTCTGTAAGCGGTAATTTACCTCAAAGACAAATCTATCAATAAGCCCCGCAGCCTCCAACTCCGAGATACCCGCCTCAACAAGCAGACGACGCAACACACCATCATCGCTCTTTATGAGGTTTGAAAACAGCACATTTTCTCCCGTTTTTTTGACGATAAAAGTACCAAGGTTAGGTACCACCAGGCGCTTATTCGAAAGCAGATATTTTGAAATTACCTCTACCAACATTGTTGTTACATATAAAATCGCGTAAAGTTACGAACTTTTTTGCAAAATATGAAATTCTTATCTGCAATAAAAATTGCTCCTCTGACACAAAAAAAGAAGATGCAAAATCCGAATGGACCTTGCATCTCTATTAATTACAGCTAAAGTTTAAGCTTACTCCTCCTGACGGTAAGTGTGCTCAACATAGATAGCACGCTGCATAGCCTCGCGCTTTGCGATTGAAGGCTTTGTGAAATACTGACGACGACGCAACTCCTTCAAAACACCTGTACGCTCGTACTTACGCTTAAACTTCTTGAGAGCTCTTTCGATATTCTCGCCCTCCTTAACTGGCATGATAATCATAATTCTATTCTTTTTTTTAATTGTTATTCTTATTCATTTTTTTGGATTCTTGAGGTGTATCCTTACCCTTTCGCTCTTTTTGCCGCTTTGTCCTTGACACGCTCGGCAACTCTTCGCTCGACTCTTTCTCGGTGGCACGAAGCCTAAATCGAAGATAGGGAGCCAATCTCTTTGCCTCCTCCTCGGTTAATATGTCATCATCTACCATCTCTTCGATTCTACTCCAACCTCCTTTCAATTGTCGATGTTTTACAATACGCCTCAAAGCCTGCAACGAGATATACGGATGTCGTATCAAGCTCTTTGGGTCCGCAAAGTTAATATCAATTTTTGATATTTTGCAACTATCACAGCAAATTTTATCAAAAAATCTCGCATAATTCTCCGATGTTACGCATTTTAGCTCGCGAAGTTGCTCCACAGAGTGGTATCCGCCGAGTAATTCGCGGTAACGAACAATATGCGCAGCACTCTTCGCTCCGATGCCGTAAACGCTCTGCAACATTATCGTATCTGCCGTATTTATATCGACCAAGCCGCGCTCTTCGGGCTTCAACTCTTTCCTCTGCCGAAATATCACATATGGCAAAATACGCTCCGCCATACTATCGCTTATGACATAACAATCGCGCAACTCCTCCTCACTGCGCAGGCCTCCCAGCATCTTCACATAGCGTTCGATAACCTCGGCTTGGCGACGCGAAAAGCCCAGCAAATAGAGATAACGCGCCGAGGCGGTATCTATCATAAATGGTTGCAACTCCACAACCTCACGACGGCGCTTGGTATACTTAGTGGTATCAAATCCTCCGGCGGCATCACCCGACCTTCTATACTCTCGCTTCTCATACTTCGGGCGAGCCGCAACAGAGTCATCTATCACAATATAGGGCTTCAACGCAGCATATATCGAGTCATTCACGCCATTCACCAGAGCCAAATCCTCCTTTATGCGATAGACCTTACCATACTTGCGCCACCTGACAATACCCACAGCCACCTCAACCGACACTCCGGCTGCGCGTAGCTCCTCATATTCAAATGTATTGGGGTTAAATGGTTTCAACCCTGCGGCATCCACCTTAATCGAATCCGCGTTCATCTCAGTCTCGTCAGCTTGCGCAACATGCTCCGCAACAGGCTGCGGAAAAGAGTCCACACGCTCCACCAACGCCGCGAGCAGCAGAGCCACTACTCCCAAAGGTATAATCCACAACAATCCACGCCGTTCCTCCTTTGAGAATATGCTCATAACACAATTATTTTTTTTAGAGATTTACCACTCAGCCTTCGCCGAAAGCCACAATTTTCGATAACGACGCGAGGGAGATTCTATCTTTTCTCCCAAGCCATACTCTGCCCAGCGCTCATCCACCATATGAATCGTATCGACAGACGACATCACCACATTCGGAAAGCGCTTCGGGTTACCCTCCACTCCGGGTTGCTTGCTACGCGCATCGAACAGAAGTTCCCCACCCGACAACAAGACAACATCCCTGCGAGGGTCGGTATTTGCCGCCGCCAACCACAACAAATCACTCGGACGCATCGTCCCTGCCGCAGCATTGTCAAACAGTGCGACATACTTCATGCCGACAATATTATTATGACGCAAATACTCCTCAACATCGACCTCTACGGGGCGTTCCTTCGCCGCGAACAGCACCAACAAACCATACTCCTCGACAAACTGCGTCATAAAGAGCTGCACACCACCCGCAGGTTCAACTCCGCAAGGCTCCGCAATAGGTTCTACATGCTCTTCCGAGCGAACATTTGTCAAGTCAAATGCCAACTTACCACCATAGCCACAAGTAGCCGTAGCGTGGTCCAAAACATCAAAAATACCCTCAGCACGCACAATATCGCGCTTTGTATCTATACGGCGCAACAGGCGACCCAATGTCTTATACGAGCGGATATTTTCATTGGCCGAAGCCACCAACAGATATTTATTGAACATCATCTGTCCTGCACCCCACAGCGACTGCGCAACTTTCTGGGCCTGACCCAGATAGCGCTGTTCAATACTCACCGCAGCAATATTATGCGATGTACCCTCAACGGGCATAAACAAATCCCGCACTTCAGGCTGCACCGCCAAGCGAATCGGCGCCAAGAAAATCTTCTCGGTAGCCTCCGAGATATAGGCATCCTCCTGCGGAGGTACACCCACGACCGTAGCGGGATAAATCGCATTACGGCGATGTGTAATGCAGGTTATATGGAATTTTGGATAGTAATCCTTCAACGAATAAAAGCCCGTATGGTCGCCAAAATCGCCCTCCAAGACCTTATCTTCAGCAGGGTCTACATATCCCTCAATTACAAAGTCGCAATCCGATGGAATACGTATATCGCAAGTCAGAGCCTTAACCAACCTGACAGGCTTACGGCGCAGGAATCCCGCCAACAGATATTCGTCCATATTGTCGGGCATAGGAGCTGTAGCGGCAAAAGTATATGCGGGGTCGCCACCCAATGTAACCACCACCGGCATACGCCTTCCCTGTCGCTTATAGCCGTCATAATGGCGTGCTCCGGTTTTATGCACATGCCAATGCATACCCGTTGTATGCCCATCGAAACGCTGCATGCGGTACATTCCCACATTACGCACACCCGTATCGGGGTCTAAAGTATTGACCATAGGCAGCGTAACGAACGCTCCGCCATCCGACTCCCACGATGTGAGCAGCGGCAGACGCTCCAAATCGGCATCCTCGCCCTGCCACACCACCTGCTGACACTCGCCACGCCCCGAAACACTCTGCGGAAACCACTTCGCCACATCGGCCAGAAGTGGCAGCATCTTCATCTTCTCCCACAGCGTAGCTTTTGGCGAAAGAGCATCGCCAAGCAGCGCAGAGATTATGTCGCCTATCTCCTCCAAGCTATTCACGCCCAAAGCCATAGCCATCCTGCGTTTCGAGCCCATCATATTCGTCACGACGGGGAATTCCGTACCCGTATTTTCAAACAGCAGGGCTTTTCCTCCGCCCTCGCTCTTCGCCATACGGTCTGTTATCTCGGCAATCTCAAAGCGGGTATCGACACGCGTCTTGATGCGCACCAACTCACCTTCGCGCTCCAATTCATCGATATAATCTTGCAGGGAACTATACATTGTCAGAAGGATTATTTTTCGAAATCTTACTTATGCCTCAAATGGCTCATTATGCGCCACGCGATGCGCAGCAGCAATATAAGTCCATAAATCAGCAGCGACTCAACCACAACGCTTCCGAGCGAGGTGAAAATCTCCTGCCACGGTGCGGCGTACTTTGCAATAAACGACAAGCTATATATAAACGATACGGCAAAGCATATCAGCAAAATAGTTATCTCGACGCGGATTTTGAGCGGCGATAAAATCTTACTCCACATAGGCGCTAAAGTTTTATATCATAAATATGAATTATACCCTCCAAGTGGCCCTCGTCATCCGCAACAAGCAGAGCATTTACCTTGCACGATGTCATCATCTTCTCGGCGTCAATCAACTTGGCATCAGCAGAAATGACTTTAGGATTAAGCGACGCCATATCAATCGCCCGAAGCGAGAAGAACTCCTCCTGACGGCTATCCATCGCTCGGCGCACATCGCCATCGGTCACGACGCCACGAATGCGCTCCTTGTCCTGAATCACAACAAGACCTACGCCACCTTTATTTATTTGGTGTATCATCTCCGAAACACCACACTCCGCCTCAATCACAGGCATATTGCGCGTACGCATAACATCCTTAACTCGCAGCAGCAACCTACGGCCAAGCGAGCCTCCGGGATGTAGGCGTGCAAAATCGAGCGACGAAAACTCCCTCGCCTTCATCAGCGCCACAGCCAAAGCATCACCCATAGCGATTTGTGCCGTAGTGGAGGTTGTCGGAGCAAGCCTCAACACGCAAGCCTCCTCCTCGACTTTTACCGAGAGGTGAATATCCGAATTTTTCGCAAGCGACGACTCCTCATTGCCCGTCAATGAGATAAGCAGATTGCGATTTGAATGTATAAATGGTATAATCTTCAGCACCTCGTCGGTTTCGCCCGAATACGAGAGCGCCAGCACAATATCCTCCTCGGAAATCATACCCAAGTCGCCATGAAATGCCTCACTCGGATGCATATAGAAGCTCGGTGTTCCGGTGCTTGCCAGCGTGGCAGCAATCTTACGCCCCACAAGGCCCGACTTACCCATACCTGTAACCACAACCTTACCTCGGCAAGCGAGCATACGCTCTACGGCTATGACGAAATCTTCGTTCACGCTCTCCGCCATGCGGTTCAACGCCTCGGCCTCAACCTCGAATGTGTGACGAGCCAGCGATAGTATATCTTGAGAAGTTAATGCGCTCATATTAAGTTTTATAGTTTCTTCCTTTTACAGTAGCTTGATAACATCTTTACAGCAAACTCTTTATTACCCCCTCCAGCTCCGACAGATAGAGCATATTGGCTCCGTCGCTCAACGCCTCGTCGGGCGTGGGATGTACCTCGAAGAAGAATCCGTTAGCACCAAAAGCTTTCGCTGCCTGAGCCATAGCCGGGACAAATTCGCGATTGCCGCCCGTAGTACCGTTGCTACCTCCGGGGCGCTGTACGCTATGGGTGCAATCCATCACGACCGTAGGTGCAATTTTTCGCATATCCGAGATATTGCGGAAATCGACCACCAAATTATTGTAGCCGAACATATTTCCGCGCTCGGTGAGCCACACCTCTTCGGCACCCGACCTAAGGGCCTTATCATAGGGGTAACGCATATCCTCACCCGAGAGGAACTGCGCCTTCTTGATATTGACAACTTTACCCGTCTTTGCCGCCGCGACAATCAAATCGGTCTGACGACACAGAAAAGCGGGAATCTGCACTAGATCGACAACTTCGCCCACAGGTGCTGCCTGAAAAGCCTCATGAATGTCGGTGCAGAGCTTCAGCCCCCACTTCGACTTCACATCCGCGAGCATCTGCAAGCCCTTATCCAAGCCTACGCCGCGATACGACGAGAGCGAGGTGCGATTAGCCTTGTCGAACGATGACTTAAAGATTATATCCACACCATAGCGGGCATTTATCTCGGCCAACTTCGCCGCAACCGCATCCAGCAACTCTGCCGACTCAATAACGCAGGGCCCTGCAATAAATCGTTTCATATCAAGCAAGTTTTCTTCTATTATCTAAACGCCAAACTATTTCAGCGCCAGCTCTAATACCTGGTCAATCATCTTGACATAGTGGAACGAGAGACCTTCCAAATACTCCGCCTTAATCTCCTCAACATCCTTGCGGTTATCCTCACAGAGAATAAGCTCCTTTATTCCGGCACGCTTGGCAGCCAAAATCTTCTCCTTGATGCCACCCACAGGTGCTACCCTGCCACGCAAGGTCATCTCTCCCGTCATGGCGATTCGCTCCTTAACCTCGCGGCCTGTGAAGGTCGAAACAATCGAGGTCACCATGGTAATACCCGCCGAAGGGCCATCCTTTGGAACAGCGCCCTCGGGAACATGGATGTTAAGATTCTTCTTCTCAAACACTTCGGCAGCAATACCCAACTCCTCGTGATGCGCCTGCACCCACTCGTAAGCAATCGTTGCCGACTCCTTCATCACATCGCCTAAGTTACCCGTCAAATTAAGCGCACCCTTACCCGGCGTCAAAACCGACTCGATATATAGGATGTCGCCACCTACCGCAGTCCAAGCCAAGCCCGTAACAACGCCCACCATACCGGCGATTTCGTACTCATCGTTACGGAACTTCGCCTTACCCAAAATCTTCTCAATATCCTGAGCCGAGAGTTCGGGAGCAAACGCCTCATCGAAAGCTATCTGCTTAGCCCTCGCACGCGAGAGTTTGGCTATCTGCTTATCCAATGAGCGGACACCCGACTCGCGAGTATAGTCCGCGATTATTTTCTCTAAAATCTCCGCCGAGAGAATCATATCGCTCTCCTTCAGTCCGTGAGCCTCACACTGTTTCTTAACCAAATGCTCTGAGGCGATATGTATCTTATCCTCAAGGATATATCCGGGGATATTAATCATCTCCATACGGTCACGCAACGCCGGATTTATAGCGCCGATATCGTTTGCCGTAGCAATGAACAACACCTTCGACAGGTCGTACTCCGTATCGAGGTAGTTATCGTGGAAAGTGGTATTCTGTTCGGGGTCCAGCACCTCCAACAGAGCCGACGACGGGTCGCCATGATTGCTCACGGTAATCTTATCAACCTCATCAAGGATAATCACCGGATTTGATGAGCCGCAGCGCTTGATAGTCTGAATTATACGGCCCGGCATAGCTCCGATATATGTGCGGCGGTGACCGCGAATCTCCGACTCATCGTGCAAACCACCCAACGAGATACGGCCGAACTTACGCCCCAAAGCCTCGGCAACAGAGCGACCAAGTGAGGTCTTACCTACTCCCGGAGGGCCATACAGGCACAAGATAGGCGACTTCAAATCACCTTTCAGTTTGATTACCGCCAAATGCTCCAAAATACGGTCCTTAACCTCCTCCAGACCGAAGTGGTCGTCATCCAACTGCTTGCGTGCGCACTCCAAATCGAGGTTATCCTTCGTCACATCGTTCCACGGCAACTCCAACATAAGTTGCAGATAGGTCATCTGAACCGAGTACTCGGCAACAGCGGGATTCAATCGCTCAACCTTCGAGAGTTCCTTCTCGAAAATCTCACCCACCTCCTTCGACCAATTCTTCTTCTTTGCCGCCTCGCGCATCTGCTCTATCTCGGCATCGGCAGTATCGCCCAACTCATCCTGAATGGTGCGCATCTGCTGCTGCAAATAGTAGTCGCGCTGCTGCTTGTCGATTTCGCGCTTAACCTTCTCCTGAATCTCGTTTTTCAGCTCCGCCATCTGCTGCTCACGCACTAAAATCTCCAACAACTTGCGGGCACGAGCCAACAATCCCGGAGCCTCCAACAAAGCCTGGCGGTCCTCATCCGAGAAGTCCATATTCGTGCAGACGAAATTTATCAAACCGCGTGGCGAGTCGATATTCTTCAACGCAAATACCGCCTCCTTAGGCATCGACGACGAGATGTTGATTATATTGAGCGACACCTCGCGCACCGAATCCACCAAAGCCTGAAACTCCACATTATTGTCGTCGGGTTGCGAGTCGCGAATCGTGCGCACTACAGCCTTCAAATAGGGCTCCGACTGCAAATATTCGCCCACCTCAATCTTCTCCAAACCGCTCAAAATAACGGTCAGGTTACCGTTGGGCATCTCCAAAATCTTGATAATACGCGCCGCTGTGCCGATTTTATACATATCGTCGGGTGTAGGTATTTCAACCTCTGTTTCGCGCTGCAACACAGCACCCAGCAAACCACCCTGCGCATTGACATCGCGCACCAACTTTATACTCTTCTCACGACCTACCGTAATAGGCGTAATAGCGCCGGGAAAAAGCACCGAGCTACGCAACGAAAGGATAGGCAACGACTCAGGTAAATTAACCTCCTCGATAACATCGTCGCCACCGGTGATGATAGGTACAACCTGATGCTTGCCATCAAAAATCTCGGGCATAGCATCCAACTCCGATAAATCAATATTTTTTTTCTTACTCATAGTCTATATTTTACTTCCGAAATATGCGACATATGCCAAACAACGCACCGCTACCAACAAAGCCAGGTGCCATCCCTTCGCATTGTCGCACTATTTCACGATTGCAAATGTACGAAAAAAATGCCACTCCGCATAACAATGTCGGTAGATTGTTGATAACTTGCCTAATTTGTGCGAATTAGCATTTCACATACCCTTAACGCAAAACTCACCCTTCGCAGTATCAGAAGAGGGTGGTTATTGGCGAAATTATTTCTTTATATCACTTTTTTGTACTATTTTCGCACCAAATTTCAAACAGACAATAAAAATTATGCAACAAGTAGAACTTTGGGCTCTTATCCCCTTTGCGTTGATGTTGGCAAGCATCGCTGTGCTGCCCATCGTTGCAGAGAAGTGGTGGGAGAGCAACCTTCACAAACTTTACATCGCCCTCGGACTTGGTATTCCTACGGGTATTTGGCTCGTAGCCAATGGTTTAGGCCACAACCTCGAACATCAAATGCTGTTCGATTATGTGCCGTTCATCATCCTCCTTACCGCACTATTTGTCGTTACGGGAGGTATCCACATTCACGGCGATATTCAGGCACGCCCCTCAACCAACACCGCCCTTTTGGCTATTGGTTTTCTGTTGGCGTCGTTTATCGGCACTACGGGCGCAGCAATGCTTTTGATTCGTCTTCTATTGGAGGTCAATCAGCAGCGCAAATATAAGGTGCATACGATTCTTATGTTCATCGCCCTTGTAGCCAACTGCGGAGGTATCCTCACACCGTTGGGTGACCCCCCATTGTTCCTTTTGTATCTGCGAGGGGCCGATTTCTTCTGGTTTATGAGTCTTTTGCCCGAGTGGATTTTTACGGGCGTGGTTCTGCTTACTCTCTACTACCTGCTCGACCGCTTTATATATTACCGCAAGGAGGCTACCGAGGCCATTATGGCCGATGTACGCGAGAATACGGGCATATCGTTGTCAGGCTATGTAAATATGATATGGCTGCTCGGCATCATCGGTGCTGTGGCCTTTATCAACCCCTCGTATATCCCCGCGATGGGCGACCATCACGCACCTGTCTATATCAAGTTCCTGCGAGAGATTGTACTCTGCGCCATTATCATTCTTTCGCTCATCACAACACGCAAGAAGGTGCGCTTGGACAATAAATTTTCGTGGGAGCCTATCACCGAGGTTGCCGTATTGTTTATCGGTATCTTCGCCACGATGACGCCCGCACTTATCTACCTTAACGCCCACGCTGCCGACCTCGGTCTTACAGCTCCGTGGCAGTTCTTTTACAGTTCGGGTACGCTGTCGGCATTCCTCGACAACTCACCCACAGCCGTTGCGTTCCACACCGTGGCACAGGGCTTGCCACAGGAGGCAGGTATTGCGTTGGAGGCAGGTATTTCGGAGGCTCTGCTGCGTGCCATTGCCCTCGGTTCGGTATTGTTTGGTGCTATGACATACATTGGTAACGGCCCCAACTTTATGGTTAAGGCTATCGCCGAGCAGGCAGGCGTCAAGATGCCGAGCTTCTTTGGTTATATGTTCCGCTTCTCGCTTATCGTATTGCTGCCCGTATATATCATTATGCAGCTGATTTTCGTGTAAGCACACCCGACATTACAAAGAAATGCCCGTCAAACCAATGACGGGCATTTTATTTGCTCCAAGAGAGAACGATTATTTCTTGTAAATATCCTCACCACGCCAACGGCCTATTTCGGTAAAATCTTTTGTGTCAGGATTGTAATCATAATCCACCGTTGTCATCGAAGGATCGTAGAATAAAATATAAGCACTCTGTTTTTTGCCATCATATTCATGAATCACAGCTTTGAACTTTATCTTTTTTGTCCTGTCTGTTTTGGCAAATATCTCGTCCGAAAAAACCGACTGGACATATACCCTATGCCCCATATATTTCATATACATCAGACTGCATTTATCCGACAAGAATTCGTTAACAAAGTAGCTATCGTGCACATGCGACTCCAAAACAGAGATTCCGACCCTATATTTTCCTTGTCGCGTCACGCGATTGCTGATTAGGATGATCCAATCTTTGGAGTACTCGGTGCAGTGGCTGCGTTCATATTCGATGTAGTAGTGCAAAAGAGCTTCAAAAGCCGAGCTCACAATTTCACAACGAGGCACTTGCTTGATGCCTTTGTAATCCAAAAACTCGCCTATGTTTTGTGCCCATAAGCCCGAAGAAGATAGCAGAAATACTGCTACAAAAAGAAATCGTTTCATAAGATAAATTGTATTAAAAAGTTGTTGAGTTATCAAAGTTAATGATTTTTTCGCATACAACAACAATTTCAACAATTATTTTCTACCTTTGTGTGTCGAACAGCTGTTACGATTATGAATGAAGCATTAGAGA
The DNA here is from genome assembly GCA_017532885.1 of Alistipes sp. The sequence goes on along the minus strand of JAFXIS010000063.1, from coordinate 23,404 downwards.
TTATCGGCGTTGTAGTCGGGGTGATATACCTGTGGTTGGAGTATCGGGCGAGCATCTATTTGTGGATTGCCAGCATCGTTATGCCCGCCATCTACCTCTTTGTCTATTACGATGCGGGGCTATATGCCGACACCGCCATAAACATCTACTACCTCGTCATCGCCCTCTATGGCTGGGCAGCGTGGAAGTGGGGTTTTTCGTTCCGCCGCAAGGCAGAGGAGCAGCCTCAGGAGCTGAAAATAAGCCATATTACCACTCGCGGCTGGATAGCAATGGCGGCGCTCTATGTGGTTATGCAGCTGGCGATAACGGCCGCCCTTACCTATCTTACCGACAGCGATGTAGCGTGGTTTAACGGCCTTACATCGGCACTCTCAATTGTGGGAATGTATATGTTGGCACGCAAGTATATTGAGCAGTGGTGGGTGTGGCTCGTTGTCGACATCCTCTCGGCGGGGCTTTACTTCTACAAGGGGCTGCATTTTACGGCTGTGCTATATGCCGCCTATGCTGTGATTGCTGTGGCGGGTTACTTCAAGTGGAAACGACTAATGACAGAGCAAGATGCTGAAAAATAGAGATATAGACGCCGTAATTTTGGCCGGTGGCGACTACCCTACCGCCCTGCGACCCTTGCATATTCTTTTGCAGGCTCCTATGGTCGTATGCTGCGACGGCGGTGCTGACCGTTACATAGCCGAGGGTCACACGCCCGACATCATCATAGGCGATGGTGACTCCCTCTCGGCAGAGAATCGCGCACGCTTTGCCGAGCGCATAATCCACGATGCCGACCAGGAGACCAACGACCAGACAAAGGCTGTAAAATACCTGCTCTCCGAGGGCAAGCGACGCATAGCGATTGTGGGTGCTACGGGCAAGCGCGACGACCATACTTTGGGTAATATTGCCCTTCTGGCGGAGTATCGCGCAATGGGTGCCGACATTAGGAGTTACACCGACTACGGGGTGTTTATTCCATGCTCGGGAGAGAACCGATTTGAGTGCGTGCGAGGTGCTCAAGTATCACTTTTCAATATTAATGCCAAGAATCTGTCATCCAAAGGCTTGGCATATTCTATCTACGACTTTACTCGATGGTGGCAAGGCACACTTAACGAGGCTCCCGCAGGCGAGTTTTCAATCACTGCCGAAGGCGAGTATTTGGTTTATGTGACTTACGAAAGCAAGTAGGCGGAGGGAATTACGAGGAGTAAATCCTCGTTTCCTCCTTCTTGCAAGGCATAGTGCAAATAAATTTGCCCTCTGCGCTTGCTTCGTTCGTCGGTTCAAAATTCAAAATTAGGGCTGGCGCGGTGGTAATTACAGCGGTAATATCTTGCCGGGCGGGAATAAAGATGTGTCATGCCACCGAGCCAAAGGCGAGGACTGGCATCCCTAACGGCTAATTATAGGGTAGAGATTCCATTCCTCGCTTGCGTTCGGTGAAATGACAGCTACAAGTTAAATCCTGCAACAAAAGAAATTAAGGAATTTAGATAAATTAAGGAGTTTAGCGACGACGACGCGCGCGCGATTGAGAGAATTTTATTATATTTGCATCTTGAATTAACGCACGCACACGACGCTCGCGCACGCGGGAGGTCAAATGCCGCCGCAATTCACTCTAAAAATGAAATATATAGATTAAAACAAATAACACAAAACGATTATGGTAGCAGACAAGTACACACCACAAGATATCGAATCGAAGTGGTATGAGTATTGGATTGACAACAAGCTTTTCCACTCGGAGCCCGACGCTCGCGAGCCTTACACAATAGTTATCCCACCCCCCAATGTGACGGGTATGTTGCACATGGGCCACATGTTGAACAACACTTTGCAGGATGTTTTGATGCGTCGTGCGCGTCAGCAGGGCAAGAACGCTTGCTGGGTACCGGGTACCGACCACGCTTCTATCGCTACCGAGGCGAAGGTTGTGGCAAAGTTGGCTGCCGAGGGCATCAACAAAGCCGACCTTACACGCGAGGAGTTTTTGGCACACGCCTGGGAGTGGAAGGAGAAGCACGGTGGCATCATCCTTCAGCAGTTGCGTAAGTTGGGTGCATCGTGCGACTGGGACCGCACCTGCTTTACGATGGATGAGGCTCGTACACAGAGCGTTATCAAGGTATTCTGCGACCTTTACAACAAGGGCAAGATTTACCGCGGTGTGCGCATGGTCAATTGGGACCCATCGGCAAAGACTGCCCTCTCGGACGAGGAGGTAATCTACAAGGAGTCGCAGGGCAAGCTCTACTACCTGCGTTATAAGCTGGAGGGCTCGGACCGCTACTTGGTTGTGGCTACAACACGCCCCGAGACTATTTTGGGCGATACGGCAGTCTGCCTCAACCCCAACGACGAGCGTTATAAGGATATCCCCGAGGGTGCGAAGGTTATCGTGCCGTTGGTGGGCCGCGCAGTGCCTATCATCCGCGACGAGTATGTCGATATAGAGTTCGGTACGGGTGCTTTGAAGGTAACGCCTGCACACGATGTGAATGACTATATGTTGGGCGAGAAGTACAACCTCGAGACCATCGATATTTTCAACGACGACGGTACAATCAACGACAAGGTCGGCATGTATGTCGGCGTGGACCGTTTCGAGTGCCGCAAGCAAATCGAGAAGGAGTTGGAGGCTGCAGGATTGATGGAGAAGGTCGAGGCCTACACTAACAATGTGGGTTACTCGGAGCGTACGGGTGTGGCTATCGAACCCAAGCTCTCGATGCAGTGGTTTATGTCGATGAGCGAGATTTCGGAGCCCGCAACGAAGGCTGTTTTGGAGGATTCAATCAAGTTCATCCCCGCAAAATATAAGAACACCTACCGCCACTGGATGGAGAACATCAAGGATTGGTGTATCTCGCGCCAGCTATGGTGGGGTCAGCGTATTCCCGCCTACTATCTGCCAAAGGGCGGCTATGTGATTGCCGAGAGCGCCGAGCAGGCTTTGGAGCTGGCACGCGAGAAAACGGGCGACGCAACGCTTCAGCTAAGCGACCTTCGTCAGGACGAGGATGTACTCGACACATGGTTCTCATCATGGTTGTGGCCTATCTCGGTATTCGACGGCATCCGCAACCCCGACAACGAGCAGATTCGCTACTACTACCCCACCAACGACCTTATTACGGGCCCCGATATCATCTTCTTCTGGGTGGCTCGTATGATTATGGCGGGTTATGAGTATCGCGGCGAGAAGCCATTTAAGAATGTATATTTCACCGGTATCGTGCGCGATAAGCTGGGCCGTAAGATGTCGAAGCAGTTGGGTAACTCACCCGACCCGCTGGATTTGATTGCCAAGTATGGTGCCGACGGTATGCGCGTTGCTATGATGCTCTCATCTTCGGCAGGTAACGATGTGATGTTCGACGAGGCACTCTGCGAGCAGGGCCGTAACTTCGGTAATAAGATTTGGAACGCCTACCGCCTTATCAGTGGCTGGCAGGTAGACGAGGCTTTGGCACAGTCGGAGAACAACCGTTTGTCGGTTGAGTGGTTCCACCACATCCTCTCGCAGGCTATTGCCGAGGTTGATGAGCTGTTTGCATCATACCGCATTTCGGAGGCGTTTATGCGTATCTATAAGCTCTTCTGGGACGACTTCAGCGGCTGGTACTTGGAGATGGTGAAGCCCGCATATCAGCAGCCTACCGACAAGGCTACAATGGAGGCTACACGCCACTACTTCGACCTTTTGATGCGCCTTATCCACCCATTTATGCCCTTCGTTACGGAGGAGATTTGGCAGGACTTGGCACCCCGCACCGAGGGCGAGTCAATCATGTACGCCCAGATGCCGAAGGCTGAGGCTGTGAGCGAGGAGCTTATCTCGCGCTTTGCTTTGGCGCAGGAGGTTATTTCAGGTATCCGCAATGTGCGTAAGCAGAAGAACATCGCGCAGAAGAATACCCTTGCATTGAAGGTTATCGCCGACGAGAACTACCCCGCGGAGTATGCTTCGGTAATTGCCAAGATGGGCAACTTAGAGTCTATCGACGAGGTTCAGGAGAAAGACGCTACGGCAGATGCTTTCATCGTCAAGACTACGCAGTATTTCGTACCTATGGGCGCGAATATTGATGTCGAGGCCGAGATGAAGAAGCTCGCCGACGAGCTTGCGTACCTCGAGGGCTTCCTTGCAAGCGTAATGAAGAAACTCTCGAACGAGCGTTTTGTATCGTCAGCACCCGAGAAGGTTGTAGCCAACGAGAAGGCCAAGAAGGCCGACGCCGAGGCGAAGATTGCAGCCATCAAGGAGCGAATGGAAGCGTTGAAGTAAAGTTCAAAGAGTAAAGAGCAAAGAGTTTTTTTCAGATATCACTATCTTTCATCTTTGCTCTTTCATCTTTCATCTTCAAATCAATCTTGACTAATGCCAGACATTACCATATATACCGACGGCTCGGCTCTGGGTAACCCGGGGCCGGGTGGTTACGGCATTGTACTACTCTCGGGTCCCCACCGCAAGGAGCTCTCGGCGGGCTATCGTCTTACGACCAACAATCGTATGGAACTTATGGCCGTGTGCGTAGCGTTGGAGGCTTTGAAATTCGAGGGTAGCAATGTAACCATCTACTCCGACTCGAAGTATGTTGTCGATGCGGTAAATCAGCGTTGGGTATTCGGTTGGGAGCAAAAACGCTTCAAGGATAAGAAAAATCCCGACCTGTGGATGCGTTTTTTGAGGATTTATCGTCGTCACAATGTCCGCTTTGTATGGGTCAAGGGTCATGCCTCAACCGTTGAGAACAATCGCTGCGACGAGTTGGCTGTGGCGGCGGCAAACTGTTCAAACCTCTTTGAGGATACGGGTTACATGCCCGAATAAAGCGATATAGGCACTATTAAAGCAATAAACGATGGATATCGAGAGCGTAAGAGAGTATTGCCTACAAAAGGCTGCCGCGACAGAGGAGTTCCCCTTTGACGACTCGACGCTGGTCTTTAAGGTTATGGGCAAGATGTTCGCCTGCATGCCGCTCGAAAAGCCCGATATGCTTATCCTAAAGTGTGACGCCGATAGAGCCATCGAGCTGCGCGAGCGCTACGCGGCAATCGATGCTGCGTGGCACTTCAACAAGAGGTATTGGAATCAACACATTATCTCGGCGCTTGATGATGGGCTTATGATGGAGCTTATCGACCACTCATACGACGAGGTGGTACGAAAGCTGAGTCGCCCAAAACGCGAGGAGTTAAAGGCTTTAGCCGAAGAGTTAAACGCGATAACAGCAGAGCTATGAGAGTGACTTTTCTTGGTACGGGGACATCGCAAGGCGTGCCGGTCATCGGATGCCGCTGCGAGGTATGCCGCTCGGAGGACAAGAGGGACAAGCGCCTGCGAACATCGGCGATGGTCGAGTGTGGCGACACCAACATCGTAATTGATGCAGGTCCCGATTTCCGCTTTCAGATGCTCCGCATGGGCGTAAGGCATATTGACGCCATACTCCTGACGCACTTTCACAAGGACCACACGGGTGGATTGGATGATGTGAGGGCTTTCAACTTCGTCGATTACCCCACAATTCGCCCCGTAGATATCTACTCTACGCCAACCACTGCCGAGGTCATCCGCAAGGACTACGACTACGCCTTCGTGGAGAATAAATATAGGGGTGTTCCGGAGATGCGGTTGCACGAGATAGACGAAAACGCACCCTTTTATATAAAAGGTATCGAGATTACGCCTATTCGCGGTCACCACTCCCCACGCTTCGAGGTCACGGGTTACCGCATAGGGCGCTTGGCATACCTCACCGACTTTAAGCAGATTGCGGACGAGGAGGTCGAGAAGTTGAAGGGTGTAGATACGCTCATTGTAAATGCGCTGCGTTTCAAGCCCCACGACTCGCACTTTTCGGTCGAGGAGGCTGTGGAGTTGATTAAGCGAGTAAATCCACGCAGGGCTTATCTGACCCACATGTCACACGAGATAGGCCTGCACGCCTTATCCGCAGAGAAGTTACCGCAAGGTGTAGAGTTGGCATACGACACTCTTACGATAGAAATTAACGATTAAAACGATATAACGATGAAAAAGTGTTTGAACGACAAGGTGGTCGTAATCACCGGAGCATCTTCGGGCATTGGCGAGGCTATGGCTCGCGAATATGCCAAGATGGGCGCAAAGGTTGTCCTCGGCGCACGCCAAGCCGACAAGTTGGCGGCTCTATGCAACGAAATTGAGGCCGCAGGAGGCAAAGCCGCATGGATAGCTACGGATGTCACCCGACAGGAGGATTGCAAGGCCCTTATCGACAAAGCTGTCGCATCATTCGGCGGCATAGATGTAATGATTTGCAATGCCGGCATCTCGATGCGCGCATTGTTCGACGATTTGGATTTGAGCGTTCTGCACCGCTTGATGGATGTAAACTTTTGGGGTACGGTTTACTGCACAAAGTACGCCCTGCCCTACTTGCAGAAGTCAAAGGGCTCGCTGGTTGGTATCTCGTCAGTTGCAGGAATACATGGTCTGCCCGGGCGTACGGGTTACTCGGCATCGAAGTTCGCGATGACAGGATTCCTTGAGACTATCCGCATCGAGAACCTCAAAAAAGGTCTGCATGTAATGGTTGCCTGTCCCGGATTTACGGCTTCGAATGTTCGTTTCTCGGCACTCACAGCCGATGGCTCACAGCAGGGCTCGACACCTCGCGAGGAGGGGAAGATGATGACTGCCGAAGAGGTTGCCCACATCGTAGCTCGCGGCATCAAGCGACGCAAGCGCCTTTGCCTTATGGAGGCGGAGGGTCGCGCGACACACTTCGTAAAGAAGTTCGCCCCCGGCTTGGTCGATAAACTCTTCTATTGGGTAATGTCAAAAGAGCCCGATTCTCCGTTCAAGTAAAGAGCAAAGAGAAAAGTTCAAAGAGCAAAGAGGAAAAATCTTTGCTCTTTTATCTTTTATTTTGTCATTCCACCGAACGCAGTGAGGAATGGAATCTCTACCGATAAAATTAGCCGTTAGAGATGCCAATCCTCGCCTTCGGCTCGGTGGCATGACACTATCTTTGCTCTTTCATCTTTGCTCTTTGCCCTTCATTAGACTCTCACGGTCGCTCACGCTCCCTCAGAGCGACGATATACGGTAGCCAATCCGTCATTCTGAGCACAACTTGTTGTGCGTGAGAATCCCAACCTTGTCGTTCCACCGCACGCAGTGAGGATTAATCCCTTCGGTAGAGATGCCAGTCCTCGCTTTTAGCTCGGTGGCATGACACCATCTTTGCTCTTTCATCTTTTCGTTGTGCGGTTACAAAAAAAGAGCAAAGAAAAATCTTTGCTCTTTGAACTTTCATCTTTGATCTTTACTTTGTCGCAGCCTCCAATCGCTTCATCATAGCAAACATAAAGAGTGCCGAGATGATGCAGAGGGCGATAAATACTGACCATACCAACCACAATGGAAGACCGCCCCAAAGGAAACCACCTACCGATACAAGCATGTTACCGATAGCTGTAGCCACGAACCAGCCACCCATCATCATACCCTTGAGCTTCGGAGGAGCAACCTTCGATACAAATGAGATACCCATAGGCGAGAGCAACAACTCCGCGAAAGTCAATACGAGGTATGTAGAAATCAACCAATTTGCCGATACCAATGGAGCATCTGCGCCAGCCTCAACAGCTGCAGCCTGCTCATTAGGAGTCAAAAGGCCCATAGAGCCGATAGCCATAACCGCAAAGCCCAAACCTGCAACCAACATACCGTAAGCAATCTTACGAGGTGCTGAAGGCTCCTTGCCACGCTTTGCCAAAGCACCGAAGATAGCCAACGATACAGGAGTCAAAGCTACAACATAGAAGGGGTTAAACTGCTGGAAGATAGGTGCGCTAACAGCTACCGAACCTGTAACATTCAAAGCCTTATAAATAAGGTATGCCACAACACCCAAGACGATTACGCCAGAGATAGCCTTTGTCTTACGCTCCTCGCTCTGGAAGAATGAGAATGCAGCATATACGGCAACAATGACAAGAACGAGATTCCAAACATTAAATGCAAGGCTCTGAACGCCCTCTGAAGTCTTCTCGGTGAACTCGTCAGCGAAGTAAGTAAGTGCCAAACCATTCTGGTGGAATGCCATCCAGAAGAAGATTACAACGGCAAATACCAAGCACAAAGCGATAACGCGCTGCTTAGTCTCCGCGGGAGAGAGCTCCTTCTCCTCAACCTGCACAGCACCTGCCGACTTAGTGTTACCACCCTCAACATGGCGGAACGAAGGACGGAAGATGTAGTAAATTGCGATTGAAAGGATAAGCGAAGCACATGCTACGGCAAATGAGAAGTGGTAAGCATCATTTGACGAGAAGCCGAGTGAAAGCTCTGCCCACTCCTTAATCTTAACGGCTGCAGTAGGAGCAAACAATGCACCGATATTGATAGCCATGTAGAAGATTGAGAATGCCGAGTCACGCTTGTCTGCATACTTCGGGTCGTCGTAGAGATTACCCACCATAACCTGCAAGTTACCCTTGAAAAGACCTGTACCAAGCGAGATGAAGAGCAATGCAGCAAGCATAGCAATCATCGCTACGGTATCGCCACCCAATGGGAACGAAAGCAAGAGATAACCGGCAAACATTACGGTAATACCGATAGTTACCATCTTACCATAGCCGAACTTGTCAGCCAAAATACCACCGAACAATGGCATAAAATATACCAAGCCGAGGAAAGTAGAATAGATTGCACCGGCAGTACCAGCGTCCAAACCGAAGTTCGCACGAAGGAAGAGTGCAAACACTGCAAGCATAGTGTAATAACCGAAACGCTCACCTGTGTTGGCAAGAGCTAAGGCATACAACGCTTTAGGATGTCCTTTGAACATAATTTTTGTTATTTAATGGTTAATAATATATTTAGCTTTTACTAAATCTTGACAAAGATAACGAAAAAAGGTAATATTTCAGTATTCGCTTAACGAAATCTTAAAATCATTACTTCTTTCCGCGTCGTTTTGCTACCGACTTGCCCTGAATCGTAATCAGATGCTCGCCTTTCGCGGTGTTGGTATAAATCTGAACAACCTTATGAAAAGCTCCCGCCTCGGCTTTGTGAGGCTCATATTTCAAGCGTATTTCGCCCGTTTCGTTAGGTTTTACGGGTTTTCGCGAGAAATCGGCTGTAATACACGAACACGACTTGGCAACCTTCTTGATTACAAGCGGCGAATCTCCATCATTCACAAAACGAAAGACCTTGATTAAATCGCCGCCCTTACGCTCCACCTCACCAAAGTCATACGACACATCGTCGATGAAGGTTAATTGCGCTCCTTGCTTTAATTCCATTGCCGCTTTCCGCGATTGAGCCGACACGGATAACGACAATAGAATCAGCGATATCAATACGACATATTGTAATATACTCTTCATAAAAGTTAAGTTAGTTCAATCTAAAATTATAGGTTATCGTACCACCCTGCATAAAGCTACGACTCTCGGTAAAGCGCGCACGCTTGGCCGCCTCGATAGCTGCAGCAATCAACGCCGCATCCGACGATGTGGAGCCCTTAGGCTCATATGCCGCACCCGTCACCCTGCCGCTTTGGTCCACCGTAACGCGAATTACAATCTTACCACTCTCCTTACCCGGATACGACGGCACGGGGAGCGTTCCTATCAAGCCTCGACCTCTCAGTCCCTCGTCTAATTGGTCATTCCCGACGCTGTTTAGGCCGCCTCCTTTGCCGCTGGCTTCGTTTTTCTCCGCCTGCTTTGCATAGGGGTTACCGACATCCTCCGGCTCATCCACGCCACCCTTATTGCTATGGAATATCGCACGACTATTCACCGTACGGGTCTGCTCTTCGGTGCCTGTCACTTGCTGCGAGTTTTGCGTTGTCGAAGAGAAATTTTCGTGACGCGGAGCTTGCGCTACTACTGAAGGCTTAGGCTTCTCGGGCTCTAACTCCTGAATCTCTATCACGAGCATTTCACTCTCCTTAGGCACCGGAACCTTGACATCCATCCATAGCATCGCCGCTCCCAGCACTATCGCATATAGTGCCGTAGCCGCTCCTCCATAGAGCTTGGAATTTGATTTTTGTTCGTCGTAGTAGTTCATAAATTATGCGTTTTGTTTACGCCTGATTTCGTTTAGAGAATTTAGAGAGTTTAGTGAGTTTAGTGAATTTTGAGGCTGCTCGCAGTATTTTTACACTCAGCCCAATTAGCCGTTAAAAATTCTATATTTGAGGATTTTTCAAGGCTTGCGCTCACTTCCCCAAAAAAATGCTATAACGGAGGCTATTTTGAGGCTGCTCGCAGGTGACAAAACCGCAGCAACCATTAGCATCTAAAAAATGCTATATTTGAGGATTTTTCAAGGCTTGCGAAGTTATCAAAAGCGGAGTTTACTCGAAGTAAATGAGCATTTTGAGAACAAGCGTAACGCAGAAAAAGCCCAAATAGAGGATTTTTTTAAGGTTGAGTGGCCGCTATAAGCTTATACCCATTATCCTTGGCGATATTCATCACCTGCACAACCTCGTCCCACTCTACGGTTTTGTCGGCGTGGAGAGAGATGGTCGGCTCCTCCTGACCTGCGAGGCGCGCTTTGAGCGTGCGGGCAACACCCTCACGCGAGCCCACATCCTCCAACTCTACATAATAGCGATAACGCCCGGCTCCCAAATCCTTGATAGAGACGGTGGTAATCGCCTTATCTTTGAGTTGATTTGCACTCTTGGGCAGCATCAACTTTATGGCATTGGGATTGATGAGCGTCGTGGCTATAATCATAAAGATAAGGAGCAGGAACATCAAGTCGGTCATCGACGATGCCGAGAATGAGTTATCTACTTTTGAACCTCTTTTAATTGCCATAATCGGGTTACTTTACAGGTTGATTCAAGATATCCATAAAGGCAATAGAGTTTGCCTCCATCTGGAACACGAGTTTCTCGATGCGTGCCACGAGGTAGTTATAGCCGAAGTATGCGGGAATACCCACAACCAAACCTCCAACGGTTGTAACCATCGCAACATACATACCGCCGGCCAGGAGCGAGAGGTCAATAGTACCTCCTGCGGCCGACATATCCATAAAGGTCTGCACCATACCGAGTACTGTACCCAAGAAACCAATCATCGGAGCACCACCCGAAATTGTAGCAAGGAACGGAAGGCCATTCTCCAACTTCGACACCTCGAGATTTGCAACATTCTCGATTGCAGTCTGGATATCGTTCATCGGGCGGCCGATACGCTCGATACCCTTCTCAATCATGCGGGCAATAGGGGTGTCGGTCTTACGGCAGAGCTCCACTGCGGCACGAATCTTGCCATCCGAGATATAGTCACGGATACGGTTCATGAAGTTCATGTCGAGGCCCGAAGCCTTACGGATAGCCATAAAACGCTCCACGAAGATAAACACGGCAATACCACCCAACAAGAGCAGTATCCACATCAACCATCCACCCTTTGAGAATAGCTCCCAAAGGCCCATCTTTGTAGCCTCATCCGCTACTTCCGTAGCCTGTTGTGCGGCTGCATCAACAGCCTGTAAAAGTGTAATCATAATTTTTAGTTTTATTTATTTAAGTTTTTCTTTCGCTTTTTTATTCTCTCATTCTCTCAATATATCCGAACTCAAAATTGATAGATAATTGCATCAACCATCATCCAAAAACAATTTTGAATTCTGAATTCTACTTTCTCTTTCGGCGACTCTTTACATCCTTCATCATCACACTATCTGCCTGCTCGCCCGCAGCCATTGCCTCCAAAGCTGCACGACGCTTACGGCTCATAAATCGGTCCCGAATGCGATGCTTCAAATCCGCCAAATTATCGAAGTCCTCCTTATAATATATACCTATACCTGTCTCCTGCAAACCCTGGTTCTCGTCAAAGCGGTCAATAGTCTGCGTAAAGCCCTTCAACTTAAGGTTGCCCGCGCGGTCGATAAGCCATGTGAGATATGCCTCACCCATAAAGTTCGACATATTGCTATTTGCCGACATCTTATTATCAACCAGATAGTTACCCTCAACCTCCAAGAGCAGCCTATTCTCGACAAGTGTCTTCGAGAATCCGATATCAATCTCATCGCTCGTAAGTTCCGAGCGGGGACGATAACGCAGGATGATGTTATAATCATCGCTCGACAGCCAATTACTCAACTGATTCGACAGAAGTTCAAAGCCCGTCGTAGCAGATGCCGTAGCACCGAAATTCGACGATGTCGAGGAGTCGGAATAGAACGAGCCGCTCACCAACAGATACATGAACTGCGTGGCGATAGATTGCTGGTTATTCAGAAGGTTTGCCACAGCGTTCTGAATCTCGGAATCGGCATTCGGCACCTTAATATCAAACATCACCGTCGGATTTGACAACTGCTCGGTAAGGTTAATAATACACTCAACGGGGACATTGCGCGTAATATTATCCAGCGTAGTAGACGACAGCAACGGTTGCAACGAAGCCTTAAGCTTATAAACGGCATCAATATTCAGTCGCGGATCCATCGGCTCTCCGGTCCATTGGATTGTAGAGCCGCTCTCAATCAGGAAGAGCTTATTGATGATATTTTGCAGCGTAAAGAGATAGCTTCCCTCCGTAATGGTGTAATCACCATACATATCGAAGATATTATCACGCGGCACAACACGCATATTGAGTGTACCCTCACCTCGCGCCTTGATAATATCGCCCACCGTCGGGTCGATAACCAACTGCACCTCGACATTCGGGCGCGCCGTAAGCTCAATATTTATCGACATATTGCTATTCGATGCGGTCGTGCGACGATTCCTGCGCTCAAACAACATCTTCTTGCGCAACAGGTAATTAGCCGTATCAATCTGCATATCGGGGCGCTCGAAAATCACAAAATCGGCATTCGACACATCCGACTTGCTCGACAAAGGCATATAGAATTGCGAATTACCCTCCGTAGTACCCACAATGTCAAGCGTAGTACCATTCTTACTGCCTCGAATTGTTGCCACACCCGAAGCATAGACCTTACCATAGAACAGGTCGTTGTCCTGCGATGTGGTATTCAGCACAATCATCTCCTTAGGCGTGATACGGAAATCATATGCGATATTCTTCAAATGCTCCAGACTCAAATCCATAGCGAACATGCCACTATGACCCTCGGTATCCATCACGCGGATATCATTAGCCAGGAAGTGATTATTCTTCACCTCAATACGCGCCTTTGGCACCAAATATCGTGCGCGAGTAAAATCCACCATCGTTGAGAGCTTCTCCACATCTATTTCGCCATTAAGCGCAGCCTGTCGGCCCTTACCTGCAATATTCAAGCGGGCAAAAGCCAAGCCCTCGGTTTGCGACACCACACTCGTCAGCATAGGGTCGAGCAAGACCAATGGCAGGCTATCCAACTCCGCCTCGGCATAATAGCGACCGCTCGCCGGAGAGAAATATCCCCTCACGACACTATCCTGCGTAGTACGATTTATCATATAGATGCGTGCGCGTTGCTGGCGTAAATCCCAACGCGACGAGAGCTTCAACGGAGCCACCGAATGCTGATTCACCCTCAAGCTATCAACCGCGATATCGGCAGTAAAGACACCCTTTGCAAGCACCGCTTTCATCGTAGCCTCGCCATTGCCTCTTCCGTCGATGGTGTAACCCATGCGCTCCACAAAATTTGTCAGCGGGCTCAGGCTGAAATCCTTCATGCGCAGCGTAAGCGAATCCTGCTCACTGCGCGAAGCCACACCATCCAAATCGAGATGCTCCTCGCCACTGTTTATGCAGAATCCTTCTACCGCGACACGAGCCGTATCTATTGTAATATGACTTGGTGCTATATTCCACTCCTGACCATTAGTCGAGAGTTTCGAAGGCAGAATATCCACAGCCAAGCGGCGCTGCTGCGTTACGGAATCCTGCTCCACTTGCGCCAACAGACCCACAACTCCCGACAATGAATCCTCATCCGAATTAGCCTCCGAGTGCAATCCCGCAGTAATCAACACGCGGTCATTTTTCGCGCCTCCCATAAGCGAGAGCTGCGGCAGATGCAACGCTCCGAGATAGAAATCCTCCGAAGAGAGATAAACCGAGAGCGAATCGCTCTGGTTTGTGAGGTTCATATTAAGATTGGTAATCAACCACTTCTTGCGCTCGATATAATCGCTCTCAGCACGCAACATGAGATGGTTCGTTGCGGGATTCATCGTAAAGTCGAGTTTCGTACCTCGCGCCAACTCCAAACCATCAGCAACGGCATCCAACAATGGGTCAATATCCTTCACCTTCAGCGACAATGCCGAATATCCCATATCGTTACCGGCATATCGTTCATCCTTATCTGCCAAACCGGGAAGATACTTGCGCATCGCCTCCTGAAGATACTTCGCCAAATCGACATAGCTCGTAGGGCCTGTAAATGTTGCATCGGCAAAATCCGACACTAACGACAACGAGCGGCGATTCTCGTCACTCTGCGCCGTAAGTTCCACAATCGACGAAGCGAGTGTATCCGTATTATAGATATAACGGCCACGATTTACCACCATTCGTCCATTCAGATTATCCACATTGCTACCCATAGCATAGACATTGGCACGCAACGACAGATGCGACACCGAATCACGCTTATTGATATTCATGGCATGCAAATCGGCATCCTTCAAATCTACCGTAAAATCGAACAGCGGCTTTTGATTATTAAAGTTCGCCGTACCGGCTATATCAACATCAAGCGGAGCATTCTTGCTAATGATATGACCCGTAAAGCTCTTATTTTCGACATCACCACGAACATCAATATCTTTATACTCGCAACCATTGAACTCCACATCCAATACGCGTGCAGCAATATCGCCCCACACGCCTCCTTGCGATACCCTACCATCGAAGTCTGCCGACAAAGTAGCATTTCCCAACACCTCACTCGCCAGCAGATGTCCAAGTTTCACATGGCGCAAATCGGCATGCGCCTGCAACGCTGCTACGGGATTCTGACCCTTCTCGACATTCAAGGGTGTGCGCAAAGCTCTCAACGCAGCCACACCCGCATCGGTCGTTACGGTGACATCGCCCTCAAATCGGCTCATACCGCCATCGAACTCTCCTGCCAACACTATTTGTCCCGCCGCCTTCGCCACATCGAGCGCTTTACCATTGATAGTGATACCCGCAATTGACTCCAAAAGTGACACGGCATCCTCGGCATTACTCTTCAAATGCTTAAGGTCGAGCGTCATGCGACCTCGCTTTACATCGGGCAGACCTCGCAATCGCACATTGCCTTGCAAAGAGCCCGACTCGCCGAAATTCAAGTTCCCGACATTCACCTTAAGGTCTGAAACATATCCCGACACGCTCGCCTGCACATCGGTAGCCGTAAGTTGCCAGGGCAAGAGGCGCGGAGCAAAATGTGCAATATCGTCGGTTGAAATAGCACTTGCCGTAACCTCGCCTTCCAATCTGACATTATGGATAAAATCCTTATACTCCGACCAGCTATCACCCAAAAGAGCAAAATCCGCCAAATGAATATAGCTCTGCGTAGAGATAATATCCATATCGCGGAATCTCAGTTTTCCTCTATCGACCGAGAAATCTCCTGTAAAATTCTTTACTTCGAATCCCGTATGCTCAACAAAACTAAAGTCACTGATATGTCCATCAATAACACCGCCCCTCAACGCCAAGTTATCCACCTCGCCCGAGATATTCTCTATATGCATATCGTAATAGTCGATCCCATACTCCGGCTCGCGATGCTCGCGGCGCTCGATGATAAGGTCAAAATTGCTTAAATTGATATTTTTAAGGCTTAACGAGAAATTACCATTGCGCTCCTTATCTCGATTTACGAAACTATCCACCACCTGCTTGATGTTCATCTCGCCATTCGACGCCTCATGAATATGAAGCATTCCGTTGCGAACATAACCCCCACGCAACGAAAGTGTCGCATCGTCGTTTATACGCAACAGATTCACATGCAGACGCTCGACATAGAGCAGCGTATCTTGGTCAAAGTCCTCGACATATACGCCATCCAGCGTTACACCGCCCAACACGCCGACGCGAAGATGTTTCACTTCGATGCGCGTGCCAATCTTGTTGCTAACAAGCGATGTAGCCTTGCCAATCAGGAAGTCCTGAACCGAAGGTAATTCCACCACCAAAGTAATGGCAATAGGACAAAATATCAGAAACAAAAGTGCAACTGATAGCGTCTTTAATAATATTTTCGTAACTTTGCCCATACAACTTTGATGATAAATCTTACAAATATAGAACTTTTTCTATTAAAATAGAAAAAAACCACTAAAAATATGGATATAACCATACTTGGAATAGAATCTTCATGCGACGACACCTCGGCAGCCGTGCTTCGAGGAACAACTCTTCTGTCGAATGTCATTGCATCACAAGCCGTACACATTAAGTATGGCGGAGTAATCCCCGAGCTCGCTTCGCGCGCCCATCAGCAGAATATTATCCCCGTAGTGGATACTGCTCTCAAGGAGGCCGGAGTAACCCCCGACAAGATTGATGCCATAGCCTTCACACGCGGCCCGGGACTATTGGGTTCGCTTTTGGTCGGCACATCATTCGCCAAGGGTTTGTCGATTGCACACAACATCCCGATGGTCGAAGTAAATCACCTGCAAGGGCACATTTTGTCGCACTTTATCGATTTGCCGGACAGCGAGATACCGCATCCCGACTTCCCATTCCTATGCCTGTTGGTAAGTGGCGGACATACGCAGATTGTAAAGGTTTCATCGCCTCTTGAGATGGAGATTATCGGTTCAACGATAGATGATGCCGCAGGCGAAGCATTCGACAAGTGCGCGAAGGTCATGGGACTGCCCTATCCCGGTGGCCCCGTTATCGACCGCTTGGCAAAGGAGGGTAACCCCAAGGCCTTTACATTTGCCAAACCTCATGTAAAGGGTGAGTATGATTACTCGTTTTCGGGACTTAAGACCTCGTTCCTCTACACGCTTCGCGACAAGGTGGCTGAAGATGCCGACTTTGTAGAGAAAAACAAAGCCGACCTCTGCGCATCACTCCAAGCTACGATTATCGACATCCTGCTCGACAAATTAATCAAGGCGTCCAAGCATTTGGGTATAAAAGATATCGCCATAGCGGGCGGAGTTTCGGCAAATTCAGGACTTCGTGAAGCTATTAGCGAGGCGGGGCGTCGTCGAGGTTGGCGCACATTCCTACCGCCCCTAAAGTTCACCACCGACAATGCTGCAATGATTGCAATATCAGGATATTACCGCTACCGCGAAGGCATGGTTTCAGGATTAGACATTGCTCCGGTAGCACGACTTGAGGAGCTGTTATAAGATGCAACGAGGGTATACCGAAAGGACACCCTCGTTTCTTATTTTTCAGGCATCTCTCTTGCCCGAAAGAGCCATGTTAGGCAGATTCTCGGCGCTCGGCGAGATAAACTCCCACCAAGATTAGCGCCGTACCAACCAATGCCAACAGCGTGATGCACTCATCAAGTACCGCCCACGAGGTGATAAGCGCCACTATTGGATTGATATATAGATAATTAGTCGCCCTCACCGCACCTAATTTATCGATAACGACATTCCACGCCCAATAACACAGCAGCGACGCCACAACTCCCAAGTAGAGAATATTCCATACAACAACGGGTCGCGCAAGCAGGCTCCACTCCACCGAAAATGGCTCTATGGCGAAATATGGAATCAAGGTAAGCACGCCATAGAAAAAGACCTTTCGGGTAATCATCAACGAGTCATAACGCCCTTGAAGACGCAAAACCACGATACTATATATCACCCACATAACAGCAGCTCCGAGTGTAAGGATATCGCCTATCGGGCTGAGTTTCAGGATAAATTCGCCATTAAACACGACCAAAGCAACACCCAACAACGAGAGCAGAGAGTAGCGATATAGCGAAGTTGCAACCCTCTCTTGACGGCTGATAAAATGCACCGCAAGAGTCGTAAGCAGAGGTGTCGCCGCGATAATTATCGCCACATTCGAGGCTTGAGTATATAACAGCGCCGTATTCTCCAAAAGGAAATACAGAGAGCCTCCCGTGATGCCCAACAGCACCATTTGCAGTTCATCTTTCCAGCTGTCACACAGCCATTTACCACGCTTAAACGGTAGCATACACACATATGCCACAGCAAAGCGCAATGTCATAATCTCAGCCGGCGAGAGCCCCTCGTTCAGCAACACTTTCGAGCTTATGAAGGTTGTACCCCACAGCGCTGCCGTCACAATGGCGAGTATATGAAAAATGTAGCCCAAAATCCTATCTGATAGAGTTCATTCTAATGCTCGCTTTAATCAGAGCCAACGCGCGAATACGACTAATCTCTATATCCTTATCGGCATGATGCGGATTCTGACTCACAAGGCGGACATATCCCTCACGCTCCGATTTCTGGATATACTTCACAGTGATATACTCCTCGCCCTCCAAGTCTATCGACAAGAGGTACATATCGCCCCAAAACACATCTTCGATATTGTGCAGTTGCTTATACAAAACAATATCGCCGCTCTTCAACAGCGGATACATCGAGTCACCCGAAACATATATCGCACCATCGCACTTCGGCAAATTTGGGATATGGATGTAATTAACCGGCTTCAGCTCCTCCTGCTTTGTAAACAAAGGCACCAATCCCGCCGTACCCTCAATCGAATAGA
Organism: Alistipes sp.; assembly: GCA_017532885.1. The sequence goes on along the minus strand of JAFXIS010000063.1, from coordinate 4,705 downwards.
GTGGCACGCTCTGCATAGGCAACGATTTGTCGGTACGCAAACGAAATGCGGTATAATCCGACTCGGAATTGAACATTTCACCCTCGCCCGTATCAATCCACTCGGGATTCAAGTTAAAATCTTGAACAAGGATATTTTTATTACGAGTCGATAGTCCGCACTTACCCGTTTCAATCATCGACAATGCCGCCTTGCCAATGCCAAGTCGCTGAGCCAATTGCTCTTGCGTCATTTTAAGCTCCTTGCGTATAAGCTTTACTCTATTCACCATAACTTTATTATAAAAAATTATTATAAAATTTTTCAACCAAAATTGAATAAAAGTTCAATTATTGAATATATCTTTGTACCGCAAAGTTAAGAGTTTTATTTCGAAATTCAAAATTTTCAATCAAAAACTTATATTATATGTACCAAATTTCTTCAACACTTTATCTCGAGGTGTTAAATCATCTCGTGGGACAAATCGACAACAAGGGCTATTATTCGGGCTCTTTTGAGTTGGATTTTCACGACATTCGATGTCGCATGACGCTATCGGCGGTGATATATCGCAGCAAGGACATTGACGCCGAACATGGCAAAAGCAGCATCGAGGATATTATCCCCGTGTGGTGGGAGTTCCACACCATAACGGCAAACGGCGATGGCGAGGAGATTCTAAACGACTTCTCGTTTAATGAACTAACAACTTACTTGGAGGAGGTGTAACCATGAGCACAACAGAACTCACAACAGAACTCACAACTGCCATATCGCCTTCATTCGAGGAGTTTGCAATGAAGGTATACCCGTTTTTGGAGCTTCAGGAGTTTCATCGGGTCTATTTCCGCCTGCTGGAGTACTTCGCGCAAGGCAAAATCCGCCGGCTCATGGTATCGATGCCTCCACAGCACGGCAAGAGTATGGGCGCAAGCACACTACTACCCGCCTATATGCTCGGCAGAGAGCCCGATATGCGCATTGCCATAGCCTCATACTCCTCGTCACTTGCCAACAAGTTCAACCGCCGCGTACAGCGTATTTTGGAGAGCAAAGAGTACGCAGACACATTCCCCGACACGCGCATCAAGCAGGGAGGAAAGCCACCGCAGTACCTACGCACAGCTGACGAGGTGGAGATTATAGGTCACGACGGAGGATTGCTCTCGGTGGGACGCGAAGGCTCTCTTACAGGCAACCGGGTGGATTGTTTTATCCTCGACGACCTCTACAAGGATGCCATGGAGGCTTATTCGCCCCTTGTGCGTGAGAATTGCTGGGAGTGGTATACCTCGGTGGTAAAGACCCGCATGCACAACAACTCACGCGAATTAATAGTCTTTACGCGCTGGCACGAGGAGGATTTGATTGGCGTTCTGCGCCAACGCGAATCGGTATGTGACATTCGGAGTTGGGCGGAGTTGGACAATATAGACCCCGACACATGGGTTGCACTGAATTTCGAGGCTTTGATGACCGCCGAGCCCTCGGAGATTGACTCCCGAAAAGTTGGCGAGGCCCTTTGGCCCGAGAGGCAGAGCGCCAAGCTCTTGGAGTCAAAACGCCGCTTGGATGCCATACGCTTCGAGAGCATGTATCAAGGTCGTCCTTCGTCGCGCGGCGGCTTGCTCTATGGGCAGGGATTCAAGGAGTGGGATACGCTACCCAAAGATATCATCACCCACGCCAACTATACCGACACGGCAGATATGGGCGATGACTACCTCTGCTCGCTATGTTATGCCGTTGATAAAGCGGGGGTTATTTACATCACCGATGCGGTCTATTCGCGCGAGCCTATGGAGGTCACCGAGCAGGAGGTTGCCGATATGCTCAAACGCAGCAAGGTGCGCATGGCGCTTATCGAGAGCAACAACGGAGGTCGCGGTTTTGCACGCGCCGTACGACGCCTCGCTCCGAAGGTGAAGGTCGAGTGGTTTCATCAAAGCGGCAACAAGGAGGCGCGAATATTATCCAACTCGGCAACAGCACAACATATGATTCGTTTTCCGCGTGGCTGGATGCAACGCTGGGGCGAGCTCTACACTCACCTGACAACATACCGACGCGAATACCACTCCAATCGCTGGCACGACGCTGCCGATGTGATAACGGGCATTGTGGAGCGGGAATGCGGTTTCGACAAGAACAAGATTTTAAGAGTAGGTTTTTGTTAAGAGCAAAAAATCGACGAGCGGCTGCCTCACGGCGGTCACTCGTCTGCTGTCATATTAAATTAGTACTTATGGTGGTTCAAACTTAAAATTACTTCTCCTCGTCCTGCATCAGGTCATGGATATGCTCCAGTACCTCGTCCACTTCATGCAGGGTTTTGAAATGCATTCTAATGCCTATCGCGCCACCAATGCAACCACCAATCAGAGCTGCAATAATCAACCCTTGCAGTTGCTGCGTGTCGCTCACTAAAATCGTCAATTCCCGATATAGGAAATATCCCCACACGAGAAGCATCGGCACCGCAATATAGTACCAAGCTTTATAGATTTTACGCAAGCGCAAACTCCTTATACCCACCTTTACAAGGTTATCACGCGATATATTTATGGTGTTAAGCCCGAAATGTGCATAGGCAGTTGCCACGGCACATACTGCAAGCATAATGCCCGTCCAAAGGACAAAATCACTACTAAAATGCATCTGCGCAAAAATCGTACAACAGAAAGGTATAGCAAAAATCCCGATTAAAAGATGAACAATGCCTCGACGATTTATCGAGTGCACGCCTCTCTTTACAGATTTCATGATGACCTTCTCGTTCACTATCTCCTGTTGCTGCAACTTATCACGCAAAAGTGTAAGCTGTTCTCGCATCTGCTCCAACTCCATATTTTCCGGATTCTGCCCCATCTCTATTTCATGTTTTTAAGTTGTTCTCTGATTCTTACTAATCTCACCGATACATTCTTCTCGGATATTCCTACTATTGCGCCAATCTCCTCGTAACTCATATTTTCGAGCCACAGCAGGATGATTGCTCGGTCAAATACGCCCAAACGGTTAATTCTTTCGTGTAACATCTGAATTTGGCGCGTGTCGTTATCGGTATCGTTATATAGGTCGATATCCATCTTCAGCGGCAAGGAGTCTTTTCTGCGTCGCTTCTTGCGGTCGATAGATATGCAGGTGTTTAGCGCAATGCGCCACACCCATGTGCGCATAGAACTCCTACCCTCAAATTTCGGAAAACTCTTCCATAGGTTTATAAGCACCTCTTGATAGAGGTCCTCCACCTCGGCTTTGTCTTTCGAAAACATGTAGCATACCATATAAATGGTATCTTTCTGCTCTCGCACCACCTTCGTAAACTCCTGTTCCAACTCCTTCATCGACAATTTGGGATAGTAGTAAATATAATCTACACAATATTAGTCGCCATAAAGACTCTGCAAACTACAAAAATATAAAAAATATTATATTAATTGCAATAAAAACGGTGAAATTAGGGCGGTTAAGGAGAATTGGGAGTTTAAGGAGTTTAGTGTTCAATTCCCCTAATTTCCCTAATTTCACCACCACTATATTAAAAGCAACAAAGGCTTCCCGCAGGAAGCCTTTGTGATTATATGAAGAAATCGTTATTTCTTCATATAGCTTTTGATATAATGTATTCAATGGTATAACTCCATTATCGGAGCGCAGCGACCAAAGCCCCCTTTACAGAAAGGGGGTTTGGGGGATAGGTAACACAAAGAGTGGCACAGCCACCACCACTATATTAAGGGATAAAAGAAAAGCCCTCCAAAAATGGAAGGCTTTACGCATACGATAAGCATCCAAACGACTACTTACCCATATACCCCTTAAAAACGGAGCGTAGCGACCTAAGCCTCCCTTTGTCAAAGGGAGGTTTGGAGGGAATGTAAATATGAAAAGGTGGTGCTTCAGCCACCACCACTATATTAAGGGATAAAAGGAAAGCCCTCCAAAAATGGAAGGCTTTACGCATACGATAAGCATCTAAACGATTACTTACCCATGTATCCCTTAATATAGTGGTGGTGGCTACCGTAGCGGTTGAACGCTGCCTCATCCAAAGCCTCCTGTGCAGAGGGGTGAGCAACCGAAATAATCAAGCGCGCACGCTCCTGAAGGCTCTTGCCATACAAATCCACAGCACCATTCTCTGTCACGAACCAGTGGATGTGGTTACGCGTTGTAACAACACCTGCACCCTCGGTCAAAACATCCGAAATTTTCGAAATACCCTTGTTTGTGATTGAAGGCATAGCGATGATAGCCTTACCGCCCTTTGAGAGTGAAGCACCATAGATGAAGTCAATCTGACCACCTACGCCAGAGTAGAACTTGCGGCCGAGTGAGTCAGCGCAAACCTGACCTGTGAGGTCCACCTGCAAAGCCGAGTTGATAGCCGTTACGCGGTCGTTCTTTGCGATGATAAATGGATCGTTGGTGTAGCCCACATCCATCATCATAACGCCCGGGTTGTCGTGGATGAAGTCGTAAACCTTCTGTGAACCCATCAAGAAGGTAGATACCATCTTACCCTTGTCGATATTCTTCGCCTCGCCATTGATAACGCCTGCCTCAACCAATGGAAGCACGCCGTCGGCAAACATCTCGGTGTGGATACCCAAATTCTTGTGACCACCCAACTGTGCCAACACAGCGTTAGGAATAGCACCGATACCCATCTGAAGTGTCGCGCCATCCTCGATAAGAGCTGCACAGTGCTTACCGATAG